>REDL01000059.1 GCA_007693505.1 Desulfovibrionales bacterium | reverse complement strand
AGAAAGTGTTACCCTGGATCAGCACGTTTTGTTCTGTTTCTTAGTAGCGCAAACAGTTATGTACACCCCACCAATCTGTTACAGGGGTCAGCCAGGATACTCCGTCACGCTCTAGACTAGGCACTTTCCCAGCCGCTTCGCGACGATGACTTCAGCTGATCCTTCATGAAATTGCAGTGCAACAGCCCAAGGTAAAAACAAGCCGATCACTCCAAGCCCCACTCCAGGTTCATCCCATAGCCACCTTAAAACGAGGAAACTGCCAT
Source organism: Desulfovibrionales bacterium (assembly GCA_007693505.1). Classification (GTDB taxonomy): domain Bacteria; phylum Desulfobacterota; class Desulfovibrionia; order Desulfovibrionales; family Desulfonatronaceae; genus Desulfonatronum. The sequence continues at coordinate 170,158 of REDL01000059.1, read as the reverse complement.
GTCCCCCATCTCCTGTGCTCCGCATCGCCTTGGTTGCCTCAAACAGCCTGCTTTTTTCTTTCTGCTGGTCTGTTGTTTGAGCATTCTCCCGCTGAGCGCACAGGGTGCCCTGCCCGGAAGAGAACCGGCCGCGATCACTCCGAGCCAGGGCTTTGATTTCGGCGAAAATAACCCGGATGTCTATCTTTGCATGGGCGACAGCATCACTTTCGGAGCAGGGGTCGGGTCTGGGGATTCTTACCCTGTGGTATTGCAACACCTACTTGGCAAAACCGTGATCAATGAGGGTGTCTCCGGTAGCCGAAGCACGTTGGGCGAAGCCCGGGTGAACGGCCTTTTGCAGCGGTACAAGCCAGGCTATCTGCTCATCCTCTACGGCGTGAACGATATCGGAGAGCGGGGCAACGCGGATATCCTTGAAAGCCTGCGATCCATGGTTCGCGCGGCAAAGGCAAACCAAACCGTTCCGGTCGTCGCCACCTTGACTCCGGTCTTCGGGCCTCGGGGTTGGAAAACCCGTGCTGTCATGGATTTGAATCAACGAATTCGTGGGATGGCCACGGAAGAGGGCATCCTTCTGGTTGACCTGGAAGAGGCTTTTGACTGGGATGCATCACTCATCAGCGACAATGGGATTCATCCGAACAAGGACGGCTATTTTCTGCTTGCGAAAACCTTCTTCGACACATTGAAGGAAGACTCCGGCTCTTCAGGTGGTGGAGGCTGCGTGGTCGGTGGCGGAAAAGGAAGTTATGACTTGCTGATTTTGCTGGGTTTTCTGGGGCTCTACGCTGCGTGGAGCGTTTCAAAACGCAGCCGTCGTCCAACCCGGCTCGACCAGCACCAGAACCATGATCAGCACGAGACCTGAGAGCACCCAGGCCCAGGCGGGTTGTTGGTATTGGCGCAGACCGGCGACCAGGGTCAGCAGTGCAACGCTGAAAAGAAGTTCGCGAGAAAGCGCCAACAGATTGTGCAGGCTGAAAAGGCTGAGAAAGAAGGCCGTTCCAGGAACGTTGTCCCGGGTCACGTTCAGGAACAGAGGCCAGGGCGATGCATAGGTGCTGGAATCCACGGGCCAGAACAACGGGATGCCGTTGCCGATGCTGAAATAATCCAGAAACGGATGCGAGAATGCCGCCACGGCGGTGCCCAGCAATACCGTTTGGCGAGAAAGCCCCCGAAGCCAGGTCCGACGCCGGACAGAGAGCAGGGCAAGCACCGCAAGCCAGACCAGGGCCACCACCAGCAGGCTGTGGCTTGGACCTTGATGGAACTGGTTCGGAACGCCGACAATGAGCCCTGGAAGAAAATCCAGGTCCGGAAAGACCGCCAGGAAGACGCAGGCCCCCAGAAACGTTGCCCGTGTCGTCCACGGCAAGGGGGCACGGTCAACAACGGCGAGGTAGGTGGCGACTCCCGCGGCGGCATGGGCTACTGGCGACGGCATCGGCTCTGGGCTCCGCTGAACAACACAACGTGGGAGAAGGTCAAACCCGCAACAAGCCGTGATCGCGATACCAGCGCGCGGTTTCGGCCAAACCTTTCTCTTCAGACCATTTCACCTGATACCCCAAAACATCGCGCAACTTGCGCGTATCAAAGGAGCGGTCCTTGGTGTAGAAGGCCACCCTTCGCTTGTAGAGCGGAGGCTCAATGCCCAAAGGCTTGCAAACCGTCTCGCACACCGCGGCCAGAGCGAAAAACGGCCAGGCCGGAAGGCGAACCACACGCAGTTTTTTGCCGAAGGTCTCGGCCACGATGCGGCCCATCTGCTCCAGGGTAACGGCCTGGGGGTTGCCGGCGATGAACACCTGGCCCTGGGCCGCCGGATGGATCGCAGCCTGGATCATGATCTCGGCGAGATCCTCGACGTGGATCAGGTGGTAGAGGCTTTTGCTCTTGCCTAACAGTGGATAGACGGGGCCGACGGCCAGTTTAAACAGCTTCAGCAACCGGGTGTCCCCAGGGCCATAAATGGCGCATGGTCGAACAACTGCCAGGGGGAGGCCGCTCTGATCGGCAAACTCCCGGATCCAGATTTCCGCGTCCGCCTTGGTTTTTTGATACATGTCTTCGGGATCGAAAGGGTAGGACTCGTCCGCTGGAGGATGGGCGATGTGCCCATGCACCCCGACCGTGGAGACATGAACGAACCGCCGGAAATTTGCTTGATCGGCCACGGCTCGGGCCAGCAGTTGCGTGCTGCCCACATGCACCTGGTGATAGAAGTCATCCGAAACCTTGGCTTGCCTGTACGCCGCGGCCACGTGGATGATGTACTCAACCCCCTCGCATGCCTGGGTAATTGTGGTCGGGTCAAACACATCCCCACGAAACCAAGTGATGGGCAAGTCCTCCAGATGCGTTATCCGGGAGGAAGCCCGGGCGATGGCCCGTACCTGCGCACCGGCCTGAACCAGTTTTCTGACCAGCAGGCTGCCGGTAAAACCGGAGGCTCCGGTGACCAGCACCGGAGTTTGGGCAAGAAGCTCGTTGGGTTGCATGGTGAGTCCTTTTTTCAGGTCCGTATAAATTCCCCGATGACCGGTGAGCCGTAGGCTTTGGTCAAGCCAAGGCCGCGGCACACGCCCTCCAGCACTCTGGACAGCGGGGCGAAGCGCAAGGTGCGGTGCAGGGCCATGGGCAGGAAGAACTGCTTGTGCAGGCTGTTCAGAGCAAAACCATTTTCAGCAAAAACCTTCTTGACTTCCGCGTGGGTGAAGGAACGCCAGGTGCGTGTGTTGCCCTCCAGCCGTTTTTTGGCGGAAAACAGCGCCGGCGCAATGGAGTTCACACTTTGGGACGTGGGGTAGTCGATGATGATCCGGTGCTTGGCGATCCGGCACAGTTCCCGGGTCAGATCCTGCCACTCGGCGCAGTGGGTCAGCAAACGGAAGCAGAGCACAATGTCGTAGGCGCGATCCTCCACGGGCATCTCGAGAATGTTTCCGGTGAGAAAACGGCACCCACCCTTATGAAGATATGCCTGGATCCGCTCAGCGCAGACAAGGTCGCTGCCGTGCACCGTGACGGAGAACCCTCGAGCGCACAGGGGAATCGCCAACTGCCCATGCCCGCCTCCCACGTCCAGAATGGATGCCTTGGCGTCGTCGGCCAGCAACTGCAGAACAATGGATTCCTGAACCTGAAGCATCCAGGCCCCCACCGGCCCGGCAAAGCGTTTGGCATAGTCGCCGGAGGCGGTTTCAATGTCTGGAGCTTCGTGCATGGTATCTGGTGGCGTATCTGGCGGCATAAGGTTCATTTTTTTCGGAAGCAGGGTTGAGGTTACCAGGCCCGAGAGTGTGCGCGCGGGGAATGGGCAGGCAATCGGACACATTCGCCCTTGGGGGAGCAACACCGTGTCAACCCAGGCCCACAGCGAATCGTTTCTTGTAATCCTAGATGGAAAGATATAGAAAGGCAAATTTACCATTTGCCCACCAAACGAACACAAACAAAAACGGTTTCACAGTTTCTGCAAAGTGTCCGCAAAACCCTCCACCGGCATATCCACGCAGGAGCATCCGTCTTAATGATCCTTGGTTGCTCCAATACAACCGCCCAAACAGCCTTCACCCTGCCCCAGATCAACTTTACGCCCATGACTATCGCCGATACGCACGTCCATATTTACCCCTGCTTCGACCTCGAAGAGTTCCTGGTTCATGCCTGTCGAAACTTGGATCGGTGCGCCGAACCACTGCGCATCGCAGCTGCCAACCAGCCCCTGCCAGCTCGGGTGCTTTATCTGGCCGAATCCGCAGGTTGCCACTGGTTCCAGGAGGCCATACACGGTCGCATCGCTCCGCCCCATGGCTGGACTCTCAGGTTTGGTGAAACCGCCCGGTGCGTGACATTCTCCCATGCTGAACACGGCGAGATCCACATCGTTCCTGGACGTCAAATGGCCACTGCAGAACGCCTGGAGGTCCTGGGGCTGGCCATGGATGCCACGGTGCCGGACAGGCTCTCCCTCCGCGAAACGCTAACGCGGATCGAAACAGCCGGAGGTACCCCCGTTGTGCCCTGGGCGGTAGGAAAATGGCTTTTCAGCCGGGGGCGTGCAATCGACAGCCTCCTGCACGCATCGTCTCCGGATTCCCTGCTTCTGGGAGACTCCGCGATGCGCCCTGCTCCAGGCCCATTGCCGCGGTTGATGCGTCTGGCGGTGAAATTGGGCTTTGGCGTGGCCGCTGGATCAGATCCCTTGCCTTTGCCCGGCGAGGAACGGCTCGTGGGCACCTTCGCCGTCTTCATGAAAACGCGTTTCGCCCCGGAAGCACCGGCTGACCTGCTCCGCAACCTTTTTCAGAACCAGCCCCCCCATGCCGGCGGTCAAATTGTCGGCCATCGGCGAAGCTACGGCAGCGTCCTGCTCAAGACGGTCCAGCTGCGGTTCGCCAAGAAAACACCACCTCTCAAAGAGCATGGGCAACAGGACCAGAGCCATTCCAACCATGAATAACTCCATTTTCACCCGTTGTAGTCGTCGCGGTGCGGCCATCGCTGGCTTGGCGCTGTGTGTGCTTCTGCTGGCCGCGGTGGGCATCCGCTTCGCCGTAGCCAAGGCTGGCTTGGACCACCTGCCCGTGACCACGGACGAGGCCATCGTCGTTTTGATGGCCAAGCAGATTCTCCAAGGGGAATTGCCCCTGGTGGCCATGGCCCAACCCTACCAGTTTCCGCTGGAATCCTACCTCATGGCTCCCTTTGTCGAGCTCATGCCCCGCAACGCTTTCGGGGCCCGATTTCTCTCCTTTATTGCCGGGGGATTGACCCTGGCCCTCCTGATGGGGATTGCCTGGAAGCTGGCTCCGGAAGGCCGCAGGTGGCCCATGATAGCCTTGATCCTCTTCCCGTCAGCCTACCTGCTGATGATCCAGCTCGGCTACTCCCTGCCTCACAACAATTCGTCGCTGGTGATGTGTCTGGCCAGCGCACTGCTGGCCACGGCCATCCCGACACGACCCTCGCTGCGCAGTGCCGGCCTTGTCTTGCTCATCGGCGCACTCTGTGGCCTGGCCTTTACCAACAACATGGTCGTTTTGAGCCTGATTCTACCCATTGGCATCGTGGCCCTCACACGAGCCGGATGCAAAGGCATCTTCGCGCACTTGCCGCCCTATGCCCTGGGCCTGGGTCTGGGCCTCATTCCCTACCTGGCCGGCATGTACCTGCTTCCCGGAGCCCAGGCCGCGGTGGCCGGAACCCGGGCCCTCTCCGAGGGGCTCTCGCGCATCTGGTCACCAACACTGTCCTTCACCCTGCCCCGCGGCATGGGCGTTGACCCGACGACATTTCCGGATACCACGAACCTGCTCGGCTTTGGGGAAGGGTTCGCCCTGGCCATGACCGTATTCTTCTGCCTGGTTCTGCTTGGGGCCACGGCATGCAGTATCTGGAAAATCGGGTCGCAGGTGTTCCGAGGAACCTGGCCGGTTTTGGGCGGAGCTGAAATCTTCGTCGGCACGGCCTGGCTGACCCTGGCCGCGTTTTTGATGAGTTCCCGGGCCCATGGCCACTCCTTTCGCTATCTTTTCCCGCTCCTCTTCACCTTTCCATTCCTGGTGGGAATCGTCTACGCAAATGCCGGCAAATGGCTTCGCCATGCACTGGGCACCGCGGTTGTGTTGGTGGTTGTCCTGAATGTCGCTACCACATTTGCCCTGATCAACGCCTGGAAAGAACCGGAGCACGCCGCCCGGGTGGCGGGCACCCCGGATCTGGATCCCGCCCTGGCCTACCTGCGCGACAACGGCTTTGAGCACTGCATCGCCTCGCACTGGATGGCCTACCGGGTCACCTTCCTCACGGACAAGCAGATCATCTGCGCCCAGCCCATGAACGAACGATTCCCAGGCTGGCCGATACCTTTCAAGGACGAGGTGGACCAGGCGAAGCGGGTAGCCTTCGTGCTCACCGAGCGGGCCCGCTTCCTGACTCCCAGTGTCTTTGAACAGCATATGGAACAGATGCGCGTAACCGCCCAAAGGGTTGAACTCGGTGACGTTATTGTCTACCACGATTTTTCCCTTCCCCAGGCACCGCCACGGGAACAGCGACTGGACCCGGGCTTGCTGACCGCCACGGCCCTGCATCAGCCGGAGAACGCCCGGTTTCTTGTGGACGGGGATGCCACCACCCGCTGGGGCAATCGACGCTCCCAGGAACGCGGCGAATGGGTCCAGGTCGAATGGACCGGCGACCATTTTCTGTCCAATATTGTTCTCGATTACACCTGTTATCACCATGACCGGGCCAGGGCACTGAACTTCTCGGTTCGGACCAACCAGGGCTGGACCATGGTCAAGGAAACGGTTCCGGATGCCTTGCAGCCTTTTGTCTTTGCAGGAAACCGGCCGGACTACGGCCGCATCGTCCAGGGCTATCGACTGGATAAGGTCATTTCAGGCGATGCGGTCCGGATCGAAATAGCCGATCCCAATTCAGCCCGAAACTGGAACATCTGCCAGGTTGAAATCCATGTTGCCTCACCGGTTGCACCGCCCGTTGCACCATCGGGCACGGGCGAGACAGATATTCCGGATCGCGGGCAATACCGCTTCGAGCCCTGATCCTGGCCTCCTGACCGTTTATTGACTATTCGAGCCGATTGAACACGATGACCTCTGAAAACACCCCCCACTCCTCGCTGGACATTCTTCTGCTCGCTCCGCACCCCTTTTACCAGGAGCGGGGCACGCCCATGGCCGTGGATATGCTATTAAGCGTCCTCAGCCGGCGCGGTCTGCGGACCGCCCTGGCAACGTTTTCCGAAGGCGAAAAGCGGGACTATACAAATGTCACCATCTATCGGATTCCGGAATTGCCTTTGGTTGGGAAGGGGATTGCCCCGGGCCTGTCGTTGAAAAAACTGGTTTGCGATGTCTTTCTGTTCGCCAAGGCCCTTGGAATTGTCCGAAAACGCCGACCCCGTGTGATCCATGCCGTGGAAGAATCCGTTTTCATGGCCTTGATCTTTCGAAGCCTCTTCAAGATTCCGTTTATTTACGATATGGACTCGTCCATGTCGCTACAGATCACCCAGAAAAAGCCGCTCCTCAGGCCCCTGGGCCCCTTGTTTCGCTGGCTGGAAGGCGTGGCCATCCGCAGGGCCTTGATGGTCATTCCCGTCTGCAATGCCTTGGCCGACATCGCCCGTGCCTGCGGCGCGGCCCATGTCCGGGTGCTGTGCGACGTTTCCATGCTCTCCGTCCCATCGAGCTGCTCCCTGCCCAAAGACCATCTTGAGAATAATCCCGGTGAACCGGTAACAGCTGTCCCGGATCTGCGCTGTCGCTACACCATCAACGGGACCTGCTTCATGTATGTCGGCAACCTGGAGCGATACCAAGGCATTGATCTGCTCCTGGAATCCCTGGCCCTGGCCCTGCAAACGGACCCAAAACTGGACCTGGTCATTGTCGGCGGCAGGACGCAGGACATTGCCGCGTACCAGGAACGGTGTCGGAAGCTGGGGATCGTCGAAAAGGTGCATTTCACCGGACATTTGCCCGTGGCCCTGCTGCACCCGTTGCTACAGCAGGCAGACGCCGTGGTTTCCCCCCGAATCAGCGGCGAGAACACGCCCATGAAAATCTATTCCTATCTGGACTCGGGCCGTCCAATTTTGGCCACTGATCTGGTCACCCACACCCAGGTCCTTACCCCGGAGGTGGCCGAACTCGTCCGTCCGGATGCGCCATCCATGGCTGCCGGCATGCTCCGCTTGTCCAGCGATGCCGCGCACCGGGAAAAACTGGCCTCTACGGCCAAGACAATGGCCACCTGCGACTATTCCCCTGAGGCCTTTGAACGGAACCTCAATATGATTTACGATGACATTCTCATCCAACTGGAGAATTCCAACCCATCCGGTATATCGCAGAATCACCGTTTGCCAAAGGCCACATACCGCCCCACCGAAGAAGATCGCTTATGAAAATCCTTTTTGTTTATACCGACATCAATGTCCGCGGCGGTGCACGCAGTTATCAGTTCGGCATTGGCAGCATCAGCGCGGTGCTCAAGCAGCACGGACACGAGACAAAACTGCATTACATGTTCAGTGACCTGAAGACCGATGAACTGCTCCGAGACATCGAGGAATACAATCCCGGACTGCTGCTTTTCCCCGCCGTTTCCCCGCAGTACCCGCATGTCTATACAGTGCTGAAGGCCCTGCCCGCTTCGCGCCCGTTCACGGTCCTGGGCGCCCACCACGCCACGCTGCACCCGGAATGCCTAATGGACACGCCAAACCTGGATGCCGTCTGTGTCGGCGAGGGCGAATACCCCATGCTGGAGTTGGCCGAAGCTCTTGAAAAAGGGACGCCCATCGACCATATCCAGAATCTCTGGATCAAAAAGCCCGATGGAACCATAATCAAAAATCCCACGCGCCCATTCATCCGGGATCTCAATGAACTCCCTTTCCCCGACCGCGAGCTGTTCGACATGCAGGCGGTCATCGATTCGGACTTCAAGACCGCCCTGTTCATGTTCTCCAGAGGATGCCCCTATAACTGTACTTTCTGCAGCAACCATGCGCTGCGCACCAAGCAGGAAGGCAAGTACGTCCGGTTTCGCAGCGTTGAAAAATGTATCGAGGAGATTCGAGACGTCACCAGGAAATATGACGTCCGTGCCCTGTATTTCAATGACGACTGCTTTACCGCTTCCAAACAGTTCGTGAACGAATTTTGCATCGCGTACAAAAAGGAATTCACGTACCCTTTTGACATCAATGCCCGACCGGAAACCTTGAATGACGAGATCTGCGCGATTCTCAAGGACGCCGGCTGCCGTCGCATCAGTATCGGCATTGAAAGCGGGGATGAAACATTTCGTCGCGAAGTGCTGAACCGGAAGATGGACAACAACGCCATTGTCCAGGCCTTTGACTGCTGTCGTCGGGCCGGGATCAAGACCAAGTCATTCAATATTGTCGGCTTTCCACGGGAAACTCCGGAAATGCATCAGGAAACAGTCCGATTGAACGCCAGAATCAATCCTGATAGCGTTATTATCGGCATATTCGAGCCGTATCCCGGAACCAAGCTTGCCCAGATGTGTCTTGACGATGGCATTCTTGGTTCCGTGCATACCTCCGGGGCCTTTATCGGTCGCACGGACACCGTTCTCGACATGCCGCAATTTCCCCGCGAGGAAATCATTCGATGCTTCCGAACCTTCGCCTACAACGTCTACAAGGGCCACTCCATGAAAAAGGCGTTGATGCTCAGGATTTATTACTCCCGTTACGGTCAATTCCTGGCCCGCTGTCTCGGCCCGGCCAAGGACAAGCTCAGGACACTGGTCATGGGGGTGTAACGCACCATGCAGCCTGAAATTCGTGACCGCGGCCCGGAACGGGCCTGCAATACCAATCTGGTTCGCGTGCAAAAAGACCTGTCCGGCGATTCCAAGGTCAAGAAGTATCAGGATCTGATTGTCGGCCGCCCAGGTTTCTTTGCCTTGCTCAAGTACGAACTCGTCAATCTGGTCTGCCTGGGTCTGCCAGGGGTCCTCGGCCTAGTGCTCCGCCGCGCACTCTATCCCGGTTTGCTCAAAAAGTGCGGCAAGAACGTTGTCTTCGGACGCAACGTGGTTCTGCGCTCTCCGAGCCATATCGAAATCGGCGACAATGTGATCATTGACGACAACTGCCTGATCGACGCCAAAGGCTTTGGCGATTCCGGCATTGTGATCGGTAGCGGCAGCTTTGTCGGGCGCAACTCCATCCTCAGTTGCAAGAACGGTCGAATTGTCCTGGGAAAAAACGTCAATATCGGCTTCAACTGTGAAATTTATTCCGGAAGCCTGGTCACCCTGGAAGATGACTGCATGATGGCCGCCTACAGCTACCTGATCGGCGGAGACCACGATGCCGAAGACGTTCAGGAGGCCGTGAACAAACAGGGCGGGACCTCCTATGGCATCCGCATGCAGCAGGGCAGCTGGGTGGGTGCCGGGGTCAAGGTACTCGACGGCATCACCATTGGCCAACATGCCATCGTGGGTGCCGGGGCCGTGGTCACTCGCGATGTGGACGCGTACATGATTGCTGCCGGCATTCCTGCCAAACCCATCAAGAAGCGCAACACGGACCAAGGCCCTCCATGCGCTGGTTCAACTCCCCGGGAAGTTTCATAATGCCAACGCTCACCAGAGCAAACCTAGGCCGCGTCGCAGCCCTGATCCGGGAGTGCGGGAAACCACGACACCCCGTGTCGCCTCCCTGCTGGATTCCAACCCAGCCTCCCGGTGCTTCACGTGAAACGTGACCTGGAACGGCTGAGCCGTGAGCAGTTTGACGTCGTGGTTATCGGCGGAGGCGTATATGGCCTCTGCACGGCCTGGGACGCCGCCCTGCGCGGCCTTCGCGTCGCTGTCGTGGAGCAGGAAGATTTTGGAGCCAAAACATCCGCCGCGTCCCTGAAACTGGTCCATGGCGGTCTGCGCTACCTGCAGCACTTGGACATCTCCCGGATGCGCGTGTCCATCCAGGAACGCCGCTGGATGTTGCGCATGGCCCCCCACCTGGTCCATCCCCTGGAATTCATTCTGCCGTGCTTCGGCCATGGCATCAAAGGCCCTGAAGCCATGCGCGCGGCACTTCTGGCCAATGATATCATTTCCTGGGACCGGAACCAGGGCTTGCCGCCTCGCCAGCATATCCCACGTGGCCATGTCATCTCTCGCAAGGAATGCCTGGAGCGCCTCCCGGGGCTGCCCGCCGAAGGACTGGCTGGCGGCGCTGTGTTTTATGACGCCCAGATGTACAATTCCGAACGCCTGACCCTTTCCTTCGCCCTTTCCGCCGCACAGGCGGGCGCAGCCTTGGCCAACTACCTGGAAGTCACCGGTTTTGATCGTCAAAACGGCCGGATCGCCGCGGCACGGGTCAGGGACCGTTTCTCCGGAGATGAACTGCGCGTGGCTGGTCGTTTCTTCGTGAACATGACCGGGCCCTGGACGGACATTACCAGCAAGCTTCTGGAGACATCCACGCCTTCCAGGGACGTTGTCCGCTCCAAGGGCATCCAACTGGCAGTACGCTCCCTGGGCCCCTCTTCGGCCTTTGCCGTGGAGGGACGACAGATGGATGGCAGCGCGGTATTGCGTCGGGGAGGACGCAACTATTTCGTTACCCCCTGGCGCGGGCTCTCCCTCATCGGCACCACGGACACCATCTATCACGGCAACCCGAGCGCATTCCGGATTACCAGACAGGATGTCATGGATTTCCTGGAGGAGATCAATACGGCCTTCCCACCAGCGAATCTTTCGTTGCCGGACGTCCGCTACTGGTTCGGCGGACTCCGGCCTGTGGGTGAAGAACGCTCCGCACCAGGGACGGTTACCGCGTCGCATCGCTACCAGATTCGCGACCATCAGCCCGACGGCGTGGCCAACCTGGTCAGCGTTGTCGGGGTGAAATACACCATCTGTCGCCACATCGCCGAAAAGGTCGTGGATCTGATTCCGTCCCGGCTGAACACCCCGGTCCGGCCCGGGCGGACCCGTTTCACCCCGCTTTGGGGCGGAGGGTTCGAGCAGTTGGAATCTCTGCACACCCTGGCGGACGGCCTTTCTCTCCCGTCCGAGTCCGTCCGGAACATGGCCCGCAATCATGGAACATCCCTGCGTTCCATCCTGGAAATAATCCGGAATCAGCCGGAACTCGCCCACCTGCTTCCCGACTCTACTGAAGTCATCGCGGCTGAGGTCGTTCATGCCGTGCGGCACGAAATGGCCCAGACCCTCTCCGACGTGATCCTGCGCAGAACTGATCTTGGCTCCCGAGGCCACCCCGGTGCTGCCGCACTGGCGGAATGCTCCTTGATTGCCGCTCGTGAACTGGGCTGGAACGAGGCCCGGCGCCAGCACGAACTGGCCATGGTTGAGGTTCTTTACAGCCTGACGGACAGCCCTCCGGAAAGCCCTCATGCCTCCCTCATGGGCCCTGGTTGATCCTCTTCAGGGAATCTGGAATACTTGAATGCCTGTTGGCGAATCGCCGAGAACCGCCCTGCACCAGCTTTTGCGGCAGTTTCTGACCTTTACCGGAGTCGGGGCCATTGGAACTGGTATACATTACCTGACGCTCATTCTTGCGGTATCCGGGTTTGGCTTGGCACCGACGACCGGAACGGGTATTGGAGCTGCAATCGGGGCGTTGACCAACTACGTCCTGAACCGCAGGATCACATTTCGCAGCACATGCCGGCACTGCGAAGCAATGCCGAAATTTCTGATCACCGCAGCGTCTTCCCTGGTGCTGAACGTCATCATTGTCGGCCTGTTGACGCATGTCGGGCTGCATTACCTCCTGGCCCAGGTCATCGCGACCTGTGCGGTCCTCGTGGTCAACTACCTCGTGGCTCGATTTTGGATATTTCGCTGATCGCTTTGCTGCTGCCACTCAGCAGCCCTGCAATGAGGCGAAATATGCCCTTACTGAATGATCTTTTTCCGTTATCTCCATTTACGAGCAATGCTACCCTAACAACCAGAAATTTCCCACCACATCCATGCACCACGCTCATCTGAAGAGTACCGCCGCACAACGGGCCGATCAAACTCCCACCGTGTCCATTATCGTCCCGGCTTACAACGAGGAGATGGTTCTTCCGCAATTCCATGAGCGCACTCGGGCCGTGCTTCAGAACGCTGGTTGCCCCTACGAATTCATTTATGTCAATGATGGAAGTCGAGACGCAACGCTTGACGTTTTACACCGGCTACGCCGTTTTGACGAACATATCACAATAATTAATCTTTCCCGCAATTTCGGCAAAGAGGCTGCCTTGACTGCGGGGCTTGATCACGCTTGTGGGGATGTCGTGGTGATCATCGACGCTGACTTGCAGGACCCTCCAGAGTTGATTCATGATTTCCTCGCTGGTTGGCGTGAAGGCTATGATGTCGTTTATGCCGTCCGAACCTCCCGCGAAGGTGAATCCTGGTTCAAGCGATTCAGTTCCAAATGGTTCTATCGTTGCATCCAGACCGTCAGCGACACTCAGATTCCTGTGGATACTGGCGACTTTCGCCTGATGAGCCGTCGAGCTATCCAAGCCTTGCTCCGGCTTCGGGAGCAAAACAGATTCATGAAAGGACTTTTTGCCTGGATCGGCTATCCGGCAAAACCTGTCCTGTATGCCCGCGACCCGCGCAGTGCCGGTGTTTCCAAGTGGAATTATTGGAAGCTCTGGAACTTTGCCCTTGACGGAATTACGTCCTTTTCCACGACTCCTTTGCGGATATCCACATATCTCGGCCTGACCACAGCGCTTCTCGCCTTTATTTACGCCAGCATCGTCGTCTACAAGACCTTGGTCTTTGGCGATCCAGTGCGAGGATATCCCTCGTTGATGGTTGTGATACTTTTTCTTGGCGGAGTGCAGTTGGTCTTTATCGGCATTCTCGGTGAATACCTTGGAAGGATATACAACGAGACGAAGCAGAGACCGCTTTATCTCATCGACGCTCTCACTCCTTCGGAACTTCGCCAGCACCTGAGCAATTCCCCAGAGCGCCTTTCACTTACCGGGCATTCGGCCTCCTCCCGTTTCCCCCCATGAAACCTTCCTTGAGCAGTTTTTTCTGAGGCGTACCTTGCAATCTCATTGACACATTTTACAGTGAAGGTGTTGGGAAGTCGTTTCCCCATTTGCTTGATTCGAGCATCCATGCATGGATGATATTTTTTTTTGTCTCCAAATCAGGAGTGTTTTTATGCAGCCGACTCTTTTTAAAAAAACAATGCATTTCGTTTGCTCAGTTTTCTTTGCCTACTGGTGCTGATATCCAGTTTGCTCATGGCCTGTTCCCGTAATAGAGATGAACCTTCAACAGCCAACCATGCTTCACCGGCTGGCTCCTTGGGAGAACAGGTCGAAGACCTTACCGGCAGCCATACACGCGTCACCTGGGTCCAGGACGTTGGGGACGGCGGGGATCCTTTTGCCCGTGGCGACCGGCTGCGCCTGATGGGGTTCGACTCCAGGGACGGCCGTGGGGAGCGGGTCATTCTTGAGCAACCGGCAAACTACGCCAAGCCAATGATCACGCCCCATGGCGATCGCGTGGTGTATACGGATCGCAACCAGGGTGCGGTGATGATCGTGGGCTGGGATGGGGCTAACCTGACCAAATTGACCGATGGGACCGCATTGGAAGTTTGGGCCGAGCCTGGAAGCGGCCGCGAATTTGTCATTGTTGGTACGGAGAAAACCCAAGACCGAGCGCCTTCCTATCACCGGGTCGAGCGGATCCCCCTGGATGGATTGTCCCCCGCGGAGCTGATCTGGGACATGTCGCCGGTAACCGAGGACAACTTTCAACTCTCCATTGACGGCAGACTTGCCGGGGGCATGTTTCCCTGGTCGGATGCCGGTGTAGCCCATTTACCCAATGGTGGCTGGACGCGCCTTGGCCGGGGTTGCTGGGTTTCCCTCTCGCCCGATGACCAGAACCTGTTCTGGATGTTCGACGGAGCGCACCGCAACCTGGACATGATCCAGTACGGCACGGATCGGCGCTGGCAGGTGAACATCAACAGCGCTCCCGGCATCAACGGCTATGAAGTTTACCACCCCCGCTGGTCCAACCACCCTCGCTTCATGACCATGACCGGGCCATACAAGGTCGGAGGCGGCGGCAACAAGATTGGTGGAGGAGGAACGGACGTTTCCGTGCACATTGGTCGCTTCAGCGAGGATTTCCAGCAAATTGAAGCATGGGTCCGCCTGACTGGTGATCAGCGGGCCGACTTCTACCCGGATGTCTGGACCCTTTCCGGCCTGGAACTGATTCTGGCGTACATAGATGACCCCAAAACTCAGGTCGCCGTTGATGATAAAGTACCCGCACCTGCCGCAGCGACGGAAGAACCGGCCCACGACCAAATCCTCTCCCCGGATACAGCCGTAGAGGTCCGTGCCCGTCTTGAGGAAACTGTCGCGATTCCTACTGTTGAGGCCATCCTCCCCTATGACCGGGCCCTTGTTGCCCACAGATACACCATTGAAAATGTTCTTACCGGCACTTTTGACTACCCGGAAATGCTGATTGCCCATTGGGTCATTCGCGATGGAGCGGTACTTGAGGATGCGTATCGCGCACCCGGGGAGATCTTCCACCTTCTCGTCGAGCCGTATGATGACCGTCCTGACCTCGAGGGAGAGCGCTTATCCATGGACAGTGACGCCTTGATGATTCCCTTGTTTTATCAGGTACAACAACTATAGCGGTCACTTCATTTTTATCGACACTTGAGGCCACATTGCATCCGTGACAACCACCAACTCCAAGAAAAACCACTTTATCCTCCGAGTTGTCCTCAGCTTCAGCCTGCTGGCTATCCTGGCCTACAGCATCAACCTCCAGGATCTCGTCAACCTGTTGCTGGGCATTCGCCCGGAATTTATCCTGCTTGTCCTTGCGGCGCAGCTTGCGGATCGATTGGTCAATACCTGGAGATGGCAGGTTATGTTGCGGGCCCAAGGCGTTGTCTTGCCCTTGTGGTCACTGTTTCGTATCCAAATGACAACCGGATGCCTGGGAAGCTTCCTGCCGTCCAACGTTGGGGTGGATGTGTTACGCATGATGGCCATTGCCAAGTGCACCGACAGATCCATTCAGGCCGTGGCAGCCTCTGCGCTGGACCGCGGCCTGAACGTGGGCATCACCCTGATCGTTGCCGCGGTAGCCGGTATATTTGCTGCTGGGCGGTATCTTCCCTGGTCCGTGGCCCTGATGCTGATAGCCCTGTGTTGCGCATTTTTCATCGTTGGATTGGCGTTCACGCGTCCGATGTTTTCCCGACTCCTTGGGCCGCTGATCAGGCGCATTCTTGGAGTCGGCCTTTCCGATAAACTGAAGACCATCTACCAAAGCTTTCTGGAATATGGGCAGCAACCGCGCATTCTGGCACTGGCCTCGGCATTGACCCTGCTGATACTGTTCGTCCGTGTCGTCATTGTCTATTTGGAAGCCCTGGCCTTGAACATTCACATTGATTTTCTCGCCCTGGCCCTGGTCATGCCCCTGGCCTGGATTCTCCTGATGTTGCCCATATCCATCGGCGGCATCGGATTGCAAGAAGGCGCGTTTTTTGCCGCGTTACGCGGTCTTGGCGTTTCTGGCGTCGGTGCAGTGAGTATTTCCATCCTGGAGCATTTGCTCAGCAGAATTGTTATTCTTCCCGGATTTTACTTTTACCTCCGCGGAGGTCTGGTCGGGGCCAGGAAGGGCGAGGTCGTCCACTGTGCGGCTAATACGCGGTGACTGCTTCGTACAGGAGGGGTACACGCTTTCGCTCGTCACCTCCACGGATCTTTTTCAGCACAAACTTTCCAACAAAACACAACTGGACAATTGCCATGCCATTGAACGCTCTGCGAAAATTGTCTTTCCTAGCCAAAAACCATCCTTGGGTTCGCCCCGTCCTCGAACGGAACCGCTGGCTGGTCGCGGCCTATTTTGACTGGCGATACCGCAAACCGGATACATACAACTATGCTGCAAGTGAGGAGGAACGGATCAAGAGAGAACGTATTGCAGCATTTCTCAACGACCGTCACTATGCCAATATCCTCGAGGTTGGGTGTGGAGAAGGGTACATGACCACGGTTCTTGCTCCCCTTGGCGATCGCCTGCTGGGCATCGACATTTCCAAGGTTGCTGTTGAACGTGCCCAACGGATGCATGCAGATAATCCTCGCGTTGCCTTTCAACAGGCTGATGTGTTCACCTTTCGACCGCAGGAATCCTATGACCTGATTACCTGTTCGGAAATTTTGTACTACCTGAATCTTGAACAAATCAACCAAGCTGTCCACGGCCTTGTTACGCGTCTTACTCCTGGTGGGAGATTACTGGCTGTTGATGTTTTTGCTTCCGGAGAAGCTGAGGAGGGCCTGGAGCTCAAAAAAATTGGTGCCCGCACCATTCATCCTCTTTTGGCGTCGATTCCTGACCTTACCAGTACCCATGTGCAGACTCACCCCGGCTACGAGATGATGCTTTTTGAGAAAACTGATCCACCCAGGCATGATTCATGACCGCAGAATTGCCGCGTGTCAGCATCGCGGTCATCAACTACAACGGCATCGCCAGGCTGGAGCATACACTTTCTGCCATTGACCACCTTTCCTACCCGGATGTGGCCGAAGTGGTTGTCATTGACGACGGCTCTACGGACGGCAGCCAGGAAATGGTGGTGGCAAAATTCCCGAACTTCCGCCTCGTGGAGTTGGGTCAGAACCAGGGGGCCGCAGCAGCTCGCAACAGGGCGCTGGCCGAGGCTGGCAGCGAGCTCATTTTCCTGCTGGACAATGATATCGTCGTTGAACCGGATTGCCTCAGCCACCTGATCCGGGTCAAACAGAAGCTCTCCCATGCCGGAGCCGTGCACCCAACCATCATCGATCAACATGACCCACGGCTTTCCACCCATTATAACGGCGGATACATCCATTATCTGTGCGCGTATATTCCGAAAACACAGACTGAGAACGATTACGCCGCGTATGATGTTGTTTCCGGTGGAGCACTGCTCTTGGAGAAAACCTTGTCCCTGCGGATCGGTGGATTTGACGAGGCATACGTCTTCAACTGGGAAGATGGCGACTTTCTTTTTCGCCTGACCTTGGCAGGACACCCCTGCATCAATGTCGCAGCCGCCAAAGTCCTGCATACCGCAGCTCCCCGCGGGACATCCAAGGCCTTTTTTCAAGTGCGCAACAGATGGTTTTTCATCATCAAAATGTATTCCTGGCGAACACTTGTCTTGAGTGCTCCGGCTTTGTTCATATTCGAATGTTCACAATTCCTTTTCCTTCTGGCCAAAGGAGCTGGTAGGGAATATGTGGCAGGCACATGGGCCGCCACACGTCAATTTCCCGATTTGCTGCGTAAACGCCGTCATGTCCAGCAACTCAAAGTAGTACGTGACAGGGATGTCTTCCATTCAGGCGACCTCTACGTCCCTCCTCAACTGCTGACTAATCCTTTGCTTAAAATCCTGAAACGCGGTTATGTCGGTTTTTTCAATTTTTATTGGCTTCTCATTCGCAAATTGGTCTAGACGACACTGCCCAGATCCTCCGCGGCCTCACCTGAACGACATCTTGCACACAGCATATGCTCAGGATCATGACCCCAGTCCTTATAATTCTTCTTGTTGGCTCTCTTTTGCTCAACCTTCTGCTCATGCGCCAATGCCGAAACATCTATCTCAATCTGCATGCAACCCGACTGGACGGACTCGGGCAACTGACATATCAGGATAATGACATATCCAAACCGGATGGGAGACCCGTTGTCCTTTTTTTTGGTGACTCCCGAGCCGCGGCATGGCCAGTACCAAATCTTGCCCAAGCAGATGTTCGATTTATCAATCGGGGCATTGGTGGGCAGAGCACGTCGCAGGTAAGATGTCGCTTTGACCACCATGTTCTGGAACTGGATGTGAACGTACTGGTGCTGCAGGTGGGCGTAAACGACCTGCGCGCCATGCCGGCATTTCCTGACCAGCAGGATCGGATACTTCAGCAGACCGTTGCGAACATCCACTGGATGGTTGACCGTGCCAGGAAGGAGGACATCCAGGTCGTCATCACCACGATTTTTCCACTTGGCAAGGTCGGCATATTCCGTTCGCTGTTCTGGAAGGACACCGTCTCTGATACAATTCTGACGGTCAACAAACATCTCCAGGACCTGGCAGGACCAAATGTCCACCTCCTGGATTCAGGTTCAATTCTGGCGGATAAAGACGGTGTGGTTCATCGCAGGTACAGCGAGGACTACCTGCATATCAACCACAGGGGCTATGCGGCATTGAACAGCAAACTGGAGAGCATTATTGGCGGGCTTGACCTTGTCGAGAAGTAATTACTCAGCACTGCCGTGCCAGAGCCCCATTCCGAAGCTGGATTCCCAGCTTTCGCGGGAATGACATGTTTGTCAATACAGCCTCCAAGTCAGGCATTCCCTCGCGGCAGGTATCCAGGACGCTATTCTTTGAATGAACTGAGTAGTAGTTACATCGCGAAAACCACACCCAAGAATACGCCATCAATGCCGATGTTGCAGGATCAGTAGATATCCTTCTTGTACATCCGGCGGATCAGCTTGCGGCCAAATACGCGAAAAAGTGAATGCCGGCCTTTTCCAGGCAGACGAAAGAGATAATCGTCCTTGATGCGAGGAATGGAGAAGGGATCGCATCCGGGTCGGACCAAAGGCTTTCCGGGAATCGGACCAAGGAAATTCGTCGTGTACCCGGCCGCCTGGCTCAACACCCGAGCCAGTTTTCCCACTCTGCACCAGGGGAAGGCCACATGCCTGACAGGCTTTTGCAAGCGTTCCTCCAAGACGTCACGAGAGGCTTTGAGACTTGTATAAATAGCGTTCCGCTGATCGAAAACGGATTCATACTTTTCGATGTTCTCCGCGGACTGCGCTTTCTTCCAAACGGTGTGCAGCTCACACTTCCATCCTGACTGCTGAAAAAACCGGCTTCCTCCCTGATTTCGGACATGTTCGATGCATGCCCTGCGACGCCCTACGGAATCGAGATACCGGGGGGCATCACCCATCCGGGAATCAAAGGTATAGATGGGTGTACCCGGCTCCCAGGACTGCAATGGCTTCCCGTAGTCGTCCAGCACTGTGGGCATATCCAGCCTGAGGTCGTCATCATACTGTCCAGGCTGAAGAAAATCCAGCAATTGTGGGCCGGTGAATATCCGTTCATGGTCCATGGTGTGGGATTGCATATCCACATAACCCGAGGCCTGCATCTCCCGCACCTCCTGCCATGTCAGCCACTGCTTCAAACCCTGATCCTGACTTCCGCGGTCATCGCGTATCCGGCCGGGCACAAGGAATGCCACAGCTTTCATGCTGTATTTTTTCAGCAAAGGATACGCCGTCTGATAAAGACTGCGCTCGCCATCATCAAAGGTAAGCATCACTCCTGGGCTACGTAACGGTACGCGTTCCTGGAGAAACATGTACAACTGGTCGGCATCAAGAACCTGGTAGTGATTTCTTTGTAAATACTTCAGTTGAGCCTCAAAGGTTTGCGGCTCGACCGTGTGGAACATGAAGACAGTTATCGATGACGCTAAGAGTTGTTCAGGACAACAGGCTGTCACAAAACCAGGATATTGATTGCCGCGAAAGAACTGAAGTTCACCAAAAATGGATCGTAAACTTTTGAACATATTTTTTCGGAATACAAGCTATGATCATTAAAAAATGTTTGGAATCACTGCCGAGTCAAAACCATCTGGTCAATACGCAAATCCCCGGCACCAAGATAGATGAACGAGAAACTCAAGGGGAGAGTACGCGGAACATCCAGAGAGAATGACAACTCCTCGCCAGCCATTACATCAAAAACCGGACCATCCTTGGTGTTCCAGTCCAATTCGACATGCAACACGCCAAGCTGCGTACCTGCGGGAGCATCATCCGTAAACTGAAAATCCACCGTGTACCTTCCAGGAGCCAGAGGCATCCTCGGGCCATAAAAAACAATCCTTCGATCTTCACGGAGTGCCCGAAACATGACGCTGTTCGTGTTCAGATCGGAATAACCAGCGCGAAAAAACAGCGGTGCGGCCAGTTTTAACGACTCACCAGGTGCTAGAAATGGCCAATGACCACCAGTGAGCATGGCCATATCCAGTTCAACGTGCCCATGCTGATGCTGCAAGTGCAGGGCAACCTGGGAAAACGTCAATAGCGGAACCTCGACCCTGAACCACTCCCACTCATTGGAGTCAACGAGCAGGTCCCTTTCAATCATCTCCTGACCATCAATGTTGTGCACGCTGGCCATAACACTCCCCCCCCCTCTGGCCCGGACCAGAAAGTGCAGGTTCGGAGCAGGCGGTGTCGCTGTCCAAGGAAGCGTTACCGATTCCCCAGACTCGGACAAGGCCACTAACGTTGAACCACTGGCCTGCTCATCGTGCCCCAAGATCCCTCCAGACCTCCGCACCGCATCCAGGGCGAACAAACGAGCTGGAAACAAGGGCGGCGTTTCAATCTGTGGCTGGCCATCTCCCATCTGCAAACGCGGTTGATCCAAAATGCGGAAGGCCCGCACAGGGCCATCTTGATCCAAAAAGGCCAGTCGGGGATGGCTCATGTAGGTGTGCAAAAGAAACGAAACAGGAAACGGAGCGACTTTCTCCGGATAAATGTCCTCGTGCACCAGGATGTGCCGGATACCCCGGGAAAACAGATTTTCAATCTGATCATCGCCCAAGTAGCCCTGGTTAAGGCTCTCAAATCGTCTGAAAACATCATGGAAATATTCCGTATCAATGGCTGGCGTGTAACCATTGATCATCCGAATCCGGTGTGCGATAGCATAATGCTGGTAGATGGAACTGAAATGGCTGTCACCAGGCCAAAGCGTTATAACCAGAGCACGGGGATCGATTCCCAGCTTTTCCGCATCGTCAACAACAGCTTGATACGCCTGTTGCCTCGTATCCAGGTAGGTCAACGTGGGGGTGGGCAAAAAAAGATTGCCGCCGATCAGGCCTCCCCCTACAAGACCGATGCAGGCCCTCCTCCACCAATCACCGCGCGGTAGGCTCTGCACTACGGCATACAATGCCAGCGCCCCACCCAGAGCTAAAAGTGACGGCATGAGCGTGAATATCTTCCCAGCTTGCCGGACCATGGCGTAATGCGGCACCACCTCCCGGACAAGAGAATAAAGTCCGCCATGCCGCATACCATGCGGACCAAGGGCCAAAACAGCGATTCCTCCCATACCCACGAGGAGCAGGAGCCAGAAGAGCATGTTCCGCCACTGTCTCCGCGGATTACGTACAAACGCGACAATGATGGCCAGACTTCCGACAACCAACAGCAATGGGAGAACTTTGCCAACATGGACCTGATTGGAAATCCCATGCTCTTCCCAAAAGAGAAAACCACTTTTTTGTGGCGAAAAAATCGCCACCTCGCGCATGTCCCGGCCACTGCCCATGTGTGTCTCATCAAGAGACGCGGATTGGGACGAAACCGCAAATACCAGTACAATCATCATGAGCGCGAGGGGTAAAAGCCCCTTTGCGGACACGGCGAACCGCTTCCCCAAGGGCAAGTTCCAGCGTGGCTCGGCAATCCCAGCCAATACACACCACCCAGGCAGGAGCAGGCAACTGAAAAAAAAGACATGCAAATCACCAAAAAAAGCCATCATTATCGACACCCCGGCAAGAAGTCCTCCCAGCATCTTTCCATCCCGGATTGCCAGATCCAGACCGAGAAGCATCAGAGGAACCCACATCATGGCATACCCTGCCGGACTCGCGTCCATAAGCTGCATCCATCGAAACGGCATGGCCAGAGCAAAAACACTGAACAGCGCAACAATCAGCTCATCTTGCACATATCGCCGTAATAGAAGCCATGTGGCCAGCAAGGATATCCAAAGAGACACAACCCCCGCGAGATTCATGCCAAAGGCCTGACCGCCAACAAGAGCGCCCACGGTATAGATGAGAGAGAATGGGACGTAGTATCCGCCTGGAATGAATCGCTCCTCGTCATTCCCGGTATTGAATTCATAAAGGTTGTAAAATAAAGGCGTCCCTCCGGTGACCCATTCCTTGACAAGCTGAAAGTAATACAACAACTGCAAGGCATCTGAAGGAACCATGAATCGGACTGCGTGTTCCTCCCCGCCATGCGCGGATACAGGCACAGCAGTGAAGAAATGCATGGGCAACGGCCAAGAGAGAATTGCCCATACCGCAAGGGACAGGAACAGACTACAGGGAACAAGCAGGGAATATTTCATTGTATATCGTCGAATGTTGGAAGGGTGTTAACAGTCCGTTGAAAAAATCCCAATTGCTGCGTTGCTGCAAAAAGTTCAAACTCTCACGTATGAATAACTACGCTTCGACCTTGAACTTTTTTTGCTCCTTGCACTTTGTTTTTTTGAACGGATTGCGGATAAGGACTTATTCAACACTCCGTTAAGACGAACAATGACATTTGTACGAGTGCTGACAAACTTGGGGGATCGGCCAGGATAATACGACTTCACGCAGTTGATCAGGTGTCACGGCGGTGGCTCCGATCTGGCCGACAACAATCCCGGCCGCGTAGTTGGCCAAAAGGCAACCTTGCAACGTAGGCAAACCGGATGCCATGGCCAGCCCCATCACGGCAATGACCGTATCTCCTGCCCCGGTTACGTCATAGACTTTCCTGGCTGCCGTGGGGATATGCACGGCCTGCGATGCCGACTGAAAAAGCATCATCCCCTGCGCGCCGAGTGTAATCAGCAATTCCTTGCAGTGCAGTTCTCGGAGCAGGCGCTGTCCAGCTTCCAGAACATCCCGATGCACCACGTCACTCCGCTTTTCCGACATCTCCCTGCAAGCAATCGCCTCGATTCCTGCTTCCTTGGTATTCGGCGTTAGCAGCGCAACCCCTGAATAGGCTGAGTAGTTTTTTGGCTTGGGATCGACAATGATCCTTGGGGAATGTGGCAACGCCTCGCATATTGCTCTCAGCCTGTGCATTACCGGGGTGGAGACGATCCCTTTTCCATAATCCGAGACAATGAGCACATTGCTTGTCTTCATTGCCTCCGCAACCTCGCGGAGAAGAAACTCCAGCGCCGCACTGCTCGGTCGACACTCCGGCTCCCGGTCAATCCGCACGATTTGTTGGTGCTGCGCAATGATTCTTGTCTTGCACGTGGTTAACCGTTCAGATTCCTGGAAGCAATTATCCTCTATACCGTGCAGTTGAAACATTTCTCGCATCCGCACTGCAGACCCATCATGCCCTAGCGTGCCAAATAATTTGGCCGTACCTCCCAGCCCCGTAATATTTTTGGCAACGTTACCAGCACCACCAAGGCGATACTCTTCGCTTTCGATCCGTACAATAGGTACTGGAGCTTCCGGGGAGATCCGTTCCACGGAACCAAAAATATACTCATCCAACATGACGTCACCAAGAATGACGACATTTGTACCGGACAATTGGTCGATATCTTCCAACAGGTCTGCTGCTCGCAGGGAAAGTTCTTTACGCACGGACTGCACAAGTCACCCCAGTGCCAGTCAGCAACAGCCGAAAGGAAATCGTTCGCATTTGGAAAAAACTTCCGAAGATCATGCACGGCTTCATGGTCTTGACAGTCCAAGTCTACCCAGCAAATTATCCAATTCCGCTTTAGAGCCATAGCGCATGGTCATGGTTCCTTTTTCTTCAGTTCCCCGAAACCGTACACTGCGCAGTCCAATTTCTTTCAGCAACAACTGTTCATACAGGGACATTTGTTCCGACTTTACAGGTTTCTCGAGTGATTTGTCCTTTTGTTGCTGAAAGGAAAAACGGCCATATTTTTTCCAGAAGGCTGCATGCTGTTCGCATTCCCGCACACTGAGACCTTCAGAGCATATCCGTTCTCGAAGCAGTTCCTGGCTGGACTGATCAGATATTCCCGCCAGGACACGGCCATGTCCAGCTGAATACAGATTGTCCTGGATGTCTTGTTGTATTTGCTCCGGAAGATGCAGCAACCGTAACAAATTCGCGATATGGGAGCGGCTGAGTCCGGTGCGTTCAGCAAGTTCGGTTTGTGTGGCTTGAAATTCAACCTGGAGCTGCCTGAGGGCCTGGGCTTGCTCCAAAGCGTTAAGGTCTTCCCGCTGAACATTTTCAATCAGGGCCAGAGCCAAACTTTCCTGATCGCTTAACTCCTTGATAATCGCAGGAACCTGTTCCAAACCAGCAAGCTTGGATGCACGCCAGCGCCGTTCACCGGCCACCAGTTCATATTCGCTTTGCTCACCCCCAGGGCGAACAATAATCGGCTGCAAGACCCCCTGAGCTTTGATGGATGCGGCAAGTTCCTCCAACGACTCTGGAGAAAAGTGTTTCCGTGGCTGGTATTGATTCGGCCGCAACTTGTCCACATGGACCATGGTCGCATCGCGTGTAGGCGGATGCATCGTTTTCTCCGTATCGCCCAGCAGGGCTCCGAGCCCCTTCCCTAAACCACGTACTGCCATAAAATTACTCCTTCCATCTTGACAGAGCGCCATGGAGAATCAATGTTGAAGCGATGCCTTTGATCAGCACGAACCTTTCATCAGGATCACAATGAAACAGGAGTTCACATGACCACGAGCGACATCATTCACGCCTTTGATGCCCAAGGAAAACCATTGGGAGTCTTTATCCCGAATGCTGTCTGGGAGCAACTGAACCCGACGGTGAAACAAGCCCTGACACCGAACAGGGCAAAACGGCAAGAAATTAAGGAACCCCTGGCTGACTGGGACATGCTCGTCTCCTGCTGGGATTTTCCCTATCCCGTAGACACGGACGTCCACTGCCAACTGTGTGACAACCAAACACAGGACTGGAAAGCAGACACTCCTCGAAAATTTCAATTGAAAGCTGCCAATCTTGGCGGCCTGGTCTCGTTCGAATGCAACCAGTGCCAGGCCAGGATTCGTAAAAACCACTTCAAAGACACTATTGATGTTATCTGCACTCCAGCGGTCAGCAACTAAGTTGGCCTCGCCAACACAGTTCCCCCTTCATTCCAAAAACTCGACCCGACGCCCAGGAAAAAAACCGAGGTGTCGGGCCGAGTTTATTTGCAGGCTGGATTGCTACAGAGACGCTGCGATTTTTCCCTGCTCCCTCTTCACCGTACCCCGCCTTTCTCCCTCCAGTCGCTCCAAAAATTCTTCGGCAAACCGCAGATAGGCTTGCGACCCTTTCGATTTGATATCATAGTTGATCACCGGCAAACCGTGGCTCGGAGCCTCAGACAAGCGGACATTTCGCGGAATGGTTGTCGTGAAGACCTTGCCGGAAAAATGCGTGTTCACCTCTCTCTCCACGTCCTTGGTCAGGTTGCTTCGTGCATCATGCATGGTCAGGACAACCCCCAACAATGCCAACTCCGTATTCAGTTTTTGCCGGACACGTGCGAACGTCCTCATGAGTTGGGCCATACCTTCCAAGGCATAAAACTCGCACTGCATGGGAATGAGCAAATGTCGCGCGGCACAGAGCGCATTAACGGTCAGGAGGCCCAGGGAAGGAGGACAATCAATGATAATGAAGTCAAACGCATCTTGCAGTTCCTGAATACCGGCTCGCATCAAAAACTCACGTCCATCCGCATCCACCAACTCCAACTCGGCCCCAACAAGATCAGATGTTGCCGGCAGTAGCGACAAATATGGAAAGTCCGTGAAATGGACACCATGGTGAAAGTCCTTGCTGGAAAAAAACACAGTATACAAATTCTCCTGCTGCGCCTCTTTGTTCCACCCCACTCCACTGGTAGCGTTTCCCTGAGGGTCGCAGTCAACGAGAAGAGTCTTTTTCTCCATCACGGCAAGGCAGGCAGCAAGATTCACAGCGGTAGTCGTCTTTCCGACTCCGCCTTTCTGATTGGCAACAACGATTACTTCAGCCACGATATACCACCTTACTTTTGCCCAGCCACTTCTTCTCGAGGCCAACCCACCATCTAACTGCAGCTGACCACCATGGTGAACAACCAACAGACATATGGAGTGGCCCGAGAACTATCGGAACAAGGATTGTTGAACAGCTGATAGACCTAAAAAGAAGCAGGAGCGAACCAAATCCCCGGACCAAAATCTGGGCGTTGATGTTTCACGTGAAACATCAACGCCCAGAGTAAAATGACCGGTGGCAAAACTCTTGGGCATCACGTAGCGCGTCAAGCAAGAGAATCGCTTCCTGAAGGGATTTTTTTTTAACAACCATGTGAAGCTGTCGCGTCAGATGTAAAAAGTCTTCTGCTTCTGAATGCCAAGCTTCCTCAGCATTCATGGCCATTCGCTCAGTTGCGTGCAAAAAGGCGGTAATATCCTTAAGATCAGGAAGTTCGCCGGCATCTCCAGCCTGTTGCATTCGCACAAATAGCGTCTGCATCTGGTTTTTTATAACTGAAAATGACATCGTTAAGCATGGTGTTAAAGTTAGCTTTGCAACTCAATTCGCTGTCATTGTGGACGATTTAAGCGCAAGAAATCTAGTGGAATTGGCAAGATGGTCGACTGACCCGATGTTGCCATTTCCCTCATGGTTTGCAGGTATCGCAAGGAGAGAGCTTCAGGATTTCGAGAAATGATCTCTGCTGCCTGCGTCAATTTCTCAGCAGCTTGGTATTCACCCTCGGCATTAATGATTTTTGCACGACGTTCACGTTCCGCCTCTGCCTGTTTCGCCATAGCGCGTTGCATTTCCGTAGGCAAGTCCACATGTTTCAATTCCACACCAGACACCTTGATACCCCAAGCGTCGGTCTGCGAATCGAGAATAGACTGAATTTGCATATTGACTTCCTCACGCTGCGAGAGGATCTGGTCAAGCTCAACAGAACCGCAAACACTTCGTAAGGTGGTTTGCGAAAGTTGAGAAGTCGCGAAAAGATAATCCTCAATAGCCAGAACAGATTTGGAAGGTTCAACAACGCGAAAGTATATGACTGCGTTGACTTTGATGCTCACGTTGTCCTTGGTGATGACGTCCTGGTGAGGCACATCCATGGCAACAGTACGAAGACTTGTCTTGACCATCTTATCCAATACAGGAATCAAAATGATCAACCCGGGACCTTTGGTGGCTATATAGCGACCAAGCCGAAAAATGACGCCTCGTTCGTATTCATTGAGAATACGAATAGCTGAAAAAAGAAAAAAAGCGACAATGAGAATTAATGGTAAAAAAGAAGCCATGAATCAACCCCCTGACTCGTTAGATGTTTGATGAGGTATGACATGTAAAACAAGACCATCGACTTTGGTGACAGAAACGAATTCACCCGAATTGAGTTCCAAAGGTGAGTCACTCTCGGCTGTCCATGATTCACCCTGTAAATGCACAATGCCGTTCGTTTTGGACCAATGTTTGACTTTTGCGGTTTGCCCGACAAGCTGATGCGGCCCGGAGAAAGGTTTGTGCCGGTGAGCCTTGGCAACAAGATAGAGACAGAAGCCAACAAAGGCGGAAATTCCGATAGTTGTAACGATGATGCTCAGCATGGGCACTCCACCAACTCCATATTCAAATCGAAAAAGGATAACTGAGCCAAAGAAAATGGAAATAACTGCCGCCAAGCTGAGAAGGCCGAAGCTGGATATAACAAGTTCAAGCCCAAAAAGCATCAATCCGAATAAAATTAATAACAATCCAGCTACGTTGGTTGGCAGGATAGTCAAGGCGTAAAGACCAAGAAGCAGACAAAGACCGCCAAGGACCCCAGGAAAGATAGCACCGGGATTTGTCAACTCAAAAAATATGCCTGCTAATCCACCCATTAGCAAAAAGTATGCAATCTGCGGGTCAAGCATCCAGGAAAGTATTGAATACCAAAGGCCAGGTTCGTAGTCGATAAGAGCGACTTCATCCATGGAATAATAAACACGCTTGTTTTGCCATTCAAAGCCACGTATCCCAATCTGCTCAACAAAATCAGGAACATCAATTGCAACCATATCAACCACTCGGATCATGGCTGCTTCCGTTCCTGTAATGTTGGCGCTTTCCGTGACAGCACTGATGTACCAGTCAACATTGCGACCGCGCTTTTGCGCAGCACCTCGAACCAAACTGAGAAAATCATTTAAAATTTTGTCAGCCATGGCTTCAGGAATATCCTCACCGCCAACTCCAACAGGTCGCGCGGAGCCGATATTGGAGTTTGGACTCATGCCGGCAATGTCCGCGGCAGCAACCAGAAAAACTCCAGCAGAAGCAGCCCGCGAACCATCCGGTCCCACCCAGATGGCAATAGGGATTGGAGCATTCAATATTTGTCGGACCATGTTCCGTGTTGTCTCTCCCAGCCCGCCCGGCGTATCAAGTTGAACAACCAGCATTTTAGCCTGCTCTTTGAAGGCATGATTCATGGCCTCCTGCAGGAGGTCCTGCTGCGCTGGATTAATTGATCCTTGAATCTGGAGAACATAAATTGAATTTGTTTCTTGGGAATGGGCGATCGTTGGACCCACAAGAAACAGAAAAAGAAAAAGGACAAAAAATACGGATGAGTTTCTCATGCATATATCCAAATAAAAACGTTACAGTGATAGATAACCAAGAGCTGAAAAAAGACTATGCGCTCAAGTTACGAAGAATATCCCAAGCCTGTTTTTTAATGCGCTTATTATCAGGTAGCATGTCTTCAAGGGCAGGAAGGATGACGTGTTGAAACTCTCGACACGTGATTTCCATGTGCTCATGTCGCTGACCTGTCGAGGTAATCAAATGGCCCAGTGAACCACCGAAGTCGAGCAGAAAACGGGGCTGCAGTTCGATAATAAGCGCTTGCATCATCATCGTGGACTCTTCTGTCGCTACGGTTTTATCGTGCAAAACTGTCGGCCAAAAAGCAACATCAGACACAGGCCACGGTGTTGCACGAAGAATAGAGTGCAGTAGTTGGAAGCGCTGGATATGAACCAAACCGCGAAAGTCCTGATCCAAGGCCTGATACGTGACGATGATTGAAATCGGTTTTTGAATTTTATGCCAATAGAATACAAGTTGTTCCGGTATATTATTGGGGAAAATTTCACTTGTTTTTGCCCCACTCTGATGCTGAGCAGGAATTATTTCACAAGGCTGAAAAAGATATTTCAAGCCGATATCCCGCCAAATACGCGACTGCTCTGTCATGATGTGTAACTTGGCGAGTCGCAGATCCATTCCATAATGCGGAAGGCAACTTCCGGCTTGGAGAGAAGCGGCCAGTTTTCAGTTCGACCGCAAGCGCTGAAAAGACTCACCTGGTTAGTGGAAGACCCAAAACCGCTACCAGGGGAAATCACGGAATTGGCAATGACAAGATCAAGATTTTTGGCATGAAGTTTATGCTGGGCATGAACCTCAGGATCGCTGGTTTCCGCAGCAAATCCAATGAGATATTGTGATGAACCGCGGCGTGCACCAATGTCGGCAAGGATATCCGGATTCTGCTCTAAAGGCAGCATCAGAGTCGCGCCCAATGTTTGTTTCTTGGCTTTAATTGGCAGCAGCTCCTGTGGTCGATAGTCGGAAACAGCCGCGGTAAGACAAATAATATCCGCGCTGGAGGCCAGGTCAATACAGGCTTGGTGCATTTGCAACGCTGAAGTCACGGGGACAGTTGACAGAAAGCGTGGCAACCACAGGTGCGGTGTCGGTCCGTGAACCACCGTAACCTCAGCTCCATGTAACCACGCGGCCAAAGCAATGGAAGCTCCCATCACACCAGAAGACGAATTGGTCAAAATACGAACAGGGTCCCAAAATTCCTGGGTGGGGCCAAGGTTGATCAGCATTCGTTTTCCCTGGAGGTCATTCGGGACCAGGGAGCGCAGAGTCATGAGAAAAATCTCTTCCACATCAGCAAGCCGACCCTCACCCACTTCACCGCACGCCATCAAACCCGTTTCCGGAGGAACGAGTATTGTGCCACGTGATGTCAGAAGCTCTATGTTGGCTTGAACTGCTGACGATGACCAAATTCTAGGATTCATGGCGGGTGCGTGGACAACAGGGCCACGAAAAGAAAAAAGCTGAGAACTCAGAAGATCGTCACCAATCCCTTGGGCATGCTTGGCCAGAATATTCGCCGTTGATGGGGCAACAAGAAAAACATCAGCATTCTGGGCTGGCTCCAGGTGAGCAAAGTCGGCTTGATTCGCGTCAAAAAGTCCTTCATAGACAGGCCCGGATGTCAAAGCGCGAAACTGCAAAGGACGGATGAATTCCTGGGCTGCCGCGGTTAATGTAACCCCAACCTGGACGTCTGCCCTTTGCAAGCGCCGCATGATGTCTACCGCTCGAAAAGCCGAAACACTTCCTGTGACGCCCAACTGGATGCGGTTTCCGGCAAAGCCGGCAAATTCGGTGTGGGCGTAATTCATTGAGTCAAGGTACGCTCTTGGCGGGGTGAAAAGGGTGTCGAATCGCTAGCTTTGGGAGCGACCCATATCTCCATCCTGGTAAAAACCCGCCCGTCTTGAATACTGATGATGCAATCACGATCCGGTTTGGTAAATACCATGATGGACCGTTGATATCGAAAGGAGCTGCTCATTTGCCATCCGTCTTTGAGCATGTTGTTCGCGAAAAATCTGGTCAACGAGACGCTGTCGACTCGGCCTCGAAAAACCAGCATACCTGCCTTGACTCCGGGCGTCTCGATGACAAAAGAAGACCGTGGCTGAAAGTTCATATCCCTTGGTACGAGGATATCATCAAAGTCGAAGTAGTAATTCGCGTGACCGGCACGGGTGATGGTTGGATCGGATGGTTCTTCACCGGCGGTGGTGGTAAATCTGGTGGAGCAGGCAGTGGAGAACACCAGCAGGCCAACAAGGAGCAGGCGCAGAAAAAGGTTCATCATGGTCTCCATACGGTTTTGGTGGACGGGGTGTGGATCAGGATACAAAGAATGGGTACATGTCAGGCTTTATGCCCGTGGTTGATGTGGCCTCGAATATTTCAATTCTAAAATGAAAAGTACGCATCTCCGGATGAAAAATTGGTTTTGGCGAACCACATGAAAAAGATAAAAAAATCCGCTTGAATGAGTGTTTGTAATTTTTCTCTGTAAACAATGCAATCCCGGGACTCAAGAGTCAATGCAGCCTGACCAAAACACAACAAGCCCTAATCCTCAGCTGAAGAATTCGACATTTCTGTTGGAGGCATATGATTATGATTTGCCTGAATCCCTGATCGCCCAGGCCCCAAGCGAGTATCGTGACGCGTCCCGATTGATGGCGCTGGACAGAAAAAAAGGCTCGCTGTACGTGGGACAGATTACGGACATAGTCCACCTGCTCCCAGCAAGATCGTTACTTGTGGTCAACAACTCACGGGTCATTCCTGGCAGACTCAGAACGGCCAACAAGCAGGGCGGGAACATGGAAATGTTGCTTCTCACCCCTCTCGCCGTGCTTCATCAACATCAACGACGTGAAGGAAACCAGATCCGGGTTACTGCGGATATTTTGATACGTCCGGCGAAAAGGGCCCGCCCAGGGAAAACATTTCAATTTGGCTCGTTAGCGGTTACGATTCTGAGCAAAAAGGATTTTGGAAAAGCTCACGCTGAGCTGTACTGGGATTCCCACGACACGTTGGAAAATATTCTCCTGACCTCGGGCGAAATACCATTGCCACCCTACATCCGCCGCCCCCCTGATCTGCAAGACCAGGAGCGCTATCAGACTACCTATGCCAGCGTGAACGAAATCGGGTCAATAGCAGCCCCCACGGCAGGCTTGCACTTTACAGCGCAACTGCGAAAAAATTTGCTCCAGGCCGGACATGCATGGACGGAGATAACGTTGTATGTTGGGTATGGAACGTTCAGTCCGATCCGGGAGCAGGATATTCGCCAACATCAGATGCATGCGGAATATGTGAAGGTCTCCCAGGAAGCCGCAACGGCGATCCACCAAGCCAAGCAATCCGGAAGACCGGTGGTTGCCGTTGGCACGACAAGCCTCCGGACACTTGAAGGCGTGCATCAGTTAAAAGGGGCTGTGACACCATACGAGGGCTGGCTGGATACCTACATCTACCCTGGTTTTGCATTTCACATCGTGGATGGCTTGCTGACAAACTTCCACCTTCCGAAATCAAGTCTCCTGGTCCTGGTCAGTGCATTTGCCGGTCGAGAACAAATTCTAGCCGCCTACCGAAGGGCCGTGGCCGAACGGTTCCGTTTTTTTTCATACGGTGATGCCATGTTCATATATTGAGGTCCATACAGGCAATGGATCGAAGTGATTCGGAGGGTGCCCAGAACGTTCTCAAAAACTTGTGGCAAGCATGACCTGGATGGCCGCTTTGGCGGACATGACGAGCTTGAGAGAGTGTGCCGGATCAGTCATTCCTGCGCATGCGGGAATCCAGTTGCAACCGCAGTTTCCGAGTTAGCCCGGACTTTTTGAGCAGGTACAGATCGGTATCCTAGCCACGGGGAAACTTGCTTTTCAAAACAAGGTGCTTCGCGTAGTGATCGGCCATCCGCCAATCAAGGGCGGATCTTTTTCGATGGGTACGAGCTGGAGGGAGTTCATAAAATGGAGAGACCAATCGCGTTTCGGGAAGATCGTTGCAAGGGCTGTGCCTTATGCATGACGGTCTGCCCCAAGGAAATCATTACCATGTCCTCACGATTCAACACGTCTGGATACAAGGTCGTGGAGGTTCGTGATGAGGTGATGGAAACGTGCACGAGCTGTGCGGCGTGCGCACTGATCTGCCCGGATTACGCTATTTCGGTTTGGCGCAAACCGGCTAGAGATAAAAAGGGGGAAGTTGCCGATGTCCACTACGGGTGAACGTGTTTTGATCAAAGGCAATGAGGCCATTTGTCGAGGAGCGGTGGATGCGGGATGCCAATGCTTTTTCGGGTATCCCATCACGCCGCAAAACGATATCCCTGAGTATATGTCCAAAGTGCTGCCGAGTCTTGGCCGAGCCTTTGTTCAGGCTGAAAGCGAAGTGGCCGCGGCAAATATGCTCCTGGGTGCTGCGGCGTGTGGAGTGCGGGCCATGACCTCCTCGTCCAGCCCAGGCATCTCTCTCAAACAAGAAGCGATTTCTTATATGGCTGGGACCGAGCTGCCTGCGGTGATCGTGAATATCAGCCGCGGTGGCCCAGGATTGGGCGATATCGGACCGTCGCAAGGCGATTATTTCCAGGCGGTCAAAGGTGGCGGCCATGGAGACTACCGCCAACTGGTGTTGGCCCCTGGAACGGTCCAGGAAGCCTATGACCTGATCCGCAAGGCATTCGACTTGGCTTTTGCCTACAGAAATCCGGTAATGGTCCTCGGCGATGCGATCATTGGCCAAATGATGGAGCCCGTGACTCTGGGATCAGCAACAACACCAACGAATGTGGACCAGGACCTTGGCTGGAACCTTCAGGGCAAGGGCCAACGCCATCCACGCTTGCTGAAGTCTCTGCACCTGACCGACGGGGCCCTGGCCGGCCACAACATCCGGTTGCGAGACAAGTACGAATCCATGGAACGCGATGTGCTCTTTGACAATTTCCTGGTGGATGACGCGGAGCTTATTGTTGTCGCTTTTGGTTCCATCGGCAGGATCGCCAAAAGTACGATTCGCGCCTTACGGGCTTCTGGAAAAAAAGTCGGTTTGCACCGTCCCATCAGTTTGTTCCCATTTCCCAGTCAGGAACTGGATCGACTGGCGGCAAGCGGAAAGCGATTTCTGACCATTGAGCATAACTTGGGGCAAATGGTCGAAGATGTCCGGTTGGCCATCCGGAAGCACGCTGATTCAGATTTTTACGGACATCTGCCCGGAAATTTGCCGACACCGGAAGATTTTGAACAACCCATCCTTGCGGCATTGGGGGTGCGCACATGAAAAACGGCAAAGAAGCATTCACGTTACCTGGTGTCCTGGCAGACATTCCCACGCATTACTGCCCAGGTTGCCAGCATGGGGTGGCCCAAAGACTGGTCGCGGAATGTCTTGATGAGCTGGCGCTTTCTGAAAAGGCAATCTGCATTGGTTCCATTGGGTGCTCGGTCTTTATCTATAATTACCTCTTGGTTGACAGTGTGGAAGCCCCCCACGGCCGAGCTCCTGCCGTGGCCACGGGTGTCAAGCGGGCCAGACCGGAAGCCGCGGTCTTCACTTATCAAGGCGACGGAGACTTGGCCTCTATTGGCATGGCGGAAACCATGCACTGCGCCAACCGGGGAGAACGAGTGACCATTATTTTCGTGAACAACACCGTCTACGGCATGACCGGAGGCCAAATGGCGCCGACGACCATGGTCGGCCAGCGGACAACGACGTGCCCTGGCGGCCGATGCGCGGACAACGAGGGGCAGCCGATCAAGATGACGGAAATCATTGCCTCTCTTGGTGGCTCCGCATACGCTGCCCGTGTGGCCGTTGATTCGGTCAAGCATGTCCGCGCAGCCAAAAAGGCGGTCCGCAAGGCCTTTGAAGCGCCATTGAATAATCTTGGGCTGGGCTTTGTGGAAATCCTGGCCACTTGTCCGACGAACTGGAAGATGACGCCGGTCCAGGCCAATGAACGAATCGCCGCCGAACTTATCCCCTATTTCCCCTTGGGGACGTTTAAGGACGTGACGGAGTTGGAAACGATCGAAGGCCCGGAGGTGGCCGAATGAGCGGATATCAGGACGTTATTGTGGCCGGGTTCGGTGGCCAAGGTGTCATGCTGATCGGAACATTGCTGGCGTATGCCGCCATGGAAGACGGTCAGAACGTCACTTACCTGCCGGTCTACGGTCCGGAAATGCGTGGTGGCACGGCAAACTGCACCGTTGTCGTCTCCAGGGAGGATATTGGTTCACCGATCATTCGTCTGCCCAAGTCTCTCATCGCCATGAACCGGCCCTCCCTGGACAAATTCCAGCCTCGGGTCAAGGACGGTGGCACTGTGGTGATCAACTCCTCCCTGGTGGACATGGATCTGGCCGACAATGACCGGTTGCGGACCGTTGGCGTGCCGGCCAACGAAATCGCCGACAGTTTGGGAAACACAAAAATGGCCAACATGGTGGCCATTGGAGCTTATGTCCAGTTGACGAGCGTTGTTCCCCTCGAAGTCATCAAGGCCAGTCTTCGCAAGGTCATCTCTCCGAACTATGCAAAAATGATTCCAGCCAACGAAAAGGCCATTCATGCTGGGGCCGATGCGGTGCGCGGATAATTAGCCGCTATCTAAAACTCCCTCTTGCTGAAACAGGGAGGAATCCGCTCGATTTCGCACCTCACAACGGACACGCCTGGGGCATTTCCAGATGATCCCAAAGTGCCCCAGGCATGTCCTCCTGTCATCGACATGGATGCAGTCCGTCCCCCTATCGGACCGTTTCGTTGATCATCTCAAATCTCCATCATGAACTCTGAAAGCACTGTTTTCATCCCTGAGCAACTTTACGGGATCATCGGCCATCCCCTGGGGCACAGTCTGAGTCCACTGGTCCATAACTGGGGATTTCAACACTGTGCCCTCCGGGCTGCCTATTTTCGATGGCCGACACCACCTGAGAGACTGCCTGAATTTGTCACGGCGGTCCGTTGCCTGCCGATTGCCGGTGTGAGTGTGACCATTCCTCACAAGCGAACCATCATGCCTTTCCTGGACGGACTGACCGTGGACGCTCGACGCGTTGGGGCCGTGAATACGCTCATGTGGCAAGAAGGAGCTCTGTGGGGGGACAATACGGACGTCCAAGGTTTTTTGGCCCCGCTCTTGCGGTTCAAGCATTGCCTTCATTCGGCACTGATTCTTGGCGTGGGTGGAGCGTCCAGAGCCACGGTCAGCGGATTGCAGCAGCTCGGCGTACCCTCAATCCTGGTCTGCGGACGCAATCCGGATGCGACCCGGACACTGGCTGATCAGCTGGAATGTGGGTGGCTGGATTGGAAGCAACGCCATCAATGGAGCGGCGATCTGTTGGTCAACGCCACACCCCTGGGAATGGCCGGTTCCTTTACGCAGCAGAGTCCCTGGCCCGGGAAATTGACTGGCATAGGCATAGCCTATGATCTGGTTTACAACCCCCAGGACACCGGGTTTCTGCGCCAGGCCGCGGATTCCGGAGTCCAGACCATTGGCGGCCTGGAGATGTTCATTGCCCAGGCCCAGGGTCAATTCCGCCTCTGGACAAAAAAAGAACTCCCGGCGGATTCCCTCCGGGAGTTGCTTTCTGCGGTGCTCAATGCGCCGTGAACTTCTGTGAACGCTTGCTGTCAACCGGTTGGTAGGCGCAACGCTCAGGAGGCAAAAGGCAAATCTTGGTTCAGCGGGTGACGTAGATCTTCAGGTTGTCGCCCGGCCGAATCAGCCCGTTGCGCGGCAATCTGTTCCATGCCACCAGGTTGTTCGTGGTTACGCCGAATCGTTGGGCAATCCGCCACAGGGTGTCCCCGTTCTGAACACGATATTGCACCACGTTGGTCGCTGCAGTCCGCGTTCCTGCACGGCCGACCTGCGGAATATACAGACGTTGCCCGACGCGGAGTGTCGAGCGTTCACTGATGCCATTGGCCTGGGCCAGGGTTTGCACCGTAACGCCGTGCTGCCTGGAAAGACGCCAGAGGGTGTCGCCGGATTGAACAATATGGTTGGCGCGTTGGCTGGCGAGCTCCTGCGTGGCGGAAGTTCCTACGGACTGGCTGGCAGCGGCTACTGCCGTGGCGGAAGCAGGGACCATGACTGATTCACCGATCCGCAGGGTGTTGTTGGTCCTGTTATTGATGCGTTTCAGGACATCTACGGGGGTGTCAAAGCGAGATGCGAGGGCGGACCAGGTATCCCCGCGACGTACCTGATAGCGTTGAAAGCCGTTGAATGGCACAGAGCCTGGTTTTTTCAGGTAGG
The DNA here is from genome assembly GCA_007693505.1 of Desulfovibrionales bacterium. Classification (GTDB taxonomy): domain Bacteria; phylum Desulfobacterota; class Desulfovibrionia; order Desulfovibrionales; family Desulfonatronaceae; genus Desulfonatronum. Next base: position 132,687 of record REDL01000059.1, on the reverse strand, counting down.
CGACAACGGCGGTTTGTTTCTCCTCAGGTACGAAAATGGTGACCTTCTTTCCCGGGGGGCTGACCTGACGTCGGAAGGACGGGTTGAGTTGACGGAAGGTATCCCAGTCCATACCACTGGATGATGTTAGGGCCACAAGATCCGTTCCACCCATGATTTCAATCTCGGCCAGGCGATGTCCGTTGTTCCAGTCAATGGGATCGAAGCCAAGCTCTTCAAGATTTTGGATGATTTTCAAGATGGCCATGAACTTGGGAACATAGTGCCGCGTCTCATTGGCCAAGAGGTTGTCGATGCTGGCCAAGTCGAAATAATTATCCGTCCCGCTGCGCTGCATGGCTCGGGCGATGCGCCCCTGACCGGCGTTGTAGGCGGCCAAAGCAAGGTACCAGTCATCAAAGATCTTGTAGAGCTGGGACAGGTATGCGGCGGCGGCATGGGTGGAAAGGCGCGGGCAACGGCGTTGGTCGATCCACCAGTCGAAGGTCATGCCGAAGGATTCCCCTGTGCGCGGCATGAACTGCCACATGCCTCCGGCACCTGCTCTGGAGTAGGCCATGGGGTTGTAGCCGCTTTCCAGAAAAGGAAGGTAAATCAGGTCGTGGGGGAGGCCGTATTCAGCGAATACGTCACGAACTTCGGGCAGAAAAGGCTCGGAACGTTTGAGCCATATCTCGAAGCGGTCCCGGATGTCGTGGGTGAAGTAACGAAAAAAACGCTCCACATCTTTCGTTTCCTGGATATCCAGGACAAATTCAAAATCCAACGGTGCGCCCAGTGCTTTTTTCTCCGCGGCCGTCAAGGGCGTGTCCATGTCCACGTCAATCTGGCCGCGAGCGTCCAGCGGAGGTTCAGGAATGGTATAGCGATCGTCGACTTGAGCAGTGGGACTGGTTTGCCCATCGCCAAACACTCTGGCATCATCAATGCGTTGGGATAGCGGAGACTGGGGAGAATGCTTCTGATGGCCCGCGCAAGCGGACAATAAAAGCACTCCCACCAAGACGATCAAGGGCAGTCGAATGGGCATGTGGCACTCCCTGGAGCTTTGGTGTCGTAATTAGGGATAAGGTCTTGCGTGACTGACGATCTGGAGATCGCTTCCACGCACGACTTCAAAGTCATGGCGGGCTCTACTGCTGGCTTCTGTAATGGAAAAGATACTGAGATGCAAGATGATAAGCACATGAAAATAGGTGGAGTAACAATGAAACAAGATCCTCAAGAAGACCAAGGCTGTTGGACCGTGGGTCGCAAGCCGGTTCAGGAAGTCCTGTTTTCCAAACCAGAGCAGGTGGATCTCGTCTACTTTCAGGACACGATTCGCTCGCACGCCCTGGACCGGATCGTGGACATCTGCAAAAGCCAGAAGGTTCGTTTTCGCAAGGTTTCCGAAGCGGAAATGCGTCGCTTGCATCCCGGAAACCACCAGGGTGTGCTGGCCAGGATCTTTCAGCCAGGCTTTACGAATATGGCGGCGGTCCTGGAGCAGGTCACCTCAGCCCCGTTGCCGCTGATTCTGGCCTTGGACCAGATTCAGGATCCCGGGAATTTGGGAACCCTGGCCAGGACCATGGTTGCCCTGGGCGGTGCGGGAATCATCCTGCCCAAAAATCGCACTGCCTTCCCGGGTACCGTGGCGGCAAAGGCCAGTGCCGGCGCGCTCAGTCGACTGCCCATCGCCCAGGTGACCAACCTGGCCAGAAGCCTGGAATACTGTGCTGATCAGGGCTGCACCGTTTACGGCACAGGACTCGCGCAAAAAACCGAAAACCTGTTCACATTTACCCCGGAGTTCCCGGCTGTCCTCGTCCTGGGCAACGAGGACAAAGGCATCCGACCCAATGTGCTCAAGCGTTGCGATCACAAGCTGTCCATTCCCATGCCGGGCGCGATGCAGTCCTTGAATGTGGCCCAGGCCGGGGCCATGGCCTTGGCCATGTTCGCCCGAGCACGTTCAGGTCACTAGACACTCCGTCTCCCCCCAGGCGATCCGGCGGAAATTCCAGCCAAAATGTCATCCCTGGGCCTCGAAGTCGATACGCGGATCGATCAACGTGTACATCAAATCGCCGATGAGGTTGAGCAGCAGCCCCAGCAGGGTGAAGATGTACAGGGTGCCGAACATGACCGGATAGTCCCGGTTGATGGCCGCTTCAAAGCCCAGCAAGCCGAGACCGTCCAGGGAGAAAATCACTTCGATGAGCAGGGCGCTGGTGAACAGGATGCCGATAAAGGCGCTGGGAAATCCGGCGACCACGATCAGCATGGCGTTGCGGAACACATGGCCGTACAGCACCCGTTTTTCGGTGAGTCCCTTGGAGCGGGCCGTGATCACGTACTGCTTGTTGATCTCTTCCAGAAAGGAGTTCTTGGTAAGCATGGTCAGACCGGCGAAGCCCCCGATAACCATGGCCGTCACCGGCAACGTCAGGTGCCAGAAATAGTCCAGCACACGCATGGGCCAACTGAAATCGTGCCAGTTTTCCGAGGTCAGGCCACGCAGGGGAAAAAGGTCAAGAAAGCTGCCCCCGGCAAAGAGTACGATCAGCAGCACGGCAAAAAGAAATCCTGGAATGGCATATCCGACAACGACCACGGCGCTGGTGGCTACATCGAATGCCGATCCATCCCGGACCGCCTTGCGGATCCCCAAAGGAATGGAGATGACGTAGACCAAAAGTGTTGTCCACAGGCCCAGGGAGATGGAAACGGGCAGCTTCTGGAGAATCAGCGCAACCACGGTTTGGTCCCGGTAAAAGCTTTCTCCGAAGTCAAAGCGGATATAGTTGCCGATCATCTGGGCGAGACGAACTGCCGGCGGTTGGTCAAAGCCGTACATCCGTTCCAGCTCAGCGATCAGTTCCGGGTCGATACCCTGGGCCCCGCGATATCGGGACTGGGCCGACTCCGAGAGGTGAACGGCCTGCATCTCGCCCCGTTCCGTCCCGGCAAATCGAGCCGTGGCTGCCACATCATGGCCGCGCAGTTCGGCGATAACCCGCTCTACCGGCCCGCCCGGAGCAGCCTGAATGATGATAAAATTCAGGATCATGATGCCCAGCAATGTGGGCACCATCAACAGCAGTCGGCGCAGGATATAGGCGGTCATGGTGAGAGGCCGGCGACGGAGAAACGCTTCTTTTGCGAAGGCCGCGTCTAGTTAATCCACCAGGCGTCCAAGGCCAGCCCATAGCGTGGATTGGTCTCCGGTCGGGCGAATTTGTCCCAGTAGGCGACCCGAAATACCCGGGAGTGCCAGTGCGGGACGACATAGTGGCCCCAAAGCAGCACCCGGTCCAGAGCCCTGGTCCGGGTCACCAGGCTCTCCCGATCCGGAGCAGCGATGACCAGGTCGACCAGCTCGTCCACCACCGGGTCGCGCACGCCGGCAATGTTCCGGGAACCGGGAGTGGCCGCTGCCGCGGAGGTCCAGAAATCCCGCTGCTCATTCCCCGGGGACAAGGATTGGGGAAAGAGTCCCACGGTCATGTCAAAGTCAAAGTCGTTCATCCGATTCTGGTACTGGGTGGCGTCCACAGTGCGCACCCGTGCAGAGATGCCTAACCGGTCCAGATTGCGGGCATAAGGCAGGCAGACGCGCTCAAACGAGGGGTCATTGAGCAAGATTTCAAACTCCAGGGCCTCTCCGCTGGACGTGTGCCGCAGTCTCCGGTCCCGTCCAGAAATGACCCATCCGGCCTCCTCCAGCAGAGCCAGAGCCTGACGCAGGTTCCCGCGAATGTTCCCGGACCCGTCGGTGACCGAGGGTTGAAATACCCCGGTAAAGACCGATTCAGGCAGGATATCCCGATGGGGTGTCAGCAGTGCCAGCTCATCCTCGGACGGCAGGCCTTCGGAAGCCAGTTCGGAATTGGAAAAATAGCTTACGGTCCGGGTATAGGCTCCATGAAAAAGGTTGGTATTGGACCACTCAAAATCGAAAACCTCGGCCAGGGCTTCACGAACCAAGGGGTCGCGGAAAGCCGGCCGCCGGGTGTTGAAGACAAATCCCTGCATGCCCGTGGGCAATTCATGGGGAATTTCCTCCATGATGATACGCCCCTGGCGCAAGGCCGGGCCGTCGTAGCCCATGGCCCAGTTCCGGGCCACATTCTCCTGCCGAAAATCGTACTCGCCGGCCTTGAACGCTTCCAGGGCCACGTTCACATCCCGGTAGTAGTCGTAGCGCATCACGTCAAAATTGAACCGTCCCCGATTCACGGGCAAATCCACGGCCCAATAGTCCTCGACCCGCTGATAGGTGATGGAACGGCCGGGCTCCACGCGAGCAATGCGGTACGGCCCACTGCCCAGGGGAAAGTCCAGTGTTGTTCGTTCAAAATCCCGATCTTCCCAGAAGGCCTTGGAGAGCACCGGCATTTGACCGATAATCAAAGGCAGTTCCCGGTTCACCGAACCGCCGAAGGAAAAACGGACCTGGCGAGGACCGGTTTTTTCCGCGGAAACAACATTGGCGTAATAGGCCCGATAAAAGGGGTGGCCCTTGGTCTGGAGCACATTCAGGGTGAAAATCACATCTTCCACGGTAATGGGCGAACCGTCATGAAATTGGGCTTCCTCCCGCAACGTAAAGGCCACCCAGGAATGATCGTCCGGCACCTGCATGCTTTCCGCGATCAAGCCGTATTCGGAAAACGGCTCATCCATGGACCGTACCGTCAGGGTCTCAAAGATCATTCCCATGCCCAACGGCGGTGTGCCCCTCAGGATAAATGGATTTAAACTGTCAAAGGTGCCGATACCGGCCAGACGCATTTCTCCGCCCTTGGGCGCATCAGGGTTCACGTATTCGAAATGGGTGAAGTCCGGGGGATATTTCAGGTCATAATGCAGAGCCAGGCCGTGCCGCCAAGCCGGTTCCGCTCCGAAAACCGAGCCAGGGAACGTCAGCAGAACAAAACAAAGAGAAAGACAGACCAGCCAGAACACATTGCGTCGTGCAGACATGGTTCCTCGCTATGGATGAATGATTGGCAGGATGGTGAATCAATTCGCGCAACAAAAACAGGCGGCCATAGGTATTAAGAACACTTGGACAACGAGGCAAGGGCATAAAGCGATAGCGTATGCCAAGGCCTGAGACAAGTCCGGGCTGGACCGCAAGTGACGTTGAAAAATGCGACGATGACAAATGACAGCAGGGTCGGAGTCGCGTAGATGGAGACGCATGGAACGTGTTGCACTGCCCGACGGGCAATCCTGCTCCTACCGAATCCAGACATCGGACCGCTCCCGCAAAATCCGGCTCAGACTGTCGGCTGCCGAGGGGCTGATCGTGATTCTCCCGGAAAACACAGTACTCTCCCGGGAGGAACTGGAGCAACTGATCCGAGCCAAGGCGCGCTGGATTACCCGCCACCTGCAACGTTTCGATCAACTGCGCCGCACGGCTTGCGAGACTGAAACCATAACCCTGCCGCGATCAATCACCCTTCCGTCCATTAACGAGCATTGGGAGCTCCACTATGCGACGTTAAACCACACGGCGCGGTATTCCAACTCCAGCACTCCACAGGTGACCATCATGGGCCAGGGGCAGCTCCAGGTGACCGGACAAATCGACCATCCCAGGGACGCTGCGTTGGCACTGCGGGCCTGGATTCGCTCCAAAGCGAACACCGTACTGCCTAAGTGGCTTGGCACGTTAGCCCGGGAGTTGCACTTGCCTTTTTCCCGGGTGACCATACGTGATCAGCATACCCGCTGGGGAAGCTGCACCGGCAACGGACGCATCAGCCTGAACTGCAAGCTGCTGTTCCTGCCCAGGGCCTGGGTCCGCTACGTCCTGCTCCACGAACTCTGCCATACTCGCATCATGAACCACGGCCCGCACTTCTGGAACCTGCTCTCCAGGTACGAACCCCAAGCCCGGCAGATCCGTACCGAGATGCGCATGGCATGGCGGAAGCTGCCGGATTGGCTGCGGACCCGCCCCAAATCCATGGAGTGAAGACAGGGTTCACGAACGTTTGGCAAAGCACCGGGCAACTATAGTGGACCCCATATTTCGGACAGTAGTTTAAGATGGTTCCATCCGCGTACATGGCCAGCACGCCATCGCCGGCTGCATCCAGAATGGCCCGAAGCTGAGCAAGGTTTTGCCGCAGATCCCGCTCCTGGATTTTTTGCTCGGTAACGATCTCCAAGAAAACAAGAGCCCCGCCAACGGTATCACCATCACGACACCAGGGTTGCATTGAAAAGCGAATAAACTCTGGCTGCCCATCGACTCGGGGAAAAACATCCTCACCATCCATCACCCGACCGGCATGGACCCGGTCGAAAAATTCCCCCTATCGCTCAGGAAGGCTTGGCAAAGCGTCATCCAAGACCTCCCGTGACGACATCTCCTCCCTGCAAAAGACGATACTGCGCCACTTCTGACTGACGGCCACATAGAGCGCAGGCTCGAATCCAGCACGGCCACGGCAACGGGCAGCTGCTTCACGAACCTGCTCATGAGGTTTGGGTCGTCCGGCGCGTCCTCATACCTCTGCACCGTCTGGATACCAAAACAATGCGACACAACAACCCTGCCAATTACGTTGAACAAGATGGTCACCCCGTCCGGGCACTTGCGATATAGTTCGCTTTGGCTTGTTTCAACGTAAAAGGCAACCCTGCCAGATACAACACCAGATAGAGTGGCAGAGACAATGACAAACCCGTTCTTCAAAGCACGCGCCGCTCGCATTGCCCAGCAGCCATATGGAGGCATTATAATCCTGCGCGGAACACAGCCGGACTGCATGCCTCCAATGGTGTGAGCCACTCTGGTCATTGAATGATTCCCCTGTTCGGGCTAAACTATCATCTTGTGAAGCAAGTGAGTTGAGCAAGCGTCTAGCGCACCTCTGGCAAGGAGACGGCAACGTGCATCTTTCAGAAGTTTTGCAGATCAATCCACACCGGATCTCCCGGGGCAGAGAAAGGCCATGTCCACTCCAGAGGAGAGAGCCGTTGCCATGACCAACCGCGACACGTCCCAGGATTCCGAAGCCGTGCGCACCTTGCGATGCAAGCTGGACCGCACCCTGGAGCTATACCAGCGCAATCTCTCGGTATTCCATAAATTCAAGCTTTGCGCCTCCGAGATCCAGGCCATGACCTCCCTGGAACAGCTTCCAGGGCTTCTGCAAACCCTCCGCGACCGCCTCAACGTCCAGGACATGCATCTGGTTCTGGCCCAGGAGCTTTTCGCGGAATTGCTCCCCCACTCCATTGCCACCAGGCCGCAGTTGTCACTACGGCGTATGCTTCAGGAGATGGGCCTGGGCGACACCTTCCGCCACCCCCTTCTGGGAACCTATGCGGAAATCCTCCTGCAAGCGCCTTCTCTCCGGGAGCTTCTTCAAACACCCCGCAATCAGAGCTGTTTCGGCTCCGTCTGCATTTTCCCTCTTTGGGACAAATACCAGCCGGACAACCTGATCGGCTACCTGACCCTGATCGACGCGAATCCCCAGCGCTATAACGGTGGGATGGCCACGGACTTCATCGAATTCTTCGCTGACCTGTTTTCCTGGTCCCTGGTCACCCTCCGGGAACACGAAAAACTCCAGTGGGAGTCCACCCTGGATCACCTCACCGGGTGCCATAACCGCACCTACCTGATGAAACACGCCCCGCGAATCCTGGAGTTCGCACAGCGCAAGCAATTCCCGGTCGCCCTGCTGTTCATCGATCTGGACGGGTTCAAGTTGGTCAACGACACTCTGGGGCACGCCTGTGGAGACCAGCTCTTGATCGCCGTCGCCCAACGCATCCAAAGCATTGTCCGTGACTACGATATTTTCATCCGCCTTGGTGGCGATGAGTTTCTCCTGCTGCTGCCGGACGTCGGCAAGCAAACGGCCCAACGCACCGCAAACCGCATCCAAGGTGAGCTGCATACTCTCCCTGTATCCCGGATCTGCTCGGTGGACACCCAACTGACCGTCGCGGCCTCCATCGGTTTGGCCATGTATCGGCCAGGCGAAACCCTGCAACAGTTCATCCAGCGAGCGGACTCAAAAATGTACCACGTCAAGGCATCGACCAAGTCCACTTCATGAATCGACCGCGGCAACCTCGCAACATGCCTGTGCAATATCCAGCAGGCTTTGGAGACAGCATGCCCATCAACCATGTTGCCGTTGTCGGCGGTACGCACGGCAACGAACCTACCGGACCCCACCTGCTTCGACTCCTTGCTGAAAAAGGGATTCCGGCATCCTTCTCAACCTTTGCACTGCATCCGGTCCTGGCCAATCCCCTCGCCTGTTCGCGCAACGTCCGCTTCGTCGACCAGGACCTGAACCGATCCTTTCTGACAACGGACTTGGCCGACGACTCCCTGCAGCAGTACGAGGCCAGGCGGGCCAAGGAGATCAATCAACTTATCGGCCCCAAGGGCAACGCCAAGACGGATCTGATCCTGGACATCCACACCAGCACGGCGAATATGGGGACAACGATCATCCTCCAAAGCAGCAGCCCGTTCCAGATGCATCTGGCGGCCCATGTCCAGTCAGCCCTTCCCGGCGTGTTCATCTATGCCATCTCCGCGGAGGCATACACCGGAGGCTGCGACCAGCCGTTTTTGCCCTCCATCGCCGAGACCGGCATCGGCCTGGAATTCGGCCCGATCCCCAACGGAATTCTCCGCCACGACCTTATCAATCGGTCCTATGCCGCCACCCTGGCATGCCTTGAATTCATTGAGCAGGCAAACCGGGGGAGTGCGCCATTGCCACGGCAGCCCGTCGCGTATTTCGAACATGTCAAAACCGTCCCCTTCCCTCTGGACGAGGTAGGACACATCGATGCTGTCATCCATGAATCACTGCAGGACCGGGACTACTTCCCCCTGAATCCTGGCGACCCAATGTTTGTCCACCGGGACGGACGGGTGGTTCATAGCTCGGAGAGCGAAATCCTCTACCCGGTCTTCATCAACGAGGCGGCCTATTATCCCCAAAAAGTCGCCTTCTCCCTGACCCGAAAACGCACCATCACTCTTTGACGACTCCCCTGCCCATATTCGCGCCATCGCCGTGACATGATGTCCTGTGTGCGAGCCGCTACACCGTGACCAGGGCAATGCCCAGCATGGCCACAACAAAACCGAGCAGCTGGTTCCGGGAGAGGGTTTCGGCCAGGAACATTCTGGCCAGTAACAGGGTTGGAGCCGGCGAGAGGGCCACGATGACTGCGACGATGGATACCAGCCCCGTCTGAATGGCCAGCAAAAAACAGAGAACGCCCAGGGATTGCATCAACCCGGCGGAAATGATGTGTGGCAGATTACCGCGATCGAACAGCAACGGGGAGCGGGATCCCGCCAGCATGAGCCCCGTGACCATGACCGAGGCAACAGCCGCGGAAAATACCGGCCAGAGCACGTTGCCTAGTGCTCCGGCCTGGTTCAGCAGAACGCCCAAAAGCCCGAAACCGATACCGGCCAGTGTCGCCCCGAACATTCCCGGAGTTTGGGAAAATCGCAGCAGAAAGCCATGCCGCGGCAAAATCCTGTTGAAACGAACCCCGCCCTCCATACTGAATGCCTTTTGGCGAGCCGCAGCAGCCGGCAGAGTGTGTGGCCTTGCAGTCGATGCCGGAACATAGGAGATCATCCCCACAGCGAAAATCACGCCAATCACGCCGCAAATGGCCAGGGTCGACGGCCGTTCACCCAGGGCCAAGCCGAGGCCAAAGGGAACAACAGCTGACCAGATCGCCGTGATCGTGGCCACAATGCCCATCCGGCCCAGGGCCAAGGCACGGTAGTAAAGAAAAACGGACACGGCAGCGATGGCTCCGGCGATCCCTCCCCAACGCAGCGCGGGACCGGTTGGCTGCTCCAGGAGCACGACCAAGGAGAGCCCAAACAATACCACCCCTGTGCTCTGAGACAGAAAGGTTACGGTCAGGGCCGGTGAACGGCGCGACGCTATCCCCGCGCTGAAATCCGCCGCGCCAAACAGCGCCGCGGCCAGTAGCGCCCACCAGACTTCCACGCCTCTCCTCCTTGCGGCCATGCACTGGCCCCATTATGTACCGAAAATACCTCAGGCCGGGAACCTGATCCCCTCGCCTTCAGGAGAGGGACAAGCACATTGAACCTTGATACGATGAAATCAGGTTCGTACCAGAAGTCAGCTTGTCGCTCCAGCCGGCCATGTTTCAAACTCCCCAGAATCATCTTCCCCGAGGATCCATCATGCAACCACTTCGCACTGTTGCCTTGGCCCTATGCCTTGTTTTTCTGCTTTTCCAGACCGCGGCCATCGCCCAATCCCCGGCCCCTGACGGGGATGATCCATCCCGTACGTATAGTCAACAGGAGATCCGGGACGCGGTGGAGGGCTTTTTCGCCGGGACGACCAAGGGGCTGGCGGACATTCTGGAGCGGATCTTCGCGGATTTTGGACGCCCCAACGGGTATATCCAGGGCGAGGAAGCCGGTGGTGCCCTGGTTGTCGGCCTGCGCTACGGCCAGGGCCATCTGCATCTGAAGGGCCAGGAGCCGGTCCGGGTCTACTGGCAGGGGCCGTCCGTGGGGTTTGACCTGGGTGGCCATGTCGCAAAGAATTTCACCCTGGTCTATAACCTGACCGACCCGGCGTTGATCTTCCAGCGCTTCCCGGGCGTGGACGGCAGCGCCTACGTGGTCGGCGGCCTGAGCATGAACTACCAAAAAAGCAACGAAATCATCCTGGCCCCCATTCGCACCGGCGTCGGCCTGCGCCTGGGCGCCAGCGTTGGCTACCTGCACTACACCCGAAAGCAGCACGTCAATCCGTTCTAGGCGAGGTCATGACGTCCGAATTGTTTCCAGCCCTGAAGGCACCCCGATGTTGATGGGGTTGCATACACGAGGATCTCTGGCCGCAAGGATGGAATACGTTGCCAGCCATCATTGGCTGCTCCGTGAAACAGCAATCCACAAACCCGACAAGGCTGTGGTATTGAATTCAAGCACCAGTTCTCCAACTGGTGCTCCCGGTAGTTCACTCCCCCCCATTGCGCCAACGTGAAGTTCCCCAGATGCGGGATATTGGTTCAGTGTGTTGCAGGACGGCATCCGCATAGGGTTGCTCAAGGAATCTGTCGATCGTCAACTGTCAACCTGTTTTGAACCATCCCCAAAAAAATCCCGGTTCGTATGCGCCGTCAGCCCGCGTACCGGCACCACAGGATGTCCATTCTGCTCCTCGACTCCTTCGGGCCAGTCAAAATCAGAGAAAATATCGCGCATGGCCTTTTTGGTCACGCAGAGCAGGCGCATCAAGACGTGATCGTCGTGGACGGCGACAATGCGGGCGTTGAGGTTGAAGTCCGCGTCGCCGAAGGTGGTTCGGACCACGTAGAGCGGGACTTCCCGGCCGCTTTCATGGCGGCGCAGGTGGGTGGCCAGGTCGATTACCGTGGTGGCTTCCACGGGGTTGTTCCGGTTCCATTCCTCCTGTACCGGCAGGCCGGCGACATAGAGGTTCTGGAGTTCGATGCCGATCTGGCGGCAGTTGGAGCAGATCCGCTTCATTTCTTCCGGGGAGTCGTTGATCCCGGAGAGCAGGGCGATGTTGTTGTACACGGTTACGCCCTTGGCCAGGAGACGGCGGATGAGTTCGCCGTGGACCAGGCGGAACTCGCTGGAGTGGACGAACTGGGTTTCCAGTTCCAGGCGGGTCGGGCCGGCGGGGTCGAGGTGGTTCAGGGCGATGAGTTCTTCGATCACCTCGCTGGTGAAGGCTTCGGGTTCGTAGGCGAACATCAGGCTGCGCACCCGCAGGGCCGTGACCTGGGACAGGGAGCGCAGGGCCCGGGCATAGGCCTGGACCCCGGACAGGTGGTTGAGAATCCTGTCTTCCGCAGCCAGGACCACGTCCGAAATCTCGGGATTGGCCTGGATGTACTCCAGAATGGCGGGCATTTCCCGGTTCGCGGATACGTCCACCTCCACCTGGGTGCGGTGGACGCGCTGCAGGGCTTTGATGCCCGTGGGAACGATGCTTTGGCGGATGCGCTGATCCCGGCAAATGAGTTGCTGGACCCGGCCCAGTTCCTGGGGGTCAAAGTCCCTGGCCCGGGGCGCATCCTGGGAAAGGGAGCCGAAAAACAGGGACTCGTCACCGATCTGGGCCATGAACCGGGAATCCAGGGTTCCTTGATAGGCCACGTGCCGGGACAGGCGGGACTGACGCAGGACATGCCGGGACAGGCGCACCGGGTAGGTGTCGATAACCTGTTGCAGATCCTCGCGTTGTTCCTCCGGAACCACGATGTTGGTCAACTCCGCATACTGCTCCACGGAGCGCACCGCCACGAACCCGTCGCCGGGAAGCATCTGCTCCAGAAAGACCAGCAGCATCCGCTTGGGCAGGACGATCCCGGAGACGCACACCTCCGGACCTTCCTGGTCGTCCATCTGGTGATGGGTCAGGTGGTTCGTTCGGGCCAGCTGTTGCAAGACCTCCTCGAAAAACGCGGCCTCGTCCCTGCCGCAGGCTCGAAGCAGGTTCGCGAACCGGTCGCCATGGCCCAGAAGCGTTCCGAAATCCGGCCCCAAATAGAACCGCGTGCCCCAGCGCTCCAGAAAGTTGACGAGTGCTGCGCGCAACGCGCCGTGAGGGACGTGGACCTCGGTTCCTGAATGGCTGAATTGTACAGAGTATGTTTTCATGCCCACTGCTCCACTCTTGTTGTTGACGTAAATTCTCGCAGGCAACGGGAACACAGAACAACCCCATGCTATGAGGTACCCCGGATGGGCTCCATAATTCGCTGGCGTCCATTGAAAAACAGCCTGTGGCTGCGTTTCTGTAAAAATTTCAAATGTTACATATGATTAAACATGCTTTCTTTCTGATTCAATTGCCAAAAAGCAAATCGAAAATGGAATACGACCACAACCCGTGAAGTCCGGACACTGAACATGTTCGGTTGCTTTTTCGTATTGCACTGAGAGTTTTTAAAAGAACTTGACGCCGTCACCAAGGAAGCCGGCTCTTAAGTGTACTCAGTGCGCTGATCCTGCTGGCTCTGGTTGTCTGGGGCCGAATACGACGGGCCGGATTCAAGGACGGATAGGGAGTGAAGCAAATTTGCCCCGGTGTTCAGGGAAGGTTTGTCAACGGCTATGCTTGGACAGGAAGGGTTGTCCTTCCGGCGATTTCAAGGCCGTGGTCAGAGCCGCACTGAGCAGGATGACGCCGCCCAATAAGATAAACCCCAAAGCGAAATGGTCGTGGTCGCCGAAAATACCGAGACCCGCTGGAATCAGCCCTCCCCCGGCCAGGACAGCCATGGGTACCACCAGAGAGATGGCCAAGGGACGGACAGCCGCAGGATAGATCATCGACAGGACGGCAAACCCTGCCGGAAAAAAACAGCCGCCCATGGTCGGTTGGATCAGTACCCCCACCATGACCCAACCTCCCGGCAGAAGACCGAGTGTCATGGTGGTTATGCCTGTCAGGGCCACGAAAATACGCAAGGCTCGGATCGGGCCGAGCCGGTCCACGATCATTCCGGCCCAAAAAACAAGAAACAGTCCGGAAACCCGCGATGCTGCCAGAAGATAATTGACCCAGTCCGCTGGCAAATCCCGGACACTGACCAGGTAGAGCGGCGTTTGGGAGTAAACCCCTTGAGTAGCACCGATGGCCATGGCGAAAAAGAATGCCAGGATCCAGAAATGTCGCTGCCCCAGTGTGTCCAGATATGCTGCTGGACGGGGAACAGCACTTTTCTCCCGACCGGCTGTACAATATCGCAGAAACAAGCCGACCGCGACAATGGACAGAACGGCATTGCCAGCCAGTGCCGAACGCCAGCCCAAACCGAACCCGGACATCAATTCCGCAAGCAATGGGGCCAGAACAAAGCTCAGATTTGGGGCCAGTTCATGGATGGCAATGGCTTTTCCCCAGTTGGTGGGAGGGACCATGGACGTAAGCACGGCGAATCCGGACGGAAAATAGAGTCCCCCGAACAGGCCGACCAGCAGCAGGCTCGAGCGTAACCAGGACAGGTTTGGGCTGATCGCGGCAAGCCCCAGGGCCAAGGCGACACCCAGAGCGGAAACCACAATGACCCGGCGGTGTTCCAAACGGGATGAAAAAAAGCCTGAGCACATTAAACCGGCGCTGTAGCCCAGTGCAAGAATCAAAAATAATTCCCCGGCCTGCGCCTTGGTCAGGTCAAAGTCCTCACGAACATGAAGCAGGAACGGCGCCAGGACGACACGGGTCATGAAGTTGGCGAAAAAGATGCTCATCAGGCTGAGCAGCCCGGGAACAACAGATCGGAACGCCGGAAAGGCAGTGGATGCCGGGTTGGCAGGAGCAGGAGGTAGGGGCATTTTGGGAATGAAAATGTCGGAAAAACAGGAGACAAGAAGCTCTGGCCCTTGGCGAGTCCAAGTCCAGTGCTTTCGTGGATTCTTCTAGGGATGCTTGCAGGTGCACATGATGGAATTCATGGTGCGATAAAAACGCTCCACTAAACCTTTGCCTGGCCGGTCAGTCCGGTTTTCAGTTCGTTGGCATAGAGGATCGCGGGGGTGGCAAACAGTCCATAAATGATCGCCGCCATGCCCAGGTCAATGGGCCAGAACGGCGAAGCGGATTCGTCCAGAGTCGTCAGTGTCAGCAGAACGTGAATACCCCCAAGTATCAACGTCAGTCGGCCCGGCCAAGCCCAGAACGATAAAGAGAAGTAGCGGCGCCCAAAAGCAAGTCCATGACACGCCAGCAGGCAAAGAGCAAAAAGCACGATGTCCGCCAGAATCTTTACAGAGAGCGCTGGATCGGTGGTAATGGTGAGCTGCAAGAGTCGCGTGGCCGTGGTGGAAAGGAAAAGTATCGCCAGGAGGACAAAATAGACTTTCATGGATCACTACCCCTGATGGATGAAAAGCGCGGTGCGTGTGTCCGCTTTCTCCGCTTGGTAGATAGGATGTATGGGGCTTGCTCAGAAATGTCAAAAGTTGCTGTAAATACGACCATGGTTGCCGCTCTTGAGCGGTGTCTCGAATTGCGTCAGTATCCCGGTCTTGGTTCACGGCAAACAGCTCTTTTTCATCGGAACGCCAAGGGCTTTTTCCTCGGCTACAAGGAGAACACATATGCTAGGCACCGTTCAGACGTATCTGACGCATTGGCAGGCGGATCCGAAGCAGGTTCGCCCCTTTTTTGTTCGCTTGTTGGAATCCTTGCAATCACCTGAAGTTTTTATAGATTTCGTTGAACGAGACGGTGTGAGCGCCAGTTTGCGGGCAAAGGTCGCCGGACCTGTAGCGGAAGCACTATTCTGCCTGGTGGACGTGGTTGAAGACATAGACGGACGATGGCTCTCGGTCTGTTTTTATGCGGACACGGTCAGCGATCCGGACGAACACGGCAACCTCGTGCCCCAGGGACTGCTGAGCGAGGATGGGTATTGCTTTGATGTGGAAGCACCGAACCCTGTTCTTGAGGCCTACATCCTGGAAAGGGTTGACGAGGCCCGCGGGCGTGTCCGGGCCGAAAGACGGCATACTTAAGGCAGTCCACCTCAGGCCGGCCCGGCTGCTTTGGGGCGAGTACGTTGCGCTGCCCCAAAGCAGCCGAGACAAACAATTCCCGCGGTAACCTTCGGCTGCAATGCGCTCATTCGGCGGATTTTTCCTGCAGCCTAAAAAAAATCATCCTCATCGTCATCATGTTCGAACAGCTCATGTAATTGCTCCATGTAAGGCGATATTGCCTGGATATGCGATTCCGGGATGGATGCCAGCTGCTTTTTTGTCTCGGACAGCATCTGGTAAAATGGTAAGCTTTCAAATGCCTGGCGTTGTTCTGGGGCCATGGAAGCCAGAGACCTCTCAAGTTCCGCAAACCGGCCCACCCCGGTAGAGGCCATGTATGCACGAATGATATATGCATATTCTTGCGCATAGGTTTGTACGGAAGCATACCCGTTGCTTGTGACGATGTTGCGCATTTCCGAACTCTCGGAAAGGGTTGCCATCACCAATTGTTTTGTTTCTTCAGGGTTGAAAACAACCAAACCCTCATCAACATCGGCATAGTCATCATCGTCGTCATCAAACTCGGCAAAATATGGAGCAAGCGCTTTGGTGGTCTTGATGAACCGCTCCATATCCAACACAGAGAGATTCATCGCATAACCACCACTGGATACGAACAAAAAGACAAACACCATCAAAAGAATTCTTTTGGCCACGTGAACCTCCAAGCCTGGTTGAGGATGAAAAGAAAGACTGCCGCAGGCGCAGATTGATTCCGAATCAACATCCAAATCCGTCAAGAGACGGATAGGCATGGGCTGCTCGCGAGCAATCATGAGCATTTCCCAACCCTGTGCAGTAAAATCTGGGGACTATTTGCTGCTCATCACCCAGACACCATCCCAGTTGTCTGGATGCGAGGCCGACAGTTCCAGGCAAGCATGGGCGTAGCGGGCCGCCACGGAATCCTTGTGGGCAAGAGCATTGAATAGTTTCCCCGCATGTCTGAAATTTCCCTGGTAATAGGCGGCAAGACCCTCGGCAAAGTGTTTCAGATCGTTTGCCCGTGTCGTGGCGTCCTCTGGAGCAAGGGGTTCATAAACCGTTACCGGCTCTTTGCGGCCGACAACGGCCACCCGGCCCAGTTCGCGCAGGGGGATCACCTCGCCGGACTGGGCTTGCATCGCCTGGCGTGTGGCTTCAGAAATCATCGTAAAGGTGCCGAACTGCTTGTTCACCCCCTCCAGGCGGGCGGCCAGATTCACGGCGTCGCCCAGCATGGAATAGTCGAAACGGGAGTGGGATCCCATGTTGCCCACCACGGCCGGGCCGGTGTTGATTCCGATGCGCATGAATAGATCATGCCCGGTGCGCCTGTTAAGGACTGGCCGCAACTCCGCCAGCCGGGCCTGGCAGCGCAGGGCGGCCCGCACCGCGCGCACGGCATGGTCCGGAACATTCAACGGAGCATTCCAGAAGGCGATGATCGCGTCGCCCTCGTACTTGTCCACGGTGCCGCCCTCATCCTGAATGATCTCGGTCATGGCCGAAAGATAGTCATTGAGCAGGGCGGTGAGCTCTTCTGGATCCAGTTTTTCGGAAATGGAGGTAAAGCCCTGCAAGTCGGAGAAAAAGATGCTCAAGACCTTGCGTTCACCACCCAGCTTAAGCTTGTCGGGATCGGCTATGAGCTGCTCGATGACCTGCGGGCTGAGGTACTGCTGGAACGCGTTCTTGATGAACCGCCGTTGTCGGCCCTCGGTGGCATAGTTGTACAGCAGTCCGAGGACCACGGCCACGGCGACGCTGACTTCCGGTGCCACCACGGGAACCCACCAGCCGAGCTGGTATGCCAGCAGAGCCAGGACCACTGGAACGCCGAGCAGGGCCACGCCTGCCAGGGCACCAACCAGGGGAGCACGCCACAACGCCAGGATCAGGCCCGTAAGCAGTCCCAGGCTGAGAACCAGAGCAGCCGTGACTGGACCGGGAAGGTCACGCATGAAGTCATTGGAGAGCAAATTATCCAAAAATGTGGCCTGGATCTCTACACCAGGATAGACGCCGCTGATGGGTGTGGGCCGTAGATCAAACAGTCCGGGAGCGGAAAACCCGAAAAAAACATGCTTGTCCCGGAGTTCCTCGGTGCCGATGACCGGGGACAGCCCTTCCCGTAATCGAATCTCGGATTGAATGATGGCAGCCGCACTGTAGGCGGTATGCGTGCCTGAGGGACCGCGAAACCGCAGGATGGCCGAGCCGCTATGGTCCAGTGGGATATGGCGATCGCCCAGGCTCAGGCCATGGCGATCCATTTTGGCCGTTTTGGGCGGATGGTCCGGGTGACGTGGTGTTTTTGCCGTGGCAAGAAATGCGGCCATTCCCAGGGAAGGGACGGCTCGGCCGTCAAAGACCTCCAAAGGTCGCATCCGGCGAAATACGCCATCCGGATCCGGTTGCAGCTGGACATTGCCCAGGATCCCGACAGCTGCGGCCAGTTCGGGACGTGGCGGGCTGATCCGGGTGGTGACATTGCCTGGCCAATTGTCCAACCCGATGACCTCCCAGTCGGGCTCTGGAAGGTCTTCAGGCCAGAACGGTACGCCGCCGGTGGCGGCACGACTGAGAAACAGGGCCAAGGCCGTGACGTCGAGGGATTTCAGGGAATCGGCCAGCAGAGCGTCGTCGGCAACACCATACCCCGAGGGCTCCAGGAAAAGCACGTCAAGCGTCAAAGACGCCACCTCAGCCTGGCGGCAAAACTCGATGATGGCCGTGTAGATCTCCCGAGGCCACGGCCAGCTCAGTCCGCCTTGTTCCTGACCCCAATCCAGGCTTTGCTGATCCAGCAGAACCAGGACGATGTCCTCGGTAGCCGAGCCCGGGGCCGCCAGTCGGGATACGCGCATGTCCCAGGTTGTGGCTTCCCAACTCTCCCAGAATCCCAGAAACCAGGGCGAAAGCGCCAGAATGGCCGCGGCCAAACCGGTGACCATGGTTTGGCGGAAAACTTTGGCGGCGTGAGCGGCCATGAAAGGTCTGTTAAATCCGGTGCAGGGCGGCCAGAAAGCGTTCCTGTCGCAAGGCTGGGTTCGATGCCCGAACCAACGGCAGAATCGGGCGGATGTCCCGGATTCGACTGGCGGGTGCCGGGTGAGTCCGGGCGAAGTCCAACCCACCTGGAGTCAGCTTGGTCTCCATGACCTCCAGCATGCTCACCAGAGCCGCACTGTCGTAGCCTGCCCGATCCAGAATCATCACTGCGGCCCGATCCGCCTCGCGTTCGGCGTTCCGGGAGTAACCATTGACCGCCAAGGTGTTGATGACGTCCGAAACCGACTCTTCAAAGATTTCTGTCAGCTGCACAAGGTCGCGGCCACCCAGGGTGCGCGCGCCCTCCGCGGCCAAAATGGTGAACGCTGATGTCACACGGGCCCGTTGAATGGTCTGTATGCCGTGCTGGTGCTGGATATGGCCGATTTCATGGGCCAGCACGGCAGCCACCGCATCCTCGGTGGTACAGCAGCGTAGCATGCCGCGGGTAACGAAGATCAACCCGCCCGGCGCGGCAAAGGCGTTGATCTCGTCGGAGTCCAGAATCATGAAATGATAGCCACCGAAAGTTTCCGGCATGTCCGAGGAGAGGCTGACCAGCGTTCCCACCAGATTGACGTAGGAGGTGGCTTTTGGATCGGTATAGGGACTATAGGAGCCCAGAATTGTGGCTCCCACGGTTCGGCCGATATAGAATTCCTGTTCCGGGGTAATGTCCTCGAAACTGCGACCGAGTGCCGTGGCCACACGGGCTACGGAACGGGCCTGCTCATCATCCAGAACTCCGGTGGCCCGGCCAAGCTCTCCGACGACATCACCCGTCTTGCACCCGGAAAGCAGGCCAGCAAGCAAGGGACTGGCACAGGCAGCTGACAGAAAAGCCTTTCCCGACCAAGCCATAAAATTTCGTCTGGAGAAGTGCAGCATATCCCCTCCTATTCGGCTAAGCGCAGTCGCCCTTCCAGGGCGAATTGGTGAACCTGAGCCATGGTCGGCCGTGATGCCTGCATTTGGTCGATTTTCCGGAAGTCCAAATCCGGATTCCGGGAACGAAATTCCCGCTCCACCTGTTCATTGAACCCCTTGCCGGCCAAGGCAATCTCGCCGGTGGTGGCCGCCCGCTCCACGTCAGCATCCCCGGCCTGGAGGACGATCCTTCTCCGGCTCAGTGCCGACTCGTGCATCCAACCGATCAATTCGCTCCCTGGAACCGCCACGCGCATCCAGCCGGTCCGTTCCTCCAGGACCTGAACCTGCCGGGCATAGGCCACCTCTCCGACGATCCGGGCCAGAAAAGAGGGAGAGGACCGGAGTTGTCCGGTCTGGATTTGAACGCTCATCATTTGGGCCATGGTTCACCTCAGTGAGAAATCAACAGAGAAAAATTGACGGTTGATGTTTATCGGCACTGCACGCACCGGCGAAGGAAGACAGCTGGCTTCGGCCGCTGTAACGCCGATCGTCCCTAAGAACGAATTGGTTGCCTCAAGTATGGCGAAACGCGTCTTTCGGTGCAAGTTCCTGATACAAAATCGCGGTCAAAACCTGTTTCACCTCGGCCATTTCCAGTTCGTTCCAACCCAGCTCACCCTGGACCGAGGTGATCTGAACGTCAGGCAGGCCACAGGGGGAGATCAAATCAAACAGGGCAGTATCTCGGCTAACATTCAACGCCAGCCCGTGATAGGAGACCCAGCGCTTGAGTCCCAGACCGATGGAAGCGATTTTCCGGTCCTGGACCCAAACTCCGGGTCGGCCCGGATTGCGTGTCGCGTGGAGACCGAAACCGTTCAATGTCCGGATTACGGCCTGTTCCAGCGTGTGAATGAGCCGGCGCAGTCCGCCGGGACGGCGATCCAGCCGCAAAAGGGGATACACCACCAGTTGCCCCGGATAATGACAGGTCACGCTCCCCCCTCGGGAAGTCTGGACAACCTGAATGCCGCGCCGAATAAGCATTTCCGGTGTGGTACGCAGATATTCGACTCCGCTTTTCCGGCCCAGTGTGATCACTGGCGAATGCTCCAACACGAAAACCCGCTCCATTCCACCACCCGACACATCCTCCACGGCGTGGTTCTGGATGGCCAAGGCCCGGTCGTAGGATATGCATCCCAGATCCTGAACAAAAAGACCCTGGCAAGAGGGCGAGCGCTCAGGTGGATGCGGCAGGCTCAGGCCATGGCGTTTCACTCCATCAGTGGCTACTGTGGCCTGTTTTGCTTCGCCAATCACCCCGCGGCCTGTTCGTGGGTCAGACAATGCAGGGTCCCGAAGCCCCAGACCAGATCCACGGCATGGATGCCCACCACCTTCCGGCCCGGGAACACGTCGGCCAGGATACCCAGGGCGATGCGATCCCGTGGGTCGTTGAAGGTGGGCACGAGGACCGTGGTGTTGCCGATATAGAAATTGGCGTAGCTGGCCGGAAGGCGAATATTCTCGAAGTACAGGGGGGCAGGCATGGGCAGGGCCACGACTTCGAGCCGCGATCCGTCTTCCAGCCGGGCAAACTCCAGACGTTCGCGGTTATCCTGCAGAGCGCGGTAGTTGGCATCCTGGGAGTTGTCCTCCTGGGCCAGAACAACAGTGTTCGGATTCACAAACCGGCAAAGATCGTCCACATGGCCGTGGGTATCGTCCCCAACAATCCCGTCCCCCAGCCAGATCACGTTGGTCACACCCAGATATGCTCGCAGGGCCGCTTCCAGGTCTCCCCGGCTCAGGCCGGGATTGCGCACCTGGGTTTGCTGGTCCAGCAGGCATTCCTCGGTGGTCAACAGCGAACCCCGACCATTGCCGTCAATGGCCCCGCCTTCAAGCACCACCGCACGGTCGCCATGGCTCAGTTGCTTCAGGGGGATGTCCAAGACCCTTGCGATATTATCCGGCACGGCAGCATCCAGTTCATGGTCCGCATATTTTGCCCAGCCGTTGAAGCCAAAGCGCACGGCATGAACACCGCCGCTTTGGTGCTGGACAAAGGCCGGACAGTAATCCCGGGTCCAGACACGGTTTGTGGGGATGAAGAAACATGTCACCTGGTTCAGATCAACATGGGAGCGCTGCAACAGATTGCGGACTTCCTGTTCCTGCTCCGCTGAACGAACCAGAATCCGCACCGGCTCGGATAAGGCCAAGTGACGGACGATTTCAGCGTAGACCCAACGGATGGCCGCGAATTTGCCCGGCCAATCCCGGGCATTGTGCGGCCAAGCCAGCCATGTGGCGGCATGGGGCTCCCACTCCGCAGGCAGTCGATAGACTCCGTTCATGGCCTAATCTCCCAGGTAACGGCTGGTGATTCCAGCGTAGGCGTCAATACGTCGGTCGCGAAAAAAAGGCCAGTGCTGACGGACAGTTTCCAGGCGGGCTGGATCGATTTCCGCCAGCAAAATTTCCTCTTTGTCCGCTGAAGCCCGGCAGAGCAATTCGCCCATGGGGCCGGCCACGAAGGAGTTGCCCCAGAACTCGATGCCCGGGCCACCACCGGGCGGAAGTTCGTGGCCGATGCGGTTGACCACGGCGACATAGATGCCATTGGCCACAGCGTGGCCCCGCTGTACCGTAATCCAGGCGTCTTGCTGTTCCACCCCAAACTGGGCTTTCTCCTCAGGATGCCAGCCAATAGCCGTGGGGTAGAACAGGGCCACGGCCCCATGCAGAGCCGTGAGCCGGGCCGCCTCCGGATACCACTGATCCCAGCAGACCAGCCCGCCGATCCGCCCGAAGCGGGTGTCGAAATTCTTGAATCCGGTATCACCAGGAGCAAAAAAGTATTTTTCATAATAGCCGGGATCGTCAGGAATGTGCATCTTGCGGTAGAGCCCCAGCACCGTCCCGTCCGCATCGATGACCGCCAGGGTATTGTGGTACACTCCCGGACCGCGTCGCTCAAACAAGGAGGCCAGGATGACAACCTGCTCCTCCCGGGCCACCTGGCCCAAGGCCTCGGTGGCCGGTCCGGGGATGGATTCCGCCCAGGTGAAGAATTCCGGATCTTCCTGTTGGCAGAAATAGGGGGATCGGAACAACTCCGGCAGGCAGATCACCTGTGCGCCAAGACGGGCGGCTTGGCGCACGAATTCCTCGGCCTTGACCAGACTGTGGCGCGGGTCTGCAGGGATTGAAATCTGGGGAAGACCGACTCGGAATGGGGAAACAACGGATGATTTCATGGTGCGGAATTGAGGTTGGGGGTTATGTTCGATGGAACACACATGGATTCGACAATATCCGAGGCATGATAGCTGCTGCGGACCAGGGGAGCGGAAAAAACCGTGGCAATGCCCTCTGCCTTGGCCAGCTCGGCCAGTTGGGTGAATTCCTCTGGCGGCACATAACGGATCACCGGGTGATGGGCCGGAGAGGGAGCCAAGTACTGTCCCATGGTCAGGATGTCACAGTCTGTTGCGGCCAGATTGGCAAAAACTCGTTTTAGTTGGTCGTGTGTCTCACCCAGGCCAAGCATCAGACCGCTCTTGGTGCGGAGGGGGCGATTCGTTTTTCCTGCCCAATACCGGCTGCGGGCCAGGAGTTCCAGACTGCGAAAATAGTCGGCCTGGGGTCGAACGCGGGTATAGAGTTCCGGTACGGTCTCCAGGTTGTGGTTCAGCACATCCACCCCGGACTCCAATACAATTTCCAAGGCTCTCCGGTTGCCCTGAAAATCAGGAATCAATACCTCAACACTCAAACCGGTGATATCAGTCTTGACCCGGTGGACCACTCGCGCAAAGTGGCTGGCTCCGCCGTCCGGAAGATCGTCTCGGGTCACCGAGGTGATCACCACGTAATGCAGGTCCATTTCGGCCACGGCCCGGCTGACCTGATCAGCTTCCTGATCCGAGGGGGGGGATGGATGCCCGGACGTGATGTTGCAGAACGTGCAGGTGCGGGTGCAGACATCGCCGAGGATCAAAAATGTTGCCGTCCCGCTGGAAAAACATTCGGCAATGTTCGGGCAGCGGGCGCTGCGGCAAACTGTTGCCAGTCCCAGACCTCGGAGTCGCCCGTCAAGACGGGTGAATGCACTCCCTCGAGGCAGTGCTCGACGCAACCATGGGGGTTTACGGGCGGTTCTGCGCAGGGACGGGGATGACGCTAGCTCCGGATGTGGCAGCCTCGAGGTAGTTTGCATGATGAAAAAAATGACACGGGGTGAACGGATGTTCGCCCCGTGTCGGAGGGAGGAAGCAAGAGGTTGGCGGGATATCTTCCCGCATGGAGAATCTAGTGTCCCTGTTCCTTGATATCCTTGTAGCCGTCTTCCCGGAGTCTGACGACTCGGACCATGTAGCCGCCTTCTCCCGGAGCGCATTGCGGACAGCCCTCGGCGAGGATCAGGCACTGCGCATCGAGCTTTTTGGTGTCGATTCCAGACTGTTCAATGATCTGGCTTGCTTCACCTTGATTCCATATCAACGGGCGGCCACACTTGTGGCATTCGACGAACATTAATTCGGGATCAAACCCCTTTTTCAGGGAAACATTGTGATTCAAGCTGGCCACATGGGGATTTGACTTGCAGCCTACATCGTGAGTGCATCGCGTTTTTTCCATGCCGTCTCCTTTATGGCTTGAGTCGGCCACCATAACTGCCGACCCGGCTTTTCGATGAGGTTGGTTGCATCATGCCCCGTTCATGGGGAGATGTAAAGGAGAATATAAGATGAAAAACCTCATTGGCAATGGGCTCGGTTTTTTCCGTCCAGTGTCTGCATTGATACCTTCTTCTACATCAGCAACAACAAGCTCAGAGCCATGACCGCCATGCCGACGATCAGGGCGTAGACTGGAGCGTGCCCCTGGTCGTACTCCTTGGCCGCGGGAAACAACTCATCAATGGAGATGAAAACCATGATCCCGGCTACGGCGGCAAAGACCAGTCCGAACACTGTATCGGATAAAAACGGACGCAGGATCAGATACCCGATGACCGCGCCCAGGGGCTCGGCCAATCCGGAAAGCAGAGAAAGCCAGAAGGCTTTCGCCCGGCTGCCCGTGGCATAATAGATGGGCACGGCCACGGCGATGCCCTCGGGAATGTTGTGCAGGGCCAGGGCAATGGCAATGGCCACCCCCAGGCTGGGGTCATGGAGCGTGGCGAAAAACGTGACCATGCCCTCGGGAAAATTGTGTATGGCAATGGCCAGGGCCGCGAAAATGCCCATCCGGTGGAGTTTTCGCTTGGCATGATCCGGGGCCGTGGTGATCTGCCCTGGTGAGCGGACATGGTGGGGATTCTGGTATTCTGGAACCAGCCGGTCGATAATCCCGATGAGGAAAATACCGGCAAAAAACCCCGCGGTCATCAGCCAGGCCGCCCCATGCTCGCCATGAATCGGTTCCAGCATTTCCAGAGACTCCGGAAGCAACTCGGCAAAGGAGACATAGATCATCACACCAGCAGAAAAACCCAGGGCCGTGGCCAGAAACAACTTGTTTTCCCGCTTGGCGAAAAATGCCAGAAAGCCGCCAATTCCCGTGGACAGTCCGGCGAATGTGGTCAATGCAAAGGCTAAGAATAAATGTTCTTCCATTCTTCAGCATACCCCCAAAATTTTATAAATTGCCCGGATGTCCAGGTTCTGGCGAACATGATCGGCCAAGCGGTCCAGTTCAGACTCGATGTTCCACGCCCCGGCGGCCGCCTGGAAAGATTTCCGCTTTGCAGAGGCGACGCCGCTGAGCAACCACTGGCGAAAGCCGTCATTATCGAAGATTCCATGCAGATAAGAGCCCCAAACGGGTTTATCCATGCGTCCCAGGCCAAGGGCTCGCCCATCCGGGCTTTCCACGCAAACTGCAAGTGCCTCACGATCCGACTTCGGAACGGTCCAGCCATGGTGGATTTCATATCCGGAGATCTCCAGGTCGGATGGTTTGTGCCTGGCAGCGGTCAGCCGCAAGGTTTTGGTGGACTCCAGCCGAGTGGTCACCGGGAGCAGGTCCAAACCAGGAATCGACGCCATCCTGGTGGATTCCAGGGAATGGGGATCTTCGATCAGCCTACCAAGCATTTGAAACCCCCCACAAATTCCCAAGATATGGGTCGAACCGGTATCTGCCAAGTGGCGGATGGCCTCTACCAAGCCACGTTCCCGGACAAAAGCCATGTCCGTCATCACATTCTTGCTTCCGGGCAGGATCAGCAGATCCGGAATTCCCAGTTCATCAGATGAACGAACCAGGCGCAAGATCACACTCGGCTCCGCGGCCAAAGGGTCCAGATCCGTGAAGTTGGAAATATGCGGCAGATCAAGACAAGCCACGTCCAGCCTTGGGTGACCCGCCTCTCCCTCTTGGCCCTGACGATATAGGGTACCCTGCTTGAAATTCACGGAGTCTTCCTCAGGCAGAACCAGGTCGGCCAGGTGGGGCACAACGCCCAGCACGGGACGCTGCGTACGCTGGGTGATCCAGTCCAATGCCGGATTGAGCAAAGCACGCTGGCCGCGAAACTTGTTCACAATCAGCCCTTGAACCAGCTCGCGTTCCCAGTCGTCCAGCAGGTCCATGGTTCCCTTCAGGGCGGCGAATACACCACCTCGGTCGATATCGCCCACCAGAAAAACCGCGGCTTCGGCATGACGGGCCATGGTCATGTTCACCAGGTCGTGGTGCTTGAGGTTGATCTCCGCCGGACTGCCGGCCCCTTCCAGAACCATGACATCATGTTCCGAGGACAAGCTATCGTAGGCCTCGTGGACCACGTTTCGCAACTCGGTCTTGGCCCGGATGTAGGTTCCAACGTTCATGTTGCCCTGGGGCGTCCCCAGGACAATGACCTGGGAACCGGTTTCGGAATTGGGCTTGAGCAGAATCGGATTCATCCGCCGGTCCGGTTCCAGGCCGCTGGCCTGGGCCTGAAGTATCTGAGCCCGGCCAATCTCCCCACCATCTGGAGTGACCCCGGAATTCAAGGCCATGTTCTGGGCCTTGAACGGAGCCGGAGAAAATCCGTCCTGGCGCAGGATCCGGCACAAGGCCGCGGTGAGCAGACTTTTTCCTGCATTGGAGCAGGTCCCCTGGAACATCAGGGCCGGGGTTGGGCGTTTTTGGGATCTGGGAGGAGGAATGAAATGCGCGGCACCACCAAGAACTTCGGTCAATGCGCCCAGCAGACGATGATTTTCCTCGGTCCGACGCACGGCTATTCGGAAATAGGTGTGATCCAGACCCGGAAAATTCGCGCAGTTGCGAATGGCGATCCGTCTCTGGAGCAGAAGTTCGGCCAAGATCCGCGCATCATAGCTTGCCCTGATGCAGCGGCAGAGCAGGAAGTTGGCCTCTCCGGCAAATACCTGCAATCCGGGCACGGCGGACAGCGCCGCGGAGATGCGCTGGCGTTCTTCCCGGATGTACGTTCGGCTGGCCTCCTGGAATGGGTTATCCTGAAGACATCGCTTCCCCACGCATTGGGCCAGAGCGTTCACGGACCAGTCCGGAGAGCGATTGCGATACTGTTCAGCCAGCCTGGCATCCATGGCCGCCAATCCGATGCGCAACCCGGGCAGGGCATAAAATTTCGTCAACGAGAGCAGGACGATCATGTTGGGTGGTCGGCGGACCGCAAGACGATCCAAACCGGAAATAAAATCGGCAAACGCCTCGTCCACGATGAACCAGGTTTCGGGATGGTCCGCGGCCAGGGAGCGCAACCGCTCCGGATCCAAGGTTCGACCAGTGGGATTGTTGGGTTGCCCCAGAAAGACCAGATTCGGCCTGCGCGTGGGCTTTTTCAGGATATCCCGGAGTTGGTCCCAGTCCAAGGCAAAATCGTCCTGCCGCTGCATTGGCAAATGCTCCACATGCACGCCATGGTTCGCGCAGACCGAGGCGTAGTCGGCGTAGGCCGGCATGGGAATCACGGCTCGCCTGGGCCCGGCATCTCCATGCAGCAATGGGGGAAGACGGTGCAGGATCTCCGCCGTACCGTTATCCGCGACCAACTCATCCGTTGGGACGCCGTAATACTGGGAAGCGGCCTGAATCAATTCAGAGCAATCCGGATCAGGATAGTGCCGCAAGTCCGGAATGTTTTCTCGAATGACCTCGGCAAGCCAGGCAGGTGGGCCAAGCGGGTTGATGCTGGCTGAGAAATCCAGGATATCCTGGGGAGCGCATCCACGTTCCCGGGCCAAGGCCCAGATGTTTCCCCCGTGGGTCCGCTCCTGTGTTTGACTTTGTGTTTGCCTTGTTATTTGCCCGCCGGCTTGCAAGGTGCTTGGGATGGCCATCTGGCAAGTATGGGCCTGTCCACGACGATTCGTCAACATCGCTCCTTAATTACTCCTATTGGAATCACTCCTGATCTGAACCAGATGCATTGCCTTGCATTGCCTCTGGATAATGGCTACGGATTGCCCCCATGGTCATCGACGTCGTTTCCCTTCTTCACGCCAACAACCTGTTGGTATTTTTCCTCGTTCTCGGTCTGGGCTATCTTGTCGGCAATCTCAGTTGGCGCGGTTTCGAGGTGGGGGCCACCTCCGGGGTGCTTCTGGCTGGTCTGTTTTTCGGGCACTTCGGCTTTCAGGTCCCCCATGCCGTCCAGGAAATCGGCTTTGTCCTTTTCATCTATTCCGTGGGGCTGCAGGCCGGGCCGCGATTTTTCAGCGTATTCGCCCAGGATGGGATGAAATACCTCGCCCTTTCCGTGGTGATTGTGGCCAGCGCCATGGGCGCGGCCCTGCTTTTGGGGGCTCTGTTGGAACTTGGCCCAGGGATGATCGCCGGAATGGTCGCCGGCGCATTGACCAGCACGCCGACCCTGGCGGCCTCCGAGGCGGGAATTCGCGACGGCTTGGCCCATACTCTGTCCGCGGAGCAGGTGGACGCGCTATTGCGTGATCTGACGGCCAGCTATGCCATCACCTATCTGTTCGGTCTGGCTGGGCTCATTGCCTGTATCCGCCTTTTGCCCACCGTGCTGCGCATTGATCTGCCTGCGGAAGCGGCCAAGCTGGCTCGGGAAAACCGGACCGGATTCAGCACGGACAACGGTGATGACCAGGAACTGGAGGAAAACCGCACGCTGCGGGTCCGAGCTTTTGAAGTCACCAATCCCAAGATCATTGGTCGACCTTTGCGAGACCTCCAATTCGTACGCACCACAGGGTGCGTGATCCAGCAAGTCCGCCGCGGCGATGAACTGTTCCTGCCCGATGCCCAGACATTGCTGGAAAAAGGAGATCTGGTTTCCGTGGCCGGTCCCTTATCCAAACTTGAAGAATTGCCCGAGATTATCGGCCCAGGAATCTTTGACGCCCAATTACTGGAAAGCCCCATCGACACCGTAGCCGTGGTCATCAGCAAAGCCGAAGCCGTGGGCAAGCGGGTCAGTGAGCTGCACATCCCGGCAGCTTACGGCTGCTTCATCACCCGGGTCATCCGGACCCAGATTGAACTCCCTGTGAGTCTGGATTTCCAGCTGGAAAAGGGCGACGTTCTGGTCATCACTGGATTAAAGAACCGCCTGGAGCGACTGGTCAACGCCTTTGGGTATGTGGAGCGGCGCTTTATACAGACCGATCTGCTGACATTTTGCTTCGGCATTGTCGGCGGCATGCTTCTCGGACAAATCAGCATTCGGGTCGGTGACGTGGGTGTCGGATTGGGAACGGCCGGCGGCCTGTTGTTCGCAGGATTGTTTGTCGGCTTCCTGCGCTCCATGCACCCGACGTTTGGTCGAGTGCCGCCTGCTGCACGATGGATTCTGAGGGAACTGGGGCTGCTTTTCTTCATGGCCGGAATCGGCGTCAAGGCCGGTGTGGGCATCGTGGACGCCCTGTTGACGGTGGGTCTGCCGCTGTTTGTGTCTGGAATCGTGATCACCCTGACCCCGGTGGTCGTGGGTCTGCTTTTCGGTCGCTTCGTGCTGGGCATTCAGCCGGCCCTGCTTCTCGGAGCCATTACCGGAGCAATGACCAGCACCCCCTCCCTGAACGTGATCACCCAGGCCGCCAAAAGTCCCATCCCAGCCCTGGGCTATGCCGGAACCTATACCTTTGCCAACGTCTTTCTGGCCCTGGCCGGAACCGCGCTGATTTATTTATAATCGTTTTTCTCCTGGCATCCAGGGCAGGATGCCAGGAGAAACCTCCATCATGGATGGTGGAACAGTTCGTCGAAAAAATGCTCCATAGCCGCAAACGCCCGTTGGGCAACCACCGGATGATATTCGGCAGTGCCTGGCATTGCAGCATACGGATCGGTGAAGGAATGCACGGCCCCACCGTAATGGATCAGTTGCCAGTCAACTTTTGCATCTCGCATTTCCTGGATAAACGTCATGACCTGTTGGTCAGGTACCAGCGGATCATCCGCGCCGTGAAGCACCAGAACCTTGGTGGCGATATTTTCAGCATCTGCGGTATCGGGTGTGTCCAGATTACCATGAAACGAAACCACACCGTTCAACTCAGTGCCGCTGCGGGCCAACTCTAAAACCGTGCCGCCGCCGAAACAAAAACCAATTGCTGCCATCCGGCTTGCATCCAGTGGTGCTTGATCGGTTAATCCCTTGAATGTCCTCAGACCGGCATTAACCCGCTTGCGCATCACCTCCCGGTCGGAACGGACCTTTCCGGCTGCTGCTGCGGCCTCTTCAGTATTTGTTGGACGGATATGCTGCCCATACATGTCAATCATGAATACGACGTATGCTTCTCCGGCAACCCGCGCTGCTTTTTCAATGGATTGTTCCGAGGGGCCCATCCAATTGGGAACCATGACGACTCCAGGACGAACATCCGACAAAGCGGCATTGAAAACCAAAACACCTTCGTACGCCTCTCCATCAATGCTGTAGACCACGGGCTTGACCACCATTTCGGACCAAGCTGGAATGGTCCACACAAGGCAAAGCACTACGGTCAGCATCATCGCTTTCATGGTATCCTTCCTTTGTGATTGACTGTTGAATGTCGTGTCGGGACGATATGTCCTCGTTTGCAGTTTATTTGAGCTGGCAGGTTCGTGCCAAAACCTGTTCCAGGTCGGCAATCATCACCGGCTTGGCGAGATAATCATTCATACCCGCCTGTAAAAATTTCTCCCTGTCGCCAGACATGGCATAAGCGGTCAAGGCAATGATCGGTATGGAGCGCTTGGCACCTAGATCCAAGGATTCACGGATGGCCCTGGTTGCCTCGATACCACTCATCTCCGGCAACTGAACGTCCATCAAAATGCAATCAAAATGCTCTCGACGCAACATTTCCAAGGCCTGCCGGCCGTCCTCGGCCAAGGCAACGGTATGGCCCCGACGCTCCAGCAACAGTATTGTCGGTATCTGATTTAATTGGTCATCCTCGACAAGCAAAATCCGATAACAAGACCGCCCTGCTTCAGCCTCGGTCTTTATTGTTGCGGAGATCGTATCTCCCGGTGATGCGCTATGCTGATTGGAATTGCTGGATTTGGGCAATACTTTGTCCATTCCTATCTCCTTGAATATCTCTATTTTTTTCGCAAGACACGTGCATTTCTGCGGTCAACCAGACCGCAAATCGAACAAAATCGGACAGCATAGTCAACGCCACAACCAAACAAAAAAAAACCCGCTTTTCCATGTATCAGAAAAAGCGGGCTTCATGTTGGATACATTGTGAAATGATCTCTTCAGGAGTGAGAAAAATACGGCGAAGGAATGTCTTCGAATTGCGAACAAGTACCTGAGCGTTCAATAATCTTCAATCATTGAATAGCCCTGGAATTAGCCTGTTGATGAAGCCAGGTCAATACGTTTTCAACTTGCCTGTGAACCAGGAAAATGTATCGTCTCAATACCACACCACTCGATATATTCCTCCAATCGGCGCATCCCCTCTTCCAGGTTCTCCAAAGAATTGGCATAAGAAAAACGCAAAAACCCTTCGGCATTGCAACCAAAATCAATTCCCGGAGCAACGCCGACTTTGGCTTTCTCCAGGATATCGAAGGCCAATTTAAGAGAATCCGTTCCCAAATGCTTGGCATTGGCCAGAATGTAGAAGGCGCCGGTGGGTTCCACGGCCACACCCAATCCCAATTCCCGAAGTCGGCGAATCAGAAACCGACGCCGCTGATCGTAAATGGACCGCATCCGGGCCACATCCGGCCCGGCGGACTCCAGTGCCGCGATACCGGCCCACTGAGCCATGGCATTGGCTGAAATGAAAAAATTCTGATGCAGAATACGCAAAGTGGGAATAAATTCCTTTGGGGCAATGACATATCCCAAACGCCAGCCGGTCATGGCGTAGGCTTTGGAAAAGCCGTTGAAGACAAAAGCCCGGTCCGTGAATTCCAAAATGCTCCGTTCCCGTCCCTCGTACACCAAACCGTGGTAAATTTCATCGGAAAGTATCCAGGGGTGCCCTTCCGAATGAGCACATATCTGCGAAAGAGCATGCATTCGCTCGGCGGTGAGCAACGTCCCGGTGGGATTGGACGGAGAATTGATCAAAATTCCGCGTGTCTTGCCGGATATCCTGGACTCCACGTCCTCAGGGCGGAAATGGAACCCATCTTTCTCTTGTGTGGGAACGCAAACCGGCACGCCGCCGACAAAGCGGATGAAATTCAGATAGCAAGCATAATGGGGATCCGAAACTATGACTTCCTCGCCGGCAGCCAGCAGGGCTGAAAAAACCAAAAACATGGCTGGTGACGTACCGGCAGTGACGATGATTTGTTCGGGATGGACATTCACGCCGTAAACAGCCTGGTAATGACGGCAAATGGCCTCCCGAAGCTCGATGATCCCCTGGCTGTGGGTGTAATGGGTGTGACCGTCCATCAACGCCTTGCATGCGGCCTGTTTGATGCACTCAGGAGTATCGAAATCCGGTTCTCCGATCTGCATCTGGATAACATCATGGCCCAGACAGGCAATACTTTGACATTTCTCAAGAACTTCCATTACATAAAACGGCTTCATGCCAGAACAACGATGTCGACTCATGGTATAAGCTCCAGTCCGATCTTCTTTCGGGTCAAATCCATCCCCTTGCTGGGCAAACCTCTATGTCAGGTTGAACGGAAAGAAAAGTTTGACAACCATGCCGCAACTTCACTCAGGCGCACACTTGGCTCGCCACCACCATCAGCACGTGCTTCATTTGGCCGGACAGGGATATTTCCTGACATGGTTTGATCGAAAAATGGATCATGTTCTCGACGTGCTGTGGACCTCCTCTCCAAGCAAGGCCTTTGCCCTTCATGAGCAGATGTCGGAGTTGATCATGAATGCGCTCAGTCGGCACATTCCCCAGGTTCGCGTCCATGCATGCGCACCCCTGCCACCATGGTCACCGCAGTTGGATCAACTCCTATTGCCTTGGGACGTCCGCATACTTCCCGGCGGCCATTTGAATCGGGGCTATGCGGCATTGACCTTCCTTCCATGGCAAGGGGGATGCGCCGTTTGCAGCCTGAACCAAAATGGTAGACACATCGGTACAGAGCGGCCCTGCGTCCGGCAACAAACCAGTGTTCGTAAACCAGCCTGAGAAGCCCTGTCCATTCTGAAAAAAATGAGTTAAAAATTTTATAATTTCAATATGATGACAAAGAAAGGAAAAACATGGTAGATATGTCTGTTTTTTACGAACACCAAGGATCACCGTTGCCAACCATTTGGGGTTTGAAGAACATTCCCGCTACAGTCAGACACAGCGGAAGTCGGATTATTTATTCTCAATAAATCAATGAAATATGCTCATTACTCACAAAGCTACAGCGTTCATAATAAGAGGAATATTTAAATGAAATTCTTTATACAAAGAGAAGAGATTCTCCCCGCGTTGCAACACGCCGCATCCATTACCAGCGTCAAAACCGGAGCCGTCTATCTTCGTTCCATCTGGATGAAGGTGGAAAATGGCCAGTTACGGATTATGGCTACGGATTCGAACATTGAGTTTTTCGGTGTTTTTACCACGAAAATTGAGGAAGATGGCTTGGTTGGCGTCAATGGACGCCACCTCTTTGACTTGATTCGCAAACTTTCTCCCGGCGAACTGCAATTTCTCGTGGATGAGAAGGCGAGTAACCTTGTCGTCAAGCAAAACAAGCGCAAGTATGTTCTGCCCGTAAACGAAAACTACTGGTTCCAACCTCTTTCCGTTTTTCCGGAGGAGCAGAGTGTCTCCCTATCAGGTGAGACGATCTCCAACATTATCGACAAGGTTTCCTATTCGGTCAGTGATGACGACACGTTGCAGGCTTTCAACTGTATGCTCATCAAATATGCACCAAATGACCAAAAAATCGATTTTTGTGGACTGAATGGTCATCAGCTGGCGTTATGCAAGTTGGAACATGACGGCCTGAGAGAGTTGCTCCCGGAGCAAGGCATTCTCATCAGCCAGAAGTATCTTCAGGAACTCAAACGTATGATTCCCTTGAAGGAAATCGAATTGAATATTCTAAATAATCGGTTTTACTGCCGATCTGTGGATCATAAAGAAAACATCAATCTTCCGTTGTCTTTGTATGAATATCCGGATTACAATCAGTTACTTGCCAAATATAACTCGCCAGATCCAAGCGGCATGGACGTCAGCAGGCATGACCTCATGGATGCTCTGGACAGAATATTGATATTCAATACGGAAAACAGCATGTGCACCTTTTTTGAATTCAAGGAAGGCATCGTCCAGATGGATGTCCAATCCGAGGAGAAGGGAGAAGCGAAGGAATTTCTTGATGTTGTTTTTCAGGGGAATCTGACGAAAATTGCTTTTCCAACACGTGATCTGATTCAAATCCTCTCTCATTTTACAGCGGATACGTTGCATTTTCATTTTACAAGCTCTGAAGGACCTTGTTTTATTGAAGATAAAAATGATCCAGATTACAAAGTTTTGATAATGCCGATGCAGATCTCAAACGATGTAATATATACGGAAACAGATATGTGATTTATTGGTTAAAAACGTAGATCCCATTATAAGGAATATTCTTTAATGGAAAATGAAACGAAATATACCGCTAGCAACATAACCGTACTTGAAGGACTTTCCGCCGTGCGGAAACGCCCTTCAATGTACATTGGCAGTACCAGCTCGCAGGGCTTGCATCACTTGGTCTATGAAGTCGTGGATAATAGCATAGACGAATCCATGGCCGGATATTGTTCCAAAATTAAGGTGCAACTCCATCTGGACAACAGCATTACGGTCAGCGACGACGGACGTGGCATCCCGGTGGATATTCATCCAAAGGAGAAAAAACCGGCAGTGGAAGTGGTCATGACCGTACTTCATGCCGGAGGCAAATTTGACAAAGACACCTACAAGGTTTCCGGAGGGTTACATGGTGTCGGCGTTTCTGTTGTCAATGCATTGTCCTCGTCGTTGGAAGTAATTATCAAGCGCGATGGAAAAAGATACTTTCAACGCTATGAGCGTGGAATTCCGGTGACCTCCTTAAAGGAAATCGGAACATCCCAGAGTACGGGAACCATCATTCGCTTTCATCCTGATGAAGATATTTTTGAAACCGTAGAGTTCAATCCGAATACACTGAGAAAGCGATTCGATGAGCTGGCATACCTGAACAGTAAAATTGAAATCGAATTTATTGATGATCAGAACAATGAGGTTCATACCTTCAAACATGAAGGGGGTATTGTTTCCTTTGTCGCGGACCTCAACGCCAACGAACAGACCATTGGCCAGATCATCTCCGGAACAAGCGAAGCTGTTGGCGTAATTACGGAATTCGCTTTGCAATATAACACCAATTACAAGGAAAACGTCCATACATTTGTCAACAACATTTGTACTCATGAGGGCGGATCGCATCTGGCAGGCTTCAAGTCCGCACTGACCAGGGCGATCAACAACTATGCCGCAAGTTCCGAAGCAGCCAAGAAAAGCAAGGTCAAGATTTCCGGGGAGGATGTTCGTGAGGGACTGACCGTCGTGATCAGTCTGAAGCATCCTGATCCCCAGTTCGAGGGCCAGACCAAAACCAAGCTGGGCAACAGTGAGGTGGCTGGTATCGTTTCCACTTCTGTCTATGAGACGTTGAACCGGTATCTGGAGGAGAATCCCAAAGATGCCAAGGCGATCATTGACAAGATCGTGGACACGGCCCGTGCCCGGGAAGCCGCGCGCAAGGCCAAGGAGTTGGTGCGCAAGGGACCGCTGGCCAATTTTTCCTTGCCCGGCAAGCTTGCGGACTGTCAGACCAAAAACCCCGAAGAAAGCGAATTGTTCATTGTTGAGGGCGATAGCGCCGGCGGTTCAGCAAAACAGGGGCGTAACCCCAAGTTTCAGGCCATACTGCCGTTGCGCGGCAAAATCCTGAACGTGGAAAAGACGCGGATGGACAAGATCCTTTCCAACAAGGAAATCCAGGCGCTGATAACGGCCATGGGCGTGGGAACCGGGGACGAGGATGTGGACTTGACCCGCCTTCGGTACCACAAAGTGATCATCATGACCGACGCGGACGTGGACGGTTCCCACATCCGCACCCTGTTGCTCACCTTTTTCTTCCGCAAGTTTCGTTCCCTGATTGACCAGGGCCATGTGTACATCGGCCAGCCGCCATTGTTCCGCATCCACAAGTCCAATTTTGAGAAGTACATCCATGATGCGGATGAAATGGACAGGTTTCTTCTGGAAAAAACCGCAAATCAATTTGTCTTGCAGGGTGAGGGAGATAGACGCATCGAGAACGCCAAGCTTTTATCCCTGCTCAAGGCCGTCAAACGGATCAAGGATGCTGCCGCCGAGTCGCGGAACTTGGGGCTGAATCCGGATCTTTTTTTCCGTCTGGTCACCTACCGGTTGCGTTTGGATGAAGACCTGCGGGACATTAATTTGGCAGCTTTTCAGGAGTACATGAAGCTGCATGGATATTTCGTGGATGTAACTCACGAAACCTCGGAGATCGAAACCATCGCCTTTATGCGCTTCACCCATGAAAATGGCTACTATCTCAAGCTCAAGGGCGAATTTTTCAAATCCAAGGGGTATGTGAAATCCTTTGAACAGATCAGCAAGATCGTCGAAGAACATGAAACGTTGTTTTTCAAGGTTTTTAAAGGCGAAGAGCTGGTCGCGGAAATGGATCTCTTTGAGCTTTACTCCTTCTTGCTGACGGAAACGCAAAAGTTGTTCAACATTCAACGCTATAAAGGACTGGGAGAAATGAATCCAGAGCAACTCTGGTCCACGACCATGAATCCCGAAGCCCGTACCCTGCTTCAGGTCAACGTGGAGGACGCCACCGAGGCGGACCAGATTTTCTCCAGATTGATGGGCGACAACGTGGAACAGCGGCGTATTTTCATTGAAAAGAACGCGCTGTTCGTGGACCAACTGGATATCTAAGCAGTTCGGCGAAGATCATCCAACTGCACTGTTACTGCAAATAGTTTTACCTCGCACCTATCAGTAGCATTTGGATTTTTGAGCAACTGTCCCATTCCGACGTTTTCAACACACATCGAAAAGGGTTTGCATTAGTTTGCATTCACACCTTCTCGAAGCGCACTTTTCCACTGACTGCGGAGCCATCGTGAAGAACAACATATTTATTGAAGAAGAAATGCAGCGCTCCTATTTGGAGTACTCCTTGAGCGTGATCATCGGCCGGGCCATCCCAGATGTCCGGGACGGGCTGAAACCGGTTCATCGGCGTATTTTATATGCCATGCACGATCTGGGAAACACCTATAATCGGCCCTATAAAAAATCAGCGCGCATTGTCGGTGACGTAATTGGTAAATATCATCCGCATGGTGACAGCGCGGTCTATGACGCCATGGTGCGCATGGCCCAGGATTTTTCCATGCGCAGCCCCCTGGTTGATGGTCAGGGCAACTTTGGTTCCTTGGACGGCGATGCTCCGGCGGCAATGCGGTACACCGAAGTGCGCATGGCCAGATTGACCTCGGAATTTCTCCAGGACATTGACAAGGATACCGTTCCTTTCCGACCCAACTACGACAATACGTTGCAGGAGCCGGAAGTCCTGCCCACCAAGGTTCCCAACCTGCTGCTCAACGGTTCATCCGGAATCGCCGTGGGTATGGCGACGAACATTCCGCCGCACAATCTTGGCGAATTGATCGACGGTCTGCTGCTCTTGCTGAGCAACCCCGAAGCCGAGGTCGCGGATCTCTTGGAGTGCATCAAGGGTCCGGATTTCCCCACTGGTGGGTTCATCTATGGCCGACACGGCATCATCGACGCCTATAAGACCGGCAAGGGTTCCATCAAGGTCCGGGGCAAGGTGGACATTGAGGAGCGCTCCAAACAGGCCGAGTCCATCGTGATCACTGAAATCCCCTATGCCTTGAACAAGGCCAGTCTCGTCGAGAAGATCGCTCAAATCGTTCATGAGAAAAAGGTCGAGGGAATCAGTGATCTGCGTGATGAATCCGATCGCAATGGGATTCGGATCGTCATGGATCTGAAGAAAAACGCCATTGCTGAAGTGGTGATCAATTCCCTTTATAAATTTACACCGTTGGAGTCCTGGTACCACATCAATACCCTGGCTGTGGTCCACAATCGTCCACAGCTTTTGAAGCTGAAGGATGTTTTGGTACTGTTCATTGACCATCGCAAGGAAGTGGTCCTGAATCGGACCCGCTTTGATCTGAACAAAGCCGAACAGCGGGCACACATCTTGGAGGGGCTGAAGATCGCCTTGGAGAACATTGATGCGGTCATCGAGCTGATCAAATCCTCCAAAACCCCGGCTGAGGCCAAACAAAAGTTGATCGCCCGGTTTGCCTTTACGGATCTGCAGAGTCAGGCCATTTTGGACATGCGCCTGCAGCGTCTGACCAACCTGGAGCGGGACAAGCTGTTGGCTGAATACCAGGAACTTATCAAGCGCATCGAATATCTCAAGAGTATCCTGCAAAACATCGAGGTTTTGATCCAGGTGATTCGCGAAGAGCTGGTGGAAATAAAGAAACAATACGCCACGCCTCGTCTGTCGGTGATTATTGAGGACGATGTGAGCAGCATCAATATGGAGGATCTGGTCGGGGACACGGAGGTGGTCATTACCCTCTCGCAGCGTGGATATATCAAGCGAACCCCCATGGACATCTATCAGCAGCAAAAGCGCGGGGGGCGGGGAATTTATGGCGCTTCCACGGTTTCCGAGGATATCATTTCCCAGATGTTCACCACCACGAACCACAATTATATTCTGCTCTTCACAAACAAGGGGCGAATGTATCAGATCAAGGCCTACAATATACCTGAAGGATCGCGGACAGCTCGTGGCATCCATGCCTCCAACCTGCTGCCTTTGGACAAGGATGAGTTCATCGCAACGGCCCTGACGATCAAGGATTTTTCCACGGATAAGGATTTTTTGTTCGCGACAAAGAAGGGTATCGTCAAGCGTTCCCAGGCTCAGTTGTACGTCAAATGTCGCCAAAGTGGATTGAAGGCGGTCAATCTGCATCCTGAGGATGAGTTGATTACCGTACGGGAAATTTCCTCCAGTGCCGAAGTTGTGCTCATCAGCCGTGATGGAAAATCGATTCGTTTTTCCTGCTCGGATATTCGCTCCACAGGTCGGGCCACTGCCGGAGTCAAAGGCATGGATCTGAACCATGGGGATCAGGTTGTCTCCTGCGTGGTCACGGATGAAGATCAGCGCCAGGAGGTGCTTACCGTCTCATCCAAAGGCTTTGGTAAGCGGACCCTGCTGGAGAATTACCGCAGTCAGTCCCGCGGTGGAAAAGGGGTGATCAACATGCGGGTGACACCCAGGACGGGGCATGTGATCGGCTCTGTTCTGGTCCAAGCAGAAGATGACCTGTTGATCTTGACGAGCGCCGGAAAAATCATTCGCATGAACGTTGCCGGGATCAGCCGCGTGGGTCGGGATGCCCAGGGGGTGACATTGGTGCGCATGGATCCGGAGATCATGGTGGTCGGTTTCGACCGTGTTGATGTTGATGACAAAGGATTGCTGGACAATGGTGATGGCTAATCCCACGCTGCACTGATTCACGCTCACCGGCAGATCCACCGCTCCTGGTCATGCCCTCGTTGCAATTCCCTTGTTTCTTCGGCTCTCTTCTGTCAGCTTTGCGTGGCGGAGTATCTATTCAACTTCAGATTGGAATTGAAAAATCCAATCATCGACATCTGCAGACAAATGGGGGGAACGCATGCAGGAATTGACGATCCAGACGCCGCAACGCGAAGCCATGGTGGACATTACCACTCAGGTTCAGGATGCCGTTCGCAATCACGCGTTTCAGGATGGGATGTTGGTGCTGTTTTGTCCGCACACAACCGCTGGCTTGACCATCAACGAAAATGCCGATCCCACGGTGGTTCGGGATATTATCACGACTTTGCGACGGCTGATTCCGCATCAAGGAGATTTTCACCACACGGAAGGCAACAGTGATGCCCATATCAAGACCTCCTTGATCGGCTCGGATCTGCGGATTCTTGTTGAGGAGGGACGACTCTTGCTGGGTATCTGGCAGGGCGTGTTTTTGACTGAATTTGACGGTCCGCGGTCCAGAAAAATCTGGCTGAAATGGTTTCCCACAGCAGTTTCCGCTTGACGCATTTGAGATTGCCGCCGTGTCCTTTTCAACCGAGAATTTGCTGGAGCCCATGAGTGAGTCCTTGCACACGATTCGCAAGCTGCTGGTTTGTGTCAGTCAGGATCCGGGCGTGCTGCATGGAGCACGCTTTGTCAGCCATTTTTTCCAGCCCAGTGACGACCTGCACATCGACTTGGCTCTGACGCCGCAAAGTGAGCTGCCTGAGGATGATCCAGATCAGCTTTCTTCGCCAGAGGCGGTGCATTGGGCTGTTTCAATATTTGAGGAAGCAGGTTTTTCCATCAAAAAAACACGAACAAGTGTGAACGGCAGACCTTTGTTGGATATCCGGGATATTGCCAAGTTGGCTCAACAGCGTCGCTACGATGCAGCCGTCCTTGGTCGACATGGAATCCATCGCTTCGAGGAACATTTACATACTGTCTTCAAGGAGACCGAGTTCGACCAGTACTTGGATTTCCCTTTCTGGATCTGTCGCACGCCGGACTTGACCAGAAAAGATGTTTTGCTCTGCGTAGATGGCTCCAAGCCGGGGCTGTGCGCTGCCGATCACGTGGGCATGATTTGCGCTCCGGAGCAGCGTCACTCAATCTGTGTCGCCTACCTGGCTGATCCGCATCACCGGGATCATCGAGATGAACTCTCCATCCTTGATAATGCGGTGCGGATGTTGCGGGTTAATGCCATTGCCGAGTCGCGAATCAGCACAAAAATTCTTGTGGAATCAGATCCTGTGCATGGAATTCTTCAGGAGGCGGAACGGGGGCGCTATGCTGTTGTGGCCGTTGGCCGAGCCGGAACCGGGCGGGGAATGATGGCCGATCGTCAGTTCGGGTCAATCAGCCTGCGGCTGTCCCGTGAGCTGAGCGGCTCGAGTTTGTGGGTCTGTGGCTATCCGTGCAAGCTGTAGAGCAGGGTGCATGGCTTCGAGATCCACGATTCTACGCCGTCTTGGGACTGGCACCTGCAGCCTGGCTCCTGCCCGAGCCGGGATTTGTGATTGCATTGTGGAGGCTGGGTCTTTTTGCCTTGGTCGAAGAAATGGTTTTTCGGGGATTGCTGCAAGAGTGGTTGCGTAAAAGACCGTTTTTTTTATGGAGCTGGGGTCCGCTGACGCTGGCCAATATCGTTGCCTCTCTGTGTTTCGCTGCAATGCATCTGTTTGCCCAGCCACCGCTGTGGGCCGCGGCGGTGTTTTTTCCTTCCCTGATTTTTGGATGGATCTGGGACCGTCACGCGCGAATCGCACCCTGCGTTCTGGTGCATTTCGCCTATAATACTTGTTTTTTTTATCGATTATAACACTGCACGACCATCATGCATAGACGAGGGTTTCTCGCCCTGTTCACCAGTATCGCCGTGCTCTCGGGCATGGGGGCCCAGCGGTTGTCGTCTTCCAGGCTGTATGCCCAACCTGGACCATTCATTCCCCGTCAAAAATCTTTCCGGATCATCAACACCTATCCTCACGACCCCGAGGCCTTTACCCAGGGACTCTTGTTCCACGAGGGATATCTTTACGAAAGTACCGGGGGCTGGGGAACTTCCTCGCTGCGCGAGGTCGATTTGATCACCGGCCGCGTGCTGCGCAAGCACGATCTGCCGCCCCAGTACTTCGGCGAAGGCTTGGCCGTTTGGGACGATCGGCTGATTCAGGTCACCTGGAAATCCGGTACTGGTTTTGTCTATGACCTGCATACCTTCGACCAGCTGGAAACTTTCACCTACTCCGGAGAGGGCTGGGGGCTGACCCAGGACGAACAGGGGTTGATTCTTGGCGACGGCACGAATGTTTTGCGTCGTCTTGATCCATCCACGTTCCGGGAAACAGGACGGATCGTGGTCCATGACCAAGAGCGACCTCTCCGCGGTTTGAACGAGCTGGAGTACATTCAGGGTGAAATATGGGCCAAAATATTTCCCACTGACCAGATGGTCAGTATCAATCCAGAAGATGGACGGGTCATGACCCAGATTGATCTCAGCGGGATTCTCGGACCGAGGCGGCGTGCGTCTTCGGATGCCGTACCCAACGGTATTGCCTATGACCAGGAAAAAGGGCGGATTTTCGTGACCGGTAAACTGTGGCCGGTGTTGTTTGAAATCGAAATCGTTCCGAGCAGCTGAAACTGGAACAGGAGTTGAAGATGAGTTCACTGGTTGGCGTGATATCCGATACGCATGGCCTGTTGCGTTCCAGCGCTCTGGACGCATTGAAAAATTGTGACCTGATTCTCCATGCCGGAGATGTTTGCGGCCCAGAGATTATCGAAAAGCTCCAAGGAATCCAGCGGACCGTATTCGTTCGCGGCAACATGGATCGGCCCACATCCGACAGCCCCATGCCCAAAACCGAAGCAGTGGATTTCGCCGGTAAGCGTTTTTTTGTCCTTCACGATTTGTACGAGCTGGATCTGGACCCCAAGGCCGCTGGTGTGGACGTCGTGATCCACGGCCATACCCATACTCCGGACATCGCCTACAGGGATGACGTGCTGTACCTCAACCCAGGCAGTATCGGACCGAAGCG
This sequence comes from Desulfovibrionales bacterium, assembly GCA_007693505.1. Classification (GTDB taxonomy): domain Bacteria; phylum Desulfobacterota; class Desulfovibrionia; order Desulfovibrionales; family Desulfonatronaceae; genus Desulfonatronum. Next base: position 90,027 of record REDL01000059.1, on the reverse strand, counting down.
TTTTACCTTGCCGGTTTCCATGGCCCTCATCCGCATCAACGGCGACACCCTGCACCCGGAACTGGTCACGTTGCCGGAGTAGGTGCGCGATTCCCCAACCAATCGAGAAGCTACGGAGGATTCATCCGCATGGCGATCATCATGGGCACAGCGGGCCATATCGACCACGGCAAGACCAGCCTGGTCAAAGCGTTGACCGGCATCGATTGCGACCGGTTGCAGGAGGAGAAAAAGCGCGGCATTACCATTGAGCTGGGTTTTGCATTTCTGGACCTGCCCGGGGATATTCGGTTGGGCGTGGTGGACGTGCCCGGTCATGAACGGTTTGTAAAGAACATGGTGGCCGGGGCCGCGGGGATCGATTTTGTTTTGCTGGTGATCGCCGCGGATGAAGGGGTGATGCCCCAGACCCGGGAGCATCTGGAAATCTGCACGCTGTTGGGCATCCAGCGCGGTTTGGTGGCACTGACAAAAGTGGACATGGTGGAGGATGAATGGCTGGAACTGGTTCAGGAGGACGTGCGCGCCTTTCTGGAACCGACATTTCTGGCAGAATCCCCGTTGATACCGGTATCCGCGCATAAAGGAATCGGTCTGGAAAATCTTCGACAGGAAATAGCCGGACTGGCTGGCGAATTTCACCGCGATCCACGTTCGGATGTCTTTCGATTACCCATTGATCGCATTTTTACAATGCGCGGGCACGGTACCGTAGCCACCGGGACCCTTGTTTCAGGGACGTTGAAGGTGGGTGATGATCTGGAGATCGCCCCAAATGGTCTGAAAAGCAAAGTTCGCGGCCTTCAGGTGCACAGTGATTCCCAGGAACGGGCCGAGGTCGGTCAGCGGACAGCCGTAAATCTGCACGGCCTGGAAGTGGATGACCTCGAGAGGGGCATGGTCCTGAGTCATCCTGGAACCTTGTACCCCAGCGCCACTTGGGACCTGGAGCTGACATGTCTGCCGTCCACGCCCAAGGCCCTGAAACACCGCACCCAGATTCATTTTCACCATGGCACCAGGGAGATCCTGGCTCGGATTTATTTTCTGGATCGGGACAAGCTTGAACCGGGGGATACGGCCATCACCCAGGTCCGCTTTGAGGAGCCCATGGTCGGGATGTACGGCGACCGCTGCGTGCTGCGTTCCTTCTCCCCACTGCGCACCGTGGCCGGTGGCAAGCTGATCAACCCTCTTGGTCGCAAGGTCAAGCGTCATTCGGCTACGGTGGCTCGTTTGGAAGCATTGGCGGAAGCTCAGGGTGATCAACGTATTCTGCTTCAATTGGAACTGGCTGGTCTGTCCGGTTTGACGTTCGGCCAATTGCGGGCCGTAACCTGTCTGGAAACCAAGGAATTGGATAAACAGCTACAGCTTTTGGGCGGCAGGCAGGAAGCCTTTCTCTTTGAACGGGACAGTCGCACGTATGTCCATGGCCAATTGGCCCAGGAATTGTGTGTGAGCATTACGGAATATGTTCGTGATTTTCACCGCAAGGAACCCATGAAGCAGGGGGTATCCCGAGGAGCTCTGGCCTCGGGATGGGGGCGGAAACTGCATCCCAAACTGTTCCATTTTGTTCTGGAGCGGACCATGAAGCAGGGCGCCTTGACTGTGGAAGGTGATCTGTTCCGCCTTCCAGAGCACAAGGTCTCCCTGGCCTCGGACCAGGCCAAGCTGCGCGGGGTGATCCTGCAGGCCTACCAGCAGGGCGGCCTGACACCGCCCAATGTCAAGGAGGTCCTGGCTCCTCTGGACTTGGAGATGAAGGAAGCCGCTCCGGTCTTTCGCCTGCTCCAGGAACAGGGCGAACTGGTCAAGGTCAAGGAGGACATGTTCTTCTCCGTTCAAGCCATGGAGCGGATCAAGGAGATGGTCAAGGGTTTTTTTCAGGACAATCCGGAACTGGAACCAGCGGATTTTCGCACCGTTACTGGTTTGTCCCGAAAGTACACCATCCCTTTGCTGGAGTATTTGGACAAGGAGAAGATGACCGTGCGGGTGGGCGACAAGCGGCGGCTGCGTTCCTGACAGTCCGTTGAAAAACTCCCAATTGCCGCGTTGCTGCAAAAAATCAAACTCTCACGTATCAATAACTACGCTTCGATCTTGATTTTTTATTGCTCCTTGCACTTTGGGTTTTTGAACGGACTGCCGATAAAGCACTTTTTCAGCACTCAGCTAGACAAGGCCTACTGCACACCACCGTCTCCGGTTCGTGCGTCTTCGCTGACAGCCTTGGCCAGATAGCTTCGGGTATGGGCCATGGTGTTGGCGAAGAGCTTTGCGCCGGCCAGCGCGGCGAAAGGATCGTCCTCGCAACCGCAGCACCGCGCAAAAGCCGGGCCCACGGCCTGGGTCGGATCGGCGTCGCCGGTCAGCGCAGTCATGGCCTGAACGTAGGTGTCCAGTCGGGCCTTGATCATCTCGAAGTATTCGATGTCCTTGCCGATGAGCAGGGACGTGGTCTGGGACAGGTTTTCGGCGAATTCTTGGACAGCCCGCCAATACGGCTCCAGAATCTCGTCCTTGAGTGGGTCCTCCTGTAAAAAATAGGAGATGCCCCAGCCGATGCTCACGATCTTCAGCAATTGCAATTCATACTCGGCCGTATTCGGGTCTATGGCCCCGTCCTTGGGCAGTCCTTCAACCAGCCACTTGATATCCTCACGCTCCAGGGCAAAGCCGCACAGCCGTTGGACATGACCCTGGGGTTCTTCGATCTCGTTTTGGTCGGTATTGTTCTCCATGCTGCGTTCTCCTTGCCGGTTTGCTTAAATTTTGTCTTGATGACGTGAAGCGAGGTCGGATGTTCTTCCAGGCCAGTAGGTCGGGCGACGACACTCATGGGCTACCGGGAGAACAACCACTTTCTCCTCGTCGGGATCAATCATACCATGCATTCCTCGGTTGCGTATCCCGCCCGCGTCTCGCGAATTTTTTCTGATCGAGCATTCGCTAGGCCTGGACAGTTGGGAGAAATGTACAGCTGGTCCACTTCCCATTGCACCGGATTATTGCCGATGTATTCCCGGATGCGGTTCAATTCGGATTCATCACGGATGATGTGTTTCCAGTAATTCCGTTGCCATAATTTACCCAGAACAAAACCGGGTTGGTTTTGTTTTATCCATTTCAATCCGTGATGGACGCACAATGATTTATACGCCCCGGCCTGGGCATAATTGTATTCCCGCAACCGGATGGACCGGCGGCGATGCACGGCTGGATCATATTTCATGTGCGCACGCCCCCGATATGGCCCGTCGATGCACGTCCCCCCGTAGGGGCAGACCTCTGTGTCTGCCCCTATTTCCGTATGTCTTCTGCCCATGCATTTGTGACTGCCTCTGCATCTGCCCGTGTTTTTGCGTCCGCCCAACACCACATGCCCGTGCAATTTCGCGTGACGCCGTGCCATTATCAGGGCGGACAGGCACAGGGCGGACACGCAGGTCCGCCCCTACCGGTTGTGAAATCAGACATTGTTGCCTTGATGCGAGATATGTTTCCTGTTCAGATGTGCACTGATTCAGCTCGACGCCCACCCTGCCGAAACTCCGCGTCCCGCACGCGCTTGAAAATTTCTTCCGCCAGGTGTTCATGCGCCGCGGAGCGAAATTCCTTGTCGCTCATGATCCGGGAGAAAATATCTTCATTGTTTTCCATGCGGTCGATGAACAGTTCGTCGAGCATTCGTTCCAGAAACGCTGAAAAGTTGGGGAGGTTGTTGGCTTTGGCGGCTTCGACGATTTTTTCGTTGTCCTCGGCGCTGGCGCTGATCTGGTCGAAAAAGAGCTGGTCGGCCTCGGTAAAATTGGTACCGAAGCGCTCGTTCAGCTTTTCCACCAGCGACGACAGCGTCACCGGGCCTTCCATGACGCAGCTCGTCCCCACGTCCGTGGGCCCCTTCAGGGGGTAGGCTTCGCCCGTGCCCAGGTCGATGGAGCCTTCAGTCATCTGCTGCAACCGGAAATAGCGCAAGGCCACTTCGTCATCCAGGGCAAAGGCCTGGCCGTCGCCCGGCGGCGGCAGTTTGGCCAGCAGGTTGCGGACAAAGGCGTAGAACTTCTCCAGTTCGCTGTCCTGATAGGGGATGATCTGGGACAAAAAGGCGTACAGGTTGCGAAAGGCGGTCAACTGGCCGCGAAACTCTTCCTGCTCCGCTTCCTGATGCTCCAGAAAACGGGCCACGGCCGCGTCGAGAACCGCGTTCATCACCCGGTGGTCGGCGGCGGAATGGTGGCGCTTGCGGCGATACCAGACATCCGCGAAGGCGTTCACCTCGTCAGGCGTGAAGATCGCCCAGGCCGTCAGCTTGTGCTGCAAGGCGGACAGTTGATGGGGTTCGGCGTTTTCGCCCATGGGCGTGGTCTCGTAGTAGGGCTTTAAGGCCCGGTGGATGTCGTCCTCCTCGTTGGCAAAATCCAGGACGAAGGTCCGGGACTTGCCCGGGGCCTTGCGGTTCAGGCGGGACAGGGTCTGCACCGCCTGGACCCCGGCCAGCCGCTTGACCACGTACATGGTCTGTAACAGCGGCTGATCAAAGCCGGTCTGGTACTTTTCCGCCACCAGCAGCACGCGGTAATCCTCGCGCTCAAAAGCCTCGGGCAGCTCGCTTTCGGCCAGGCCGCCATTCATGGCCACCTCGGTATAGGCCGAACCGGGATCGTCCGGATCTTCCACGCTGCCGGAAAACGCCACCAGGGAGCGGATGCCCACGTAGCCCCTGTCCTGGATGTAGCGGTCAAAGGCCAGCTTGTATTTCACCGCGGCCAGCCGCGAGCCCGTGACCACCATGGCCTTGGCCCGTCCGCCTATCTCGCTCATCACATACAGGCGGAAATGCTCGACAATCACCGAAACTACCTGCTCGATGTTCACCGGATGCAGTTCCAGGTAGCGGGTCAAGGCCTTGGCCGCCTTCTTGCGCGGCACCTCCGGGTCGTTCTCCACCTGCTTGATCAGCCCGAAGAAGCGTTTGTAGGTGGTGTAGTTCCGGAGCACGTCCATGATAAAGTTCTCTTCAATGGCCTGGCGCATGGAGTACTCGTGAAAGGGAGACGTGCCGGACGGCCCCGGTTCGTCGAACAGGGCCTTGGTCTTGAATTTGGGCGTGGCGGTAAAGGCGAAAAAGCTCAGGTTCGGCTGGCGCGCCCGGCGCAGGGCGTCGCGCAGGATGGCGGCCTTGGCCTCGTCGGTCAGGTCGTCGTCCTCTACGTCGGACAACTGGGCCGCGATGGCCGCCTCGATGCCGTCCTTGTTCAGCATCCCCCGCAGGGCCGTGGCCGTCTCGCCGCTCTGGGAGGAGTGGGCCTCGTCCACGATCACGGCAAAGCGCCTGCCCGCGGTGCTGATTTTGACTCCGGCCCCCTTGCGCTCCAGCGTGGAGAGGGCCTGGGAGATGAACGGAAACTTCTGCAACGTGGTGATGATGATCGGCGTGCCGTTGGAGAGCGCCCGGGCCAGTTGCCGGGTGTCCTCGTCGACCTTTTCCACCACCCCGGTCTTGTGCTCAAACTGGTAGATGGTGTTCTGCAACTGCTGGTCAAGGACGAGCCGGTCCGTGACCACGACCACGGAGTGAAAGACCTTCTGGTCCTGGGCATCGTGCAGGCCGGCCAGACGGTGGGCCAGCCAGGCAATGGAGTTGGATTTTCCGGACCCGGCCGAGTGCTGCACCAGATAGTTGCGCCCGGCGCCGTGTATCCGGGCATGGTCGACCAGCTTGCGCACCGCGTCGAGCTGGTGATAGCGCGGGAAGATCATGGCTTCCTTGCGGATGGTGCGCATCCCCTTGTCGGTCTTGACCTTGCGCTCCTTGACCTCCAGGTGCATGAAGCGCTGCAGAATATCCAGCAGGCTGTCTTTCTCCAGCACCTCATCCCAGAGATAGTGGGTCTTCCAGTTGTTCTCCACCGGCGGATTGCCCGCGCCGTGATGATGCCCCCGGTTGAAGGGCAGAAAAACCGTTTCCTTGCCCTTCAGGCGCGTGGTCATCCACACCTCATCCGGGTCCACGGCAAAATGCACTAACGCCCGCTTCTTGAAGGCAAACAACAGGTCGCGCTCATCACGGTCCCGCATGTACTGCCTCACCGCATCCGCCGCCCGCTGGCCGGTGAGCGGATTCTTCAGTTCCGCCGTGACCACCGGCAGTCCGTTCAGGCTGATGGTCACGTCGATGACGCAGCGACGGCCTTTGCCCGCCTGCCGGACAGGCAGGCCGTTGGTCTTTTTCAGGACCGAGGTAAAGCCGACCTGGCGGGCAATGGTCAGCCGGTTCTTGGCATAGAGGACCGCCGCCTCCGGGTTCATGCCGGAATTGGGGCGGAAATGCGCCAACCGGAAGGTTTTGCCATAGCATTTGAAGCCGTGCCGCAACACATGCAGCGTCCCCTTGATCTCCAGTTCTTTGGCCAGATCGTCCAGCACCGTGGCCTGAGTCTTGTCGCCCAGCAGCGCCTCCAACTGCCCCCATTTCACGGACTGGCTGTCCCGCAGAAAGCCGGTCACATCCTCGGGAAACAGGGCCAACGCCTCGTCATAGGCAGCGGCATCACGCTTCGCATAACCGCCCGCGCGGATCAGGCCCGCTTCAATGGCGATTTCGAAATCACGCTCGGTATGGCCGGACATCAGGTTGCTCCCTCGGAATAAAACTTTGCAAGGCCAGTTAGTGAACCTGGCTCAAGATGCATTTTGGACCATTTTTTTTCCAGGAATCCCAACGGGATTCAGTCCCCCAGCCCAGGGTTGCGGCTGTGCCGCTACCCTGGGAACCGGGGCATATTTCCGTCGCCTACCCCAACGGGGTTGCGTCTTCTGGTTTGCGTCCTCAAATTGAAAATGGGCAGCAACTTCATGAGACACAACCCCGTTGGGGTTGAATTTCTTCTTTTCAAAAATCCCAGGGTAGCCCAGCCGCTGGCTGGCCAACCCTGGGCTAGAGGACGATGCCCCGTTGGGGCAGGAACAAATGCTCCAATCACGGCACTCCATTCAGGGTACAGCGAGCCACCTTTCCGTGAAGCATATTGAGCCAAATCTCATGTTATTCCATGCTATCCTTGTTATCTGGATAGTCCATTATTCTTGTACTGGCATGCCTCATCGGGGCAGCTCCATTCCCAGACGGCGGGCATATTCCTGGAATGCGCCGCCTTGCAATCCGGTCAGATCATAGGCTTGCTTGAACCCGATGCGTCCCTCTTTGGCCGCGCGAATCACCTGCACCGCAAACAAGCTGCCGACGCGGGCATTCTGGTTGTTGTAAAAGTCTCCCCCGCCTCCGCCGATTTGCTTTTGTCTTTGCTCCTGGCGGGTATATGCCTCGTAAAAGTCAAAAAAGGATCGGCGATCAACGAGGCGCAGATCCATTGCCCGTCGACCGATCACAATAGGACTGACCTTGAATCGACGCGCCAATGTCTCGAAGGGCGCGGCTTCGCGTTGAATCTCGGGCCACCAGGCCCGCAACTCCGCTTCCGGTACCAGAAACTCCGCCGCGGCCTTGTTACAGAACGCCTCGATTGCGCCGCCTTCGGGGAAAATGCCGGGGAAACCGGACAGGCCGGAGCCGTCAGCGCCCAGCCAGAGATGGGCCAGTTCATGGGCCAGGGTGAACATTTGCGCGGACTTGGCGTCCGCGCCATTGACGAAAATCAACGGCGCCTGGTCGTCACACAGCGCAAAGCCCCGGAACTCGGCAACGTTCAGCTTGCGATGGGTATTGTTGCCCACTACGCCGTTAATCACCGCCAACACGCCTTGGGCCTCAATCATGCCGCGCATAGCGCTGACAGCCTCTTGCCACGTACGCACCCTGTTCGCCCAGCCGTCCTCAAGGTCCAGGAACCGGCGCATCTCCCGGCCAATGGCCGCGGGATCGTCGGTCAGGCGGGCGCTGCCGACAAAGGCCAAAGGTTCCGCCTCGCATTCCATTTGGGTTTCCCGTAGCCAGTCCTGACGGCGCTGCATGGTATAAATCGTATCCAGCAACTCCGGGCTTGCCGAACCGGCATAGGCATGGCCCACGGTGCGAAAGTCGGAAATCGGCAAGGAGATTCGCGGCGGCTCGGGCAGAAACAGGAAGCCGAAAGGAACTTGGGTTGCCTTGGCAAAGTCTTCCAGTTGCCTGAACGTCGGCTGCACCTCCCCCCGTTCCCACTGCGGAAGATTGGGGAACCTGCCCATCAACCCCTCAATGTCCAAATGCGCACGCTCTCGTGCCCATTGCACCACCTGAGGGCTGACGGGAACCCGGTTTATGCGGGCAGACCCGGACATCAGGCAACCCCCAACTGGCCGGTGACTGCGGCGGTGATGAGGGCAGACCTATACTCGATCAATTTATCTACAGTACTTAAAATGCTCTGTCTGATTGTACCAATTTTATTTACGTGCAACTTCAAGTAATCTGTTACTGCATTTTGTTCTGATACAGGTGGAATAGGAAATTCTATTAATGTGTACCTTGATGGATTCAGATTTGCCTGTCCAATACTTGGTAGCGCAAGTGAGCGGGCTAGAGCCAATAGAGGCTCTACACCCATCACGTAATTAGCGTATTCCGGTATATATCTATCATTAAATCGAAAGCGGACTAAATATGAGGCAAGCGAGACAGGGAAGTCCACATTTCCTCGAAAAATAGAAGATTTACCGACAAGGTCAAGACTGTTTGTTCGGTTAAAAACAATATCGCCTCCTTGAAGCAATAGATTTTCATCTATTTCATCGAGATATCGCAGGTTGTCAAAGTCGATTTCCCCGTTGACAAGGTTGCCCATTCGAAGCACCGCGACTTCACCTGATGGCTCCAAAGAGGCTGATATGCCATACGTCGAGCTATGCAGAACTCGCTTCAATGGTAGCACCTCCCAATGTGACGGAATATCCCCCAGCCAGTCGATGCCGGTGGGTTCATGGGGGCGTCGGGGTTGAGGCCCTTGGTGACGGCGCGAGTGATCAGGGCTTGGCGTTTTTCGGCCAGACGGTCCAGAAGGGCGCGTTTTTTCTCGACCAGAGCATCGATACACGCTGTTTTTTCATCCAGAAATTGGGCGATGCGGCGTTGGGTTTCGAAGGGGGGCCACTTCCAAGGCAATTTTTGAATGTCTGACGGGTTTACCCGTTGGTGGGAACGGGTAACGGACTGCACGATTGCTGATAGTCGGTCAGTCACCTTTTCACTGCACCACAAGTAATAAGCGTATCTTTGATCAATCTTGTCGGATTTTATTGCCACGAATTCACCAGAGGCGACAGTAGGATGGTCGCCATAAGGCGTGGCAATGCAAATAGTACGTTTTCGCGGATTCAGCTTAGACACTAACAAAGTGTCGGTCGTTATGAGCAACTTTGAGCTATCAATATCACTGGCAGGTTCAATAATTGGCCCACCAGTCTCCTGAACCTGGGGGATCGAGTAATGGGCTACAAGATCATCACCAAATTGTGACGGATCAACAGTGATTCGATAAGAGTCACAGAGAAAATCTGCTCGCTTCTCTACCCAAGATGTCGGTAAATCAACAAGCCATTGTTCCTCAAAGGTATTGTTCATCCCACCAACCCCTTCAACAGCCCAGCAATCTCCCCTTCCAGTTCGGCAATCTCCGCCTCGATCTCATTCAGTGGACGCGGCGGTTTGTAGACGTAGAAATGGCGGTTGATGGGGATTTCGTAGCCGACTTTGGTTTTGTCGGAGTCCACCCAGGCGCCCGCCTGCCTCTTGAAGCTGGCAAGTTCCTTTCGATCAAATTGCTGTTTCAGCCATTCGCGTCCTTTCCCGGTTTTGAGAAATTGTTCCCGTGCGACAGCCTGTTCACGAGAGTCAAAGACTTCCCAGTGAATGGGCATTACAGGCAGATGCTTTGCCGTCCAACTCACCTTGCCGGATTGGTGTTCTTTGAATCTCCTGGGAAAATCATCTGTTTGCCCCTTGTAAAAGCTTCCATCAGCACACTTTAGAACATAGACGCAATATTCTCCCGCAGTCGGTGGAATGGCGGGCAGGTCCGGAACGTGGGGCAGCACTTCGCGGGTCATGTAGGCGTCGATTTCGTTTCGGAAGGCTTCTACCAGCTCGGCATTGGGCTTGTCCGGGCCGAAGGGCATGGGTAGCGGCAGTTCGGTGCCCGGGGGCACGGGGATGTTTTCGGTGTCGCGGATTTCGCTGTCCGGCTCCGGGCGTCCCTTGGCGTCGCGGCAGATTTCCGCGTCGGGCTCGCGTTCGCCCAGGGCGGTGAAGATGGTCTTCTTGATGGGTGCGGGGAGCTTGAGTCCGGTCTTTTTTGCTGCGGTGGCCAGGTCGGCGTCGAAATGGGCGCGGTCGGTGTAGCGGCCTTTTTTGGTCAGGGTCGCCAGCACCGTGCGAATCGCCTCTTGCAGACGGCGTCCTTCCTCGATTTCCTTTGCGGCGGCGGCTTCGTTTTTCCGCTTCTTGGAGGTGGCCAGATTGGCAAAGGCGGTCTGGTCGTCCAGCCGGGCAATGCGTTCGGGGCTGGCCTCGAAGTTCATGCGCAGGGGGCGCTCCACCGTGACCTTGAGGAAGCCGAACTCGCGGTTTTCGAAAATCCGGGAGACCACGCGGGTTTCGGTATCGCCGTTGATGTGTACATCGGCGGTCTCGCCGTCCTGGAAATTCCCGTACAGCCGGGTCAGGCGGCGGATCTGTTCATCGGTGATCTCGTTGCGCTTGTTGTTCAGGCTCTTTTTCATGCGCTGGAAAAAGCGCGTGCCGTCGATCAACTGGACCCTGCCGCGCCGTTCCGGGGCCTTGCGATTGGTGACCAGCCAGACATAGGTGAAGATGCCGGTGTTGTAGAAGAGCTGGTCGGGCAGCGCGACTATGGCGTCGAGCCAGTCGTTCTCGATGATCCAGCGCCGGATATTCGACGGGCCGGAACCGGCATCGCCGGAAAACAAGGGAGAGCCGTTGAAGACAATGGCAATCTTGGAGCCCACCGCGTTCTCGTCCCCTTCCTCCTGCCCGTCCGGCAAGCGGGTGTACGGGTGCATCTTGGAAATCATGTGCTGCAAAAACAGCAGCGAGCCGTCATTGATGGCTGGCAGCCCGGCACCGAAACGCCCGGCAAAGCCCATCTCCTTGTGCTCCTTTTCGACAACGGTTTTCTGATCCTTCCATTCCACGCCAAAGGGCGGATTGGCCAGCAGGTAATGGAACTGCCTGCCCTCGAATCCGTCGCGGGTCTTGCCGTCGCCCAGGGTGTCACCCAGGACGATGCTGCTGGTGTCCTCGTCCTTGATCAGCATGTCCGAACAGCAAATGGCCCAGGATTCGTCGTTGTACTCCTGCCCGAACAGGGCAAGATTGGCCTGACTGTTCTGGCCGAGGATGAATTTCTCTGATTCCGACAACATCCCCCCGGTGCCGCAGGCCGGGTCGTAAATGGTGCGGAAGATGCCCGGAATGTAGACATCCTGCTCGCCGGTGTAGATGAGATTGGCCATCAGGCGGATGACCTCGCGCGGGGTGAAGTGATCCCCGGCCTCCTCGTTGGCCTGCTCGTTGAAGCGCATCACCAGATGCTCGAAGAGGTAACCCATTTGCAGGTTGTCGATCCGGTCCGGGTGCAAATCCACCTCGGACATGGCCTTGATGATGGTGAACAGGCGGTTGCTGGCGTCCAGCTTCTCGATCTGGTCCGAGAACTTGAACCGCTCGAAAATGGCCCGGGCCGTGGGCGAAAAACCGTTGATATAGGCCACCAGGTTGGGCGCGATATTCTCCGAATCGCCCAGCAGCTTTTCAAAGGTGAACGGGCTGATGTTGTACAGCGGATAGGTGCGCGTCGGGTCGGCGGCCTTGCCAAGCAGCCTGTCCATGGCGTTTTCCGGCATATTCTGGGCCGTCAGCTTGGCATACTGCCGCAACACCGCCTCCTTGCTCGGCTCCAGCACGCAATCCAAACACCGCAGCACCACCATGGGCAGCATCACCAGACGGTACTGCGGCGGTCGGTAAGGCCCGCGAAGACGGTTGGCGATTTCCCAGATGTGGCCTTTCAACTGTTCATGGAGGTGTAGGTTCATTTATTTGGGCTTCCTTTGGTGCTGTGGAAATATCTTTTTTAACGGCATGATATAAAAGTATCTGTGTAGTTGTAGATTAAAGGATTTATGAAGTGAAAAATCTCTACACAACCTCTACAACAAACTTTATTCGTTTCATGTGATCAATTATTCTTTCAGACAACTCTTGTCCATTTCTGTATACTATTGGAGATATTTGAACATAATATTTCCAATATTGAAACATATAAGAAAGAATTTCTTCTTTATCGGTAACAATTTAATATAGAAAATCTGAAATATTTATTTTTATTGGCTTGCAAAAAAATTTTCGAACAGTGACAAATTCACAATCAATTTCTATGCTTCTCCATATAATTACCTGTTTTACGAAAATAATACAAATCATCAAAAATATTATTGTAAATATCATATATAAGATTGAATCTGTTTCACTATACTTTATGTAAAATGAATAGATGGCATACATTGATGCAATGAAAATTATTGTAATGAGAATTTGAATTTTATGGTAATAAATGTTATTCATCTTGTTCTTTGCCTTATTATTCTGCATAGAATGATCACCTTGAGAGGAGGCAAGGCTGCTTATGGCTCGCAAGCATTTCAGCGATTGTCCATTAATAGGCTTCAAAACAGTCCGAAAGAAGCATGTCAAGCTCTTTCCGCAACCCTGGGCTATGATACAGAATCCCGTTGGGATTCCCGTGAGCATGAAAACAGTCCAAAACGCATATTGAGCAGAACTTTTTTTCCTCCTTGCACTTGTGGTTTTTGAACGAACTGCCGGATGAGGACTTTTTCATCACTCAGATAAGGCATGGTTGCGTCACTGTATCTCCTTTTTCCCGTCAATCCCCAGCTTGCGCATCCGGTGCTGGAGGGTTGAGCGGGGCAGGCCGAGCAGGGCTGCCGCGCCCTTGGGTCCGGAGACCACCCCGCGGGTTCGGCGGAGTGTTTCCAGGATGTGTTGACGCTCCAGGTCTTCCAGTCGTCCGGGACCGTTCGAAGCGGGGCGGGCGGGCTGCTGTGGCGTCCAGGGAGAGTCATTTTCGCAAGCGGCTTCCCCGTTCGTGGGTTCGAGGCTTTCCAGCTTCTGAATGCCGTCACCCTCCTTGCTCAGGATGTCGCGGATGTCCTCGGTGGTCAATTCCCCGGCAATGCAGTTCCGGATTAGGATCTTGCTCAGGGTGTTGCGCAGTTCCCGGATATTGCCCGGCCAGCTGTGATCCAGCAGGCAGTTCGTCAACTTTGTGATCATGGCCGGCTTGGGAAGTCCGTGTTGGGCGCAAAGCTGGTTGATGAAAAACCCGGCTATCACCGGAATGTCCTCCGGACGATCACGCAACGGCGGAAGTTCCAGCGTGCACGCTGAAAGCCGATAAAAAAAGTCACGGCGCAGTTTGCCCTGGGCCATGGCCTGCTGGACGTCCACGTTGGTGGCGGTCACCAGGCGAGCGTCCACGGACAAGGAAACGCTTTCTCCAACACGCTCGAAACACTGTTCATCCAGGACATGCAGTAGCTTGCTCTGCATTTCCTGACTCAATTCCGCGATTTCATCCAAAAACAGGGTCCCTTCATGGGCCAGCTCGATCCTGCCGATCCGTTTGGTGGACGCACCAGTGAACGCGCCCTTGGCGTGCCCGAAGATCTCGCTTTCAAACAGGCTCGTGGACAGGGCCGGGCAGTTGACCCGAACGAAATTCTGCTTGGCCCGCTTTCCGGTGGCATGGATATAGCGGGCCAGGTGGGTTTTGCCGGTCCCGGTTTCACCCAGCAACAACACGGGCATGTCCAGACGGGCGATCTGGTTCACCATGGTCATGAATCGCCGCATCTTTGGACTTTCGAAAATGAAGGTCTCGTTGGCTTCGGGAAGGGCGCAGGACATTTGCAAGGTGCTTGGCCCTCCCTGTTCCAGGTGTTCCAAGGCCAGCAGGGCTCCCATACAGACAGCCACATATGGGCTGAGCTCCAGAAACAACTCCATGATTCCGTATAGATTGTCCGGCTTGCGCACAAACGAGCAGTGCAGGGTGCCGATAATCTCATTGTTAAGGATCAAGGGAAAAGCCATGGTTGTGGTCAGCCCGGCCTCGGCCATGGGGTGGAGGGTGGATTCGGCGAAGTGCTGGGCAATGTCCGTGATCACCACAGGCTTGCGCGTGGCAATGACGTGCCCGGCCACGGTGCTTTTTTCAGCCTTACGCACCGGGGATAAGGAACTGACCATCGTTCCCTCAGCCGCGGAAAAATAACTGAGCATCTCGCTGTTTGGGTCGTATAGATTGATGCACAACCGGTCGAAATTGAATTGTTGCTGGAGCAGACGAGAAAGAGACTGGAAAAAGGTTCCTCGCGAAGTGGCCCGGGAAAGTTCCATGACCAATTCCTTGCTCAGGACATGGGAAACGACAATGCGTTGGGCTTTGTTTTTTTGCATGGTTCCTCTTTGACAAAAAGAACATGTTTGACGTGAATCTCGTGGTCCAATTTACTCGTATATGGACATTGAAGTCTATATTTGGGCATAGCTGTCACTAACAGGAGTGTGAAGAATATAAATATATTATGATTATACAATATATTATTCAACTTTCGGCAGAGTTTGTCATCCTTGGAATGTTACTTGCTCTCATTTCCTGTAGGCAATGTATCTTTGTCAGATTGCTTGTGGCCGAGAGTCTCGTGATAATCCCTCACTTCAGAAAACCCAAAATTTTCATTTAACTCATTTTTAGACATCATGTTCCAAGTCATCACGGCGCTGACGCCGATATTCCTGCTTATTTTTCTGGGTTGGGTATTTAAAAAAATAGATTTTCCAGGAGAATCCTTCTGGCCAGCTGCTGAAAAGATAACGTACTCCGTATTTTTTCCAGAACTACTCTTTATCAATACTTTTAGAGCGCCTTTCGCAGATATGGAAGTCCTTCCCATTGTTTTTTCCATTGTACTAATCATAAGTATTGCTACTGCCATTCTACTTCTTTTGAGGTTTTTTTTGCCTCTTTCCGGGCCTGCATTTTCATCTTTGTACCAAGGCTCCTTGCGTCTGAACACGTATGTTGGCATTTCGGCAGCTTTTGTACTTTTCGGTGATCAAGGTCTTATCTTTTCAGCTGTTGTTATTTCCGTGATGATCCCTTTGATCAATTTTTTCAGTGTCTGCATTGTTTCCAGATACGGGACAAGCGATTCCAAGGGAATGTCTGGGCTGATCAGCGCCCTGGTTCGCAATCCTCTGATATTGGCATGTCTGCTGGGTATTGCAGCAAATCTGTTAAACGTTCCATTGGAATTTGGTTTGATGGAATTCATTGTCATTATGAGCCAGGCATCTCTCCCTCTTGGCCTTCTATCTGTAGGTGCCGGCTTGGTATTCCATGGAATTAAGGGCAATGTCTGGACAGTCGTACTGGCCAGTGCAGTGAAACTGGCCATTCTGCCTCTCTTGGCGGCGCTGATGAGTTGGATGATGGGTTTGGAAGCAACAAGCAAAAATGTGATCGTTATTTTTGCTTCCTTACCGTGCGGACCGGCTGCCTATGTATTGGCCAGACAACTGGGGGGGGATCACAAGGTAATGGCTGAAATTATCGCCATCCAAACCATTGCTGCCTTTTTAACCATGCCTTTGCTGTTACGTTTTGTAAATTATTAACCATTGTGCCCCAAATTGAGAGACTCAGAAGCTTTGCAATACGTAAATTACTGATGAATTTACGATGTTAATGTTGACGTCTGGAATACACTTTGGATGAGTGGCTCAGCATTACCTCAACGTCATGTGCCTGGAAATGTTTTCAACAGAACTTCTGGTCTGGTGCGGGGGACCCAATCAGAACATCCCGGGCACCTGCGCAAATACCATGTAGTCCACATATGGGCAATAATGCCCAAATATGGACGCATGGGTGACGGCAATTGGTGCGCGACCGGCAAATAATTTCAATAATATTGCTATATTGAAATAGAATTTTACAAGGAGTTCATCCTGGAATGGTCTTTGCTTTGAAACACGTATTGAACGCTTCGTGGACATCCGGCTCCACGTGTCTGTTTCTCGGTGTTGGACAATTTCATCCTCAAAAAAATGGAGACAATCATGCAGATCGGTTTCGTCGGTGTTGGACTCATGGGTGGCGGGCTGGCCAGGAACCTGATTCGCGCCGGGAAGGACGTCCTGGTGTACGACCTGAGCGCGGAAGCCATTCAGCGGACTCTGGAAGCGGGCACCACCGGAAAAGCCGCCGGCTCTCTTTCCGATTTGGCGGGCTGCGACCTGCTCATCACCAGCCTGCCCTTGCCGCATCACGTCAAGGGCGTGGTGATTGGCGAGGACGGGCTGTATGCCAAAATGAAGAAGGGGGCAACGCACATTGAGGTGTCCACCATTGACCCCGGCACGGCCAACGAAATGAAGGCCGCGGCCGAAAAGCACGGCTTGGGCTACATCCAATGCACCCTGGGCAAAACCCCGGCCCATGCCGAAAAGGCCGAGGAGCCCATGTTCATCGGCGGAGACAAGGCCCTGGTGGACAAATTCGAGGAAATTTTCAAGATCATCGGCATACCCAGTTACGTCGGCACCATTGACGCCTCCTGCGCCGTGAAGCTGATCTCCAACATGATCGGGATGACCAATATCGCCGTCCTGGCCGAGGGCATCCGGGTCGGAGACAAGGCCGGTCTGGATCGCAAGCAGCTGCTGGAACTGCTCACGGATACCGGGGCGCGCAGTTTTCAGATGGACGTCCGCGGCCCGTGGATTGCCAATGATGATTATGCGGCACGGTTTGGTCTGGATCTGGCCTTGAAGGACGTCCGGCTTGGCCTGGAGATGGCTCGGGCCTGGGGGCAGGACCTGAAGGCCATGGAAGCGGCCCTGGAGTACTTTAAACAGGCCAGCGCTGCAGGCCATGGAAAGGAAGACTGCAACGCCGTGATCAAAGCCATCGGTTGACTTCATCGGCTGTCTAGGCGTTGGCCGTTTGTAATCGCTTTGCTTTGAAGAAGGAGAGAACATGCCTTTTGGTTACAATGGAAAAATTCTGCACGTAAATCTCACCAACGGAGAATTCACCGTGGAGGAGCCGGATGAGAAGTGGTACCGCACCTACATGGGTGGTTCGGCCATTGCGTCGTATTACCTGCTGAAACTGCTCAAGGGCGGAGAGGATCCCCTGGGAACGGACAACGTCCTGGTGTTTGCCACCAGTGTGGTCAGTGGCGCGCCCATCTCCGGGTACAACCGCTTCACCGTCGCGGCCAAATCTCCGCTGACCGACTGTTTCGGTGAATCCGAGGCCGCGGGCTATTTTGCCCCGGAAATGAAGTTCGCCGGCTTTGACGCCATTGTCATTACCGGCAAGGCCGAGAAGCCCGTCTATCTGCACATCAAGGATGGTGAGGTCAGCCTGCGGGATGCGTCCAATGTCTGGGGTTTGGACAATTTTCAGGCCCTGGAAAAGATCAAGGAAGAAACCGGGGATTCCAAGGTGCGCGTGGCCAGCATCGGCCCGGCCGGGGAAAAACTGGTCCGGTTCGCCTGCATCACCAACAACCTGGAGCATTTCAACGGACGTTGCGGCATGGGCGCGGTGATGGGTTCCAAGAACCTCAAGGCCGTGGCCGTGCGTGGAACAAACAAGCCTGAACTGGCGAACCCGGAAAAAGTCAAGGAAGTCAGCTCGTGGCACCGGGAACGGATCAAGAATCACCCACCGAACAAGGGTCTTTCCACGGCTGGCACGCCAATTCTGGTCAAAGCCATCAATGCCAGCGGAATCCTCCCGACGCGCAATTTCAGCCAGGGTGTTTTCGACAAGAACGAGGGTCTGGAATGGGAAAGCTATCAAAAGGAGATCTTCCACAAAGCCGGTACCTGTTACATGTGCGTGGTGGCCTGCAAGCGCCAGGTAAAAAGCGATGATCCCGAATTTCCTCTTGATCCTCGATTTGGCGGCCCGGAGTACGAAACCATCGGGGCCATGGGTAGCAATCTGCTCAACCCCAACATCAAGGCCGTGGGCCGGGCCAACCAGCTCTGCAATCTGGCCGGCATAGACACTATCAGTGCCGGGAACATGATCGCCTTTGTCATGGAATGCTATGAAAACGGCATCCTGACCAAGGAGGACATCGGGCGGGAGATGCCATGGGGGGATGCCGCGGGAATCTGCTGGCTGGTGGAACAGATGGCGGAGCGCAAGGGAATCGGTGACATCCTGTCCGAAGGCATTGTCCGTGCGGCCAAGAAGATCGGCAAGGGCTCGGAAAAGTATGCCTTCCATATCAAGGGCAACGACCTTCCCCTGCACGATGGTCGCGGCAAGACCGGCATGGCCATGGGCTATGCCCTGAGTTCCACCGGTGCGGACCATGTGGAGTGCCCGCACGATGTGGCGTTCCAGGGTGAAGGCTACAAGGCCCTGAGCGCCCTGGGGATCACCGAACCGGTCCGTCCCCTGGACACGGACGCGGACAAGGTGCGGTTTTTCCACCTTGGACAGCTGGCCTGGGGCATCAACAATCTGCTTTCCATCTGCAACTTCTGCTCCGTGCCCATTCACGCCATGAGCTTTCACAATCTGGTGGAGTCCGTGCGGGCCATCACCGGTTGGGACACCAGCCTGTTCGAGATCGTCCGCGCCAGCGAGCGTTCCCTGGTCATGAGCCGGATGTTCAACGTGCGGGAGGGTCTGGGGCCGGAGGAAGACCGGGTCATCAGCCGCTGGCATGAACCACTGCCGGAAGGGCCGTTGGCCGGGAAGAAAATCGACGAGCAGGAATTCCGTAAAGCCATCGACCTCTACTACGAAGTTTGCGGCTGGGATGCCCAAGGAGTGCCAAGCCACGCCAAGCTCGTGGATCTTGATCTGGAATGGATCGAAGAGAGGATGTGAGCTGCCATGGAGGTGGCCGTCAAGCTGTATCCTGGGCTGCCACATGCCAAGGGTTCGCGCATGACCATCGAGATGCGCGAGCCCGCGGTGGTGGCTGACTTGCTGCGGGAGCTGGGTTTTAACGAGCTGGATGTAGAAATTATCTCGGTCAACGGCGTGCTGAGCCAATTCAATACGCCCCTGCATGACGGTGATACTGTCAGCTTGATCCCCTTCATTGGCGGCGGCTGAGATAACCATGGATGTTGGAAATGGTCAAAACCGATGCAGCACCGAACGTATCGGTGGGCAAAGATACCAACCTTCAACCAAGGAGTGACCGAATGAGACGTCTTCTTCTAACCATCGTGTCTCTGGCTTTTGTTCTGACCGCCGTCCCGGCGACGGCGGTCGACTATCCGAACATGACCATCCGGGCGGCCACAGCCAACCCTGAGGGCAGCCTGCATGTGACAGCCATCAACAAGTTCAAGGAAATCGTCGAGGCGGAGTCTGGCGGGAATATTCGCGTCCAAACCTTCTACGGCGGATCCATGGGTGATGAGCAGGCCAATGTTCGCCAGCTGCGCACCCAGGAAATCCATCTGGCCGTGCTGGCCGTGGGCAACCTGACGCCTTTCTCGCCCCAGGCCAACATCTACTATCTGCCGTACATGTTCCCAGGCATTGAAACAGCCTACACCCTGCTGGAGCACGAAGAGTTCAACAACAGGATGGCCGACAAGATCGCCCAGCAGAGTGGTGCACGGCCTCTGTCCTGGCTGATCGGCGGATATCGACACCTGACCAACTCCGTGCGTCCCGTGACCAGGATCGAACATCTTCAAGGGCTGAGAATCCGCACTCCCCCGGTGGAAATCCAGATGGAAAGCTTCCGTTCCTGGGGCGTGGAGCCGCACCCCCTGGCCTGGGCCGAGACCTTCAACGCCCTGCAGCAGCGAGTCATCGACGGGCAGGAAAACCCCCACGCCGTAAACAGGGACCAGAAGTTCTGGGAAGTCCAGAAGTACATTACCCAGTTGCATTATCTGCTCTGGGTTGGCCCCATGCTGGTCAGCGAACCCTGGTTCCAACGCCTGGATCAGCCTGTGAAGGATCTGCTGGTCAGGGCTGCCCACGAGGCCGCCCGGTATGAGTGGGAGTGGGCCGCGGAGCAGGATCAGATCGCCCTGCAGGCTTGCCTGGACAACGGCATGGAATTCCATGAGCTGGAAGATGAAGAAGTCTGGATGGAGCGTGCCCGCGGCCTGTGGCCCAGGTTCCACGAGCAGGTGGGTGGCGAGGAAGTGATCAACGAAGCCCTGGCCATCATGGCGGACTGATTCGCAAACGCTGAAAAAAGGAGGCAGGCGACCATGTTTTTGAAAGGCCTACGTTATGTCTATGACAATTTCGAGGAAATGTTCTGTGCCCTGAGCGTAGGGACCATGGTCGCCTGTCTGATGATCCAGGTCGGGGTGCGCTGGGCCACCGGCTCCGGCATGGCCTGGACAGAGGAACTCAGCCGGTACTCATTTTTGTGGACTGTTTTTGTCGGCGCGGCCTTGGTGGCTAAGCACGGTACTCATGTGCGGATTTCAGCTCAATATCTGCTCATGCCGCTCAAGGCTCGTTTGGTTTTTCGGATGTTCACGGATCTGCTTTGGGTCTGTTTCAACCTGTATATTGCCTGGCTGAGCTGGAACGTGATCCAGGGCAATTTGCTGTTTCCGGAACTCTCACCAGTTCTGGGCATTGTCCGAGCCTATGTGGAAATGATCATTCCCTTCGGCTTTGTCTTGATGAGTTGGCGGATCATTGAAGGCTATATCAAACATTGGCGACGGGGAACGCTCCTGAAGCTGGTGGAACAGGTTCAATAGGACCAAGGAGGAAACGACATGGAAATCAGTGTTCTGGCAATGGTCCTCCTGTCCCTTGGCGCCCTGTTCCTTTTGGGTATGCCTGTGTTCATGAGTCTGGCCGTGGCCTCGGCCGTGGCCCTGATCTATGGCGGCTATTTGCCCATGTCCGTGATCCACAACTCCATCTTTGACGGACTGAATATCTTTCCCTTGCTGGCCATCCCCTGTTTCGTGATCGCCGGCACCCTGATGGAGTACGGCAATATCACCAACCAGATCGTCAACGTGGTCAAGCAACTGGTGGGCCGGATGCATGGCGGCCTGGGCGTGACAACAATTTTGGCCTGCACTTTTTTTGCGGCCATTTCCGGCTCCGGTCCAGGTACCGTGGCCGCGGTAGGCACTATTTTGGTCCCGGCCATGATCCGCACCGGGTACAGCAAGGACTACGCCGCGTCCGTGGCCTCCTCCGGGGGAACCATTGGGTTGCTCATCCCGCCCAGCAATCCGATGATCATCTACGCCATCCTGGGCAACGTTTCGGTCACGGCCATGTTCACCGCCGGCTTCCTGCCCGGTTTCATCGTCGGTTTTTCCATGTGTATGACCGCGTGGCTGGTGGCCCGGCAGAAAGGCTTTGGCCGCAGTGAAGAAATCGGGCCGTTTTGCATGGGCAACTTTTTGCGCTGTTGTTTCAAAAGTTTTTTCTCGCTGATCACACCGGTGATCATCCTGGGCTCCATTTACACCGGTCTGGCCACGCCCGTGGAAGCCTCGGTGCTGGCCATTGCCTGGGCCTTGTTCGTCGGGTTCGTGATCAATCGTGCGTTAACCCTCTCCGGGGTCTACAAGTCCCTATTGGAAGGCTCGTTGATCTGCGGTGCGGTACTGTTGATCGTGGGGACCTCCACCCTGTTCGGCCGCATCCTGACTTTTGAGGAAGCACCCCAACGTCTTGCCGCAATGGTCCTGGGGGTTTCCGAAGATCCGTTCATGGTTCTGATGATGATCGTCGGCGTCCTGGTCATCCTGGGCATGTTCATGGAAACCCTGTCCACGATCATCATCCTCGTGCCCGTGCTCATGCCCATGATCCACATGCTGGGCATCGACCCCATCCATTTCGGCGTGGTCCTCGTACTGACCAACCAGGTAGCCCTGTCCACGCCGCCGCTGGGGGTGAACCTCTTCGTGGCCTCGCGAATCGCCAATGTTTCGGTGGAGCGGATAGCTGTGGGAGTGCTGCCGTATCTGGTGGCCCTATTCGCCTGTATTTTCTTGATTACCTACTTCCCGAAAATATCTACCATCTTGCCCGAAATCTTCCTGGGCTACGTTGCCCGGTAACGTGGTGTGCCGAACTGGAAGGCAAGCAACTCTGAAAGAAATCGCGCATGCCGAGTGGATGAGATCATGGAGATTCAACTCAAGTTTGGAAAAGGAACCAGAACGCTCCGGCTCCCGGACCGGGCCGAAGTGGTGGTGATGACGCCCAGAGACCTGCCGGTGATCGGCGATCTGCCTGTGGCGTTGCATGAGGCTCTGGACGCCCCCCTGGACACCCTCCCCCTGGAACAACGACCCAGGCCCTCCAGTGTGGCCATAGCCGTGCCGGACGAGACCCGTCCTGCTCCATTGAAGCGTCTGCTTCCGGTTTTGCTTAAACGCATTTTTCGGGCTTGGCCGGAGCTTGGTCCGAAGAATGTGTCCGTGGTGGTGGGCGGGGGGCTGCATCCGGCCCCGGACACGGCCCAGATGGCTCGTATTCTGCCCGAGGATCTTTACGGTTGCTCGGTTGTGTCCCACGACGCCCTGACCTCGCCCATGACCTCCTTCGGGACCACTTCGCGGGGAACGCCGGTAGAGATTAACGCGGCCATCGGTGAGGCTGAGTTGAAGATCGTGGTGGGTATGGTCGATCCGCACCAATTCCAGGGCATGACCGGTGGATCCAAGGGCATCACCATTGGCTGTGCGTCCAAGACCATGATCGAGCGCAACCATTCCCTGATGGCCGACCCCGCGGCCCGAGTCGGGAATATCGCTGACAATCCAACCCGGCTGGATCTGAACGAGGCCGGACGGATGATCGGGATTGACCTGGCCGTGAACGTCTGTCTCAACCCGGCCAAACAGGCCGTGGGCCTGTTCGTGGGAGAATGCGAGGCCACGTTGCGGGCCGGAGCTGCTGTTACGGAGCAGGTTTACGGTCTGCCACTGGACCGGCCCTTTGAGATCGTCATTGCTTCCTGTGGCGGGGAGCCCAAGGATATCTGTCTGTATCAGGCCCAGAAGGGCTTGAACATGGCTTCCCAGTGCGCTGAGGAGGGTGGGAAAATCCTGCTTCTGGCTGCCTGTGGTCAAGGAGTGGGCGACCCACACTACGAGAACTACGTCCGGCGGTTTTCGTGTCCGGTGGAACAGATGCGGGAGTTCGCGGACCAGGGGTTTCGGATGGGCGCGCACAAGGCGTTTCTGTTCAGCCGGACCCTGACCCGGTTTACCGTGGTGGTGGATTCGGAAATGGATGCCCAAACCTTGGCCCAATGTCATCTGACCAAAGGTGACGCGCAAATCACCCTGGATGCATGGCTCGCGTCGTATCCAGATAGTGAAGAGCCGCGCATCGCTGTGGTGCCCAATGCCAATACCACGTATTTTTATCGGTCCACAACTCAGCAGGAGTGATCCGCATGTTGCAGGCCAATACGGAAATGCTGCTAACGGACAGCGCCATTCTTGAACGTGCTCGCGACTCTGGACTGACGATCCGCCAGGAAGTTCTCCTGGCCCTGGAACAAGGGGAAATGCCGTTACGTTACCAGCGCAACGGGCAGTGTCTGAGCCCGGCAGATCAGGCCACACTGGCTCGATCACATGTGATTCTGGCCGGATGTGGCGGACTGGGCGGCCACGTCCTGGAATCCTTGGTGCGGAGTGGAGTCGGTCGAATCACGGCCTGTGATCCGGATATTTTTGAACCGAGCAACGCCAACCGCCAGCCCTTGGCTTCCACGCGGACCATGGGCCGGTTCAAGGCCCAGGCGGCCCAGTTCCGGGCCGGGGAGATCAATCCCTTGGTCGAGGTGAGCGCCGTGACAAAGGAAGTGTCCCTGGATCACCTCTTTGGGGCTCAGGTCGTGGCCGACTGCCTGGGAGGGACACTGCACCGCAAGGCCTTGCAAGCCATGGCCGCCGAAGCGGGGTTGCCCATGGTCTCGGCCGCGGTCTCCGGTTGGAAGGTTCTGATAAGCAGTACATGGCCCGGGGAACCTGGGCTGGGCGAATTCATGAACAACGGCGCTGGGCCATCGGTGGAACAGCTTCAGGGCAACCCCTGCCCCGCGGTTGCCCTGGCGGCCTCGCTGCAAGCCACGGAGCTGATTCATATCCTGCTCGGGATTCCCTCTGCGTTGCGGGGCAACCTGCTGATAGCTGACTTGATCGAGATGCGCTTTTCCTCGATCAGTCTGCATACACGGGGCGATTGATATTTCCTTGGCTTGGCCCAGGAGCTAGCCCTGGGCAAGGGAACTGGCCAAGGGCGTCGCGAGTCGACGCGGCTTCACCCAACACGTGAAGCGTTGGAGCATTATGGAAAAGGATTGTGCCGGATGGCCGGCAAGAACGCAGGGCATGGTTCCTGTTCAGAGTAATTGTGCATCAACCACTTGAAGGAGGCCAGTATGGCTATCGATTTTCTTGTGCACGAAGCCGCGGACGGCGTGGGCGTCGTTGTGGTGGAGGGAGTAAAGGCCGGCCAGGAGATTACCGGCTGGGTGATGAAGGAGGACCAGACAATAAAAACAACGGTTCTCAACGACATTCCCATCGGCCACAAGCTGGCCCTGAAGGATTTTGCCGTGGGCGACACGGTCATCAAGTACGATACGGACATCGGAAAAGTGGTCGCGCCCATCAAGAAAGGCGAGCATCTCCACGTTCACAACGTCAAAACCAAAAGGTGGTAAGTCATGCAGACAAAGTTTCTCGGATATCGTCGTGAAAACGGCCGGGTGGGGGTGCGCAACCATGTGATCATCCTGCCCCTGGACGACCTGTCCAACGCAGCCTGCGAAGCTGTGGGCAACAATGTCAAGGGCACCCTGGCCCTGCCCCACGCCTATGGCCGGCTGCAGTTCGGCGAGGATCTGGAGCTGCATTTCCGGACCCTGATCGGCACCGGCTCCAATCCCAACGTGGCCGCGGTGGTGGTCATCGGCATCGAACCCCAATGGACCAATCGGGTCGTGGAAGGCATTGCCAAGACCGGCAAGCCCGTGACCGGATTCGCTATTGAGCAGAACGGGGACTTCAACACCATCTGCGCCGCCTCCCGCAAGGCCATGGAATACGTGCAGTGGGCCAGTGAAATCCAGCGCACCGAGTGCGACGTGAAGGAGCTGTGGATCTCCACCAAATGCGGCGAATCCGACACCACGTCCGGCATCGCCACCAACCCCACGGTGGGCAATGCCTATGACAAGCTCTACGAACAGGGCGCGACCCTGCTCTTCGGCGAAACCACGGAACTGACCGGCGGTGAGCATCTGGTCCTGCAGCGGTGCGCCAACGACGAGGTGCGCAAGCGGTTCCAATACTTTTTCGATCGCTACGCCAAGGTCGTGGACGACAACAAGACCAGCGACCTGTCCGACTCCCAGCCCACCAAGGGCAACATCGAGGGTGGCCTGACCACCATCGAGGAAAAGGCTCTGGGCAACATCCAGAAGATCGGCACCAAGGCCCCGGTGGTCGGCTGCCTGGACAAGGCCGAGACGCCCACGGGTCCCGGTCTGTGGTTCATGGACTCCTCTTCAGCCGCCGCGGAAATGGTCACCCTGTGCGCCGCCGCCGGCTTCGTGGTTCATCACTTCCCCACGGGCCAGGGGAACATCATCGGCAATCCGATCCTCCCGGTGATCAAGCTCTGCGCCAACCCTCGGACCCTGCGGACCATGAGCGAGCACTTCGACGTGGACGTGTCCGGTCTGGTGCGTCGGGAGATCAACCTGGATCAGGCCGGGGACAAGCTTATGGAAATGACCATGCGTACGGCCAACGGCCGCCTGACTGCCGCCGAAGCCCTGGGACACCGGGAATTCATCTTCACCCGGCTGTACGAGAGCGCGTAATCAGCCAAAATCGATCCAAAACAGCACAGGGCGACGGAACAAACCGCCGCCCTGTTTTTTTCCGGAGGCCTTACATGCCAATGAGCAAACTCAGCCAATGCCTGGCACAGATTCCCGCTGGGTCTGCCATCGGCTGCTTCAGTGTCTATAGTTTGGAATGCATACGGGCCGTGGTGGCAGCAGCGGAGACAGAGGGCGCCCCAGCAGTCATCTCCCTGGATGCGGATAATCTGCGGTATGTGGGGCTTGGTCCAATAGCCCAGGCCGCCCTGTTTGCTGCTCAGAAAGCGAACGTTCCGATAACCTTGCAGCTCAATCACGGCCGGAGCCTGGCCGTTGTCCGGGAGGCTCTGGAACTGGGTTTGCCATCTGTGATGTTCGATGCAGCTCATCTTGAACTTGCCGAGAACACCCGGTTGACCAACGAGGCACGGCTCCTGGCACACGAAGCCGGAGCAGAGTTGGAAGGGGAGTATGGACCGCTTTGCTCCGATCTACAGGAAATATCACAAGTGCTGGATTTCCTGGAGAGAACCCGGGTTGATTTCCTGGCTTTTTCCGTACCCAAAGGGCTTTCCAGCTCCGAGTACGCAGGGCGCATAGAACTGCTGGCCGAACTGACGGCAAAGACCCCCGTGCCCCTGGTCCTGCACGGCGGCAGTCGATTGACGGAGCAATTGTTGTGTCAAGCCCTGGAGTTCGGGATACGCAAGGTAAATGTGCATACCGATATTCTGCGCGCTTTGGGGCAGGGGCTGCGAGATCTCATGCCTGAAGAGCAGGAGAACCCGCTCTCTCGCCTGCAATTGATCACCAAAGAAGTTCAGTGGCTGGTCGCCCGGCGTATCCGCCTTTTCTCCATGTCTCGATAAGCGCGATTTGTGTTCAGTATCGTTCTTCTGAAAGATGGAATGGCTCGGATTGGGACCTGAATAGGGCTAGTGAAACATGAATCGGCTATAGACTTTCTTAATCAACCGCAGCCCGTTCTTGATATTCTGCTTGAAAATATCCTTGAGCATGGCCTCGTCTTTCTTTTTGAAGGCTTCCAGAATCTGGACGTGCTGCTCGTACATCCGCGCCAGATCGTTGTCGTCCCGGGGACGATTGACCAGGAAGATGTCCACGGACTCCATCAGCTTGTCCACCACCAGGCAAAGGTGGGTCAGCCGTGAGTATTCGTAAATCAGGGCATGAAACTGGCGGTCCAGATGGTATAGGGTCTGAAGGTCCAGGCCTGGCTGCATTTCCGTCAGCATGGATTCCAGTTTGGCAATGCCCGGCTCGTCCATATTGGCCATGGCCTCCAGGGCCAGGGTCGTCTCCAGCTTGACCCGCATTTCATAAATGATCTCAATCTCGCGCATCCGCGGAGCCTCGGCCACCAGCGCACCCTTGTAGGGAATATTGCGCACCAGGCCGGACCGGTCCAGGCGCATCAGCGCTTCCCGGAGCGGCCCCTTGCCGATGCCCAGTTCTTCCTCCAACTCCGAGATCACAAGCCGCGTTCCAGGGAGTTTCTCCCTGGTGATGATCATGTCCCTGATCCGCTGATACGCGGCCAGGGATTTCATTTCGCAATTCTTTTCAGCCATTTACTTCTCCACTTGTCATCAATCCTGAGTATCCAATCGCACTCTCAGGCGCAATATGAACACCAAAGGTCATGTCGAACCGGGGCTACCCTGTTCTTGGAAACTCCGTCAGTACACCAGAAACAGGGCGAAGTTAAGAAAAATTTTATAGAAAATAAACATTAAAAAAATTTAAAAAAAATTTTATAAAATATTGACAGCTTTGTTGGATTTCGCTAGTTTTTTTAAAAAGAATTAGAACGTTGATTTGAGGATTGTTTTTTTTCTGGACGTAATTCAGGTCTCAAAAAGAGTCGTCCTTTGCGGTAGCGCTAAGCTTGGTGAAGCAGGAGGGTTCGGCATCAGAATCCGGAAAGATGTTACTGTAGAAAATCCCAAAACCCTGAAATTCGTCATTCCGGCGAAAGTCGGAATCCAGTCTTTCCAGGGTTTGAGCAAAATCACATCACACGTTTTCGCGGGAAAAGGGACTTTTTGCAGTGACCACCAGAAAGGCAAAAGCAGGATTAACTATCCCCTGATTCGGAACACCACAGGGTGGACAAAATTTTTGCCATAACAATACACGGTGCCTAACAAGTACATGACTGAAGAAGAATTTTATTTTAGTTAAGTCAGAATAATGATATGTTTTGATAGTATCTAGACTCTAGATGTTCTTATGCATCGAACGATTGTGTTTTGATATTTTGAATGGATAAATTCCATAGATAGCCATGAGCGATTTGCTCGCATGGGATTTTGTATGTGATTCAAAATTAAAAATTGAATCGTTCGAAGTATAATTAATTAAATATAGCTAATCCAACCTAAACTAGACAGGAGGTCATGATGAAGAGTATCAAAAAATTTTCTATCGTTATTGTTGCAGTTGTTATGTTTGTTGGTATATTTTTTATTACCCAAGTCAGTGCAAGCAACCAAATTGTCATTAGAGTTGCTCACCCAAATGTTCCACAGCACCCTATGGGACAAGGTTATGAACTTTTCAAGGCTGATCTTGAAGAAAGATCTGGAGGTGTATTTCGTGTAACTATATATGATAGCTCGAAATATGGAAACTTTGATGCTGTTGTACAAGGTATCCAGATGGGAACACTGCAGATGGGTTCAGACGCAACAAACAATTTATCAGTATTTAATCCTCAGCTGATGTTTCTCGATATGCCATTTATTGTCCCAAGTTACGAGGCTTCAGATCTTATTACAGATGGTCCGATAGGACAGAGGCTTGCGGAATCATTGGAAAGAAACGGTATAATAGGTTTGGGTTATATTGAAATTGGTTTCAGGCAGATTTTTTCAAGCCGACCGATCCGAACTCTTGAAGACGCTAGGGGATTAAGAATTCGTGCAACCCATTCCAGGGCACATATAGATATACTTAGGTCGCTAGGGATGAATCCTACCCCTGTGGCTTGGGGTGAGGTCTACACGGCTTTGCAACAGGGTACTGTTGATGCGATCGATATTGATCTAAATTTGGCTTGGTTCAACAACTTTCCTGAGATTACGAAGTATGTAACCCTCACACGCAGTTTCTATAGTCCACATCTGGTTATGGTCTCAAAGGTGTTTTTTGAGAGACTTACCCCGGAACAGCAGAATTGGATCAGGGAATCTTTTGAGGTAATGCAGCAATTTCAGCGTGAAACAATTCGTAGCAACGAAGCAATGATTCTTGAAAAAATTAAGGAAGGTGGTGGCGAGATCATTGAACTTTCGACTGAAGAACGTCAACGCTGGATAGACGCGACTTCCGGTGTCGCCGCTAGGTTTGCAAAAGATGTTCCACCAGAGTTGATTGATGAAATGAAGGAAACCATAGAGGCCGGTTTGAACAATTAAACATCAGGCGGCAGGTAGAATTTTCTGCCTGCCGCCATTTTGAGGATGACGATGATGAATGCCGCTCTTCAATGGATCAATCGATTTGAAGAAATTACAGCTTCCGTGGCTCTTTTATTTATGGCCTCAATTATTATTGTACAGGTATTCATGCGTTATGTTGTCCAGCACTCTCTTGCCTGGCCAGAGGAATTAGCAAGATATCTTTTCATTTATTCTGTTTATATAGGATCGAGTTACGCTGCTCTTGGTCGTCGTCACTTAGAAGTAACAATTATCCGTACTGTTTTTAATGAGAAAATAGGAAGATATTTTACAATACTAGCATATGCAATCACCAGTGTTTTTTGCTGCGTGATGGTGTTTTGGGGAATTAAAATGGTCAATTTTGTTATCATGACAAATCAAATAACGCCTGCTCTTCAGATACCCATGTATATTCCATTTATGTGTATCCCTATAGGTTTTGTGCTCATGTTCTTGCGAACACTTTTTGTAACATGGAAATTGATTCGTCCAGATAATTAAATTTCAATGAAAAAAATCCATCTATTTTAAGTTTAATGTTAATATATTATTTTTAATAAGAACAGGATATAAATATCATGGATGCACCAATTCTAGCAATTGTTATATGTTTGCCATTGCTTCTTATTTTAAGCGTTCCGATCGGTGTTGCAATAGGGATGAGCGTAGCAATTGCGATTATTATTGGTGATATTCCTGTTCAATTTTTGATGCAAAGGATGTTTTTTTCACTGGATACATTTCCTTTGCTTGCAGTTCCTTTTTTCATCATGGCAGGCGAGATCATGCAAAAAGGAAGCATGGCCCAATCTTTGCTTAATTTTTCACGATGTCTTGTGGGTCATATTACTGGTGGTTTGGCTCATGTTTCTGTTTTGACTTCCATGTTCTACGGTGCCCTCAGCGGCTCAGCGCCAGCAACCGTGGCTGCAGTTGGTGGTACGATGATTCCTTCCATGGAAAAAGAAGGTTTTTCAAAATCTTTTGCTACTGCAACAAATGTTTCAGCCGGGTGTCTTGGTGTTATGATTCCTCCGAGTGTTCCGTTAATTATTTATGGAACAACTGCCGGTGTATCTGTTGGCAGCCTGTTCATTGCAGGAATTGTCCCAGGATTGTTCATCGGAATCATTTTAATGGCAACATGTTATTTTTTATCAAAGTATTATGGTTTTAAAACAAAAAGTAAAAAAGCAACATACAAGGAAACATTGAAGGCATTTTGGGAAGCCAAATACGCAATAGTTGTCCCATTTATAGTTCTTGGCGGAATATATGGCGGGGTTACAACACCAACAGAGGCTGGAGCTATTGCGGTAACTTATGCCTTCATCGTAGAAGGAATAGTTTTAAGGAGCCTGGATTTTAAAAAAGTTTGGGAAATTTTGCGTTCAGCGACATTAACGAATGCTACTATTTTTTTGGTGGTAGCAACTGCTTCGGCTTTGGGACAGATTTTATTAATATATAATGTTCCTGATCTTATTGTGGATGCTCTTTCTGGCATTGCAGACAACAAAATGCTGTTGTTATTTGTAATAATTATCATGTTGTTAATACTTGGAACCTTTATGGATGCTTTGGCAAACATCTTGATTCTCACTCCACTTCTTCACCCACTAGTTTCTGGTGCTGGAATTGAC
Source organism: Desulfovibrionales bacterium (assembly GCA_007693505.1). Taxonomy (GTDB): domain Bacteria; phylum Desulfobacterota; class Desulfovibrionia; order Desulfovibrionales; family Desulfonatronaceae; genus Desulfonatronum. The sequence goes on along the minus strand of REDL01000059.1, from coordinate 58,964 downwards.
ATGACACATTTTGGAATTGTGATGATAGCTGCAGTCTCTCTTGGATTTCTTACTCCACCTGTAGGTGTAAATCTTTTTGTTGGTTGCGGTATCAGCAAAATTAGTATTGAACGTTTAAGTTATGCAGTACTTCCATTTTTATTTGTCATGTTAATTGCAGTGTTTGTCTTGGCATATGTCCCACAAATTAGCCTTATGCTACTTTAAAGCTGAAAACGGGGAGAACATATGAGCATATCTTTTTGCAAAAAACAAAAAGGATTTGCTGGCCTCGCTGGACATATAGGCGTGGGACATGTCTTTAGCCACTCTGGATTTGTTCAAGAAGACGGAGCTGGGTTTGCGGTCGTTACGAAAATTCTTAGTGAAGCCGGTCCTGTGAATCTGAAAATATCTAAAGTATCTGTTACTGATTATAGTGACATTATATCTGTTGAATTAAGTGGAGGCGGTAAGGGTTCAGGTTATGCGCGTTGCGGAATAACACCAGCTGAATCAGCACTTATGCAAAATGCTGTTGGAAAAGATGCTTCTTGTCCACAAACACTGGCAACCGAGATATTTGGGCGGATTGTTGGCCAAGGTGTTCTGGAGGTTCCATCAGCATTTATATCTGCTGTTGCTAAATCTGTCGTCGACACTTTTTTGAAGAACTATCCAGAAAACTTTTTATTTTTTCTGGAAGATACACCGGGAAGTGATGGTTGCTATCTCGGGACTGTATTGCAAATAGATGGTTTATGTATTTCAACGATTCTAACGGTAAATTCATCTGCAGGTGGAATCGGTCCAAATGAAGACACGGAGGGCAATATTCCTATTGGAAACAAGGGTGTACTTATGCGTCAGCTAGGCATGGTTAACTTGCCAACTATAATAGTTGAATCTAAAGCTTACGTACCTTCTTGGAGTAAATTCATAAATGATACTACTGTTGTTGTCAGGGCAAACAGCTTACACGATAATTCTGTCGTCGGAAATTGCTTGGTTAAGGCTGCTCAAAATCTCGGATATCCTGTTTTTGAGCCAGAAAACCCATACCCAAGAGCTGTTGGATCGCTAGGTAAGGCGACCCAAAACGTATCAAAAAGAATTATTGATCTTGGTAATGATCTTTACAAAGCGAAAGCTGCAGGAACTAAAATTAAAATTATTGCAGAACTAGCTCAAATTATAAAATATGATGTTTCTGGTGTTTTATTTATGAGTGATGATGTAAACGATGTTGTTGACAATGGAGGGCTTTTGCCAGGGACAGCTGCTGTTCTTTCAATGGCTGTGAGTACTGAATATGCTAAAGAATATATAATACCAACACTAACTCAAGATGATTTGAAAATGTACACGGATACTGTTTTCGAGGCATTCAAGATTTTAAAAGAAAATTTAGGCAAAGCTAGTCAGTTGTTAAAAGAAAGGGCAGTAAGCCAAGATACAATTAAAGATATCGAATCAATAGCTCTTAAAGCAAGCAGTCATTCAGTTTCTTGAACATAAGCTATTTTCTCTTGACCACCCCCTGGAACTTGAAAATTGATGATCCGAATCTTAATAGTTTTCATGGTTTAGACTTGCTACATCTAATGCCTTATCATCCAGGTGCTTGTTGCTTTTAATCTAATTTTTACAAAATATTCATTGGAGCATCACATGTCGAAAACCGTTGTTCACACCGACAAGGCCCCGAAAGCAGTTGGCCCGTATTCCCAGGCAGTAGCCTCAGGACAGTTGCTGTTCACCTCCGGCCAGTTGCCTCTGGATCCGGAAACCGGTGCCATGCCCCAGGGAGACATCCAAATCCGGGCCGAGCAGTGCCTGCGTAATTTGCAAAGCATTGCCGAGGCCGGGGGCACAAGCCTGGACCGGGCGATCAAGGTCACGGTGTTCCTGACCAACATGGCTGATTTTCAGGCCGTGAACCAGGTCTATTCTCAGTTTTTTAAGGAGCCCTACCCCGCACGGACGGCCCTGCAGGTGGCGGCCCTTCCTTTGGGTGCGGACATCGAGATTGAGGCTGTTTTTGAGCGTTGATGATCGAATCAGTGACGTTTCCTGGTTTCATGAGCAAGACGTCTGGAGTCCTGTCCACGGAACACACGGAAAAACACGGAAAGGGTGAGGGGCAAGGGAGTCGCGTCCGCAAGTCCAGTGAAGGCGATATAGTTGTGAAGAGTTTGAAGTCATCAAATAATTCAGGAGAGATAGAATCATGAATTTTACAAAATTTCCCCGTCGTGCCTACCTGCAAGGGGCCACGCCCATCGAACCCATGGACAATCTGAGCAAAACCTTGGGAAAAGGGGTTAATCTGTTCGTCAAGCGCGACGACCTGTTGCCAGGGGCCAGCGGGGGGAACAAGACCCGCAAGCTGGAATTCTGCCTGGCCGACGGTCTGGAGCAGGGGGCCGACACGATCATCACCTGCGGCGCGGTCCAGTCCAACCACTGCCGCCTGACCGCATCCTGGTGCTGCAAGGAGAATCTGGAGTGTCACCTGGTGTTGGAAGAACGGGTCAAGGGCTCCTACAAGCCGGATGGCAGCGGGAACAACTTTTTGTTCGACCTGTTGAACGTCAAGAGCATTGCCGTGGCTCCGGGCGGATCGGACATGATGGCGGAAATGCGCAAAAAGGCGGATGAACTGAAAGCCCAGGGCAAAAAACCGTATATTGTTCCCGGAGGGGCTTCAAACGCCATCGGCGCTTTGGGTTACGTGGCCTGTGCGGAAGAGATCATGAACCAGCTGAATACGGAACACCTGAACATCGACCACATCGTCGTGCCCTCGGGCAGTGCCGGGACCCACGCCGGCATGGTGGTGGGCATGGTCGGCACCAACGCCAATATCCCTGTCAGCGGGGTCAATGTGTCCCGACCCAAGGACGTCCAGGAAGGCATTGTCCACAAACTGGCGGAGGAGACGGCGGTCAAGTTGGAAATGAGTGTGCCCATCCCCAGTGATGCGGTGGTCTGCTACGACCAGTACGTCGGCCCCGGCTATTCCCTGCCCACGGAAACCATGGTCGAGGCGGTCCGAATGTTCGCCAAGCACGAGGCCATTCTCCTGGATCCGGTCTACTCCGGCAAAGCTGCCGCAGGCCTGCTGGATCTCGTCCGCTCCGGCCATTTTCCCCAGGGCAGCAACGTCCTGTTCCTGCACACCGGAGGCTCACCCGCGCTGTATGCCTACTTGTCGACTTTCAAGAAGGAAGGTTGAGGATTGAAGGCGACAATGATCCGTTGTACGGCGTAGCAAGGGTGGACCTGTGTGTCTGCCCTTGCAATTGACTGCACCTGTCGGTTTTTGATGTTGTTTGCAGTGGTTGGCCGTCCATCCTTCAGCATTCCATACATGTGATGGGTCGCCTCAGCCAGCAAGGGGCGCACATGCAGGTGCGCCCCTATGGCCCAACGCCATTCCTCACGTTTATGCCGGGTGCCCCAAAACATAAAACAGTTCAAACGATACCATGAACCATCCCTTACAACAGGAAAAAATCGTCGGCATCATCGGCGGCATGGGGCCTGAGGCTACCGTGGATCTGATGGCCCGGCTGATCCGTCTGACTCCGGCCCAGGACGACGCGGATCATATCCGGTGCATCGTGGACAACAACCCCAAGGTGCCCTCGCGGATCAAGGCCCTGATCGAAGGCGGGGGGGGCAGCCCGGTGCCGGAATTGCGGGACATGGCCAGGCGTCTGGAAGCCTGGGGGGCGGACTTTCTGGCCATGCCCTGCAATACGGCCCACGCCTACTTCCGGGACATCCAGGACGCCGTGTCCATCCCGATGCTCAACCTGATCCAGATCACCGTGCGGACTGTCCTGAAAGAGCAGCCCGGGATCAAGGCGGTAGGCATCCTGGGCTCCACGGCAATGCAGCTCACCGGCCTGTATCACCGGGCTTTCGCGGTTGTCGGGGTCAGCGTGATCTATCCGGAGACTGTCTGCCAGGACAGGGTCATGGCCGCCATCAAGGACATCAAGAAGGGAGCCATGGACCAGGCCGCCTCCGCCGTGGACGCGGCCGTATCCAGCTTGCAAACGGAGGGGGCCCAGGCCATGGTGGTCGCGTGTACGGAATTGGGTCTTGTCCCCGTTGCCTCGCCGCTCCCCCTGCACGATGCCGCGGACATCCTGGCCCGGGAGATCATTTTTACATGCAAGGGCCGCGCTACGCACCCCAACCATGAGAGGAATTCCTGATGAGCCTTGCGAAAACAATATTGTCCCGAGACCCCGCCTGCCTGGTGGGTGGCCGATGGATCAGCGCCGATTCCGGCAAGACCCTGGACGTGCTCAATCCGGCCACGTCCGAAGTGCTGGGCGTTGTACCCAACTGCGGGCGCGGTGAGACAGCCCGGGCCATTGACGCCGCGGCCCAGGCCTGGCCGGCATGGCGGGCCATGACTGCCCTGGAGCGCAGCGCGATCATCCTGCGCCTGCACGATCTGATGCTGGCCGAGCGGGAGGAGTTGGCGAGGCTGATGACCCTGGAGCAGGGCAAGCCCCTGGCCGAGGCCCGGGCCGAGATCGGTTTCGGGGCCAGCTTCCTGCGCTGGTTTGCCGAGGAAGGGCGGCGGGCCTACGGCAGCATCATCCCCGCGCCCTGGCGGGGGAAGCGCATCCTGGTCACCCGCGAGCCCGTGGGCGTGGTGGGGATCATCACTCCCTGGAACTTTCCCACGGCCATGATCTGCCGCAAGGCCGGGCCGGCCCTTGCCGTGGGCTGCCCGGTGGTGATCAAGCCGGCCAGCCAGACGCCTTTTTCGGCCCTGGCCCTGGCCGAGTTGGCCGTGCAGGCCGGGGTTCCCGCGGGTGTGTTCAACGTGCTGACCGGTTCGTCGCGGGTGATCGGGGCGGAGCTGACCGCAAGCCCGGTCGTGCGCAAGCTGAGCTTTACCGGCTCCACCAGCGTGGGCAAGGAGCTGCTCAGGCAGTGCGCGGCCACGGTGAAGAAGGTTTCCTTGGAGCTGGGCGGCAATGCGCCGTTTCTGGTCTTCGATGACGCGGACCTGGACCTGGCCGTGGCCGGGGCCGTGGGCAGCAAGTACCGCAACACGGGCCAGACCTGCGTCTGCACCAACCGGTTTCTGGTCCAGGATGGGATCTACGATGCCTTTCTGGAGAAATTTGTTGCCGCGGTGAGCCAATTGAAGGTCGGCGACGGGCAGGAAGATGGCGTGAACCAGGGGCCGCTGATTGACGACAAGGCCGTGCTGCACATGGAAGCCCAGATCGCGGACGCCCAGTCCAAGGGCGGGCGCGTTGTCCTGGGCGGCCGGCGACATGCCCTGGGGGGCAACTTTTTTGAGCCCACGGTCATTGCCGACGCCTTCCCCGGAATGATCGTGAGTACGGAGGAGACCTTTGGCCCCGTGGCTCCGGTGTATCGCTTCCAGACCGAGCAGGAGGCCGTGGCCCTGGCCAATGCCACGGAATTCGGCCTGGCGGGCTATGTCTACACCCGCGACCTGGGCCGGGCCTGGCGGGTTTCCGAGGCCCTGGAATACGGCCTCGTGGGGGTCAACGAAAGTTTGATGTCCACCTGCGAAGCGCCCTTTGGCGGGGTCAAGGAAAGCGGCTTTGGCCGGGAAGGATCCCACTACGGCCTGGACGACTACACCACACTGAAATATGTCTGTATGGCCGGAATAACCCAGGATGGATAGCCTCTGCACAGGTCCGGAAATGGCAATTTCATCGGGTGCTGGAGTTCGGTCGGGGCCTTCAGCATTCGCCTCAGGAGAAAAACCCACTCCGCAAGACAATGCTCCCAAAGGGGAATCCGCCTGATTCAAAGTTTCCCACCAAATTCATTTCAGTTCCCGATGTCTTGTTGGATGCTGGACTTGGCGTCCGACAGCCAACCATGACTCAGCTGGAATAGTTTTTGAGCAACCGCCTGCTTACAGGAATATTCACTGAACCATCCTTCAGCAGGTGGATCTGTGAAGGACAAGCTGGTGCGAAATCAGGGGCAGTGCTGTCGGCTTGCTCTCCAATCAAGCACGGTGTAGATAATCCTCTTTTTTGCCGTGCTTCAAAAGAACTGCAGCCCGGCTCCATCCCTCTTTCCAAAACCGAACCGAATGCATTCAGAATCTTCTTCTCCGGCAGAGGTAGCTGAAACAGGTCAACTGGACCAACCCCTGGAACTCCCCTCCTGCGTGAAGCACCTCCGGGTGGACGACAAGGACATCTATCTGGTGGGCACGGCTCATGTGTCCAAGCAAAGCGTGGAGGACGTCCGGAACACTGTGGAAATAGTCCATCCGGACACCATCTGCGTGGAACTCTGCCCTTCCCGGCACCGGGCCCTGATGGACCGGGACGGCTGGCGCAAGATGGACATCATGCGGGTCATCCGGGAGCGCAAGACACCGTTTCTGCTGGCCCAGCTGATCCTTTCCTCGTTCTATCGCAAGCTGGGCGATCAACTGGGCATCCAGCCCGGGGCGGACATGGCCGAGGGGGTGCGTTTGGCCAAGGAGACCAACGCCCGGCTGGTTCTGGCGGACCGGGAGGTGGAGATCACCCTGAAGCGGACTTGGCGGCACCTGGGCTTTCTGGAAAAGTTCAAGATGGTCGGCCAGCTGCTGATGGGCCTGATCTTTGCGGGCAAAATCGACGACAATGTCGTCGAATCCTTGAAGCAGAAGGACCAGCTGGAAATCCTGATGGACGCCTTCGCTGAGGAATTCCCCCAGGTCAAGCGCCGGCTCATCGACGAGCGCGATCTGTTCCTGGCCCAGAAGATCCGCGAGGCCCCGGGCCAAACCGTGGTCGCCGTGGTCGGGGCCGGGCATATGGCCGGGATTGAAGCCCACATCCACCAGGATACGGACCTGGCGCCCCTGACAGTGTTGCCGCCCAAGTCCAATGTTGGCTCGTTCCTGAAATGGGCCATCCCCGTGGCTATCGTGGCCCTGATCGCCTGGGGCTTCCTCAAGGAAGGCCAGGCCCACGCCATGGAATCGGCCTTCATCTGGATCGCCCTGAACAGCGTTCTGGCCGGACTGGGCGCGGTACTGGCCTGGGCCCACCCCTTGACCGTGCTTACGGCCATGGTCGCCTCGCCGTTTACCAGCCTGAACCCGATGATCGCCGCCGGGTTCGTGGCCGGATTCGTCCAGGCCGTGATCCGCAGACCAACCGTGGCGGATCTGGAAGACCTGCCCCAAGCCATCACTTCCCTGAAAGGCTTCTGGACCAATCCCCTGTGCCGGATTCTGCTGGTGGTCGCCCTGGTCAACCTGGGCAGCTCGCTGGCGGCCTTCATCTCCGGCGGCTGGATCGCGGCCCGGACGTTTTGAAAAAAGGCCGCGAAAGCGGCCTTTAAACCTTTTCCCTCCTTCCAACCCAACCCTGCCCCCCAAAACAGGAAACCCAGATTCCGGCCACGGACAAAGCTTCTCTCCGCCGACAGCCGCTACGTCCTCTCTCACGGGGGTTCAAGAAGTTTTGTTTTCCTGCTAGCCTTTTTTGCAAACAGAACGTCTGATCGGTCAGGCCACGCTGAATCGTTCGCAACCATGTCACCAACGGAGGTTTCATGAAGATCAGCGCGGAAAAGCAGAAAGAGATGCTCTGGACCATGCTCTTGTCCCGTCGTTTCGAGGACGAACTGGTGGAGTTGTGCAAGGTCGAGGGCAAGATTCCAGGAATGACGATCCTCAGTACCGGCCAGGAGGCCGTGGGCTCCGGGGCCTGCGCGGCCCTGGAACCGGAGGACGTGATTATCACCAATCACCGCAGCCATAATCACCTGTTGGCCAAGGGCGCCGAGCCCAACGCCCTGATGGCCGAAATCTACTGCAAACGTACCGGCTGCAACAAGGGCAAGAGCGGCACGTTGCACCTGGCCGTGCCCGAGGTCAACGCACCGTGCACTTCCACTGTTGTCGGAGCCGGCCCGCCCATCGCCGTGGGCCAGGCCTTTGCCCAGCAGTACAAGGGTGAGCAGCGGGTCACGGCCTGTTTTTTCGGTGACGGGGCGGCCGCCGAGGGCTCGGTACACGAGGCCATGAACCTGGCCGCGTTGTGGCGGTTGCCGCTGATCTTCATCTGCGAGAACAATGTTTACGCCGGGGCCCAGCGCCATGAGGAACATACCCCGGTCCCGAACCTGGCCGTTCGGGCCGCGGCGTATGCCATGCCTGGCGAGACGGTGGACGGCAACGACGTCCTGGCCGTGTACCTGGCTGTGCAGGAGGCCAGGGAGCGAGCATTGGCCGGAGAAGGACCGAGCCTTGTCGAGTGCAAGACCTATCGTTGCCGAGGCCACGGGGAGACCGATCCCCAGCACTATCAACCCCGGGAGGAGATCTGCTCCTGGCTGGAAAAATGCCCCATCCCGCGTTTGCGGGACGACCTGATTGCCCGGGGTGTGCTCACTGCAGCAGACTACCAGGAAATGGAGGGCCGGGCCGAGAGCATCGTGATGGAGGCAGTGCGCTTTGCCGAAGAGAGCCCGTATCCCGACCCGGAGGAGGCGCTGGAGGATGTTCTGGCCTGACATTTTGGGTGTAGAATCGATCGCCTTGATGCCCGTCCCCGTTCCCGTAGGCGAATCATGGATGACGGGGACGTGTACGTGGACGGGCACGGGGACGGGGAAGTCCACGGGGACGGAGAGAATAGATGCACGAACTCGGGAAGATGAACCGATGTCTTGCGGTGGGGAATTGATCCCACTCAAAAAGCAATAGGCAAATAAGGAAGGACACCATGCAGAAACTCGGAATGGGACAGGCCGTGAACCAGGCCCTGCGGGAGGAAATGCACCGGGATCCCAACGTATTTCTCGCCGGGGAAGGGGTGGGCGTGAGCATTCATCTCAACCCCATGTTCCCCACCCATGGCCTGCTGGAGGAATTCGGGCCGGGGCGGATCAAGGACACCCCGGTGTCCGAGGCGGCCATTGCCGGGCTGGCCGTGGGCGCGGCCGAGGCCGGGCTCCGGCCGGTGGTGGAGATCATGTTCAATCCTTTTTTCACCCTGGCCTCGGACATGATCGTCAACCACGCGGCCAAGCTGCGCTATCTGTCCGGCGGCAAGTCCGCCTTTCCCCTGGTGGTGCGCATGAAGTCCGGCGCGGGGATCGGGGCTGGATGCCAGCACTCCCACAACCTGGAAGCCTGGGTGGCCCACTGCCCCGGTCTGAAGGTGGTCATGCCGGCCACCTCCGCGGACGCCAAGGGCCTGCTCAAGTCGGCCATCCGGGACGACAACCCGGTGATCTTCATCGAGCACATGGGGCTGTATTTCGCGCCCATGCCCGTGCCGGTAGATGAATATACGACCCCCATCGGCCAGGCCGAGGTCAAGCGGCCGGGCACGGACGTGACCGTAGTCACCTGGTCCGGAATGCTCGGCGTGGCCATGGCCGCGGCGGAAAAGCTGGCCCAGGAGGACGTTCAGGTAGAAATTGTGGATCTGCGCACCCTGGTCCCCCTGGACAAGGAAACCATTCTCGCTTCCGTGGCCAAGACCGGCCGGCTAGTGATCCTGCACGAAGCCACCCGGACCGGAGGCTTCGGCGGAGAGGTCGCGGCCGTGGTCATGGAAGAGGGCTTCCACCATCTCAAGGCCCCTCTGCGCCGGGTCACCGGCCCGGACATCCCTGTCCCGGCCAGCCCGCCCCTGGAGCGGTTCTACATCCCAGGCGACGAGCAACTGGTCGCGGCCATCAAGGAGATTTTGTAAGGCTGGCTTCGTACGCAACCCAGGAAAGGGATCAATGAACCGCTCCCACACTCACCGTGTATGGCGAGTTGCCCGGCTTGGCCGGGGAAAGGGCAGGAGGGGTATTGGACGCCCGGCCCCCATCTGGACGAGAACCGGGCGGAGGATGAGCTGTTGGTAATTAGTATGCCTGCTCCAGGATGTTCTTGACGTCATTCTTCGTGGGCTGGCGCGGATTGAACAGGGTGGAAATCTCTTTCAGGGCGTCGTCAGCCAGGCGGTCGAACTGTTCTTTGGAGACGCCCAAGGCTTCCAGTGTCGGGATGTTCAGTTCCTTGGAAAGGTCCTTGACTGCCTGGACCGCGAGCTTGGCGGCCTCTTGCGGTGTTTTCCCGGCCACGTCCAGCCCCATGGCCAGGGCGATGTCCTTCATCCGGTCCAGGGCCTCCGGCGCGTTGTAGTTCATGACATGCGGCAGGCAGGCGGCGTTGGCCACTCCGTGGGGCAGACCGCAATGCACGCTGAGCGGGTGCGCGATGCTGTGCACCAGCCCGAGCACCGCGCTGTTGAAGGCATAACCGGCGTACATGCAGCCCAGGAGCATGCTGGAGCGAGCGTCCACGTTTCGGCCTTCCCGAAAGGCCACAGGCAGGCTGGGTATGATCAGTTCAATGGCTTTGAGGGCGAAGAGGTCCGTGGGCGGCATGGCGTTTTTGGACAGATAGGCCTCGATGGCATGGGTCAGGGCGTCCATTCCAGTGGAAGCGGTAATGGCGGGAGGCATACCCATGGTCATTTCCGGATCCACCAGCGCCATGGTCGCCCCGACGAACTGCCCGCCGATGACCATTTTTTTCCGGCGCTCGGTATCCGTGATGATGGTGAAGGCGGTCACCTCACTGGCCGTTCCCGCTGTCGTGGGAATGGCCACCAATGGCCTTACGGGGTTTTTGACGAGGTTCAGGCCGTCGTATTGATTGATGGGGCCGGGGTTGGTCAGCAGAATGTTCACGGGCAAGCACATGGGCTGATGCGGCGATCTTCTCTTTGTCATCATTCGAAAGCTCATGATCGCCGTGTTCAGCAAGAGCGGCCACTAGCTGATCTGCTCGTTCCCTGGTGATCTTCGTTGCGTCACCATCATGCTGGGCCTTTTGAGCCTCATCGTAGCACCAGTCCACGATGTCGTCGAACATCGGTCTGAATGCAGGCTTCACTTGGTTTTTTGGAAGTGATGAACAGATGAGGGATGGACCATGGGCACTCTGGAGCGATTGGCCGGCAAACCAAGAGCGACGACGAGGTCGCTGAACTGTTTAGCGGCAGGTTGTCCGAAGGCCGGGCTGCGGAGGTGGAAAGGCTGTGCGGCGAACTGGGGGCCAACGCATGGATCTGTTCCGGGCGTCCCTGGAATTAGCCTTGCCCGTATTTCGCGAGCACCCGGAGTATTTTGTTTATGTCGTTGAGAAGGCCATGAAGGAATGGTGACAAGTGATCAAGAATCGCTTGCCTTATGACATTCACACGTGCTATTCGTGCAGCACGTTTTTACGTGCTAATAGGAGGTCATGAATGAAACAGAACATTACGCTGGCCCTGGAAAAGGACCTGTTGGCCGAGCTGAAAGTCATCGCCGCCCAGCGGTCCATGTCCATAAGCGGCATGCTCAGCAGCCAGCTCAAGGAAATAGTGGCTCGCGAAAAGCAGTACGAAAAGTGCAAAAATAAGGCGTTGGACACACTGCGCACGGGATATCACCTCGGCGGACGACCCGCGTCCAGGGAAGATCTTCATGTCCGGTAAACAATTCCTGGACACAAACATCCTGATCTACGCCCACGATCTGGATGCCGGGCTTCGGCACAAAGTGGCCGCTTCGCTTGTGGCTGAACTCTGGGAATCCGGCCAAGGGGTGATTAGCGTCCAGGTGCTGCAAGAATTTTATGTCAACATCACCAGGAAAATTCCCCGTCCCCTGTCGCTTGTGGTTGCCCGCGGACTGATTGAAACCTATTGCGCCTGGCACGTCGTCACGCCCACGGCCCAGGACGTTCTCCGCGCCTCCGAAGTCCAGGAACGAAACAGTCTTTCGTTCTGGGATGCCATGATCATCGTGTCCGCCGCCAACGCCGGGGCCAATGCCGTCGTCAGCGAAGACTTCAATGCAGGGCAATTCATTGAAGGACTGCTTATTTACAACCCATTCATCGGCATGGAGAATGTAGACTAACTTCCAAGGGACCAAACATGTGTGCGCTACTAAGAAACAGAACAAAACGAGCTGATTCAAGGTAACACTTTCTCCGGGCGCAAACCTGAGTTTGTGATCTTAAAGCGCGATCCTCATCAAGCGTCAGTTCAAACATGAAATCTTCCGGAAACCGTTTGATGTTTCTCCTGACGGCCTGTTTCAATGCCCTGGTTTCCACCTTGTAACGCTCCGCCAGATCACGATCCAGCATGACCTTCATGCCTCTCAAAAGCAGAATCTTGCCGGTGATGCTCTCCATTGGAACCAAGTCTGCCATAACGGACCTCCCTTTTCGGGGAAAATTGCCTCCTGGTGGCCAGGGGGCAGAAATTTATCCCTGGTTATCCACCCCAGAAATGCCGCCTCAAGGCAAAGATCGGTTTCCTGGGCAGGTGCCGAGTGCTTTCGTCCGAAGTTCCTGACCTTGCGCAATCCAGGAGATTGCCTGTACCTTGGCCGCAAACACCGTACGGTGACAGGCTGTCGCAACCCCGACCGTTACCATGCACAAATGACAACCACACGAGAACAAGCGGAGGTGATGGATGGAATCACGCATTGCCCAGGCTATTGAGCTGGCGAGCCTGCGGGATCCGGAGCAGTGAGCTGGAGCATCCGGGCCAATTGGCCAGGCCCGGAGCAGGGCAGGCCTGATGACTGACCTGACGATCGACCGCAAGCCATCCACCAAACCCCAACGCACGGGAGGAACCATGCGCATCAACCGACGGAAATTTCTGCACTACTCGACCCTGGTGGCTTCGTCCCTGGCTCTGAGCGGCCTGCCTCTCTACGCCTACAACTCCCAGGCCGTGGCCGGGCCTCGGGATGGGGTGCGCCGCAGCTATTGCGGGCTGTGTCATCCGCGCTGCGGCACGCTCTTGCACATGCTGGACGGCAAGGTCTTCGAGGTCAGCGGAGATCCGGATCATCCGGTGACCCGGGGGTTGATCTGCGAACGGGGCCTGCTGATGCCGGAGCATATCCATCACCCGGACCGGATCAATCACCCGCTGAAGCGGGTTGGGGCCCGAGGCGAGGGCAAATGGGAGCGGATTTCCTGGGATCAGGCCCTGGACGAGGTGGCCGCCAAGCTGAGCCGGCTCCGCGACGCCCATGGGCCGGAGACCCTGGGCTTCACCCACGGCACCAGCCGGACCCACCACTGGGACTGTCGCCGGTTCTACAACCTCTTTGGCTCGCCCAACGTTTGCGGAGCCAACAACATCTGCATGTGCCCGTCCTATGCCACGGAGTTCGCCACCTACGGCGGCATGGCCCGGGGCAATGCCCGACAGGCCAAGTGTCTCGTGGTTTGGGGCAAGGCCTCGGCCAATTCCTCGCCCATCCAGGCCTGGCCGGCCACCCAGCAGGCCAAGCGCAATGGCGCGACGATCATCGTGGTGGACCCTCGGGAAATCGAGGAAGTGGCCCTGGCGGACATGTGGCTGCAGATCCGTCCCGGCACGGACCTGGCCCTGATGCTGGGCTGGATCCGGCTGATCATCGAGGAAGAGCTCTATGACGCGGACTTCGTGGCCCAGTGGACCGTGGGCTTTGACGAGCTGCGGGAGGCGGTGCGGGAGTACACCCCGGAAAAGGTCAGCCAGATCACCTGGTTGCCCGTGGAAAAAATAACCGCCGCGGCCCGGATCTACGCCACCTCCAAGCCGGCCCAGCTGCCCTATGCCTACGGCCTGGACAAGCAGGGCGTCAATTCCACCCAGTGCGCCCGGGCCCGGGCCATTCTGCGGGCCATCACCGGCAACCTGGAGATTCCCGGCGGCGAAACCTTCGGCCAGACCCCGGAGGTGGCCCGGGTGCGCGGGGAATTCGACCTGGTGGCCGCCGAGGCCATTGGGCCGGAGCAACGGGTCAAGCAGCTTGGCGCGGACACGTATCCGTTTTTCGGTTTTCCCGGCTGGGAGCGCAACCTGGCCAATAACCAGAAGCTGCCCAGGGGACAGGTCAACCCGCCATCCATGTACCGGACCTGTGTGGCCCATATCCGGGACGTTTTTCAGGCGGCCATCACCAAAAAGCCCTATCCCATAACGGCCATGTTCTCCGTGGCCAGCAACCCGATGCTTTCCTTTCCGGATCCGAAAATGGTCTTCAACGCGCTGACCGCACTGGAGCTCTACGTGGTCATGGAATACTACATGACTCCTTCCGCGGCCCTGGCGGATTATGTCTTCCCCTCGGCCACCACGGTGGAACAGCCTCAGCTCTGGGTCACCGGCGGATTTTGCATGGCCTGTCCCCCGGGCATCGAGCCGCTTTATGAGCGCCGGGACACCTACCAGTTCTATCGAGGCTTGGGTCTGCGACTGGGCCAGGAAAACGAATGGCCCTGGGAGGACCTGGAGCAGGTCTGCGATTTTCAGCTGGAGCCTACGGGAATGACCTTTCAGGACCTGACCGCGCAGTACGGTTTCTTCGGCACGCGGGAGTACAAACGCTACGAGACCGCGGGCTTTGGTACCCCGTCGGGAAAGGTGGAGCTCTATTCCAGCATTTTCAAGGAGTTGGGCTGCGATCCCCTGCCGGCCTACAAGGAACCGCTCTGGAGCCCGGCCGGAAATCCGGAGATGGCCGAGCAGTTTCCGTTGGTCCTGATCACCGGCAGCCGGTTCATGCCCATGTACCACTCCGAGCAGCGCCAGATCGAATCAGCAAGAAAGGTGGCTCCGGACCCGCTGGTCCTGCTGCACCCGGATACGGCCCGGGATCTGGGGCTGGAGAACGGTCAGTGGGTGCGGGTGGTCTCGCCCAAGGGCGCAATCCGGATGCGCCTGCGCACCAGCACCCGGATTCATCCCCGCATGGCCGATGCCCAGCACGGCTGGTGGTTCCCGGAACGCAGGCAGGAGCTGCCGGAACTGTTCGGGGTCTACGAGTCCAACGCCAACATGCTCTGCCCTCTGGAGCCGGAACACTGCAGCCCGGAAATCGGCTCCTGGCCGCATTCGGCGCTGTTGTGCCGGGTGGAGAAGGCTTAGTGCAGCGTGACTGAACCAGCCGCGACAACCGGACTGAGTGGGGGGTGAGCAACTCCGCAGTGACTGGTCACGACAGGGAGGAGTGGCAATTCCTTTCCTCCCTGTTTCTTTTCCCCTTGATCCCCAGCTTGCGCATTTTGCCCCGCAGGGTGCTGGGGTTGAGGCCCAGTAGTTCCGCGGCTCCGCCGGGGCCGATAATCTTGCCCCCTGTTCGCGCCAGTGCCGTGCGGATCAGTCGAGACACGGCGCAATTAAAAGAAAGGACGCCTTCTTCAGTGCATGGTGACAGCTTCGCCGCCTGGGTCGGCCCGCCGGGATGCAGTTCCACGGTCAGGACCGCATCGGGGGTGGTTGTCTGACCCAGGCGTTGGTCCTGGCTCTGGCTCTGGCTTTGGATCAGGGAGCGCTCCACCAGGTTCTGCAGCTCCCGGACGTTGCCGGGCCAGGCGTGCTGTTTGAGCAGGTCCAGGGCTCCCGGGGCCGGGCGGATCTTGCGGGTGATCTTCATTTCCCGGGCCTTTCTGGTCAGCAGGTGGTCCAGCAGGGCCGGGATGTCCTGGGGACGGTGCCGCAGGGGCGGGATCATGATCGGGAAGACGTTCAGCCGGAACCAGAGGTCCTCGCGAAACGTCCCATCCCGGACCATCTGCTCCAGATGGCGGTGCGTGGCGCTGAGAACCCGAACGTCCACCGGAATGGTTCGCGTGCCGCCGATCCGTTCTATTTCCTTCTGCTGCAAGACCCGCAAGAGCTTGACCTGGGCGCCCGGCGTCAGCTCGCCGATCTCGTCCAGAAATATCGTGCCCCCGTGGGCGCGCTCGAATCGGCCCCGCTTCTGAGCGATGGCGCCGGTGAACGCCCCTTTCTCATGCCCGAACAGCTCGCTGTCCAGCAGGCTTTCCGGCAACCCCCCGCAGTTGACCTTCACGAAGGGCCCGCCGCGCCGCGGTGATGCCCGGTGCAGGGCATTCGCCAGGAGCTCCTTGCCCGTGCCGGTTTCCCCCAGAAGCAGGACCGGACTTTCCAGGGGCGCAACCTGGCGAACCAATTGCATCACCTCCCGAAGTCCCAGGTCCGCGCCGATGATCGTATCGCTGGCGGAAATGCCGTGCAACTCGTTAAACAGGTACTGGTTGTCGTCTTCCAGCATTTCCTTGAGCCGGACCACTTCCTGATACTGCAGGGCGTTGGCCAGGGCCACGGCAAAGGGTTCGTTGAGGGTGTTCATCAGCCGAGCGTGCCTCTCCGTATAGCGGTCGCGGCCCTCGGCCGCCAGCATGAGCATGCCGATGCGTTTGTTTTCGAGGTCCAGGTCCGTGCGCAGCAACGACGTGTTGTCCGGCCAGGTCATCTTCAGGATAGGCAAGACGGCCGGCTCCGCGTCCCTCCAGTCGTTCAGGATATTGAATGAAGGTGCGGACCGCCACTGCCGGCGCACGTAGGCCAGTGAGCCCTCCGGCACCGGAAAGGGGTCCGGGGGCTTGGGCCAATGGTCAGGAAAAACGAGGACAATGGTCCGACCGATGTTCAGGTCCGGGTCAAACAGGCCGACGAACAAACCATCCGCCGGAACAAACTCCCGAATGTACTCCAGGGTCCGCTCCATGGCCCGCCTCGGATTCAAGCTGCTGCAGATCCGTAACGTCGCTTCCCGGAAAAAAGTGTTTTCGTCCACATGTATCTCGATGGAATCATATTTGGCGGATTGTATTAATGCGTCATATTTGGCTGGCCACTTCTTGTCAAATATGACGCAAAACATCAACGCATCACATCAACGCTTTGAAATCAAAAGCTATCGATTGTGGCATGAGAAATGAATACCCCTGGCGTCAAAGTAGGCGCTGTTTCGAACGTTTTGTCCGGAGGCGGGGAAATGCAAGAGTTCAGAGTCAAGCGGACCGGCAAGGCAGATATTGTGTTTCAGGGCAGGGTCATTTTCGCCCTGGGATTGGAGAAGGTCAAATTCGTGCTCTATCTGACGCGGGAAGGGACGTACGTCTTGTCTCGCGAGTATTCATTTCTTGGTCTGCGTTATTTCAGAAGGGCCCAGCTTTTCGCCACCCTGAAGGAGTTGAACGCCTTCGCGACGTCGGAAAAGGACATGGACGCCGTTCGGTTCGTCATGAAGAACGACGTGGTGTTTTTCCGGACTATGACCTGACGCCGACGGATTCCGGCCCCGGTGAGACAGGCCGTTCCAAGGCAATGCCATGCAACGAATGGAAGTCATCTACGTCTGCCCGCTCAGTCACGAAGAGGGGGAGCGAGCCAAAGAACGCGCCGAGGAACTCTATCTTTCCGGCGACGGGGCCGTAAACTGTATAGATGTCTGGACATGTCCGGAGCGAGAGGGCGACATCGTTATTTTACTGTATGCGGACCAGGAGTCGGGAGTGGAGGATTTGTCACCGGAAGGAGCCAGAATCGCGGACTTTTTTTCGCGGTTCGGCTGGGTATCGCATACACGATGGTCCAGGGTGTGAGGAGTCAGAAGTCAGAAGTCAGTATCCAGGAGTCAGGAGAGATCTCGATTTGGAGTATGCCCTGGCTGTATTGTGTTGAATGGAAAAAGGAGGTTGGATGCGAATGATAGATTTTTGGGTGCGGCGTAGCGCAATAATGATGCTTGCTTTGCTGCTTGTCCTGGGGCTGACGGCATGCGGCGATCCCTCTGGGCCTCAGGAGCGGCCCGCGCCTCCCCCTCCGCCGGTGACCTTGCTGATCGTCCAGGAGCAGGACGTGGAGGTGGTTCGAGAGTATCCAGCCAGGGTTCACGGCTCGCGTCAGGTTCAAGTGCGCTCCAGGGTTGAGGGAATCCTGCGGGAGCGCCTGTTCGAGGAGGGTCGGCCCGTTGAAAAGAATGAACTGCTGTTTCGCATTGACCCGGAGCGCTACGAGATTGCCCTGCGGCGGGCCGAGGCTGATTTGGGCGACGCCCGGGCGGGCCTGAACCATGCCCAGCGGGAATGGGCCAGGTATTCCAACTTGTTCGCCGAGGCCGCGGTGAGCGAACTGGAGCGGGACAGGGCACTGACAGATCTGGAGCGGGCCCAGGCCCGTCACGCCCAGGCCGAAGTAGTCGTGACCGACGCTCAGCGCAACCTTGGCTACACGGCTGTCCGCGCCCCGGTGGCCGGGGTGACCGGCATGGAGAGCCACTCCGAGGGCAACCTGATCGAATGGGGCGGGCTGCTGGCGACCATCACCCAGCAGGACCCGGTGCATGTCCTGTTCGCCATGCCGGAAGCCGACGCCGCGATGCGCGGCGTCGGCGACCGCTCCCGGCGCGCAAAGCTGCTGTTGCCGGGAGGCCTGGAACATCCTCGCCTGGGGGACATCGACTTCACCGCGAGCGTCATTGACTCCCGGACCGGCACGGTTACGGCCCGGGCCGTTTTTTCCAACCCGGACCTGACGCTGATTCCCGGGCAATTCGTCCGGATTCGGGTCGTCTTGCGGCTTTTGGAGAGCGTGTTCATGGTGCCGGAGGCCGCGGTGGGGCAGGGCCGGGAGACGCCGTACCTGTTCGTGGTGGATGCGGAAACCACGGTCCGGGTCAGGCCGGTTCGCCTGGGGCCGGTGACCGACGGTCGGCAGGTCGTTCTTGAGGGGCTGCAAGGCGGCGACCGGGTGGTGATCAACGGCCAGGCGGCCCTGCAGGACGGCATGCCGGTCCAGGTCGTGGAAACGCTCCGTGAGGCCGAAGAGGACGGCGTCGGGGACAGTGTCCCAGGAGATGCCGAAAAGCGCCTGGGGCAGGAGGAAGGCTAGATGTTTCGGTTTTTTATCGATCGGCCGATCTTCGCTTCGGTCATTTCCATCATCATCGTCATGGCCGGGTCCGCGGCCCTGCGCGTGCTGCCCGTGGAGCAGTATCCCGACGTGGTTCCGCCGCAGATCGTGGTCACGGCCATGTACCCCGGAGCCAGTTCCGAGGTTATCGCCGCGGCCGTGGCCGCGCCCCTGGAGCAGGAAATCAACGGCGTGGACGACATGATCTACATGGAATCCAGCGCCACGGACTCCGGCATGCTGCAGATCACGGTCTCCTTTGAAATGGGCACGGACCCGGACCAGGCGGCCATCAACGTGAACAACCGGGTTCAGGCGGCCTCCTCCCGGTTGCCTCAGCGGGTTCGGGACCTGGGGGTGCGCGTGGAGGCCCGTTCCACGAACATCCTGATGGTGCCGGTGTTCTATTCTCCGGACGACAGCCAGGGCACGCTGTTCATCAGCAACTACGTGCTGCTCAACATCCTGGACGAGCTGGTTCGGCTGCCCGGCGTGGGCGATGCGTCCCTGTTCGGAGCCCAGGACTATTCCATGCGCATCTGGCTGAACCCGGACAAGCTGGCCCAGTACGGCCTGACTCCGTCGGACGTGGCCGCCGCGGTCCGGGAACAGAACGCCCTGTTCGCCGCCGGGCAGCTGGGGGCCGCGCCCTCGGCCGCGGACCAGGCCTTCACCTTTGCCGTGACCACCCGGGGGCAGTTGGCCGACACCCGGGAATTCGAGGAGATCATCCTGCGCTCCTCGGAGGACGGGGCCGTGCTGCGCCTGGGCGACGTGGCCCGGGCCGAGCTGGGCTCCCAGAGCTATGCGTTCTCCGCCACGTACAACGGCCAGTCCGCCGTGCCCATCGGGGTCTATCTCCAGCCCGGAGCCAACGCCCTGGATACGGCCTCCCGGGTCCAGAACACCCTGGAGGAGCTTTCCGCACATTTTCCTCCCGGCGTGGCCTATACCGTGGCCTATAATACCACGGAGTTCGTGGAGATTTCCATCCGCGAGGTGATGATCACCCTGGTCATCGCCGTGGTCCTGGTGGTGCTGGTCACGTTCCTCTTCCTGCAACGCTTCCGGGCCACGCTGATTCCGGCCGCGGCCATCCCCGTCTCTCTGGTGGGCACCTTTGCCGGGATGCTGCTTTTGGGCTTTTCCGTGAATCTGCTGACCCTGTTCGGCCTGGTGCTGTCCATCGGCATCGTGGTGGACAACGCGATCATCGTCCTGGAAAACGTGGACCGGCTGATGCGCGAGCAGGGCTTGCGCGCCCGCGAAGCGGCCATCGAGACCATGAAACAGGTCTCCGGGGCCGTGGTCTCCTCGACCCTGGTTCTGGTGGCGGTCTTCGTGCCCGTGGCCTTTCTGGGCGGAATGACCGGCGAACTCTACCGGCAGTTTGCCGTGACCATCTCCGTCTCCGTGGTGGTCTCCGGCGTGGTGGCCCTGACCCTGACTCCGGCCATGTGCGCCTTGCTGCTGGACCGCAAGGCCCGAAAAACCTCCGGTCCATTTGCTCTGTTCAACTACCTGTTCGACAAGCTCACCGCGATCTTCGTCTGGTTCGTGGAGAGGATGCTGCGTCATACGGTGGTCACGGTACTGCTCTTTCTGGCCGTGGCCGCC
The DNA here is from genome assembly GCA_007693505.1 of Desulfovibrionales bacterium. Classification (GTDB taxonomy): domain Bacteria; phylum Desulfobacterota; class Desulfovibrionia; order Desulfovibrionales; family Desulfonatronaceae; genus Desulfonatronum. The sequence goes on along the minus strand of REDL01000059.1, from coordinate 38,610 downwards.
GGAACGGTGTACGCGGTCACGCGCCTGCCCTCGGGTCTGGTTCCGCAGGAGGACCAGGGCGTGGCCCTGGTCGTCTATCAATTGCCCCAGGGCGCGGCCCTGCCGCGTACCGAGGCGGCGCGCGAGACCATCACGGCCATGCTCACCAGCCTGGAAGAGGTCCAAGAGTTCACCACCGTGGCCGGATTCGATATCTTTGACGGAGCTCTGCGCACCAATGCGGGCCTGGGATTTGCCAATCTGACGGACTGGAAGGACCGCCGGGCTCCGGGCCAGGACGCCATGTCCCTGTCCGGGCGGATCATGGGCATGGGCATGGGCGTTCAGGAAGCCAACGTGCTGGCCTTCACCCCGCCGCCCATCCAGGGCCTGTCCCTGACCGGAGGGGTGCAAGGCTATCTGGAGGTCCGCGACGGGTCCTCGTCCCGGGAAATCGAGTCCCTGGCCGGACGCTTCATCGCCGCGATCAACGCCCGCCCGGAAGTGGTCAACGCCCGGGTCACCCTGAACACCACGATTCCCCGCTACCACGCCGAAGTGGATCGGGAAAAGGCCCGGGCCGCCGGCGTGTCCATCAACCAGATTTTCGAGGCCATGCAGAGCACCTTCGGCTCCCTGTACGTCAACGACTTCACCCTGGCCGGGCGCAACTGGCAGGTGAACATGCAGTCCGAAGGCGAATTCCGCCGCCGCCCCGAGGATCTGAACCGGGTCTTTGTCCGCTCGGAGCACGGCGAGATGCTGCCCTTGAGCGCCCTGGTCACCCTGGAGCGCCGACCGGGGCCGGACGTCATCAACCGCTTCAACGTCAACAACGCGGCCAAGTTCTTCGCCGATCCAGCCCCGGGCTTCACCACGGGCCAGGCCAAGCAGGCCATTGAAGAAGCGGGGGCGGGCATTCTGGGCCTGTCGGCGCGGATCGGCTGGGTGGGCGAGGCCTACCAGCTGGACGCCGCGGCCGGGGCCGGAGGATTGGCCTTCGGGCTGGGACTCTTGATGGTCTTTCTGATCCTGGCCGCCCAGTACGAGCGCTGGTCCCTGCCCTTTGCCGTGGCCTCGGCCGTGCCCTTCGGCGTACTCGGCGCGGCCCTGTCCGGGCTGTGGCGCGGGTTTCCCAACGACATCTACTTCCAGATCGGCCTGCTGGTGCTCATCGGGTTGGCGGCCAAAAACGCCATTCTCATCGTGGAGTTCGCGGCCCAGAACCGGGAACGCGAAGGCTTGTGCGCGTTCAACGCGGCCCTGGCAGCGGCCAGGCAGCGCTTCCGGGCGATCATGATGACCGCCCTGACCTTCATCATCGGCTCCCTGCCCCTGGTCTTCGCCACCGGGGCGGGCGCCAACAGCCGCCAGGAAATCGGCACCGTGGTGGTCGGAGGCATGATCGCGGCCAGCACCCTGGCCCTGCTCTTCGTCCCGGTGTTCTACAAACTGATGGACGACTCCTCCTTCTGGTTCCACAACCGGAAGATGTTCGGGCCGGAGAAGGAATGTTCGTGACGTGGGAGTGAATATCGAATTCAAGGTGCTGGGCAAAAACGCGCCCGGCTCGGCCCTGGTCCAGATCAAACGCAAAGGCTCCGCGGATAAGTACACGGTTCCCGGAATCAAGGTTTACCTGGTCGGCGTGGAATTCGAGCTCGAGGAACGGAACATCGTTGGTTTTGCCTGGGAGCAGGTGGCCACGGGCTCATGATATGTTTTCCAAAATCCCAACCTTCACGAACCCCGTTGGGAATGTTCATGATGTGGTCCGCTCCATTGACACCTCGGATCTGTGATGCATAGTTGAGGATCGGATGGAACCTCATGATCCAAGGGAGTAAAATGAACACAGATGACCATGCGTCCAGTGACCTTGTCGAAGACCAGGCCAAAGATCCTGCCGGATGGCGTTTTGACAACAGCTATGCCCGGTTGCCCGAGGTGATGTATTCCCGGTTGTCGCCGGTACCTGTGCGCTCGCCGCGGATGGCGATCTTCAATGCCGGTTTGGCCGAGTATTTGGGTTTGAATGCCGATCTTCTGGCTGGTGAGGAGGGGGTTGCGATTTTTTCCGGCAACCGGCTTCCTCCAGGTGCGGAGCCCCTGGCCCAGGCCTATGCCGGCCACCAATTTGGATATTTCACCATGCTTGGGGATGGCCGGGCGATTCTCGTGGGGGAGCAGATCACCCCCCGTGGCGAGCGCTTCGACATCCAGTTCAAGGGTTCCGGTCAGACCCCGTTTTCGCGCCGGGGCGACGGTCGGGCGGCCCTGGGGCCGATGCTGCGGGAGCACATTATCAGCGAGGCCATGCATGCCTTGGGCATTCCCACGACCCGCAGCCTGGCCGTGGTGACAACCGGGGAGCCGGTATACCGGGAGAGCGAACTGGCCGGGGCGATCCTGACCCGGGTCGCTGCCAGCCACATCCGGGTGGGAACCTTCGAATATCTGGCGTCCCAGGGCGACACGGAGTCGATCCGGACCCTTGCCGGCTACACCGTGCAACGCCACTTTCCAGAGTTGGAAGACGCCGAGAATCCCCCCCTGGCGTTGTTGCGGGCGGTGATGGAGCGCCAGGCCGCGCTGGTGGCCAAATGGATGCTGGTCGGATTTGTTCACGGGGTGATGAACACGGACAACATGGCCTTGAGCGGGGAAACCATTGACTACGGCCCCTGCGCGTTCATGGATGCCTATGACCCGGCCACGGTGTTCAGTTCCATTGACCAGCAAGGCCGCTATGCCTATGGCAATCAGCCGCGGATCGCCGGATGGAACCTGACCCGCTTTGCCGAGACGCTGGTACCGGTGCTGGATGCGCATCAGGAACAGGCGGTGACCATGGCCAACGACCTGCTGGAATCGTTTTCCGGTCTGTTTCGCGATCAATGGCTCCTGGGAATGCGGGCCAAGCTGGGGCTGTTCACGGATGAAGACGAGGATCTCGACCTGATCCAGGACCTGCTGACACTGTTGCATCAGCAACGCCTGGATTACACGAACAGCCTGCGTGATCTTGCCGCGGAGCATCCCGAGCAGTTGCCTTCGTTTAAGGGGGAAGCGTTCACGAAATGGCTCCCCCGCTGGCAGTCGCGCCTGGACCGTCAGTCACAACCCAGGCAGGCCGTCCGTGAAAGCATGCTGGCGCACAATCCCGCGGTTATCCCCAGGAATCACCGGGTGGAGGAGGCCCTGGAAGCTGCCGTGACGCGCAACGACATGGGCGTGATGCATAGGCTGCTGGATGTCCTGGCCAGGCCCTTTGAAGACCCTGAGGATCGGGACTACCAGCTGCCGCCTCCAGCCTCGGCGCCTGCGTACAAGACCTTTTGCGGAACGTGACGCATGAGATCCAGGACCGCTGCATAGGCTGGAGAGCCATGGGTTTTTACGCCAATTGTATATTTCCTCGGCTGATGCACACCGCCTGTGGCCAAGTCCCCATTCGTGTCCTGCGGGAGCGGATGATTCCCCTGGCCCGCGGCCGTGTTTTGGAGGTCGGGGTCGGTTCCGGTTTGAATCTGCCCTACTATGATGCGGGCCACGTCACGGAGTTCTGGGCGTTGGATCCGTCCCCGGCCATGTTGCGCATTGCGACCGACGCGGCCCGGGCAAGCCCTGTTGCCCCGCACTGGATTGAGCGGCCCGTGGAAGACGTGTCCCTGGAAAGCGCCAGCATGGATACGGTGGTGATGACCTTCTCCCTGTGCAGCATTGCCGCGCCGGAGGAAGGTTTGGCGCAGGTGCATCGGGTGCTGCGACCGGAAGGGAGGTTGATCTTTTGCGAGCATGGCGCGGCCCCGGATCAGGCCGTGCGCCGTTGGCAGAACCGGCTGACTCCGCTCTGGAGGCGACTGGCCGGCGGATGCCACCTGAACCGGGACGTTGCCGGCCTGCTGACCCGGAGTGGCTTCCGGTTGGCCACCCTGGAAACGACCGTCATCCGGCGGTGGTGGCTCGCTGGCTTTCTGTTTCATGGAATCGCCGTGAAACCGGCGTAATGGGCTGAATCCACGTCGAGGCTGTTGTGGATCCTGAAGATTTCCAGGCGTTTCGAGAACTGATCGAGACCGGCATTCCCTTTAACAGATACCTTGGCGTCCAACTGCTGGATCTTGGGGAGCGCCAATGCCGTCTGCTGCTCCCGTTCAGGCCGGAACTCGTGGGCGACGGCCGCCGTCACGCGCTGCATGGCGGTGTGATTTCCGCCCTGATTGACGCATGTGGCGGGTTCGCGGTCTGGAGTACCGGCAGCATCCAGGACCGGGTCGCCACCATCGACCTGCGGGTGGATTATCTTCAACCTGCTGTGGCCTGCGACATTATCGCCCACGCCCGGATCAGGCTCTTGGGCAATCGGGTCGGCAATGTTTCCACCGTGGTCTATGCCGCGGACGCGCCGGATACGGTCATCGCCGAGGGCCGGTCCGTTTACAATATCCGGCGTATCTGATGAAAACTGGCGAAGAGTGTCCTTGGGTCTCCCCGAAAAACCGCTTATCAGAATGTTGAAAAATTCCTTAGCCCCAGTCCGTTCAAAAATTCCAAGTGCAAGGAGCAATCCGGCACTTACTGGAGAGTCTCGCACCTGATACGAGAAAGCGTCTCTGCCAAAAATAAGTGCCGGAGCAGTGACGCATCAATTGGGAGTTTTTCAACGGACTGTTACTTTTCTTCCGCTAAATGGCGCGGTGGATGCTTGATGAAGACCTCCTCGCGCAAATCCTGGTACGCCTGTTCCAGTTCCTCCCTGGTGTTCATGACGATGGGGCCGCGCCAGGCAATGGGCTCGCCCAAGGGCCTGCCGCTGCACAGCAGAAACCGCAGAGGATGTTCGCCGGCGCGAACCGACAGCTCGTCGCCGTCGGTAAACAGGACAAGTTGGCGATTCGTCACGGGTGTCGTGTTCACCGCCCCCACTCCCTCAATGACATAGATCAAGGCCGTGTGGCCGAGCCGGGTGGGATGTACGAATTCCGTCTTTGGGGGGACGGTGCAGTCCAGATATTCCGGGCTGATGACCACGTCGTCCACTGGTCCGGTATTCTGACCCACGGTCCCGGCGATGATTTTGATCCGTATACCATCCCTGGTCGTGACTTCCGGGATGTCTTTGGACGCAATGTCCCTGTAGCGGGGTTCGATCATTTTTTGGGCGGCAGGGAGATTGGCCCAAAGCTGGAATCCATGCATCCGGCCCTGGGAGTCACCCTTGGGCATCTCCTGGTGGATGATTCCACTGCCGGCGGTCATCCACTGCACATCCCCGGTAGAGATGGTCCCGGCGTTGCCCAGGCTGTCGCCATGGGTCACGTCGCCCTGGAGGACGTAGGTGATGGTCTCGATCCCCCGGTGCGGATGCCAGGGAAAGCCTTTCAGATAATCCTCCGGGCGGTCGGAACGAAAATCGTCCAGGAGCAAAAACGGATCAAAAAGCGACGCCTCGTGGTATCCGAAGACTCGACGCAATTTGACGCCCGCTCCTTCGGTTACCGGTTCGCCCGAAAAAATGTGCTTGATTTCCCTGCGCATAGGCACCTCCTTTGGCTCTGGTTGGGTTTCAGGTCATGGCGATCAGTCCGACGCCCAGGACCATCAGGGCCGCGCAGACCAGCCTGCGGGCCAGGCCCTGCTCTCCAAAGAAAAAGTGCCCGAACAGCACTCCGAAGACCACGCTCATCCGCTTGATGGACACGACATAGGCCGCCAGGGTCAGCGTCAGAGCCCACATCTGGAGCACCAGGGCCAGGGAGCCGAAAAAGCCAACCAGGGCCAGAGCGCGCAGATTGCGGTGCAGCTGACGCAGCGGCTGTCGGGATCTGACCAGAACCACGGGGGTCAGCCCCAGGCTCATGAGGATGAAAAAGCTGAACAGCCAGAAGGCCGGCGAGGAATTGGTCACGCCGACCTTGTCGATGTTGGCGGTGAAGCTCCAGATGAATGCCACCAGGAGCATGATCCTCGGGCCCGGCTCGCTCCACAGGGCCCGGAACGGGTCCAGCAGTCCGTGTCGATGGTTTCGCCCCAGGTGCAGGAGATAGGCTCCGGCGATGATCAGGATCATCCCCAGGCCGCCGAGACGATCCGGGAATTCTCCCAGGATCACAGGAGAAGTCGCCAGCATGAACAGCGGGGTGAAGGTGAGCATGGGCAGGGTCAGGGACAGATCCGACGCCTTGAGCGCGCGCATGTACAGCGTCACGGCAACCATGTTCAGGCAGACTCCGGCGGGCAGGGCCCAGCCAAAGTCGCTGCCGATGGCCGGCATTCCCTCCCACCAAAGGTACAGTCCGGTCAGGGGCAGACCGAAGACGCAGTAGGACCAGGCCAGCAGATATTCATCGCCCAGGACCAGCTGACGCTTGCTCAAGGTATCTTTGACCGCCTCGAAAAAGGCGGTTCCCAGTGCCAGTACAGCCCAGAACATCAGATACCGTTGGGCTAGCGGAAAAAGCCCAGTATACCTAAAAAGCCCAGAAAGCCCAGATAGCCGAGGTAGCGTAGCGGGCCGGGAGCCCCCCAGGCTCCGAACGCGGCAAAGGCGGCAAAGGCGCTGAACATGGGTTTGAAGAATCCCAGCAGTCCGAGCACGCCGAGAATACCCGAGAGTTGAATCATTCGACCGACTTCCATATTATCCTCCAATGGTTGGGCTGGGTTCATGCGGGGACCTTTTGGTCGGAACCGTCATTGGCCACGCCGCCGATACAGTGACCGTCCCAGGAGGCATCATCTTCCATCGGCTCCACATGGATGGTCAGGCTGGTGTTGTTCAGTTGCGATTCCACCTGTTGTTCAATCTTGTCGCAGAGATCGTGGGCCTGCTGAACGCTGCATTTTCCGGGCAGCAGCAGGTGGACGTCGATGAACCGCCGTGATCCGGACTTTCGGGTGCGCAGCCCGTGAAATGGGGCTTTCGGGGCCTGGGCCTGCAGGGCCGCAGTGATGATCTGGATTTCCTCGGGCGGCAAGGTGTGGTCCATCAGCCCGTTCCAGGAACGTCGCAACAGGTCCACTCCGGAGCGCAGAATATTCACAGCCACGGCCATGGCAATCAGTGGGTCGAGAAAAAGCCATTCCTCAGGAGCAATGATGATCACCCCGATGCCCACAAGCACGGCCAGGGATGTCCAGACGTCGGTCATCAGGTGTTTGGCATCCGCTTCCAGGGTGATGCTGTCGTGCTTGCGCGCTCCATGCATCAGGACCCTGGCTGCTCCCAGATTGATGGCCGCAGCCAAAGCCAGCACACCCATGCCCCAGCCCAGGCTTTCCAGAGGGGCCGGAGCAAACAGGCGTTGCACCGCGGTAATGAAGATGGTTGCCGCAGCAACAAGAATCAACGTTCCTTCGACACCGCTGGCGAAGTACTCCACCTTGTCGTGGCCGTAGGTGTGCCGCTTATCAGCGGGCCGTGCCGCGATCAGCAGCGCGCAGAAAGCGATCAGTCCGGCCACAAGATTGATCACGGATTCCGCTGCGTCGGAAAAGATGCTCACCGATCCGGTCAGAAAGAACGCTCCGAACTTCAGGACCATGGTCACCAGGGAGGCGGCCACTGAGACCAGAGCGTAGCGGGCGGGGTTCTGCAAGAGGGCCATAGGGCCTCTGTACACAAAAATACCATTAACTGTCGAATGAATTCAATTCTCAACAGGTCTGCGGTTTTGTTGATTAATGCCGGCTGTCCGGAACGGTCAGGAAATGGTGCTTCCGTGCTGAAGATCGACAGGTCCCAGCCTGGGTGATAGCATTTCAGGGATTCAGGACTCAGAACGCAAAAATGAGGAGGCGGAAGCCATGCACGCACTACAGGGAAAGACCCTTTTGCTCACCGGCGCGTCCATGGGGATCGGACGGGCTTTGGCCGTGGCCTTGGCTGAGCAGGGGGTGCATCTGGTGATCAACGCCCGCAGCGAAGACCTGCTGCAGGAAACCCGGGAGATGTGCGGTGGAGCGGGCACCGTGATCAGGGATATTGCCGGCGATGCCTCCAGTGCCGCCACCGTACGGGCCATGCTGGAAGCGGCCCAGGAACTGGGCTCGTTTTACGGTTTCATTCACGCCGCCGGTATTCTGCACCCAGGACCCTATGTCTGGGAACTGTCGGCGGAGGACTTTCAGGCGGTATTCCGGGCAAATGTCCTGGTGGCGCATCAGCTGATTCGCGCCTGCCTGCCGGTGCTGCTGGAACAGAGCGAGGGGCTGGCCGTTTTTTTCGGTTCCGGCGCCGCGGAAAAGACCCAGCCGGGCATTGCCGCCTATTGCGCGGCCAAGGCGGCGGAGGAACATCTGGCCCGGCAGCTGGCCGCGGAGGCACCCCAGGTCACCTCCCTTGTTTACCGACCGGGTATCGTGGAGACGCGGATGCAGTCCCAGGCCCGGGAGTCCGTTGGTGGGGCTGCCGAGCAGCTCCAGGCCGTGTTTCGGCCATGGAAGGAGCAGGGCCAATTGATGACCGCGGAAGAATCCGCCGCGGGCCTGGTCCGGCTGCTGGCCGCGGATTTCCCGCGTTTGCACGGCAAGACCTGGGATGTCCGGGATCTCTAAACCGTCTGATTCCGGATTGAGACGGCAATCATGCGCTTTGCAATACTCTCGGACATCCATGCCAACCTGGAGGCGTTTCAGGCCGTTCTGGAAGATCTGCGCGTCCAGTCCTTAGCAGCACCCATGGACGCCGTGGTCAGTCTGGGCGACGCCGTGGGTTACGGGCCGGATCCCAATGCCGTGGTCCATCTGCTGCGCCGGGAAAGGATTCGGTGTATTCAGGGCAACCATGAGCAGGGCGTGCTTTTTCCGGACAAGCGCGACTGGTTCAATCCCACCACCAGAAGAACCCTGGAAATCACCCTGGGGTTGCTGACGTCCGAGACCCAGGCGGAACTCCGGACCTGGCCCGTGGTCCTGGAAGAAGAGACCTTCCTCGCGGTGCATGGCTGTCCGCCGGACGACCCTTTCGATTACCTCTTTGAGTACGAACCGGAGACCCTGCCAAAACTGTTTGCCGCTTTTTCCCGCAAAGTCTGTTTTGTCGGCCATACCCACATGCTGCATCTGGCTTCCTGGAATGGCAGCGCAGCCACGCTGGATGAAATCGAGCCCGGAGTATTTCGGCTGGATGGGGACCGTCGATACATCGTCAATGTGGGCAGCGTGGGCCAACCCCGGGACGGAACTCTCTCGGCCAAGTACGTGGTCTGGGATGCCGAACGGATCATGCTGGACGTGCGCGCCGTGCCCTATGACTCAAAATCAACCATTGCCAAGATCGAAGCCGCGGGATTTCCGGAAATCAATACCCGACACTTGCGGGGGTGACCGTGCGCGCCATTGACGGCCATGTGATTCTGGGCCTCCTGGGGCAGGGCGGGATGAGTCGGGTGTTCAAGGTTCGTTCGGCCCTGGACGGTCGAATCTGCGCCCTGAAGCTGCTGCGTCCCCACCCGCACCTGGTGGATCTGCTGGGCATGGAGGAAATCCAGCGGCGGTTCGGCTTTGAAGCCGAGGTTCTGGCCGGTACGGATCACCCCCATGTGGTCCGCCTCAAGGGGCAGCGACTGGAGGGAGCGCAGTGGTATGTCCTTCTCGAGTATCATTGCCGCACCGTGGGTGAATGGATCGGTGAAAGTCCCCTGGTGGAGGAGCCCAGTCGTCCGGTGCGTCCGGATCTGGCTCTGACCGTGGCCCGGCAAACGACTTCGGCCTTGGACGTACTGCATGACCGGGGACTGGTGCACCGGGACGTGAAACCGGCAAACCTGCTTCTGGACGGTCAAAGACGGGTGAAGCTGGCGGATTTCGGCCTGTCAAAGCTGCGTGGTGAGCCGGAGGTCCGGCCGAGCCAATTGATGGTCGGCAGCCCGTTCTACGCCCCGCCGGAGCAGGAGCGCCGCCCGGAAGATGTGGACCAGCGCGCGGACTGGTATGCCCTGGGCGTGATTCTGTATCGGATGGTAACTGGAAGATTGCCCGGAGAACAACCGGATTGGTCCCCGATCCTTCGGGAGTTCGGTGCGGATGGAGGCCGGTTCATGGCCCGCATCCTGGCTTTGCAAGCGGATCAGCGTCTTTCCCGAGTTACCGAGATCCTGACCGGCCTGGACAGCATGGAGGCGTACTGGCGCAGCCACCGGGAGGCGGTTTGTCGGATGCGCTGGGAAGAACACGCCCGCTCCGCTGATCGGATAGCAAAAGCCCCGGATCTGCGTGAGCAGCCGCGCAAGATCAGCGGTCGTCCGGCCAGAGACGCTTTTGGAGTGGATGACGTGTGGCGACCGGTGCGCCGGCTGGCCACGCGGTATCAGGAGCTGAGGACAACGGTGCGGGAGACGGTTTCGGGCAGGATCTGGCAGCAGGCCGGCTCCGCCGAGCCCATGGAGTGGGCCGAGGCCCTAGAGCATATCCAGCAGCTCAACCGGCAGGGCTGGGCCGGCCGGTCCAACTGGCGTCTGCCCACGGTGGACGAGCTGCTTACCCTGCTGGAGCCGGACGCCCCGCTGGACGACTTCTGTCTGCAACCCGTGTTCGATCGCCGTCAATCGCGGCTCTGGAGCGCGGACCGACGAACCTTCATCTCCGCCTGGGTCGTGGATGTGGAATCCGGCTACCTGGGCTGGCAGGACTTCACCTGCCCGGCATTCGTCCGCGCGGTCAGCAGTGTCGGTGATTGAGACCGATTTTCCGCGGAGCTTCTCGCCTACTGCGCACCCAGGCAGCGAGCATTGACCGTCTCGTGAACACTGAATTACGGATCTGCCATCTGATTTGAGTGGGATTCAGACAAAAGCGACCGGTGCTGCCAAAACGCTGCTTAAGGTTCTCAAAAAAGCACCTGAAACCGCACTGGAAGCGCTGCGTTGAGGAAAACGAAGACGCCCTGGAAAGTCCGAATTATTCCAAGAGCGGAAGTGGATCGACCCACATTCCGAGAATGCTCAGTCCAAAGTGCAGATGCGGTCCGGTGACCCGGCCCGTTGCTCCGATTTTGCCTATGGCTTGCCCGGCGACAACCTGATCCCCTTCCTGGACCGTGATCTCGGAAAGGTGGATGTACTGGGTCACCACGCCTAAGCCGTGATCAATATACACGGATCGACCGGCAAAGTAATGATCCCCGGTAAGCACCACCTTCCCGTTGCTGAAGGCCCGAACCGGGGTGCCCTCCGCACCGCGCAGATCCACCCCGCGATGCGGAGCCCTGGGCTGGTCGTTAAGAAACCGTCGCAGACCGAATGCGCTGGAGACGCTGCCCTGGACCGGTCGCACAAAAGGCTCCTGCCAAAGCCTTGTCGGTGTCACCCTCTCAAGGGCCGCCCGAGCCGCCCGGCGTTCCCGTTCGATTCTGGGCATCAGCGAGGCGTCCGGGGAGACCATTTCCCGGTTGACCCGCAGGCGCTGCTCCGGAAATGCGCGGGCCTGGACCTGAATCTCGTGGAGAAACGACTGCCGGCCATTTAGCATGACAACGAAACCGGTGAGCTGATGGGTTCCGGGAGGCGTCTCCAGGTCAACGCCCAGCAGGATGGTTACGTCCGAGGCCCAGTGGGCGTTGCCGGGAGGGAAGAATTGGAGGTCCTTGCCCAGCCAGCTCAGATGCACTTCTTCCACATGCTTTGCTCCGGATAAATGAACCTGGAATGGCAGACCCACGCCAACCTGGTCCGGCACCTGGAGATGGAACTGGGATTGATCACGGCCTTGGCCCGGAGAAAGAGCCTGAGCTGGTGCTCCGCTAAGCCAGCCCAGAAAAAAACATAACCCCACTGCGGCAATCTTGGCGCAGATCCGCCATGTTACACCTTGCTGCCAATTCATTTTTGCCTCTTGCATGTGGTACTCACTCTTGCTTGGTTTCCATAACCTGGGCAACGACCGAACCGGTACGGGGCATGATGCGCACAACGTCGTTCTCCCGCACATCTCGGGCATCCCTGAGGTAGCGGCCGGTCCGTTCCGACTGCACGAGACAGAAGCCCTTTTCCAGGGGGCGCTCCGGGTTAAGGTTGTTCATGGCGGTTTCCAATTTGGCCAGTTCGTGTTCCCTGCGGAGCAGGGCTTGTCTGCCAAAGGCAAGCAGCGGCTGGACGCATTGATCCAATCGTGTCTGCCAGGCCGACCAGACCCGGCCATCCAGGGTCCTGTTCAGATTTGTTTGGGTCTGGAGCAACGCAGAGCGGCGCTGCTGGAGCATGGCGAGTCCACAGCGGGCCAGATCCCGCTCCAGTCTTTCCAATTGGTCCACCGCGCGCAACACCCGGACCCTGGGTGAGAGCCAGGAGAGGGCTTTTGTCTGTCCGGTGAGCAGGTCCTCCTTGCGGCGTAGCAGTGCCCGAGTGGCAACCAGGAGACGGTTTTCCAACTCATCAACGGCCTGGGCCAGTTCCCGTCGCTCCGGCCACAGGAGTTGAGCCGCGTGGCTGGGCGTGGCGGCGCGGACATCCGCGGTCAGATCGGCAATAGTGGTGTCCACCTCGTGGCCGATGCCCGTGAGTATGGGGATTTCAGAGAGAAAGAGCGCCCTTGCCAGATCCTCATTGTTGAAGGCCCAGAGGTCTTCCAGGGAGCCGCCACCGCGAATCAGGACGATCACCTCGGCCCAGGCTTGGGCATTGGCCGTTTGCACGGCCTGGGTGAGCTGTCCGGGAGCCTGCTCGCCCTGCACCAGGACGGGGTGGACGCGGATGGACGCGCCGAATCCGCGTTCTCCGGCCAAACGTAAAAAATCCTGGAGTGCCGCGCTGCCTGGGGCGGTGATCACCGCGATCTTCTGGGGGTGGGGCGGCAAGGCCCGTTTGCGGGCCGGATCAAAATAGCCATCTTCGGCCATGCGCTTTTTCAAGGCCTCGAAAGCCATGTACAGCGCCCCCAGCCCCTGGTCTTGGACCATCTCTACGACAAGCTGATACGCTCCCCGCGGTGCGTACACGGTCAGCCGTCCAACGCAGACCACCTTCTGCCCGTCGGCCAGGGATTCCCTGACCGCCTCGGGCTGCCATTGCTGGGACTTGAACCACACCGCGCCCAGCGTGGCCTCGGTGTCCTTCAAGGTGAAATAGATGTGACCGGACCCCGGCCGGGCCAGATTGGAGATCTGCCCCCGCACCCAAACCAGCGGAAATTCTCCTTCCAGCGTGGCCTTCACCGCCAGGGTCAGCTCGCGAACACTGAATATGTGGGGCATGGCGTATGCAAGAGCAGGTCAGGATTTTGGCAAGCCCCAATCTTTGAGAATCCCCTTCCACCATGTCTGGACCTGATTTTCCAAGTCATCCAGGGCCAGTTCCGAGCGTTCTCCGGTCTTGCGGTTCTTGGCTTCCAGGACGCCTCGGGCCGCACCTTTTTCGCCCAGGATAAGCTGGCCGGGGATGCCGGTGAGGTCGGCATCCTTGAATTTCACGCCGGGCCGCTCGTCCCGGTCGTCCAGGAGTACTTCGAAGCCCAGGGCTTCCAGACGGTCGTGCAGATCCATGGCCTGTTGCACCAATTCCGGTTTTTTGCCGCCCAGGAGGATCAGCTGGATCTGAAAGGGTGCGATGGGCGGCGGGAACAGGGCGCCGTTGTCGTCATGGTTCTGCTCCAGACAGGCGGCCATGATCCGGCTGACGCCGATGCCGTAGCACCCCATGATGATCAGTTGTTCCTTGCCGTTCTCGTCCAGGTACCGCGCCCCCATGGTCTCGCTGTACTTGGTGCCCAGCTTGAACACGTGGCCCACTTCGATGCCCTTGGGCAATTCCAGGGCCGCGCCGCAGCGCGGACAGGGATCCTGGGCCGTAACCTGACGCAGATCCACGTATCCGGCAATGGCGGCGTCCCGGGTCAGGTCCACATGCCGCAAGTGCGCGTCGGCCTTGTTGGCCCCGACGACCCAGTCCCGGCGCAGGCCCACTTCCCGGTCCGCCCAGATGGCGTCCACATGCAGATCCACCGGCCCGGCAAAGCCCACCGGCGCACCGGTCCAGGCCTGGACCTGCTCCGGAGTGGCCAGGTTCAGCTCATTGGCGTTCAAAACGTTCTTCAACTTGATTTCATTCAGCTCCCGGTCCCCGCGCACCAGAGCGGCCACGGGGCGGCCGTCGGCCTCGTAGAGAAGGGTCTTCAGAATGGCCTTGGGGGCAACTCCCAGAAACGCCGCGACCTCTTCCACGGTATGTATACCCGGCGTGGCAACCGGTTCCGTCGGCGGGCAGTCCCCCTCATCGCCATGGCCCTGAACCACGGCCTCGGCCTTTTCCAGGTTCGCGGCGAACTCGCAGGCCGTGCATACGGCAATGGTATCCTCGCCGGTATTGGCCAGGACCATGAACTCATGGGAAAAGCTGCCGCCGATGGGCCCGGAGTCCGCCTCCACGGCCCGGAAGACCATGCCCAATCGGGTGAAAATGCGCATGTAGGCCTCGTACATGGACCGGTAGCTCTTGTCCGCGCCCGCGTCATCCCGGTCAAAGGAGTAGGCATCCTTCATGATGAATTCCCGTCCGCGCATCAGGCCGAAACGAGGCCGGATCTCGTCCCGGTATTTGGTCTGAATCTGGTAGAGATTCACGGGCAACTGCCGATAGGAGCGGATCTCCCCTCGGATCAGATCCGTGATCACTTCTTCGTGGGTCGGCCCCAGGCAGCAGTCCCGGCCATGGCGATCCTGGAAGCGGAGCAGTTCCTTACCGTAGACCTCCCAGCGTCCGGATTCCTTCCAGAGATCCGCGGGCTGGACCATGGGCATGAACACCTCCAGGGCCCCGGCCCGATTCATCTCTTCGCGCACGATCCGGGCCACCTTGTCCAGGCAACGCAGCCCCAACGGCAGATAGGTGTAGATCCCGGAGGTCAGCTTGCGGATCATGCCCGCGCGCATCAACAATCGATGGCTGACCACCTCGGCCTCGGCCGGGTGTTCCTTCAGGGTCGGCAGATAGTACTGGCTCCAGCGCATGATGAGATTCCTTTTTGTATGGGAAGAGTTACTGTCGATAATGTAAAAATTCCTCGATGCGGAGACCGATGTCGCTCGCTATGCGTCGCAAGAGGACGGAAGAAATATCCTGGCCGGGATGAAACGGAACGGTTGTGCCGTGTCCATCCGGGTGACGAAACTGTTTGTGCGATCCTTTTTGACGGACTTTCGAGAAGCCGAGATGGAGAAGCATCAGCACGACGTCTCACAGTTTAGGGACCGGCAGGTTGCCCATTTCAGGCTACAAGGAGGTTCTGGGTCCCGATGAATTCGCTTTCCAGTCGGGGCTCCCCGTCATCAAGCAGCATTTCAAGAACCTCTTGAAGATTTTTGTTCAGCTCATCGAGCGTTGTTCCCTGGGAGTGCGCGCCAGGGAAGCCCGGAACAAAACCGACGTACAGCCCGGTCTCCGGACATTTTTCAATCACGGCCGTAAAGACTTTCATAAGCGCCCTCCGTGTTCAAGAGCATCCACGCATAAATTCAAAGAGAGTCGTCTCTCCGCTCCGCCAAAAACACATCCAGTTCCCGCATAAATTCCGGCAGCAGTTCGTCGCGGCCGCGAACTTTGCGCAGGATTTCGCCGCGGCGGAAGATCAGGCCGCAGTCCCGGCCTCCGGCCAGGCCGATGTCCGCCTCCCTGGCCTCGCCGGGACCGTTGACCACGCAGCCCATTACGGCCACGGTGAAGACTTCGGTCACGCCGTCCAGGCGGCGTTCCACCTCTTCGGCCAAGTCTTGCAGGTCGATCTCGGTCCGGCCGCAGGTGGGGCAGGAGATGATCTCCGGACCGCGGTGGCGCAGGCCCAGGCTGCGCAAAATTTCCCAGGCAGCACGGACTTCCAGCACCGGGTCCGCGGTCAGGGAGACCCGCAGGGTGTCCCCCAGGCCTTCCCAGAGCAAAATGCCCAGCCCCACGCCGGATTTCACCGCGCCCCGGAGCAGGGTCCCGGCCTCGGTGATGCCGATGTGCAATGGGCAGTCCAGTTTTGCGGCCAGGAGGCGATAGGCGGCCACGGTCCGGGGGACCGAGGAGGATTTCAGGGAGATCTTGAAATTGTCGAAGCCGCGTTGCGAAAGCAGAGCCGCATGGCCCAAGGCGCTGGCCACCATGGCCTCGGGCGTGGCCCCACCGTATTTTCGCAGCAACTCCTTCTCCAGGGATCCGCCGTTCACGCCGATGCGGATGCAGGCCCCATGGGCCTTGGCCGCGTCCACCACCCGGTCCACGTTGTCTTTGGCGCCGATGTTCCCCGGGTTGATGCGCAGGCCTTGCAGCCCGGCTTCCAAGGCCTTCAGGGCCAGGCGGTGGTCGAAATGGATGTCAGCGATCAGCGGCACCGGGGCGGCGTCGTGGATCTGCGGCAAGACCACTGCGGCCGCGTCGTCCGGTACGGCCAGGCGGACGAATTCACACCCGGCCTCGGCCAAACTGGAAATCTGGGCCAGGGTTGCCTCCACGTCCCGGGTGTCCGTGTTGGTCATGCTTTGCACCCGGACCGGGTGCATGCCGCCCATGGTCACTCCGGCCAGGGTGATGGTCCTAGTGGCCCGGCGTAGGGGAGCAAGGTCGGAAGGCATGGTAGTCATAGGAGAATAGGCTCCGTCGGTTGAGCTGAAGCATGCAAAACAGGGACAGAACGAACGTTCTCTACCTAGAGTCTGATCCGAGGTAAACCGGCCTGATGGGTCGGGATCTGCAAATCGCCTGAGAATGGTCTCCCATGGCGATTGCCAAACGGCGGATCCGGGTATCATGCAGAGCACTGCCCTGGCCGAGGCTTTCAATACCTTGACCAGCCGGATTGATGACGACACGCGACGCCTGCCGCATCAGACAGAGATTACCCTTTCGTCGTTGATGCGCCAGGGGCGGCCTTGATGAGCGAACTTCGCAGCACTTCCACCGGATGCCGGACCGGGTAGTCGTCCATATGCTCAAACTGCAGGCGGCAGCTCAGGCATTCGGTGATGATGGTTTCCGGCTGAAGCGCTCGGATTTTGTCCATCAGTGGCGCGCCAAGCTTCAGGCTGGGCTGATGGAATGGTTTTTTGTAGCCCATGATCCCGGCCATGCCGCAGCAGTTGAGGGTTCCGGTAAGGGGTGTCACATCGAGTTCCGGAACGTTGCTCAGCAGCTCAACAAAAGGGTACCCGATCTTCTGCTCCCGCAGATGGCAGGGCGGGTAGTACACCGCTCGTCTGGGAGCAGTTTGGTGCATTGCGGGAAGGCGCCCTTCGACTCCCAATTTGCCGAGATACTCCCCCAGGTCGAAGACATGCTCTCCCACAGCGATACGCTGCAGCGGATCAAGACTGGAAAACAGGCCGTTATCACGGAGAATCGGTCCGTAGGTGGCCCGGTGGAGGACAACCATGTTCCCCTCCCGGGGGCCGTTGATACCCATTCCAGCCGGGATGCGAAGCGACCGAGCGTCCCCGCCGGCCTGCTCCTGGTAGGTGTCCGAGTAGTAGGCGCCCTCACGCAACAGATGTTTGAAAAAATAGCCGCAGGTCGGGCAAGAGCAAACCAGATCGAAGTCGGCGGCCACGTACTTGGCCATCCAGCTTAAGTTGCGTTCGACCAGGTTCAGGGCCATGCCCTGATCCCCTTCCAAAAGCGGCGGCATGCCGCAACATTCGCCGTCCGGATCGATCACGGACGGTACGACCTCCACGCCGCAGGCCTCGAGGACCTCCACCGCGGCCTGGGCCACGTCGGGAAAGAGGTAGCGAGCCGTGCATCCCGGGAAGTAGACCGCTTTTCGGGGGGGGAGATCCGCTACAGTACTTGTTGAGGAAGTTGCCATGGATCTGTGGCGGACCCAGGTGTCGAAATTTACACGTGGTACCGCAGGCATGGACCGATCCGGGTGAATGCCCAGGGTGCGTTTGATCAGGGCCGAGGTTGTCGAATTGGACGCCATCAGGCTGCTTAGCGACGGAAAACTTCCACAGAGCCTCCCGATCCGGCCCACGTCCTGCAGGGCACGCACGCCAAAGGAGAGGCCGTCACGCTTGGCGTAGGCAGCCTTGGCGGCCATGATTTCCCGGCGGATGTTCACACAGGGGCACAACCCACAAAGGTTGCACAGATCGGACAGGTGCTTCAACTCCGCCGGCGTCGCTCCCTTGCCGTGTTCCCGTTTGCGGTCGTGCAACCGGAACAATTCCGGCAGGAACAGGCAGGCCTCCTCGATGAAGTGGCGGCAGTCTTCGCAGGAGCCGCAGGCCGTGACCACATTTTGAACCAATCTTTCCGGGACGTTGTTTTTCGGTGCGTCTTGGGGCATCGCGCAGGTCCTTTAACTAAGTATTGATACCTGAAAGTTTGGACTTTTTGCAGCTTCGCAACAATTGGGAGTTTCTCAACGGACTGTCAACGAGAGGTGTGTATGTGCTCTTATGGGCACCCCTTGACAAGAAGAAATCGTTTTGTAACTTTTATTTCGTCATTTAGCTAGATGTACATTTCAGGAGAAAAAATGGAGCAACCTCTGAGCATCGCCAAAGGGCTGGCCGAAGGCAACAGGTTGCGGGTCATTGCGGCGCTGATGGAGCACAAGGAACTGTGCGCCTGCCAGTTGATCGAGATGCTTGGCCTGGCCGGGGCAACAGTATCCAGGCATATGAGCATTTTGCAGGCCGCCCGCCTGGTCCAGAGTCGCAAGAAGGGACGCTGGGTTTTTTATCGTCTCTCCGGCGAATTTCCTGAACTGCTCCGCGCATGGCTGCGGGATTCGCTATTCGACTCGCCGGAAGTGCAGGCGGACAGAGACAATTTGAAGGCTATTCTGGCCTGCGATCCCGATGACCTGTGCCGCCGTCAGCGGGTAGGCACGGAATGTGCCGCGTCGTATTTCATCATATCCCAAGGAGCATGCAATGAGTGAATCCGTTGCCAAACAAATGCCTGTTCTGGACCGATATCTGACTCTCTGGATCTTCCTGGCCATGCTCATGGGCGTGGGGGCCGGGTATCTTTTTCCAGTCATCCCGGACATCATCAATCTCTTTCAGATCGGGAACACGAATATCCCCATCGCCATCGGCCTGATCGTGATGATGTATCCGCCCTTGGCCAAGGTCCAGTATGACAAGATGCATCTGGTCTTCCGTCATACACGGGTGCTTGTGCTGTCCCTGGTCCAGAACTGGATCATCGGGCCGATCCTGATGTTTCTGCTCGCCGTAGCCTTTCTCTCCGACCATCATGAGTACATGGTCGGCCTGATCCTGATCGGCCTGGCCCGGTGCATCGCCATGGTCATCGTCTGGAACGACCTGGCCAAGGGCGACCGGGAGTACTGCGCCGGGCTGGTGGCCTTCAATTCGGTCTTTCAGATCCTGCTCTTCTCGGTCTACGCCTACCTCTTCCTGACAGTCTTTCCTGGCTGGCTGGGCATCGAGGGCACCCTCGTGGACATCACCATGAAGGAAATCGCCATTAGCGTGCTGATCTACCTGGGCCTTCCCTTTGCGGCGGGCATCTTCTCCAGGATCTACGGAGTTCGCGCCAAAGGCGAGCAGTGGTACCAGGAAAAATTCGTGCCTTTTATCAGCCCGTTCACCTTGATCGCCCTTCTGTTCACCATCGTGGTCATGTTCTCGCTCAAGGGCGAGTATATCGTCCAACTGCCCATGGACGTTGTCCGGGTGGCCATTCCATTGCTGATCTACTTCGTGACCATGTTTATCATTTCCTTTTTCCTGTCCATGAAGTTCAAGGCCACCTATGAACAGTCCACATCGCTGAGCTTCACCGCGGCCTCCAACAACTTCGAACTGGCCATTGCCGTGGCCATTGCCGTGTTCGGCATCCATTCCGGCGTGGCTTTTGCCGCGGTGATCGGGCCTTTGGTGGAGGTGCCGGTGCTTATCGGCCTGGTGCATGTAGCATTGTGGTTCAAGCGCAAATACTTTCCTTATGCCATGAACACGCCCACCGGCGTCTGCCATGTCACGTGCGAGCCCGTGGAGGTGAAATAATACATTTTTACAGCATCACCTAAGGAGCACGCACGTAAGGTGCTCCTTGTCTCGGGCTGGTTCGCAATATAGCGAAGTTGGTTACAAAAAATGATGAGGCTGTTGCGGAGAATGCGGCTACGTTTTTTTGAGCAGCAAGCTGGAATTGACGATGGGCTGAAATTTGCCTATTTTGCCAAATAGGCAGTAAGGAGCCGCACATGGTGAGCAAGCACGAATTTCGATCCAAAATTTTCAAGGCTCTGGGCCACCCCAGCCGGATTCTGCTGGTGGATGCTTTGCTGGAAGGAGAACGGTGTGTTTGTGAACTTCGAGATCTGGTGGGCGCGGATATTTCCACCGTTTCCAAACATTTGTCCGTGCTCAGGGAGGCGGGTGTGGTGGGCCGTGAAAAACGCGGGACCAATGTATATTACATGTTGCGCATGGAATGCGTGAAAGGATTTCTGCACTGCGTGGATCGTTTTAACGCCCGAAGGACCGAGGAGTATGCTTGTGTTTTATGCGAAGGAGCCAGGAGTTCGAAGTCAGAAGTTCGAAGTCACGAATCAGAGGCGGAAATTGGAATTTTTGAATAGCTGTGAATCGAGGTGAATGAACCAGACGAGGAGGCTTGAATGAATATCAAAGTGTTGGGACCTGGCTGTGCCAAGTGCGAGGAAGCGGAGCGGATCGTCCGGGAGGCCGTGGCCGAATCCGGAAAGGCTGTTGAGGTGGAAAAGATCAAGGACATGCAGGAGTTCATGAAGTACGGCGTATTCAGTACTCCGGCCGTGGTCGTGGACGGCACGGTCAAGGCCATGGGCAAGATGCCAAGCAAGAAGGATGTGCTGAGCTGGATCAACGAATAATATGCGCTTTCCATCTCAGCCTGAGCGATTGCAGCCTCTGGTGATGGCCATCGGTTCCGGAGCCTGGGCCTTGCGGTACGGTCTTGCGGTTTTGCTGATTGGCGTTACCGTAGCGGCCTGGGCCGGGGACCCACCAGAGGCGCCACCTGAAGTTCCTGTGCCCGGCATGGTCACCGTGGCCAGTTTCGGTGCCGTAAACTGCATCCCTTGCCGGCTGATGGTCCCCATCCGGGAGGAACTGCAACGGGAATACGATGGCCGAGTGGCGATCGTGTTCATTAATTTGCATCGCCATTATGAACTGATCGACCAATACGCCATCCAGGTCATCCCCACGCTGATCTTCTACGACGAAAGCGGCAACGAGGCGAAGCGACATATTGGGTTCATGGATAAACAGTCCATCGAGGCTGAAATGGTCAAGCTCGGCGTTGAGCAGCTGTCCCTTGAAAAGCAATAGATGGTTTTTCAACACTCAAACAGGACATGCATGGACCAGTTTTTCATTACCCTGAATATGTGGATCACCAGCGGCACGGGGTTGGCCATGGCCGGCAGCTTTCTGTGGGGTATGGTCAGCGTGTTTTTCAGTCCCTGTCACTTGGCCTCCATTCCACTCATCGTCGGTTACGTGGCTGGACAGAACAAGCTCATCGAGGGTCGGGCCGCCGCAGTTTATGCCGGATTGTTCTCCTTCGGACTGTTCGTGACCATCGCCATGGTGGGGATTGTCTGCGCCCTGCTGGGCCGGATACTCGGGGACATCGGCCCCTGGTGGACCATCCTGGTCGGGCTGATCCTGATCTGGGTGGCCCTGGACATGATCGGCGTGTCCGGCTGTTCCATGTCCACCGGCCTGATGAGCAAGCTCAAAGTCTCGGGCAAGTCTGGAGCATTGATTCTGGGCCTGGCTTACGGGGTGCTCTCCGGCTCCTGCACCTTTGGCTTTATCGCCCCGATTTTGGCCATCATCACCATTCAGGACCAACTGGCCAACGGCCTGATGTTGATCGTCCTTTTCGGCATCGGCCACTGCATCCCCATCGTCATTGCCGGCAGTTCCACTGCCCTGGTCCGCCGCATCCTGGAAAGTCGGTCCATGGCCACTGGCGGTCTGTGGTTCAAGCGCGGGGCGGGCGCACTGATCGGCATTTTGGGGCTGTATTTTATCGCCTTGCCCTTTCTGGAGATGTAACGACGACGCGATTACGCCAAGCAGGCATGACCTTGCCACCCGCCCTCGCCGGCATGACGTGCTTGGCCGTACATGCCTCATGCAGTCATTTCCGCGAAGGCGGGAGGTGTGCGGCAAGACAGCCTTCACGTCACCATGCCCGACGTTTTTGAGCGGATAAAAAAAACGAAAGGAAGCCCCATGCGCCAAAAGACTCTTATCGGTATCGTGGTTGTTTTGATTGCAGTTCTCGGGACCATCGTCTTGATTCATCAGCACCAAAGCGGACAGCTTGATGAGACGGCAGCCGTTGATCTGCAGAGTTTTGGGGAGCGGGCCGCCCATGTCCCCGGTGAGGGAGTGGATCCCAGCCTGCTGCCCGGCAATCCCTCACCCCTCCCGCGCCTAGTGGATCTGGGCGCGGACAACTGCATTCCCTGCAAGTTGATGGCACCAATCCTCCAGGAATTGAAGGACGAGTATGTCCATGCCTTTGCCACGCACTTCATCGATGTCTGGAAAAATCCGGATGCGGGTCGCCAGTTCAGCGTCCGGATGATTCCCACCCAGATATTCTTTGACGCCGACGGCACCGAACTCTTCCGTCACGAAGGGTTTATGTCCAAGGAGGACATCCTGCGGCGCTGGAGGCAGTTGGGCGTCAGCGTGGCGACGGCGGGTTAGAAAATTTGGGAATGCTGGGATGCTGGGATGCTGGAATGCTGGGATGCTGGAATGCTGGGATGCTGGGATGATTAACCTGGTGATGAGCAGGTGTTGCCTGATACGGTCCATTCTCTCTATGTTCCCCATAGGCTTCATCCTTTCCCTTCAACACTTCAGATAAGCCAACAAGGCGCAATCATGAATTGGAAATCCGAATGGAAACCCTTGGCCGTCATTGTGGCGGTCTTTCTGATCATGTACCATCTGCCGGTGGGCCTGCCACGGTTTGATAATGCGGTTCACGAGGCCTTGCAGCTGGCCCGCTGGTATGCTCAGGAGCACGTGCTGCTCTGCCTGATCCCGGCCTTTTTCATCGCCGGGGCCATCGGGGTGTTTGTCAGCCAGAACTCCGTGCTCAAGTACCTGGGGCCGCAGGCCAACAAAGCCTGCTCCTACGGCGTGGCCTCCTGTTCCGGCTCGATCCTGGCGGTCTGCTCCTGCACAATTCTGCCTCTGTTCGCGGGCATCTACCGGATGGGCGCGGGGATCGGTCCGGCCACGGCCTTTCTGTATTCCGGCCCGGCCATCAACATCCTGGCCATCGTGCTCACCGCCAGGGTGCTGGGCCCGGAAATGGGCATTGCCCGGGCCGTGGGGGCGATTGGATTCGCCGTGATCATCGGTTTGATTATGCACCTGATCTATCGCCGAGAGGAAGCGGACAAGGTTGCTGCAATGGCGGAAATGCCCGCCGACGAACCAGTTCTCAGTCTGGGACAGACCAGCCTTTATTTTCTGAGCATGATCGGCATCCTGGTCTTCGCCAACTGGGGCGCTCCGACCGATGCGGGCAGTATCTTCGGGGCGATCTATGCCTCGAAATGGCTGCTGACCTCGCTGTTTGCCGTGGGGCTGGCCCTGATTCTGCCGATGTGGTTCGGTCTGCCCTGGTCGCACATGGCCATGATTGCCCTGCCCACAGCGGTCTTGGCCCTGCTTTTCCCCCAGGAGCCGACCATCGCGTTCGTGGCCGGCTTCATCGGCCTGTCCGTTGCCATCAGCACCCGGGACGACGAACTCGGCCAATGGTTTTCCACCTCCTGGATTTTTGCCAAGCAGATACTGCCTTTGCTGCTCATCGGCGTACTGGTGGCCGGACTGCTGCTGGGGCGGCCCGGCAGCGAGGGGTTGATTCCCTCGGAATGGGTCAGCGCGGCCGTGGGCGGCAACTCTCTGGCCGCCAACTTCTTTGCCTCCTTTGTCGGGGCCTTCATGTATTTCGCCACTCTCACCGAAATCCCCATCCTTGAGGGCTTGCTGGGCAGCGGTATGGGCAAGGGACCGGCATTGGCCCTGCTCCTGGCCGGACCGGCTTTGAGCCTGCCGAACATGCTGGTTATCCGAAGCGTCATGGGCACGCAGAAGACGCTTGTTTTCGTCTGTCTGGTGGTGGTCATGGCCACGATCAGCGGGATGATCTACGGACACTTCTGGGGGTAGTTGCGTGTTGAAAACGTCCTGATCCACAGTTCGGTGAAAAATTCCAAGTGCAAGGAGCAATCCGGCACTTACTGGAGAGTCTCGCAGCTACTACGAGAAAGCGTCTATGCCAAACGTAAGTGCCGGAGCAGCGACGCAGCAATAGGGAGTTTTTCAACGGACTTGTAGGACGAGGCTGAAATAACAGAAAAGAGGTAATTCCATGCCGAAGGCCAAAATTCTTTTTCTTTGCACCGGCAATTCCTGTCGCAGCCAGATGGCTGAAGGTTGGGCGAAATACCTGAAGGGCGACTTGGTCGAGGCCTACTCGGCCGGTATTGTCCAGCATGGGCTCAACCCCCTGGCCGTGCGGGTCATGGCCGAGGCCGGGGTGGATATCAGCGGATTTCGTTCCAAGACCTTTGATGAACTGCCGGAACAGGAATTCGACTACGTGATCACCCTGTGCGGCCACGCCCAGGAAACCTGCCCCTTTTTCCCCGCCAAGACCAAGCGGCTCCACGTCGGCTTCGACGATCCGCCCAAACTCGCGGAAACCGCCCAATCCGAGGAAGATGCCCTGGGCCACTATCGCCGGGTGCGTGATGAAATTCGGGATTTCGTGCGGACTCTGCCGGAAGCGCTTGGAGAACGGACCTGACCCTGCCTGAATAGTGCTTTGTGACCAGGAACATCGCCCGCCTGCTACCTGGAACATTGCCTTGTGGAATACCTTGGAGATCCTCATGAAACGATTTGTATGCATCCTGCTGCTGACACTGCTCCTTCCCGTACTCTCCCTCCACGCCGAGGAGACCTCTTTGGAGGACTACCTTCTGGGCTACGACTACGCCGCTCGCTGGGACATGAAGATCACCAGCCCGGAGTTGGTCAGTTTGCTCCGGCAGGGCAAGGCCCAGTTCGTGGACATCCGGTTTGCCGAGGAGCACGCAACCTGGAGCATGGGCTTTGGCCAGCATATTCCCCTGCCTGAGCTGCCTCGGCAACTGCACAGGCTTGATCGGGACAAGCTCGTGGTTACGGCTTGCCCGCAGAAGGATCGGGCGATCATTGCCATGGCCTATCTCAAGACGAGAGGGTTTCAGGTGAAATACCTGACCGACGGGATGCTCGGCCTGGCCGACTATCTGCGCGGGGACATGGCTTTGGAGCTGATGGACGTACTGCCCCCGCCGTCTCAAGACGATTCTCTCGAATCATTTGGCATTTGTCCTGGTTGAAAGGCATGGCCTGTTGGTTATCAACGTTGTTTGCCACCCCATCAATCCGAGCAGCATCAGAATGATGACCGGATTGAGCAGGGGAGAGGCCACCAGAAACGACATGGACGCGCCAAAGAGGACTCCTCCTTTGAGCATTCCCAGCAATATCGGAATGGTGGAGCAGGAGCAGAACGGTGTGAGTGCGCCAAATCCGGCACCCAGCGCATTCATGGCCAGCTTGCTCTTCCCGTGGTCCATGACCCGCTGAATTGTTGCCGGGGGAGCGTATTCCAGGAGCAGGCCGACCAGAAAGGAAATGCCGACAAACAGCAGGACCAGTTCACCTGAAAGAAAGAGAAAAAATCGCCCTGTCTCGAGGAGCGAAGCGTCTGCCACGGCACCTCCTTTTTCTGTTGTTCGGCATGGGCCTGGGTCAATGCCTTGGTGGTTTCCCGCCACGCCTCAACGGCGACTTCATGGGCCTGACGGCCCTTATCCGTCAGGGTGTAAGCCTTGCGCTCCCGTCCGGAAACAGAGGTTTTCTCAAAAGTTACATACCCGCCCCTGGACAAATTCCTTGAGCACCGGGTAGATCGCCGCCTCCGTGAGGGAGCAGCAGTCACTGGTCAGATTGGCAATCTTATACAGCACCCGCAAAATAAAAAATCGGGATAACCCCATTTTAAACAGCCAACTCCAATACCGGGTGTCGGGTAACTGATCCAAATGCCTAAATCCTTGACATATAAATAAGCTATATATTGACGGTCAATATATTTGATGTCTGTCTCTATCAAGTTTAGAGAAAAATGACGATTCCCACTTCAGTTTGGATCGGATACGACATTCTGGTCATGCCGGGAGTAAAGATCGGCAACGGCACGATCATCGCCGCGTGCTCCGTAATTGCTTCCAACGTTCCTGCCTACACGGTCGTTGGAGGAAATCCGGCAATGGAGATCAGACGACGCTTTTCTCCCGATGTCGTCGCAGAACTCGAAGCCATCCCCTGGTGGGAATGGTCCATTGAGCAGATCACCAAACATCGAGACGCTATGTTTTCGACGGACATTGTTGCGCTTCGGGCGTGTCACCGGAACTGACCCCAAAACATTGAGCAATAACGGCATATAGTCTGTAATTATTTCAGCTTTTTGTGACACTCTCGCATCAAAAGGAGCACCCCCCCCATCGCCTCCAAAGCCACGGCTCCTCGCCGCCCTCGCAACCTGTCCGCCGTTGTCCGTGCGTTCAGCGATGAAGTGTTTTTCGCGGACGCGGATGGCGGGGTCTTGGGTGTTGGTCGGGGTGGATCCGGGGGCTTGTCGCGTGAACGTGCCGGCGAAACGTTTTGGGAGGTTCTCGGGCTTCCGGTTCGCAGCCTGGAGCAGGCTTTGGAACGGTTTCCGCCCGGTCGGGTGCATGAGGTTCGTGCGACGGGGAGGAAGGGGACGTTTGCGTTGCGGATTATTGCCTTGCCCGGCTGTCCTTCGCCCGCGGATTCACGCCCTCAATCCGACATCCAAGCCGGACCCTCGGCGGAGCCCGGCCCGGCCGCCCGACCTGATTCCGCCGCCGATCGCGCCGCGTACGTGATCATCGCCACGGACAACCGACCCATCGTGCAGTTACGGGAGGTGTACACGGAGCGAATCGGGGAGAACATTCAGGCTTTGGAGAACTCAATCCATCTGTTCGGGGCCATGTTCGACGGGGTTCAGGACGCCATGTTGCTTCTGGCTCAGGATCGAGTTGTTCACGCCGCCAATCCGCAAGCTGGGAAATTGCTGGACCCGCGGGATAAGGGGCTCGTCGGACGTTTGGTGACAACGCTGTTCCAGGTCGAGGACCGGGACGCCATTGCTGAAAAGTTGGCCCGGCTCAAGGACGGGGGACGATGGACGTCACGCAGGACGTGCCTGCGCCCTGACGGCGAGGCCTTTCCCGTGGAGCTGGCACTTTGGCGGATCGATTTGCAGGGCTTCACCCTGTACCACATGGTGTTGCGCGACCTGACTGCCCAGACCCTGCTGGAAAAAGGCCTGCGGCGCAAACGGGCCGAAGTGGAGGGTATGAGCCTGGCTCTGCGCAATGTGGTCCGTTCCACGGAAAAGGAAAAGGAACAGGTCCGTGAGGCCATGCTCCGGGAGGTCCGGGCCGTGATCCTGCCGGCTTTGGAGCGCATGGCCGGGGAGGAATCTTTAGAACTCCGTAACGGCCTGAAGGCAATGATCGAGGAACGTATCACCGCCTTTTCCGATACCGGTTCCGCCACCGGCCCGAACACCCAAGCCGACGCCTCGGCGAATCTCCTGCTCAAACTCACTCCTCGGGAAATCGAGGTCTGCCGGCTGATCCGCATGGGTGCGGGCACCCAGCAGGTGGCCGAGCTGCTGAACACCTCTTTCGATACCATCCAGACCCACCGCAAAAACATCCGCCGCAAGCTGGGCCTCAGAGGGCGTAGGATTTCACTTTCTTCCTTTCTCCAACAGCATAACTTTTTTGAATAATTTTTTCATCGGGTAGACACGTATACCCGAAAAATGCCCGTTCTCCCCCCTTGCCTCCACTCGCCAAGCCTGTTTTAGTCCCACGCTGTCAAAGAGGGGCGACAGCACAGCCCCCTGAATCTCTAACCTGGGAGGAGAATGTTTCAGTTGAGTGGGCGACAACGCACCGTCGCCAAGAAGATGACCACTGATCTGGCGGCCCGGAAGGCCAAGGCGGCAATTCAGCGCAAGCAGCGCGTCGTCAAGGCTGATCCGGATGGCCAAGTGTTAGATAGAAATACGGATTGGACATCCCAGTGGACCGATTGGAGGTGGCACGTCCGCAATTCCGTCCGGGACCTGGAAACCTTTGAGCGCTTATTGGGAGTTCGTTTTCCGGACCTGCAACGCAAGGCCTTTTCCCGGACCTCGGACAAGTTCCCCATGGCTGTTACGCCGTATTACCTCTCCCTGATCGACCCTGAGGACTACGCCGAGGACCCGGTCTTCCTGCAGGCCTTTCCGTCGTCCAGTGAACTCTTGGTCGGACGCAATGATATGAACGATCCTCTGCACGAGGACGAGGACAGTCCAGCTCCGGGAATCACCCACCGCTACCCGGACCGGGTGCTTTTTCACATCAGCAATGTCTGCTCCATGTACTGCCGCCACTGTACGCGCAAGCGCAAGGTGGGGGACCAGGACATCGAGGAAATGGCCGGCAAGCGGGAGTTGCTCCAGGGGCTGGACTACATTCGTAAGACGCCACAGGTTCGGGACGTCCTGCTTTCCGGCGGTGACCCGCTGATGCTTTCCGACGAGCGCCTGGATTGGATTCTGGGCGAATTGCGGTCCATTGACCACGTGGAGGTGGTGCGCATCGGTACCAGGATGCCCGTGGTCCTGCCTTATCGGATCACCGACGACCTGGTGCGGGTGCTCAAGCAACACCATCCGCTTTGGCTGAACACCCATTTCAACCATCCGCGGGAAATCACGGCCACGTCCAGGGCTGCTCTGGCCCGTCTGGCCGATGCCGGGATTCCCCTGGGCAACCAGTCTGTGCTGTTGGCCGGAGTCAACGATTGCTACCGCCTGATCCGCACCCTGAACCAGAAACTGGTCAAGAACCGGGTGCGACCCTACTACCTCTACCAGTGCGACCTGGCCGAGGGGCTGGAGCATTTTCGGACCCCGGTGGGCAAGGGCATCGAGATCATCGAGAGCCTGCGCGGCCATACCAGCGGATTCGCCGTGCCCACGTATGTCGTGGATGCTCCCGGGGGCGGGGGCAAAATTCCGATCATGCCCAACTACGTGGTGTCCTGGGGTGCGAACAAGGTCGTGTTGCGCAACTTTGAGGGCGTGATCACTACCTACGCCGAGCCGGAGAGCTACGAGGCCCGGTTTTGTGATCGCAAATGCGAGGCCTGCAATCTTCAACTCAAGGAAGACGACGCCGTGGAGCAGTGCGTCGGCATTGAAAAGCTGCTGGTGGACTGGGATGATACGTGTAGCCTGACCCCCAACGGCAATGCCCGGATGGAGCGCCGCAACAATGTCGCCTAGCAGGGCACATCACCGCCCTTTCGCCTCTCCGGATGGTGTCCTGAACAGCACGTCGAGTACCTCAATGGACACCCCGAGCGAGGCATCCTGTTCGACCGCGGACAAGCTGGAGCACATTGGCGAATCCTTGATCCAGCATGGACCGTTGAACGGCAGGGCGTATCTGATGCACCTGGCCCCGAGTGAGGAGCCGACCATCGTCCCTGCATTGGAAAACCTGGCACATGAGTATGGCTATACCAAAATCTTCGCCAAGGTACCCGAAGGCGCGGCGTACCGGTTCACCAGAGCCGGGTACGCCGCGGAAGCCATCGTACCCAGGCTGTTCAACGGCCGTGAATCAGGGGTGTTCATGGCTCGGTATTTTGCGGACTGGCGCAAACATCCCGCCAATCCCCGGGAAATCCACAATGTGTTGTCCGTTGCCCAAAAAAAGGCTTCCCAACCCATTGCCACGGCATCATTGCCATCACTGCCGCAAGATGCGCGGATTCTTGCTCTTGGCCCTGATCAGGCTTCGGAAATGGCCCATGTGTACAGAGCCGTGTTCGCATCCTATCCGTTTCCGATCTTCAACCCCGACTACTTGCGCCACTCCATGGCCGGGACGGTTCGTTTTTTCGGGATAATGATCCGGGATCGCTTGGCTGCTTTAGCTTCCGCGGAAATGGATCCGGAGACCGGTTCAGCTGAGATGACGGACTTTGCCACGCTTCCCGAGTATCAAGGCCGCAAGCTGGCTGGATTCCTTTTGGCGGACATGACCGAAAGGATGCGGGAGTTGGGGCTCTGTACGCTGTATACCATTGCCCGGGCCGAATCCTACGCCATGAACGTCACCTTTGCCCGTGCCGGGTTCACCTTCGGCGGAACCTTGCCCAACAACACGCACATTGGCGGTGGTCTGGAATCCATGAATGTCTGGCACCTCTCTCTGCGAAATACCGTCTCCTCTCCTGTAATAACAATTTGAAATTGTAAATAAAATCCGCTGGCGCCCCCTATCATTGGCTCTCTCTGGCCTATAACCCCGTCCATCGGCACGTTACGATCAAGCCATGTGCCGTCGCAGACCTATTGCGGGTCTTGTGGTCCTGGAACGGGACACCTATACTCGCTGCCTACCAGAGCAGTCAGTTGAAAAACTCCCAATTGCTGTGTCGCTGCTCCGGCTCGTACTTTTGTCAAAGACGTTTTCTCGAAATAGGTATGAAACTCTCCAGCAAGTAGCGGATTGCTCCTTGCATTTGGGGTTTTTGAACGGACTGCCAAATAAGAACTTTCTCAACCAGATAACCACTTTTCCTTGCAGCGTTCCCCGCATCATCCCACTTCGCTGCGGGGAGTTGCGCTGTGGAAATCTTGCTGTAAGTTGATTTCAACGAGGAAATCCTATGGAAATAACAGCGATGCGCCGCTTGTTTGATGACGTGGCCCAGGGACGGACCACGCCGGACAAGGCCTTGGAGAGTCTTAGGTACACACCCTTTATGGAGGTCGGGTGCGGTGTGAATCTGGACACCCACCGGGCTTTGCGCACGGGCCACGGAGAAACGGTTTTTGGCCAAGGCAAGGATCCGGAACAGATGGTCAGGGCCGTGGGAGGGCTGGCCGCCTCCGGTTCTCCGGTGTTGGCCACGCGGGTCAATCCGGAGCAAGCCGATGCGCTCCGTTCGACCTATCCCCAGGGGACGTACTGGGCCCGGGCCCGACTTTTCAGCCTTGGAATGGAATTGCCGGTAGATGAGCCCTGGCAGAGGCAAGGCGCGGTTATTGTTGCCTGCGCTGGGGCCGCGGACTTGCCGGTGGCCCTGGAGGCCTTTGGTACTGCCGCGTTTTTGGGACTGGACACAGGGCTGGTCAGTGACGTGGGCGTGGCCGGCCTGCATCGCTTGCAGCCCCACATGGAAACCTTGTTCCGAGCCAAACTGCTGATCGTGGTCGCCGGAATGGAAGGGGCTTTGCCCAGCGTTTTGGCCGGGCTGACCGGAAAACCGATCCTCGCGGTGCCCACCTCAGTGGGGTATGGAGCCAGTTTTCAAGGTCTGGCAGCGCTAATGGCCATGCTCAATTCCTGTGCTCCGGGGATTGCCGTCCTGAACATCGATAATGGATACGGCGCTGCCTGCATGGCCGCGAAAATACTGGCCCAGTTCGAGTGCGCATCTTGATCAGCCCGTAGGAAAGCGCTTTTTGCCGGGATTCAGATGAGCCGCCTGGGGGGGGCGCTGATGGCCGATCTGATGGCCGATCAGGGGGCCTTCTGAGAGCCCTATTGTGGGCTTGTCTTCGCGCGCGTCCCGCTGTACACCTTGCCGCCATGACCAAGCACGCCCAGCGCCCCGTCTTCCCCTTTTCAGCCGAGAGTTGGCTCCGGCAATTATCGGAGACTAGTACGTGACCGCTGCCTTTGAAATCCGGGGGAAAGTCGCTCCGTGCACTCTTTTCAGGCCGTTGACGCCGCACCTTGATGTGTTGATGGCGGATGTGGAAAAACGGCTGAGCCAGACCCCGGACTTTTTCCGCAACATGGCCGTTATCGTTGATCTGAGCGGTTTGGGGGAGTTGCGCGAAAGCATCAATTTACAAGGACTTGTCCGGACCTTGCGGGAGAAGGGCCTGATGCCCGTCGGCATTCAAGGCGGTAACGAATACCAGGAACGTCTTGCTCCCAATTTGTATTTGGGCGTATTTCCCGTCGGCAAGCAGTCTGCAGTATCGGTTCAAAGCGAGCAGCCCGCCTGTGCAGCCCAGGAAAAACAGGCCATGCTCGTGGAAAAGCCGGTTCGCTCCGGGCAGCAGATCTACGCCAAGGGCCGTGATTTAATCATCCTGGCGCCTGTTGGACCCGGTGCCGAAGTGATTGCGGACGGCAACGTGCATATTTATGCGCCACTGCGCGGCCGGGCTTTGGCCGGTGTGATGGGCAACGAAAGCGCGCGGATTTTCTGCAAGGAACTGCGTGCTGACCTGATTTCCGTAGCCGGATACTACCAGGTCAGTGAGGACCTGCCCGAGGACATGCTCGGTCGACAGGTTCAGATTCGACTTGCCGGCCGGCAGTTGTTGGTCGAGGCAATGTGACCCGGTCCATGCCTTCCTTGCCAAACTCTCAAACTGCCTGAACGCCATTCAAGACCAGGAGGAACCGTGGGCAAAATTATCGTTGTCACTTCCGGAAAGGGAGGGGTTGGAAAAACCACTTCCAGTGCGTCGTTGGCCACAGGGCTGGCGCGACGTGGTTTTCAAACCGCTGTCCTGGATTTCGACGTCGGCTTGCGTAACCTGGACCTTATCATGGGCTGTGAGCGGCGGGTGGTTTACGACTTCGTGAACGTCATCCAGGGCGACGCCACCTTGAACCAGGCCCTGATCCGGGACAAGCGCGTGGAAAACCTCTATATTCTTCCCGCCTCCCAGACCAAGGACAAGGAGGCGCTACATCAAGATGGCGTGGCCAAGGTGCTGGAAGAATTGTCCAGTCGTTTCGAGTTCATCATTTGCGATTCCCCGGCGGGCATTGAACATGGAGCCTTGATGGCCATGCACTTTGCTGATGAGGCTATCGTGGTCACCAACCCTGAAGTCTCTTCGGTTCGTGATTCGGACCGGATTTTGGGACTGTTGCAGAGCAAGACCGTCAAGGCCAAGAATGGCGAAGTGGTCAAAGAACATCTGCTGCTGACCCGCTACGACCCCGAACGTGTCCAGCGCGGGGACATGCTCAGTGTGGAGGACGTTCAGGAAATATTGGCCATCCCCTTGTTGGGGGTTATTCCGGAGTCCAAGGCTGTTTTGACTGCCTCCAACTCCGGCGAGCCGGTCATCCTGGACGAAGTCAGCGACGCCGGCCAGGCTTACGACGACGCCGTGTCCAGATTGCTTGGGGAGGACGTTCCCCAGCGCTTCATCAAGCCGGTGAAAAAAGGGTTCTTTTCGCGATTGCTGGGAGGCTGAGATGGGTATTTTCAGTTATTTTCGATCAAAAAAAGCCACGGCCCAGGTTGCCAAGAACCGCTTGCAGATCATCGTGGCTCATGAACGCGCCCAAAACTCGGGCTATGATTTTCTTCCCAAGTTACGTCAGGAAATTCTGCTTGTAGTCCAGAAGTACGTCCATGTTGAGTTGGAACATATCAACGTCGATGTGAACCGTGACGGTGATTGCGAAGTCCTGGAGTTCAACGTCACCCTGCCGGACAGCAAGTCATAGTTTGCTGCAACTTAAAGGAAATGCCGGGGTGCTCTCCGGGATGCCTTTTGGGGGCCGGTGATAGCCTTCATTGCCTCCTGTTCCTGACTGCTCCTTTCCCGCTCAACGGCCCGTGCGCTCTTTAATCGTGGCTCAGAACTTCTCTCCTCGCTTGGGAATATCAATTCCATATTTCCGTACTTTGTAGTGCATCGCCCTTCGGCTGATGCCCAGAAGGTCGGCGGCATCCTTTTGGACCCAATTCACGTGTTTCAAAGCTCGGACAAGAGCATTGCGCTCACTTTCATCCAGGGAAAGCACTGTGTCCTCAGGCTGCTGCGTTGACGGCTCCATGTGCAGGCTTTCCGCTGAAAGCAATGGATTGTCAGAAAGAAGGGCGGACACCTCCAAGACGTGACGGAGTTCACGGACATTTCCCGGCCAGGAGTGTTTCTTCAGGCGATGCAGGGCGGCCTCCGAAAGACCGGGACAGGGTATATCGGATTGCCTTGAGAAGGAGGCTAAAAAATACTGCGCCAAAGCGGGGATATCTTCCCGTCGGTCCCGTAGCGGCGGGACATGCACCCGAACGACCTTCAAGCGGTAATACAGATCTTCCCGGAATGTACCCTGGGCAACCATGGCCGCCAAGTCGGCATTGGTGGCCGCGACAACCCTGCAGTTGACCTTGGTGGTGTGCACATCTCCGAGCCTCCGGACGGTTTTTTCCTGCAGAAAACGCAGCAATCGTGTCTGCATCTCCATGGAAATGTTACCTATCTCATCCAGGAATAAAGTCCCTTCGTTGGCTGCCTGGATCAGACCCTGCTTTTCCTGCATGGCATGGGTGAATGCCCCTTTGATGTGTCCGAAGAGTTCGCTCTCCAACAATGTCGGCTGTGTTGAGCCGCAATCAACCACTACCAACGGTCCGTTTGCCCGTCTGCTCAGCTGATGCAACAGCCCTGCGACAAGCTCCTTGCCTGTCCCGGATTCTCCCTCAAGAAGCACGGTGACGTCACTGGGGGCAACACGTTTGACCAATGTCAGCAGTTTGGCCATGGCCGGACTTTGCCCGGCCACCAGGCCGATATCCGTCAACTCGGAGGGCACATGGCTCTGAGGGCGAGTGCAGGGCCTTCCGGCAAGCACCTCCTGGACCTTGGCAACAAGTTCCCGCCCATCGAAGGGCTTGGTCAGGTAGTCGGCCGCTCCCTGTTGGACCGACGCCACGGCCTCGGGAATGCGGCCGTAGGCCGTCAGCAAAATAACCGGCAACCCCGGCCACTGTTCCCGAATTTCCCGCAAAAGCTCCTGGCCGCTCAGCCCGGGCATTCGGATATCCGAAAGTACCAGGTCAACGGTATGTTCGTGCAACCGGGTCAACGCCTCATGACCGTCGTGGGCGGTGG
This sequence comes from Desulfovibrionales bacterium, assembly GCA_007693505.1. Lineage (GTDB taxonomy): Bacteria > Desulfobacterota > Desulfovibrionia > Desulfovibrionales > Desulfonatronaceae > Desulfonatronum. The sequence goes on along the minus strand of REDL01000059.1, from coordinate 3,619 downwards.
TGACGCAAAAGCCGGCTGAAGCCAATCTCGTCTCCAGCAAGTGGAGAATGTTTGGGTCGTCATCCACCACGAGCACGCAATGGCTTGATTGATTGTCTCCCTGACTCAACGGACGCTCCCAGGTATGGTGAGTTGACGTTTTTGTTGCTCGAGAAACTGAAACAAGGCCTCCAATTCCTGGATCTGGGTTCGCAACAGGGAAATCTCGCTCTTCAGGGCAGCGACCTGCCTGGACTTGCCCTCAAAGTCATCACGCAACTTGCGGTTGCTCCGTTGTTCCTCATGGAATGCGAGGGCAAACTGAAGTATGGGCCGCAGGAGATCCGGTGTGATGATTCCGCCATCTGTATCAAGTTCAGAGGCAATATTATCAAAATCAAGCAAATGTCGTGTGACTTCCTCCGCGTTCTCGGCAGACAACAAGCCGGAAAGAACCGCTCCCAGCATCGTCCTGTCCAGGACATCCACCGTATCCGTTTCCAAGGCTACCCGCAGGAACAGTGATCGCGCTTCAACGTAGTCCGCACGCTGGTAGGCACTCAATGCCCGTGCCAGCCGTTCATGACCCAGGCTCCAGTCCAGCTCGGTTACCGCAGGTCGTGAAATGCTTCTGTCCAGTCTCCAGGGTGCTGTTGCGGGTGTGCAGCCCCAGAAGATTGGGATCAGGAACATCCCGAGAAAGAGAGCAGTGGTTCGAAGCAATTGTTTCATGACCCCTCGAAATGTCGGTCCGTAGCCAAGAGGAGTGTGAAACAGAAGGCACTTCCGGTTGGTGCCGTTTCTTCCAGCCATATTTCTCCTGAATGGGCTTCGATGATCTGCCGGGAAATGCTGAGCCCCAATCCGGCGCCATCGGTAATTTTTTGGATGCTCTTTCCACGGTAGAAACGCTCAAAGACATATTTTTGCTCTTGGAGCGGAATTCCCGGCCCTTGGTCCGTGACACAGATTTTCACCGTATTGGAAACCTTCCGCATCGTGGTGCTGATTGTAACCAGGGAGTCCGTGGGTGTGAACTTCAGGGCATTTCCCAACAGGTTAAAGAGTACTTGCTGAATATGCTCCTTGTCGGCCAAAACCCAGGTATTCTCTTCCAAGTCCGGCGGAGCAATGGTTATGGATTTTTTCACGGCAATGGGTTGGACCCGCAGAATGGCTTCTTGAACCAGATTCCGCAGGGGCAAGGCTTGGATATGGAGTTCAATTCCTTTTGAACCCAGATTGGAGATTTGCATCAATTTTGAGAGAAGATCGGAAAGTCTGTTGGCCTCCTTCTGGGCGATATCCAGGTAGGCTGACTGGCGTTGGTCAACAGGGCCCAGAACCCCGTCTTGGACGAGGCTGATAGCTTCCCGGATGCTCGTCAGCGGAGTACGGATTTCGTGGCTAAGCATGGATATGAACTCCGCGCGCATTCGGGCTTCCACCTCCAGGCGCTCGGCCATGGCATTGAACGCTTCAGCCAGTTCCCCAAGTTCATCTGAGGAATTCGTGCAAATCGGCTGAAACTCTTCATTATGGGTCATCCTGCCAATGCCCTGCCGGATTGCCCGCAAGGATCGATGCAGGTGCAGGGCGACGCCTAGACTTGCGGCAATCCCCAAAAAGGTTGCTGCCGCAAGTCCGATGAGGCCCCAGCGATATGCCGCAGCCCCTTTGGCGTAAATATTCTGCACGCTTGTATTTATCCGCTCAAAGCGATCCATGCGGTCCATCGAAACCAAGGATATCCAGCGCTCGGCCTCATCTTCATCGGGGAAGAGTCCATGATTCCCATTGTGCAAATATTTTGCAAGGTCTGTTTGCAAGGAGAAAAGGCCCGGAGAATGGTCCCTGCGGATGACGGTTCCACCAACCAGGAGTTGGAGATTTTCCAAGTGATCCCGCGAAGCCGATAGATATTCTTCTCGCCCTAATATCTCGTACTTCCGCAGATTTTCAAGATAACTCAGAAGGGTATCCATGACGTGGTCAGATTGGGTGATCGTCGCGAAGTCTTCATTGACGATCCGCCCTGAGGTAGAGACGATCCCCTTGATCCCCAAGAAAAGAGCAAAAGTTATAATGTAAAAGATCGTGATCAGGGCGAGACTCCAGGCCAGGAGTTTCGTCGTGATTCCGATGCGCAGCGGTCTGGATGCCATGCCGATTGCCTCTCTGCCTTTGGTGTTGCGTTGCGGTACCCATGCCTCGCCACCATCTTGGCAGGCCGGATCAGAGATCACAACCACAGCATTAATGTCCACATGGCGAAACCGACCCCCTCGCCTCAAAAAAAGAGGGATCTCAAAAGCGGATAAATTGAGCTTCGAAAACAAGCCGCGGTATTGAAAATGGACTGCCCGGCTGTGCAAAAAATGAAACCAGTGTACGCCAGATGCGCGTATTCTTCCGGAAATTAAATAAAAGTTTTATAATATCAACGAGTTTTAGGTGGCACGAGGGTTGCTATGTTGGATTCGTCGCCGGTCATTGGGGCTGGGGCATGTCTTCCGAACCGTCGCGTCGTCACGACGCGAATAAATGAGTTGGAGGTGCTATGAGAGGATTTATCACTGGTGTCGTTCTGGGCTTGGTAATCATGATTCCCTTTGCCATCGTCGCGGCAACGTTTGAAAATGGCCAGGATGTTGTGGTTTGCATCCATGAAGGTGAAATGAGCATCGTGAAGACGACAGAGGAATGTCAGGGAGATGCCCATCAGGGGACGATCAAGGAAGTTTCGGACCTGCATGTTGACGTTCAGGTCGGTGAGCAGGTCGTTCGCGTCCCTGTGATGCAGTAATCAGAACGTGCCGCAATAGGAAAGCGGGTTTCAGGAAGTCGATTCTTCTTCTCTGGAACCCGCTTTCATTTTAGAAAGCAACGATCCTCTTTTTTGGAAGGAAGAGACAACAATGAAAAAAATAACCTGCTCCGCGGAAGACGTGGCCTCTGCTTGTATTGAGAAAATTCACAATACGCGTCAACCAAAAGCTGTTTTTCTGTTCAGCTGCACCGACCATCAGGTGGTTGGTGCGGAAACAAAAAAATATGCCAGGCTGCTCCAGACCTATCCAGAAAATTTCCTCGGAATTTATGATTCCCGGGTGACAGTGGATTGGCTGTGTGAGGATGTCTGGTACATGTTTCGTCTGCACGGTGCGATATAAGGATGCGGGTAATTGAATTTTGATCGAAAAAATGGCCATTTTCGTAGTGCCCATATGGGTAATCCCCTGGAGAGAATTTATGTTTGTCCACAATCTCATTGGCATGGGCCTCGTCTTTCTTGCATGCATGATCATCGCGATTTCCGCGTTCCCGCGAACAAACAAGCCCCACACCGAGAGGGAGGCATTTTCCGACCAGCTTGGCCGCAGGCATCGAGATGGAAATGTATCAACTTGAAATTCATGAAAAAAATCTGGCTTTTTGCCCCATGATGGAGGTTTTGCTATGCATTTTTTCGACAAGGATGTGTCGGACATGTCAGTCAGCGAGATCAACGCCCTGTTCCATCAGCATGACAAGTCGAGCAATCGGCCCAACCGTGCCCGGTCCAACGCGACCGAGAGGGCCATCAGGCGGATACGGCACAACATACTCCGGCACATCGGGCCTGTCAGCGCTATTGAGT
>REDL01000086.1 GCA_007693505.1 Desulfovibrionales bacterium | reverse complement strand
AGTACCTGGGCCAGAAGATATTAAAGGAGGAAGAAACCAATGGGCACGATGACGGCACAGATGCTGATCGGCGCGGGGCATCCCAATCATGACGGGATTGATCCCAAGCGCTACCTGTTTCTCTCGGAAAACAGCAGACCGGCCTGGCTGCTGGTGGAAGAGAACATTTTTCAAACCACCAACCGGGAAAAGCGGGTGGTCTGGGTTCCCACCGTGGAATCCATGCTCGAAGACGCCTTTCTGATGATCGCCCTGCATGTGATTAAAAATCAGGAACTGGTCCAGCTGGCCCGATCCTTTTCCAGGGTGGCCACATCGCATCGGCTTGAACTCTACGACAGCTTCGATGACACCCAGCGCCGGGAACTGTACGAGAAGTGTCGGCAACTGGCCACGTTCCCCAAGATCATCCTGTCAGTCTTCACCGGTTCGACTCTGACGGGGCAGCTTGGGGTGATCGAGAAATACGATATGGATATCGAGGTCTGTACTCCTGCCTATGTCAGGCTTTCATCTGCGTGGTCAAAGGAACGGATAGTCGAGGGAAGTTTGCTCGCGGGTTACCAAATAGCTACCTGCAAGGAGGAAATACCATGATGGAATCCATACATATTGTTAGAGTTGCGACCAAAATTCTTAATAATAAACCGCGCCAAGCGGTTAAACTTGGCGCGGTTTAGCATTAGCCTTTGAAGGTAAAGAAGATGACTATGCGTTGTAAAGATCGTGAAGCTTCATCTGAAAATCAGCATAGTCTCTACGCTCTTTATTTAAGTTAAGCAAGACACTGATGTGTTGATCCACTGCCATAGTCAATATAATAGAGTATAGTGCGAGCATTCGATCCACAAGATTAACAAAATCTTGTAAATATATAACTGGAATGATTTTAACGTTTTTTACAGGGAAGCCAACGGGCTTCCCTTTTTTTATCGTGAGGGTGACCATCTTCCACGATAATGAGCAAAGATACGCAACTGGGGGGAAGTGTAGGCAGGCAACGTCCAAGGACTGTTTGTCTGTAAGGAAAGGCTGACCATGCATGATACGGAAGGCTAAAGCCATGGACGTGGCTTTTGTCTGGCTTTCAGCTTCTGGTCGTTAGCCCCTGTCGCTTGCTCCTGCTCCTGCTCCTCTTCTTGCTCCCTCTCTGTGGGGTCCGCATCGATGAGGACTATTGGCTGCGCGTCCCAGATGTCGGATTCGGAAAAAGGCTCTAGAGCAGGATTGAGACCATACTCCGTTTCCCGTTGTTTTTCAACGCCGTGCCCATTGGAGCTTTGGTTCGAGATTTGGTTCGGGGCAGTGGAATCTTCATTTGTTACCCCAGACCGGTTTCGGCTATAATCCTGTTTTTCTCGCAGCAGCTGTTCCAGGGCCATTTGTTTCAGCCACTCTGCTTCCATGGCAAGCTGGTCAGTGCCTGGGGCCAGCACGCAAAGCGGCGAGGTGTCGCCGGGCCTCTGGTCCTTGATTCTCCAGTTTTTGAAACCTGTCAGTCGACTAAAAGGGTTGGAGGCGAACGGGGCTTGGCGTGGATAGCGGGTGCGGATAAGCCGGGTTATCGCATTGTGGTGGCGCGGAGTTGTTGCTGCAAGACCGGTTTTGATCCAGGCCTGATATAAATCTGCTAGTGGCTGAACAACAAGGGCTGGAGCAAAACCGTCTTGCAGCAACCGGTCAAAGGTGTTGCGGGTTGTCTCCATGAGGATCAAGGAGGAATGTTCCTGTGGCTCCGGTCGAATCCAGATGTCCGAGCCCCGTGCATTTTCAACCAGGAGTCGGCCAACGGCGTTGAGGATGTTTTCGCTTGACCATGTGTTGATTTGCAGGCGATCGTTTCGATCAAGGCGGGCCACATCGTAGAGGTCGCAGGCCATGGCCTGCAACTGGCGCTGAACTATGGATTTCGTTTCCTCAATCAGGGTCATTACTTCAGCAATTGCAAAAGCGATTCGACCTTGCGCTCCAGCTCGGCGAATCGTTCGTTCTCTTTGCTGAACAATCTGCTCAAGGATTCGATCCGCTCGTTTTGCGCGTTCAAGCGTGACGTCAACCCATCGTTCAACCTGCGCACGGCATCGACTAATTTCTGCTCCAATTCGGTCATGGTTCATCTCCTCCCAGGCCTGGAGCAGCAGAATGGTTTGCCCCAGGTCCGTTGATGCTTGATCGGTGATGGTTGATGGAAAAGCCGCTGGATGCGTCTTCTTGGCTTGGTCTTGAGATGATGCCGTAGGGCCGGGCTTCCGCTCCCCTTTCAGCGAAGAATCCGGTACCCTTCCGTGTAGACCGGGGCCGACTCGTCGAGACGGGCGCAAATCCGGTCGCCGCACAGGTTGAACCGGATGTCCCCGCCCTGTTGACGCAGCAGTTCCAGGTTGCGCTCCATGTCCTGGATCTGTTCCAGTTGCGACGTGATCCGGTGCGCCAAGAATTGCGTCAGTCCCCAGCTCCCGATCGAGATGCCCAAAAAGATCCCCAGGCCGATGCCCAGGGCTTGCAACCATCTGATCAGGACGAGCCTTTTCAACAACCGGATATCGTTTTGCATTATACGCAGCACGCCGTACGACTGCTTCCTCAAGCTTTTTGCGAGCCCGACGTGCTGCTTGCGCATCAATTCGACGATCTGGTTTTGCTCGTTTTCGATCCGCGACTTCAAGCGCTCGCCCAACTGTCCATGACTGCTCATAAATCGCTCCTTTTAACCTGCACCGGACCTCGGACTCACGGTCCAGCACGGTGATGTGGTCTTTGCCGCGCCGAGGGGTTTCCAGCCCTGCCTCATGGAGGGCCGCGACGATCCCGTCTCGGTCCCGCACGCTTCCGCTTTCAATACGTTGAACCAAATAGTCGGTGATCAACTGGCGCGTGTCCGGCTCAACCGCGAGCCCTTGGCGCAGCCTAGCGGCGTCCAGGTACGCCTTGTACCCTGGCTGAAGGATTCTGGCTCGCAAGGGATCGTCAGGACGAGCCCACCCCTTGGAATGATTCCAGAAATCTCGCAGAGCTTCGTAATCCTTTTGCCAACCCGGCGGCGCGATATTGTGCGATTTGCCAGTGGCCAAATCAACGCGGGCGCTGAAAATATGTACATGCACCCCGCCATTTTTCTCCCGGTGCAGGATAGCGCTCCAAACATACCGCTCCGGCTCCATTCCAGGCCATGCCAGTTTTTCAAAATCGTCCAGAACTGCCTGGATTTGCTCCTCACTTGGAGCATCATCAGGTGCCCAGGCAATCACCGCACTACTGTAACGGTGAAAAAAAATGTAGGGAATCCGCCACCGCTGCCACGGCATGTGGGTCGCCGCGCATCACCCGGACCTCGGTTCGCTCCAGGCCGTTGTGGTCTTGCTTCTGCAGCAAATACTTCGCGGCTTTCTTCCCACTGCCCGCGCCGTGCTTTAAAAATTTGATAAGCATTCCGCAAAACGCCTTTCAATAGCAACCAGTGCCCTCAGTACCTGAACTGTATCCGCTTCGCTCTTGTAGGTGTTGCACCATCGCCCGATTTGATTCAGATTGTTGCCAATCTTGGCCAACTCTCGCAGCAATACAGGATCAACCTTGGGCGCTGCCGCGGCCACCGCCCTTTTTCGCGGCGTGGGCCGTCCCAGCGGCTTGACCGCCTCGTGTGCCAGTCGGCTCCTGAGCACATCCGACATGCTGGCACCTTTGGCCTCGGCCTCGGCGCGGAGCTGCGTAACCACGGACTGTGGCAGGCGGACCGGCGTCACGACGAGGGGGTCATCGACTTTGCGCGCGGGCATTGTCTTCATGTTTGGGGGTCAAGGGGGCGACGCCCCTTGCCAGCCCCCGGATCGACGAAGTCGTATACGGGTGCGCTGGCTGATCCCCGCAAAGCGGGTATCCCATGGCCATGACTGAGGAGACCACGCTCTCAATACGCTGATGGTCCACAGCCCTGGCTGTCCAGGTTTTGCATGTACCTTCGCGAGTAGGGCAGACCATATTGAGCCGCGAGTTTTTCCCAGCGGCTCCTCCAAATGATCGGCGGCAATTCAGTTTCGATCAAATGCCAGTCAACATGTGGCATTTTATCCTTAAGAAAGGACAACACCTGCTGCCGTGTGTAACAGACCATGACCCTGCCAGTATTACTCGAACCTAAGACCTCATTCATGACTTCCCCCCCCCTCTATACTTTTTTCACAACGAAATTTCCCGCCCTGTCGGGAACTGAGCTGTAGTCATAGCACCTCGAATTATTTATGCGCAATATCTCAAGCAAAACAGAGGTTACGAGATAACGCACACTTTTTTTCATGTTTGTATCGTGGTGAGAGTTGGCCAGATTCCACTTCGGACCTGCCTGAAGCTGACCATTCATCATTATCGCGCTCCGCATGGGAGCGAGCCTCCGGTCATTTCACGCCCATTCTGGCTGACAGTAGAGCGTGGCCGGTCAAAACTCATTTCTCACGCGAACATGGGAAAAAAGCATGTTGGAAAGGTAAGCGTCAAAACGCCTACATCTTTTCCTTCCAAGTCCTGCGGATTATGAAGAGGAGTCAGGCTTTCCGGCGGTCAGTTTCTCAAGTTTTTGAGGTGTGAGGTTTTGTGGGAGCAGTTGTCTGATTTCTGTAAGGGTTTTGGCTTTGGGCAGGGTGGTGAAGACGTGCAGGAGGTAGAGGTAGGGATTGAGTCCATTGGCTTTTGCGGTTTCGATGAGGGAATAGATGGTAGCGCTGGCATGCGCACCTGCCTGAGATCCGGCGAAGAGCCAGTTCCGTCTCCCCACGGCAAAGGGGCGGATGGCGTTTTCGACAAGGTTGTTGTCAGGCCTCAGGCGTCCATCTTCGAGAAAGACCATGACGCGGTCCCATTGACCGAGAGCATAAGCGAGGGCCTTCCCCAGCAGGCATTTGGGCGGAGTTATTTTGATCCGTTCATCCAGGATGGCCTTGATTTTGTCCATGATCGGTCGGGTTCGTTCCTGACGCAAGGCCTTGATCTGATCCGGGTCCAGCTTGGCGTTTCTGGCCTGCTTTTCGATCTCGTAGGCTTTGCCGATCAGATTGATGATCGTGACCGCGGTCCCATTCTTGTTTTTGGCTCCGGACTTGATCACGTCCATGAACTTGCTGCGCACGTGGAACATGCAGCCGACATGCGTGATGTCCGGTCTGGAGCCCAAGGTATTGTATCCGGCGTAGCCGTCGGTCTGCAGATAGCCTTTGAAGTCGCCCAGGATATACTCGGCGATGCTTCCGCTTCGACTCGGATCGTAGTGAAAGATGACGATCGGGCTTTCCGGCGGCCCGCCTCTGGCCACCCACATGAAGGACTTGGCGGTATTTTTCCTTCCGGGTTCGCTCAACACCTGCACGGTGGTTTCGTCCAGGTTGAGGATGTCGCCGCCGCGGATCTCTTCGATCATCATGTCCACAAGCACCTTGCAGGCGTTGGCGGCAGTGATCATCCATCCGGACATGGTTGCTCTGGCAATTTCCACGCCGATTCTGGCGAATATGTTTTCCTGACGATACAGGGGCAGGCCG
>REDL01000023.1 GCA_007693505.1 Desulfovibrionales bacterium | reverse complement strand
GGTAATCGCGCACGTCCCGCACTCCGCAGAGAATGATGCTCTGGGGAAAGGCCGAAGGCCGCTGGTTGTAACCGGCCCGGATCTGGCGCAACAGGGAGATCAGCGTGTCACCCACCAGGGCGTCCACTTCGTCCAGCAACAGCACCACCGGCCGCGTCGATATCTTGGACCAGTGCTCCAGAAGTGCCGTAAGCTGGTCATGGGGCACATTGTTTTTGCCCTCGTCATCAAGCCAATGTTTGATCCGATCATCGTCCAGATGGTTATGCACGGATCGGGCAATGACACTGCAAACAGCCGGGATGCCTTTACTTTCATCCCCCCGGGCCGCCTGGGCGCCTTCGATATTGGCGTAAGCACAGGCAAACCGGCCTTCCCGGTTCAGCTCGGCCATGATGGCCAGCAACGTGCTTGTCTTGCCGGTCTGGCGCGGGGCATGGAGGACGAAATAGCGTTCCGAGCGAATGAGGTGCGCGATTTCGTCCCAGTCCAACCGGTGCAGGGGAGGGATATTGTAGTGGTGTTCAGGCTTGATCGGCCCGGAGGTATTGAAAAATTTTTCCATCATGGCTCCTTGGTTCGTGTCGCCGCCACGCTACCGGAGACGGATCGTGACCGAAAAGGGCAGCACATTCCAAGGCATATCCAGGCCGACGCTGTCCGTCAAATCCCTCCAATTGGGCTGTCAGGCGATATAGCCCTGAAGGTCATGGGCTGATCCGACGCAGTTCTCGGAAACGTGGACAACGAGCGATACCGGCAACTCATGACGTTTTGAGTTCCGCGACAAGTTTTTGCAAATTCAACGCCTGGTCGGCAAGGTTCGCGATGGTGCGGCCGGACTGGTTCATCAGTTCGCTCGTATGCCCGGAAATTTTGGCGACCGTCTCGACGCTCCGACTGACTTCCTCGCTGGCGGCGGACTGCTGTTCCGTGGCTGTGGCAATGGACCGGACCTGATCTGCGGCTTCTACAACCAAGCCTACTATCTCTTCCAGCACCGTGCCGGATCTGGCGGCCAGCGTCGTTGCCTCGGCGACGGACCTGGCGGCTTGCTCCATGCCCTTGATGTTGGCTCGGGTTCCCTCCTGGATGGACGCAATGGAGGCCCCGACCTCCTTGGTCGCGTTCATGGTTTTCTCCGCCAATTTTCGTACTTCGTCGGCCACCACGGCGAACCCTCGCCCGGCGTCCCCGGCCCGCGCCGCCTCGATGGCCGCATTCAAGGCCAGCAGATTGGTCTGGTCGGCAATGTCTTCGATGACGTTCATGATTTTACCAATCTCTTCAGCTTGTTGCCCCAGCCTGGTCAGGTTGTCCTTCATGGATCGAGTCTGCTGGGCAACCTCATTGATGGAGCTGACGGATTCGGTGACGATGCGCGAGCCCTCCTGAGCCTTGGAGCGAGCCTTTTCCGCCCCTTCCGCGGCCATCGACGCGTTTTTTGCGACTTCAAGAACAGAGGCAACGACTTGCTCCATGGCGACAGATGTTTCCCCGGTCCGGTTCTTCTGCTCTTCCGCGCCGGAACGGGATTGTTCGACATTGGCGGTCAATTCGGTGGAAATCGCATGCAGCAGCGAAACGACGTTTTCTATCTTCAAGCCGGCATCCAGCATGCCTTCTCGTTTGGCCATTTCAGCCTGCTCCCGCGCGCTGCAGGCCGCGGCCTCCGCTTCCCTTGCCTTTTGAGCTTCCTGCTCGGACAAGGCGACTTTCTCTTCCAGGCTTGAATTCAACAGCAGAATCTCGGAGGTCGCGTCAGCAATCCGTTGTTCCAGATTTTTTTTGTCCCGAACGGCAAATTTAAGGGTAATCAAAATAAAAGGGCACAGGGAAAGAATGATCCACAAACTGGTCAGAAAAGACCCCAGAAGGCTTGTCCGGGCCAGTTGTTGCAAATGCTCAACCGGGATGTCCACGCCGATGACAAATACCGTTCCATCCGTTGCAGTCATCGGCAGAAAGAAGGATCTGAAAGTGCCCCATTGGTCGGTATACTCTTCAAAGACGACTTTTCCGTCCAAAAAAGATTGGAACAGGGCCTCGCTGGCATCATCGTATGGTTCCAGATACTCGGGTAGATCATTGGTTCGGATTTCTTCCGGCGTTGCGCTGCTGCTGGTGAAAATCACCTCTCCTGCGGTTTTTACTACCGTGTAGACATATTCAACACCGGCAGCCTCGGCTATTCTGGAGAGGGCGTGGAGGGTTGCATCAAACTTCTGACTGTCGATGCCTTGGGATAACAAACTGTCGTGATATTCCCTGCCCACAAATTCGGATGCCACCAGGGCAGTGGAGCGCAATTGCTGATCAATATGCGATATGGCATTATTCTTGTCGCGATGATAGCTGTGTATCGAAGAAATGACGCTACCGATGACCACAATGCAAATTGAGAATACAATCCACATCATTCTTTTGCTCATGCACGACTCCTTTTCTCTCCATCTTCAGAAATAAATGAGTAACTACTACTCAGCACGCCCTGAGTTGAACCCATTTCCGAGGCTGGATTCCCGCCTTCGCGGGAATGACGTGTTTTTCCATGCCGCCTCCGTATCAATCATACCCGTAAAGATGGGCGCGTAACCGCTATCCAGGCTGGCCGCTTTCCATCGAGTGTCCTCGAGTAGCCCGTGGATTACTCGTAACCGGTCAAAAGATCCGGGAAATTTGGCCGGCTCCAGGAGCCGCCGCTCGCTGGGAAGGCGAGTCGGCGGCTTTATGCATCAGTGTCCTTGCAGGTCGTTCACCAGTTGCTGCAGTACGGTGGCCTGCTGGGACAGGTCGCGGACCGCCTGGGCCGAGCGGGACATGATGTCCGCTGTTTCGGACGAAATGCGATTGATGTCCTCCACGACGCGCTTGATCTCTTCGCTGGTGGCGGACTGCTCCTCCGAAGCCGAGGCGATGGAGCTGACCTGGACCGCACTGGCATCCACGAGTTCCACGATCCTTCTCAGCGCCGTGCCGGACTCGTTGGCCAGGCGGGTAGTCTGGCCGATGCTGTTCACCGCGTCGTCCACGCTGTCGACGTTTGTCCTGGCGATAGTCTGAATGCCGCTGATGGCATCCCCGACTTCCTTGGTGGCGGCCATGGTTTTTTCCGCCAGTTTGCGCACTTCGTCGGCCACCACGGCGAATCCGCGTCCGGCGTCTCCGGCCCTGGCTGCTTCGATGGCCGCATTGAGCGCGAGAAGGTTGGTCTGGTCGGCGATATCCGAGATGACGTTGAGAATCCGGTCAATGGACTCGGCTTGACGCCCCAGGGCCGCCATGCTCTCCTTCAGGGCCAGGGTCTTGTCCTGCACGGAATTGATGGAGTCCACGGCTGCGTGCACCACGGCCTCGCCCTCCTTGGCCTTGACTCCGACCTCGGACGAGCCTTCGGCGGCCAGGGATGCGTTGCGTGCCACCTCCAGGACGGCGACAGTCATTTCATCCATGGAAATATTGGTTTCAGCCACCCGTTCCCGCTGTAAATCCGCGCCACTGCTGGCCTGCTCCACCTGGTCCCTGAGTTCCAGTGCCGTTCTGGTCAGTTGCTCCGAGGAATCGGCCAGGTCCCGTGCGATGCGCAGCATGTACTCGGTCTTCTGCAAGGCCAGAGCTTCGGTCTCTTCGGCCTGAACCGTGGCTTGACGAGCTTTCTCCGCCTCTTCGGCGGCTTCTCGCCCCTTGCACGTGATGTCGTCCATGGATTCGCGCAGCTTGGCGGCCATGCCGTTGAGGGTCTTGGCCATGAATCCCAGTTCATCCCCGGACTTGAGGTGCAGTTCGGTATTCAGGTTTCCCTGGGAAATACTTTCCATGGCGCGTACGATCTTGTTAATGGGTGAAAGAAGCGCCTTGGGCAGAAGGATGAAGACGACGACGATGCCCAGCGCCAGAAAGCCCAGGGTGGATATGATCATAATGCCCACCACGTTCCGGACCTGTGTGGCGTGCCGGTTGCGCATCAGTTCCTGCAGATTCTCCAGGTCGCGGGACATGGCATTCAAGTCCGAAACCATCTCCGCGAGACGGGCGCGTCCCAAATCCAGGCGGTTTTCCAAAAACAGGGAACTGGTGGAGACAAGTTTGGCGAAGTAGCGCGTGTAGTCGGCCCGAAAGGTCGCTGCCTCATCCGGGTAATCCGCCCGAATCGCTTCAAGAACGGAATAGACCTCCATGGACGACGCGGAGGCCTGGATCATGTCCTGCTCGTCCTGGGACAAAATGCCCCCGCGGATGTCGCTGTTGATGCCGTTGACCAGTTCTCCCAGTCTGGAGACATGCTGGCGCTGCTCCACGGAGTTGTTCAGGGAGATGGTTACGGAATAGTAAATGACGGCAAATGCCGAGAGAGCGAAAAGGACCATGCCCAGAATGGGCAAGGTGATCTTGGTGCGAATGGAAATGGCTGGCATGGTGTCTGAGCCCCCCCTGAGAGCTAGTGAGCTGGAATGAAACCGTCCGCTTCCACAAGCCGGGAACCTTCCGGAGTGTCGAAGGCGGCAAGGAAGTCGAGGATGGCGGGTGCGGCGTGGGCGTAGACCAGGTTCAGTCCCCGACGGATGGGAAAGGAGCCGTCCAGGATAGCCTGGTGGCTGGGCGCTACGCCGTCACTGGCAACGACGATGATGGCCAGGCCTCTGGCCTTGGTGGCCATGGCGCTGCCATAGGAGACGTAGCCCACGGCGCCGGGGATTCCGGCAACCAAGGTCATGGCTTCGAGGTTGGAGCCGATCTCCAATGATTCGCGGCTGACGTAACCCGCGGAGCCCGGCTCCTTGCGCCCAGGGTGATGCATCAGGGCATAGCCTTCGAACAAGTCCAGGGTGGCCCGCCCCAGTTCCTTGCTTACGAGGACCACGGGCAGATCGGGGCCCCCAAGCTGCGCCCAATTCTTCACCCGGCCGCTATAGAGATCCTGGACCTGGCTCCGGCTCAAGGACTCGATACCCACCGAAGGGTTCAGAATGAAGCAGACGGCGTCCAGGCCCACCAGCTTATGCTGAAGCTTGGCCTTTTCCTCGGAACGCAGATCGCGGGAAACCATGCCCAGATCCGAAACCCCTTCCAGAACATGAGCGATTCCCTTGCCTGATCCGCCCCCTTCGACCTGAATCCGAACCCCGGAACGGGACGCATGTACCTCTGCCAACCGTTCCACCAAGGGCTGCAAGGTGGTGGCTCCTGAAATCCGCAATTCCTCGGCTTGGGGATGTCCGGGTGCGGCGGCTTCCCCTAATTCCTCTATTCGCGGATTTCCTGGGTCGGTTTCTCCTTCCATCTCCTCGGCCAAGAGCTGGGGCGCCGCAAACAACAGCAGCAGAACCGCCGTACCGACCCAGAACAGTCCGTGCCGCCATCCGAACTTTCCATGACGCTTCCTCAATCTCTGTCTCATAAGTCCTCCTGATATTCGTAACAGATGTCGCTGGTTCCCATCCGGAAACACTTTGGTTTCCGGATGCTGAGAATTGCAGTTTTCAATCCGGTAACGAGCATTTTTTGGGAAAGGAAGTCACTGCTAAAAAAAACTTGTTTTACTCTGCCCTCTCCGAATCAGTCATACCCGCGAAACCTGACCTCATGCAGGCGGGGAGCGGG
>REDL01000070.1 GCA_007693505.1 Desulfovibrionales bacterium | reverse complement strand
AATGGGCGTAGGCTCGTAGCGCTCCAGAAAGAACGTTTCCAGTTCCCGGGCGTCCAGCTTGGTGGCCAGCCGAAACAGGTCTCCATGCCACCAGCCTCGGGCTTCGGGGTCGGCCTGCTCGGCGACCAGACGCAGGATGCCCAGGGCTTTCAGGTAGTGAGCCAGGGGAGTCGGGGCGCAGCCCTTCAGGTCGTGAATATGCATCATCAGCCTTCCTTGTGCAGCAGTGGGTCAACGCCGGAAGCCATGGACGCCCGTTGATCAGCGGAGCGGATGATCGCCTCCAGCCAGGCCAGGGTGAAGGGACCAAACCGGTTGAGGAGACTCAGCACCCGCTCGGTCCAGCCTTGACCGGTCCGGGGATTGAGACCGGCCGAGGCCGGAGTCAGGTCCATGACGCAACCCGGCAGCAGGGATATTTCGCCGGTCTTCGTCAGCAAGGGAACATCCGGTAATGTTTCACCATCCCGAACACCCTGGATGCGCAATCCGTCTCCGGCCCGCTCCTGGTCAAAGCGGGTGGCGTGCCAGGCCATCCGGACTTTGCCGTGATGGGCGCAGACCAGATACAGGAACAGGTTGAACTGGTCAGCGGACAGGTCGAGAATTTCCCGCTCAATGGCCGTCGGCGGATTCTCCGGAGGAATGGGATCGGCTGGGGGCATTCCGGCGGCTTGCAGCAGATCACGCCACGGCCCAAGCAGTGCCAGGTGATCCGGTGCGTGGCGTTGGAGAACCGCCAGCAGGGCCAACACGCTGGCCAATTCATGACGCAACCCACGTGACCGCGTGTCTTTTGCCCAGGCATGGTCCGGGGCCTTGGCCAAGTCTTGGCGGTTGGAATGCTCGTCCTCTTTCATGATTCGCCCTTGGAACCCGGACAGGGCTTTCCCCCCGTCGTGGGAACGCCCCGCGAGGCTGACGGGCTTTACCAGGTCGGAGGAGAGCAACTTGGTCATTTTGTCCAGAATCCTGGCCGTTTCGCCGCAATGGAAGGCAATGGTTTGCCAAGCGGCACGGCTCAAAGCCTCGCTGTCCTGGGCCGCGTCGGCCAAATCCATGGCCCGGTCCACAGCGGGTGGCTGTTCCGGGACCGGTTCCACGGGCTGCTTCGAATCTCCGTCCCATCCCAGGGTCGGGTTGTACCCACCGGAATCCGCGGCAACGAGCACGGTTTGTCCTGGATAGAAATCCCGACTCTCCGCCTTGCGCCACGCACCCTCGACCCAATCCCAAACCCAGGCGCGTTTACCGTCCTGCAACCTCTGCCCTTTGCCGCACAGCCATTCCCTGGCAGCGAGAAAAGGGACCGAGCACAGGGCTTCACGAGTTGGCCGGGAGTCATCGGCGGGTTCCTCGTTCGGGGCGATGTTTTCCCAGAAAATCTGCACATCGCGTTCATCACCGGAGCGAATGAAGCGGCTGATGTCGATGTCCGCTCCGGACAGGTCCGGACTGGTATCGAACAACTCGTCCATCTCGTGTCGGAGCAGCAGGTGTTTCGGCTCGTAGGGGTAGAGCCGGGGCAACAATTCAGGATGAGTTTCCTCGAATGCTTCAAGCGATTGTGGAGAAACGTCGTTCAGGCGATCCAGAGCCTCGCGGGCGGCCCGGATTTCCTCCAGGGCATACGGCAATGCGGCCCTGGTCTCCGCATCCTCGGCCTTTGCGTCCAGATCTACGTCTTTTTTTCCTGACCTGGTGGCTTTTTCCCTGGCCTGTCGGCCGAGGGCGGCTGCCAGATCAACGATAATGATCCGGGCAACACCGCCCCAGCGGGCCGCCCGTCCGAAACGCTGGACCAGGCTGGCCCAGATGGCCAACTCGGTGATCAGCAAGCTGGCCGACAAATCAACCCCGGCTTCCACAACCTGGGTGGCCACGATGATTCTGTTCGTCCCGGCGGCGCAGGCGTTCTTGTTCAGAAACGCATCCCGCCACATCGTACGTTCCCGCGGACGGAAGCGGCTGTGAACCAGCCGGATATCCGTGGATGAAAGGTCTTTCACCTTTTTCAACTCCTTGAAGACTTCCACCGCGGTCTTGACCGTGTTCACCACGACCAGTGTCGGCCCGCTTTGACTTCGATCCATAGCCAAATGCTCCCTGGCCGTGAGGCCGGCGATATCCTTGGAGTTGCCGGCCACCTCCCTGCTGCAAGGCTTGCGAACATCGTCCCACAAGCGACCGACGCGCATTTCCGGCTCGATGGACAAACGGGGCAGGTTTTTCGTCAGTTGGGCCGTATCCGGGCTTTTGGCCAGCCACTCCGGTTGCAATGTCGCGCTCATCCACCAGGTGCGACAGGGACGCAGCGAACGGTTCAACATGGCGTCGTCGTCCCGAAAGGCCTGAATCTGGGCCGAGGTTGCCAAGCCCACGTCCATGAGTTGCACTTCGTCCAGCACCCAGAGTGCGTCCTGATGCAACAGACCGAACTCCACGGGCCATCTGGCTCGGGAGCATGCGTAGCCTCGGTTCAAGGCGCGGGACAGGAGCATGTCCTGGGTTCCGATAAGAACAGCGCAGTGCTCCGGATACAGATGCCACTGCCCGCTGTCCGCTCCACCCATGAGCAGATGAACGCCCACTTTCCCGGCATGGTCTCCTCCTTCCCAGAGGAGGTTCAGTCTGGTCAGAGCAGCACGGACTTCTTGTTCCGTCTGCTCCACCAGAACGCGCATTGGCAGGCACCAAACCAGACGCCGCGGCCAGGCATCGTCGTTTTGCACGACCCTGTGCCACGTCCAAGCCCCCAGCGCTCCGAACGTCTTGCCGAATCCCGTAACAATCCGGAGCATCAGGTTGGCGCAGAGCGATTGCCCGGCCAATCCCGTCTGCCAGCCGTGCGGCTGCATGCCTCCGGTCATGGTTTGAAAAAAATGCTCATACCGGTCCATGTCCCCTCCCTCTGGTTTAGTAACGGTGTATCGCCTTCAGGCAATGGAACTCGTTGAAGTGTCGACACTCGGCCTTTTTCCAAGATCATCACGTTGTGGATTATGTGATTTACCTTGCCTGCCTGAGGCAACATGCTCCTGTTGCCTAGTTGTTCCACATGAATCAAGCCGTCTCAACCAATCTGAAGTGTTCTGCCGGAGGAGGAACCTCCCCCAATCCCACCTCCACCACCACCGCCCTCCAGGGCCACTTATCTTCATCCATCTTCCGCACCCGGCACCAGAGGCGGACGTCCTGACGCAGCAGACGGCTGATATGGCGGTTGTCGCTTCTCGGCACGTAGCCCAGCTTGCGGCCGTGAAGATCGATGCGCACGGCAAAATGGTCGAACGGGTTGTCCGGTTCCGCGGCCAGGGTCAGGGGCTGGCCGGGGGCGAGGTGGTGGAGCAGGGCCGGGGCTTCGTGGTACTGGAGGCCGGCTACGGCGAAACGGTTCAGGAGGCAGGTTTGGTGCGCGGCCGACAGGGCGGCCGGGGCTGATTCGGGCAGGGTCAGCAGGGGCAGGGTCCAGAGGGAGCGCAGGAACAGACGTCTGGTCAGGGGCATGGGGGACCTCCGTTTTCGATGTTTCGAGCCTGGCAGTCAGCCAGGTGACGTTCCTACCATGACCAGTGGCTCAAAACCTGACCCTGTCAAAAATATTTTTTCGCCGCGGCCAGGATTCGTTCCCGCACGGCCAGGCGGAGCTCTTCCGGCTCCAGCACGTCCACGTCCGGGCCGTATTTGAGGATTTCCATGACCATTTCGCGGTGGTCGCCGTAGGGGACGCGCAGTTCGTAGGCATTGTCGCGCCATGTTCCGGTCTGGTCCGGGTGCCAGATCTCGCTTTCCACCCAGCGGGCCGCCTGGCCGGTGAAGCGCAGCACCGCGACATGGCTGGGATTGCGCAGAAAGATGCCGAAGGAGTCGCGCAAGAGGGCGTCCAGGGCCGCGTTGTCCGGACGGATGGCCTGTTCGGGCAGGGCCTGGGCCTCGACGATCCGGTCCAGGGCGAAGGTGCGGCGGTCGTCGGCCCGGTCGCAATGGGCCAGCAGGTACCAGGCGTCCCGGTAGCGGAGCAGGCGGAAGGGGTGGATGGTCCGGGGGCCCGGGACCTGCTTGTCCGGTCCGTGGTAGTGGAGTCGGATTTTGCGGGACCCCAGCAGACCCGCGGCAATGGCCTCAAAAACAGACGGACGGACCGGACGGGGGCGCAGGGGGTGCAGCAGGACGCGGCGGTTCAGATCGTCCATATCGACCCCCATGTCCTTCACTGCCAGACGCAGGCGCTGCAGGAGATTCCGCAGGGGCTGCTGGAGCAGGCCGGGCTGGGTGGATTCCAGGAACTGGATGGCCGCCAGCACGGCATGGAGCTCGGATTCGTTGAACCAGAATCCCGGCAGCTCAAAGGCCCCGGCCGCGGGATCGTACCGATACCCTCCGCCGTCGCGTTCAAAGACAATGGGCGCGCCCAGCAGGTCGCGCATTTCGGCAATGATCCGTTTGACCGTGGACTGGGAACATTCCAGTTCGTCCTGGATGCGCCTTCGGGGGAGGCCCTGGGCGTGGGTGCTGAGAAGACCGTGCAGGGCGTAGATGCGCTGGGCGCGGTTCATGTCCGATGCTCGCCGGGGATGAATTTTTCGCGATTATTATAATACGTATCAATCGCATTCATCAGTCTCTCAGCCCTTCCGCTCCATCCGCTCATCCCCGAACAGACTGCCCTGCTCCGGGATCACCACGCCGTTGCGTCCGCAATAGTCCCGGATCATCACTTCGAGCATGTTTGCCAGGCTGCGCCGTTCCTTGTCCGCGGCCTTTTGCAGGCCGCTTTTCACTGCCGGGGCCATGCGGACAGTTACAGTTTGCGTTTTGATTGCCATGTTTGCCTTTCTGTTTTGTGGAGATGAATGATAAAGCGAATGTACTGCGGATATACAACGAAAAGCGTTAAGTCAACCCACCCTCTCCACAGTGCCCATGGGATAATTCCGCCCTTTACCCGTGAGAACTCGACGATCTTTGACAATCCTCCCGGATGGCTCTAATCCGCATCTGCATCGCAACCATTCGGGAGTCATTCATGAAAACTGCATTGATCGGATTTGCCGGGGCGGGCAAGAGCGAACTCTTCGCCGCGTTGGCCGGTACGGCGGCGCCTTCGGGACGGGCCATGGTCAAGGTTCCTGAACCGCGCCTGACGCCCCTGGCCGAACTGTATAATCCGCCCAAGATCACCTTCACGGAAATCGAACTGCTGGACCTGCCCGGAGCTGCCGGGGCCAAGGGGGGGGGGCTGGGGGACCGGGTGCTCAACGAAGTCCGGCCCTACGACTGCCTGCTGGCGGTCCTGGACGGTTTTTCCGGCGCGGCGGAGCCTCTGGACCAGCTTCAGGCCATGGAGGCGGATTTTTTGATCGCCGATCTGGCCGTGGTGGAAAAACGTCTGGAGCGCATTGCCCAGGACAAGAAAAAAACCAAGCTTCTCCACGATCCGGAAGAGGAAGCGGCTCTGCTGCAGGCCAAGGAGCACCTGGACCTGGAGCGCCCGCTGCGGGAAAGCGAGGCCCTGCTGGCCCAGCCCAAGCTGCGCGGCTTCCGCTTTCTCTCGGCCAAGCCCGTGCTCTGGGCCTGGAACGTGGGCGAGGACAAGCTGGCCGACGTCGCGGTCCCCGAAGCCGGTCCCGGGATGGTGCACATCGCCGTCTCCGCCCGCCTGGAGCGGGAGCTGGCCGAACTGCAGGACGATGAGGAGCGCCGGGCCTTCATGCAGGATCTGGGCATGGAACGGTCCGCCCTGGACCAGGTGGTGGGGGGTATCTACAACCTTCTGGGGCTGATTACGTTTCTCACCGCCGGCGAGAAGGAAGTCCGGGCCTGGCCCCTGCGGGCCGGTCAGCCGGCCCAGGAAGCCGCGGGCGTGATCCATTCGGACATCCAGCGCGGTTTCATCCGGGCCGAGGTCCTGGGCTGGGAAGATTTCCTGGCCTGCAAGACCTTCAAGACCGCCAAGGAACGCGGTTTGCTGCGCCTGGAAGGCAAGGAGTATGTGGTCCGGGACGGTGACATCATCGAGTTTCGGTTCAACGTTTAACCGCTGCCCACCTCATGCCTGCCGAACACGACCCCGCGGCCGCCCTGCTTCGGCAGCGTTTGGCCGTGGTCCTCTTTCGCCCCAAGTTCGCCGAAAATGTGGGTTCCACGGCCCGGGCCTGCCTGAACATGGGCTGCGAGCGGATACTGCTGGTGGATCCTCGGGACTATTCCCCGGAGCGGGCCGGGCCGTTGGCCACGGTCCACGCCGAGCCGCTCCTGGATCAGGCCCGGATTTTCGCGGACCTGCCCTCGGCCCTGGCCTCGTTCACCCAGGTGTATGGCACCACGGCCCGTCTGGGCGGCCGGCGAGCGACCATCCTCTCCCCGGCTCAGGCCGCCCGGCAAATCGCCCGGCAGATGCTGGAAGGCCATGACGTCGCCCTGCTTTTCGGACCTGAAGACCGCGGCCTGACCAACGTCGAAATCGACCGCTGCAGCCACCTGATCTCCATACCCACGGCCACACCCAGCGTCTCCCTGAACCTGGCCCAGGCCGTTCTGCTGGTCCTCTACGAATGTCTGCTGGCTGCCCGTGGCCAGCCCTCCGCGATTCCCAAACCGGTCCGGACCGACCTGGTGACCCATACGGAGCAGGAAGCGCTCTTCACCGCGTTACAACATCTGCTGACATCCATCGACGTTCTCCCCCGGAGCAATCCCGACTACGGGATGACCCGTCTGCGGCGGATGTGGCACCGCCTGGGGTTGACCCGGAAGGAATACTCCCTGGTAATGGGGGTTTGCCGACAGATGCAGTGGGCCGTGGACGACCGGGATCCAGGAAGATAGCTTGGCGCTGCGCAGCGAGGGCGGCGGGACGGGGACACGGCCAAATTCTGCCAGACTCAGCCAGATCCTGCCAGAAATTTAGGCCCGTCTCGGCTTCAAAGCACGCGGCGTACCGCCACCAGGCGCTGCTGCCAATAGCTTGCCAAAAGGCTTTCCGAGCGCACGCGCTGGCCGGGTTTGGGGCTGTGAATGAATGTTCCCCGTCCCGTGGCAATCCCCACATGGTACGATCCCCGTCTTCCAATACGAAAAAAGACCAGATCCCCTGCCTGGAGTTGATGCAAAGGCACCGGATTTCCCATGCGGGACTGTTCTCGGGCTGTCCGTGGCAGGTCGACACCGTGCTTGCCGTAGACCCAGAGCACAAGGCCGGAACAATCAAAGCCATTTCGGGGAGAGGCTCCGCCCCGAACATACGGTTGCCCTTTCATGCCCGCGGCGCTGTGCACAACCGATTCCGCCAAACTCCCAGGGACAGCGGGTCGCGGAGGAGGCTGTCGTGTTCCGCACCCGGCAAGCATGACCAGAAGCGCCATCACAAGAAACACTCCCACAAAGGCCTGCGTCATGCCGAAAACCGCATACCGGCCATGCGGTCCGTGCCTATGCCCAAAAGCGCGAGGGCAATGCTGAACAGCCGGGTCGTTGCATTGCGTCCGGTGTTGATGCGTCATGAATATTTTAAACCTCCTCCCCTTTGCCGCTGGTTCGGACCAGCGACCCAGGCTTGAGCTCACCGGCCTCCTGGCATATTATCTCCAGAGCCGGCCTGTTTATACAAAACAGCACCATCCCATCCCCACCCGCCTTCTCACGGAAAAGCCCACCCATGGAAACCACCATAAAGAAACCGACCTGGACGAGAAAAACCCTGCTGCGTTACGGTATGCTGCAGATCCCCGGGATTCTCCTCATCGGCATGGTCTTATGGACGGGGTATTATGTCCTGGGGATCTCCGGGAGAACGGTCTGGACGCTTTTTCTGCTTTGGCTGATCAAAGACACGGTGATGTTTTTTTTCGTCTGGCCGGCCTACCAGGTCAGCGAAGGTGACGGGTGGTACTCCCTGAACGGTTTGTGGGGCGAAGTCCGCAAAACGCTCCAACCAGAGGGGTACATCCGCATCCGGGGCGTTTTGTGGAAAGCAAAGTGCGAGGACACGTCCACGGTCATCCCCGCCGGAACCCAGGTCGATGTCGTCGGCAGAGAGGGCATTGTTTTGATTGTCCGCCCTCGGCACAAACCCGATCCGTAGCGGTGCGCACCCAACACACGGCTCACGGCCGACACCAGGTAGCCTCCCGGGCATCCTCAAAAGCCAGAACCTCCCCATCGCGCAGCAAATAGCAGTACTCCACGGCCTTGTAGGCCTGCTCTTGCTCATCCTTCAGGCTAAACCGCACCTGGCCAACATGTCCCGTGAGTTCTTGCCCCTGAACCGTGACAACTTGGTTGGTGGGTGGACGAACCACGATGTTGCGTTGGACATGATCACCCGGATAAACCTGCGCCACGTGGTTTGTGACAATATCACGAAAACGAACCGGAAACGGACATTGCTCCGCCTCTTTGGACACCAAGGCGAGCTGACGCGCCCAGGGACTGGACGGGGAACCGGGGGTGCATCCCAGGGAACCCATGAGGATGCCCAGGCTGATGGACAGCAGAATGCCCATGAGCACCCATCTGATCAAAAATGGCTGGTGTCCGAAAGTGCAGTTCAGGATGCGGTGCAACGCGGGCATGAGCTCCTCCCAAGCGAAGCTGTTGAGGCTGTGTGTCGGCAGATACGTTTCGGCATCACCAACCTAATTTTGGGCCAATTACCCATAATTTCCCCCAAGGGCAACTTTTGACATAAAAAAAGGCGCGTAAAGCGCCTTTTCACGCCCCGGCTCGGTTTCGCGGGAGGCAACCAAAGCCGGAGCAAACTCCTTTGCAGCAGGATCCTTACCGGCGACCGCGATCGCCGCGACCACGGTCGCGATCTCTCCCACCGTCACGACGCGCTCCGCCGGTGGGCCGGGCCGCGGAGGCCATGTCAAACACTTCCCCGCGCTCTTCCATGATCACGGCCTTGCGGGACAAGCGCACCCGTCCGGAAGGTTCCACCTCGATCACTTTCACTTTCAGTTCCTGCCCAAGCTGTACTGCGTCGGCAACCTGCTCCACCCGTGATGTGTCCAGTTGCGAAACATGCACCAGGCCTTCCACGCCGGGAAGAATCTCCACAACTGCGCCGAACTCGATAATTTTCTTTACTCGCCCGGTGTAATCCTTGCCGATTTCTGGAACCTGATTGTAGAACGTGACCATGTCCACGGCCATGTCCAAGGCGTCCTTGGTCGGGGCGAAAATGGATATCTTTCCGGAATCGTCGATATCCACGGAAGCTCCCGTGGCCGCGGTGATGGCCTTCACGGTCTTTCCACCGGGTCCGATAACCTCCCGGATCTTTTCCGGATTGATGTGCACCACGCTGAGTTGCGGGGCATAGGGGGAAAGCTCGGTCCGGGGGGTGTCCAGCACCTTGTTCATTTCCTTGAGAATATGCATCCGGGCATCGCGGGCTTGTTCCAGTGCCCTGCTCAACACGTCCGTGGGAATCCCGGCGATCTTGATATCCATCTGGATAGCGGTAATGCCGCCCGCGGTGCCGGCAACCTTGAAATCCATGTCCCCGAGATGGTCCTCGGCCCCAAGGATGTCCGTGAGGACCAGGTAGTCTTCGCCTTCCTTGATCAAGCCCATGGCAATTCCGGCCACGGCTTCCGTAACCGGCACGCCGGCGTCCATCAAGGCCAGGGACGCGCCGCAGACCGTTGCCATGGATGACGAGCCATTGCTCTCCATCACCTCGGAGACAATACGCAGGGTGAACGGGTAGTCTTCCGGCTGGGGCAGGACCGGAGTCAGCGCCCGTTCCGCCAGTTGCCCATGACCGATTTCGCGACGACTGGGGCCACGCAGCATCCGGGCCTCGCCCACGCTGTAGGGCGGAAAATTGTAGTGCAGCATGAATCGCTTGGTGCTTTCCCCGGCCAGGGTGTCCAGGCGCTGTTCGTCCCGGGTGCTGCCCATGGTGGCCACGGCCAGGGCCTTGGTTTCACCGCGAGTGAACAGGGCCGAGCCGTGGGTCCTTGGCAACAGGCCGATCTGGATGTCGATGGGCCGGACCGTAGTCAGGTCCCGACCATCCAGGCGTTTGTGCTCGCGCTGAATCCGGGAGCGCATCACCTCTTTTTCCAAGACCTCCATGGTCTCATCCACCTGCGCGCCCACGGCCTGGATGTCCACACCCTTCTCCACAAGGGCCTGAACCACTTCCTGATGGACGGTCTTCTGGGCCTCCTTGCGAGCTGCCTTTTCCGGAATCTGCAGGGCGATTTCCAGTTTGTCCTGGGCCAAGTCGCGCACCAGGGTCGTCAGGTCCGGGTCGACGATGCTCAGCTTGGGAGCAATCTTCGGCTTGCCGACCGTTTCCCGCATCTCGTCTTGCAGGTCCAACAGAGGAATGATTTGCTCTTGACCCCACTCCAATGCCTTGACGATCAAGGATTCCGGGACAAAGGTCGCACCGGCCTCCACCATGACCACCGCGTCACGAGTAGCGGCCATGATCAGGTTCAAGGTGCTTTCGCCCAGTTCCTTGAAACTGGGGTTGAGCACGAATTCACCATTGATGCAGCCCACCCTGATCCCGGCAATGGGGCCCAGAAACGGGATCCTGGAGATGTGCAGGGCGGCGGAGGCACCGGTCAGCGCCAGAACGTCCGGATCGTTGTCCGGGTCAGCTGAGAGGACCGTGGCGATAACCTGGATTTCCATGGGGAATTTTTTCGGAAACATGGGTCGGATCGGCCGATCGATGACCCGGGAAACCAGGGTTTCCCGATCGCTGGGACGGCCGATTTCCCTGCGGAAGAAGTTGCCGGGAATCTGGCCCGCGGCATACGACATTTCCTGATAATTCACGGTCAAAGGCAGGAAGGAGACGTCACGGTCCAAGGCCTGGGCCACGGCCGTGACCAGCACGACGGTATCGCCGCACTGCACCCAAACAGCGCCGTCGGCCTGATTGGCCATTCGCCCGGTTTCGATGATGAATTCCTTGTCGTTCAGGGTCGTCGACAGGCGTGTGCAATTCATGAGATCAGTCATAATTCGTAATATCTTCCCTTGGCAAAATGTTGAAAAAGTCCTTGCACAGCAGTTCGTTCAAAAAAGCAAATGCTAAGGAGCAAAAAATGTTCAAAGCTGATGCGTAGTTGTTCATACGTGAGAGTTTGAATCAGGCACCCACCGAAGATATGGAATCCTTTGAAGCTTGCAAGATGTTGCAATCCATGTGGGTGCAGGACAACGACGCAATAATTGAGAGTTTTTCAGCTGTTCGGCAAAAAAAGTGAGTGGAGCCCCGGCGAGGCGATGACCACCGGGGCTCCAGAGACATGCACAAGTCTACTTGCGCAAATTGAGTCGTTCGATCAGATCGCGGTAGCGCTGAACGTCCTTCTTCTTCAGGTAGTTCAGCAGCCCCCTGCGCTTCCCGACCAGCTTCAACAGACCGGTCCTGGAATGAAAGTCCTTTTTGTGGGTCTTGAAATGTCCGGTCAACTCGTTGATGCGATGGGTCAGCAACGCCACCTGCACTTCGGGCGAACCCGTATCGCCCTCCTTTAACCGGTACTCTTCGATCACCTTGGCTTTATCTTCGACACTCATGACCACAGCGGATTCCTCCTTGATTGCTCCCCTCGGGGAAATGATTGGGGCCCTGGAAGCGACGCATGTTCGTTTCCAGGTCCTGGGGCTAGAACAAGCCGCGCAGGATGGTCCATTGCCACACACCATCCGCTTCGCGCAGTTCAACCAAGGCCAGAGGCTGCCGCCGCTCATCCAGAAACAGGGCCCGCATGCCCTGTAACGGTGGCTCCGTACCGTGCGGGACACTACTGGAAAAATTCCAGGGCAATCTCCCGCCATGGCGAACAATCCGGGCCTGTTCCGAAGAAAGAACGTGTTGTGGGAAATGCGGCAACGCCTCCCCCAATGCAATCACTTTCTCCGCAAAGGCCTCCGGCTCATCCAATACGGCTTGAAGGCCATGGGCTTGGTCAAGGGCAAAGGGATGGCTGCGCTCCCGGATCAACTCTTCCAGCACGGCCCCGCAACGCAGGCGTTTCCCCAGGCTGTGGACCAGGGAACGAATATAGGTGCCGGCGGAACATTCCACCCGGAAGCGCACCAGGGGAAAATCCATTTCAAGGACCTCCACCTGGTAAATATGAATTGATTTCCGTTTTACCGGAACATCACGACCGGATCGGCTCAAGGCGTACAGGGGCTTGCCTTGGTGTTTGGCCGCGGAATAGGGCGGTACCTCCTGCTCCGTGAGACCTTCCCACTCCAGAATCGCGCTGCGTATCTTCTGGGTGGCGAGCCCTGCGCAATCCGACGTGCGCACGATCCTTCCCAAAACATCGTAGGTATCGGTTTCAACCCCCAAACGCAACACGCCCTGATACTCTTTGCGGCCTTCAGTCAGGTAGGAGGCAATCTTCGTGGCCTGTCCCAACAGGACCAGTAACACGCCCTGGGCAAGGGGGTCCAGGGTGCCGGCGTGGCCGATCTTGCGCTGTCCCAGGGCCCGTTTGATCCGCTCCAGGCACTGTGTGGACGAGGGGCCGGAAGGCTTATCCAGAACCAGCACACCGTGGGCTTGCATCGGCTTTTGCGTCGGGTTCGTCTCCCCCCGCCGATTGACGGACTCCATAAGCGTACCCATCCTCACCCCATGGAGGAAGGATTCTTGTCCGCCAGTGCGAGATACTGGCGAATCAACCGCACCAGCAGGACTTCCGCATCCTGCAAGGTATGGTGCAGTTCGCCACCGGATGCATTCTTGTGTCCGCCGCCGCCCACGGAAGAGGCTATTTCCTCAACGTCCGTGTTGCCCGAGGAGCGAAGGCTGAACTTGATCTTTCGTGGTTCGTCCTCACGCAGGCTGACGGCGATACGCACCCCTTTGACCCGGCGGATATAGTCCACCATGTCGTCGCAGTCCTCGATGGTTGCCTGGTTTGCTTCCCGAAAGGCCGCGGGGATGGAAACCAACCCGATCCGACCATCGTCGTAAATCTTGGCCCCGCGCAGGACATCACCCATCAGTTTCAGGCGATTCAAGCGCCATTGGTTCTGCAACAAGGCGTTGAATCGTCCTGGATTCAACCCGTTGCGAATAATGGTCGCGGCCAGTTCCAGGACTTTGGGACCGGTGTTTTCGTAACTGAAGGATCCCGTGTCCGTGATCAACGCCAGATACACCGCCTCGCCCAGAGGGCCGACCAGGGGGATGCCCAGTTCCTGAGCAAGGTAGCCGATCATTTCTCCCACGGACGAGCGATCCGGTTCCACCAGGTTCACCACGCCGAAATCCCGGTTACTGACGTGGTGGTCGATGTTGATCGTCCGTTCCAAAGGCAGGCGGCCGGCCAAATCCTTGCCCACGCGCTTTGCGTCGCCGCAGTCCAGAAGCACATACCACTTCGGCTCCCAGTCCGGCAGAACCTGCTGCAAGGGCCGGGGAGAGCGCAGCCAGGAAAACCGATCCGGTACGGGTGATTCGTTGAACAGGCAGTAATTCTTGCCCAAAGATTCCAGCAACCAGCCGAGAGCAACGGTGGACCCCAGGGCGTCACCATCCGGATTATTATGCCCGGCCACGAGAAAATGGTCACCCTCGCGCAGCAAACGCAATACCCGGGCCCAGCTGTTCGCCGTGTCAGCTTTCATGGCGGCTGTCATAGACCATGTCCTCCAAAAAAATGTCCCGCTCAAACCGGAGCTCCGGGGTGGAACGCAGATTCAGGCGTTTGCCCAGCAACGTGCGCAGATATCCTTTGGCCTTGTTCAGTGCGAGGGCGATTTCCTCCAGCCGAACCGGGTCATCGGTACAGGTGTAGAAGACCTTGGCGATGCTCAGGTCGGCGTTGAGTCGCACGCCGCTGATGGTCACCAATTCCAGCCTGGGATCCTGGATCTCCTCCTGGAGCAACTGAGCCAGTTCCCGCTGGATGATGTCCGCAAGACGAACCGATCGCCGGGACGGACTGCCGCGCCTTACCATGAGCCTCCTTCCAGCAAGTCCGCGCGAAGATCAGCGGGGTCCTGCGTTGATCGAAATATTTCCGTACTGCCCTGCACAAATTCCACTGGAGCCGCTGCTTCGGCCAACGACATGGCCTTGTGCAACCGACTCTCCACTCGAGCCGCGTCGTTGGAAACCGTGGCTGCTGCCAAAATCAGCCGCTCATGTTCATCCAGGGCCTCTACTTCGGACACGGCAAGATTGAACTTGTTGCGCAACTTCTGTTTTAAACTCTGGGCGACCTTGCGCTTGCCCTTGAGGGAGTCGTTCCCGTGCAACCTGAATTCCAGTCGTAAGACGCCGATGATCATCAGGGGTTCACTCCATGGTTCACGGTTCAGGGGGGCAACGGTTCAGCGGTTGAAAGCAATGGGTGAGGTCGTGAGGGGGGTGCGGTGTCCACTCATGCCACCGCGGACTTCCCTCAACAAGCAGAGCCCCAACCGCTGAACCTTCCCTACAACGTCGCCGCCTCGGAGACCTCCTCAAAGGCTTCAATCACGTCGCCAACCTTGATGTCATTGAAGTTGGCCAGCCCCACGCCGCATTCAAAGCCTTTGAGCACTTCCTTGGCATCTTCCTTGAATCGTTTCAGGGAACTGAGCTTACCGGTGTAGATCACCACGCCGTCGCGCAACAGGCGAATCTTGGCGTTGCGCAACAGTTTGCCGTCCATCACGGCACATCCCGCCACCGTGCCGATCTTGGGCACGCTGAACGTCTGACGGACTTCGGCCTGTCCCAGGTAGGACTCGCGGATAATCGGCGAGAGCATTCCGGTCATGGCGTCGCGGATGTCGTTCACCAGGTTGTAGATGATGTCATAGAAGCGGATTTCCACACTCTCGGATTCAGCCACTTCCTTGACCTTGGCCACCGGGCGGACGTTGAACCCAATCACGATGGCCGTGGAGGCCGCGGCAAGCATGACGTCGGATTCGGTAATGGCCCCGGCGCCGGCGTGGACAATCTGCACCCGGACTTCGTCCGTGGAAAGTTTGAGCAAAGATTCGGAGACCGCCTCGGCAGATCCCTGCACATCGGTCTTGACGACCAGATTCAGCACCTTGGCCTCGCCGGCTGCCTTGGAGGCCAGGAAGCTGTCCAGGGTGACCTTGGTCGCCTTGGCCAGCGTTTTCTCGCGCTCCTTGGTTTGTCGGGAAGAGGCGATTCGTCGGGCGATCTTTTCGTCGGCCACGACCACGAACTCATCCCCGGACTCGGCCAAGCCGTCAAAGCCTTGGACCTCAACAGGAAATGCCGGGCCGGCTTCCTTGATCTTCTTGCCCTTGTCGTCGAACATCGCCCGGACTTTGCCCTGGTACAGGCCGCAGACAAAAACATCGCCTTCGTGCAGGGTTCCTTCCTGAATCAACACCGTGGCCACCGGGCCGCGACCCTTGTCCAGCCTGGCTTCCACGATCCGTCCGCGGGCGCGCTTGCCCGGATTTGCCTTGAGATCCAATACCTCGGCTTGCAACAGAACCATTTCCAACAGTTCGTCCAGACCAATGCGCTGCTTGGCGGAGACGTTGGCAAAGATGGTGTCTCCCCCCCAGGCCTCGGCCAACAAGCCCAGTTCACTCAGTTCGCGGATCACCCGATCCGGGTTGGCATCTTCTTTATCGATTTTGTTCACGGCGACAACGATGGGTACCCCGGCGGCCTTGGCATGATTCACGGCTTCCTTGGTTTGCTCCATCACCCCATCGTCCGCGGCCACAACCAGGATAACCAGGTCCGTGACCTGGGCTCCCCGGGCACGCATTGCGGTAAAGGCTTCGTGCCCAGGCGTATCCAGAAAGGTCACCGCACCTCGATTGGTCTCCACATGATAGGCCCCGATGTGCTGGGTGATGCCGCCGGCTTCGCCCTTGGTCACGTTGGTCTCGCGAATGGCGTCCAGCAGGGAGGTCTTGCCGTGGTCCACGTGGCCCATGATGGTCACCACCGGTGAGCGGGAAATGAGGTCTTCTGGCTTATCCTCTTCCTGAGTGTGGGTGAACCCTTCCTCGATGAATCCGACCTGTTCCACCTCATAGCCGAATTCGGAGGCGACCAGCGTTGCCGTATCCATGTCAATGGACTGATTGATGGTGGTCATCACCCCCATCCCGAACAAGGTCTTGATGATCTCCTGGGCTTTGAGGCCCATCTGCTTGGCCATGTCCGAAACCCGAATGGCATCTTCCATGCGGATCTTTCGCTTGGCCGCCTTAATCGGCTGGGTTCCGCTCTGGATGGCTTGACCATCCGCTTCCTGGCGGGACTTGGGCCGGGATCGTTTGGTTCGAAATTTTCCGCCGGTGCGATCCTGGACCGGGGTCGTCTTCTTCTTCTTCCAGGAAGGATCGGTCCGGTCCTGCTCTCCAAGCACCGCAGCTTGCGGGATTTCCACGGTCCGCTTGCCCTTCTTCTTTTTCTTGCGTTCCGAAGCGGCTCCATCGTCTCGCACAGCCTCGCTTGTTGCTCCGGGAGTCTGGACCGGGGTGGGCGTGTACGGTTTGCTTTCCGGTTTGTAGGAAAAGTCAGGCTTGGATTCCGGCTTGGAGATAATCCGAACCTGCGGGCCGGTCTGCATCAGTGGTTCGCGCTTCTTGGGCTTGCGTTGCTTCTTCGGCTTGTCGTCGGGGAGGGCTGCTCCGGTTTCCAATGCATCTGAGACGTCAGGTGATTGAGCCGCATCCACGGTAGTGTCCCCAGGCTGGGCCTTCGTCTCCGCATCGGGAACATCCGGCACCGCTGCATCTTTCGAATCGATTGTATCCGGCACATCGTCAACCGTGTCGGGGGTGCTGGGTGCATCAGGAGGAGTCTCAGCTGCTGCTTCTTGTGGTGCCTCTGACGGAGCAGTGCCGAGATCCTCCGCGACAACCTCCTGGGGAACTTGAGGTTCATGGGTGTCCGCTGCAGGGGGCTCGTCGCGCTTGGTGACGATCCGGGCAGGAGGTGTCTCTTCTCCCAGTCTGCGCTTTGTGGGGCGTTGTGGGGGGGCAGCGGGCCTGCTGGGTACTTTTGCGGCATCCTGTTCCGGCTCGAGTTCAGCCCCGGCACCAGGGACCACTTCGGGCTGATCCGTTGGCATACTTGTAGCTGCATCTGCTGTTGCATCTGTGGCTGCATCGAGCTGGTCCGAGGTCGACTCGGGCTTGGCGGCTTTACGTCGCCGACGTAAAATGACCCCGGGCTGAATTTCTCGCTGTTGCACATCGACAGGGGCGTCTTTGCGCTGCATCTTTTCGCGCACCTGAGCGGCTTCCTCATCAGAGATGCTGCTGACATGGCTTTTCACCGGGATGTCCAGCTCGCGCAAGACCTGCAGCAATTCCTTGTTGCTGACCCCAAGTTCAGAGGACAATTCCATAATGCGTATCTTATTGGCCATGCATCTCTCCCTTGCACCGCTTCCGACGTTTCACTGTCGACGTCAATTTATCCAAACATGATGGTTGATTGCATACATATAATCCCCGGCCGGGAAGCGTTTGGCCTGGATCGGCAACGGGCTTCCGGTCAGGATCGCGAACGAAACGGCGCAGTGCCGATTTTGGCGCTTTATGGCGACAGACGACGCACATCCGGATGGGAACATGCCGAGCGCCAGGTTCCACCTGGTCCACGGCCTGCGGCTGCTCCGAGGTTTCAAATGGGATAACCGGCTGTGTGCGGTTGAAAGTCACGATACGTCCTCGATCAACCCCGGCTTGCGAATTTTTCTTCGGAACCAGCATCCACATCAGGGCTTTCCCCGGAAGAACCAATCTCGCCACTGGATTCATCCGGGACACCGGTGGGCGTTTCCTGTACGACGGTATCAACCTGGGTATCCAGCACCTCATTCTCGTCAGCTGCCGGCACGTCCTCGTCCGCGGTCTTTTCATCCTCTTCAGGCCGATCCACCAGCCCGAGAAAATTGATGGCAGACCGAATATCCGCGACTCTTGCCATATCCAACCCCTGAATGGCCAAAAGCTGCTTGTCATCGGCTTCGGCAACAGCCGTAGGACTATCAAACCCGGCAGATAAAAAGGCCTCCAACGGCAGCTCGGCCACGCTGGCCAGCTGTTCCAACCCTTGGCGATCCTTGTACATGGACCCGAATCGACTTTCGGTAAAAATATCGATCTTCCATCCCAGGAGTTTTGCCGCCAGTTTGACGTTCTGCCCCTTGCGCCCGATGGCCAGGGTCAGTTGATCGTCCGGAACGACAACTTCGAGAACCCCTTCTTCCTCGTCCACGGTGATCCGGGAAATTCTGGCCGGTGAAAGGGCATTCACCGCATACGTGGTGATTTCCGGATTCCAGACAATGATATCGATGCGTTCCCCGCGTAACTCCTGAACAATATTTTGAATCCGTGAGCCTCGAACGCCAACGCACGCACCAACGGGGTCCACGTCCCGGTCGGTGGACATCACAGCGACCTTGGCCCGGCTTCCAGGATCTCTGGCCACGCCCATGATGCGTACGAACCCATCCGCCACCTCGGGCACTTCGCGATGAAAAAGTACCGTGAGGTAGTCAGGATGAGAACGGGAAACAATAATCTGTGGCCCGCGGCCTTCCTTCCGCACGTCATACAGCAAGGCCTGGATCTGGTCGCCACGCCGAAATCGCTCTTTGGGAATCTGCTCCTCTTTGGGCAACAACGCTTCGGTGCGACCAAGATTGATGATCCACCCGGAACGGTCCCGACGCTGGATGGTTCCGCTGACGATCTCCCGTTTGCGGTCCTTGTATTCCTCGTAAATGATTTCCTGTTCCGCCTCGCGCATGCGCTGGATGATAACCTGTTTGGCGGATTGGGCGGCGATCCGGCCAAGGTCCTCGACCTTCAACCGAAACCCCAGTTCGTCGTCCACCTGGACGTTGGGGTCGTTCTTCCGGGCCTCTTCCAGCAAAATTTCACTGACTGGATCGACGATCTCCTCGACCACGCGCTTGAACTGGTAGACGTCGAATTCGCCCTGCTCTTCGTTGAAGGTGACTTCGATGTCCACTTCGTCGCCCAGCTTCTTGGCCACGGAGGATCGCACTGCCCGCTCCAGGGTATCGATGAGGAGATCCTTGTGAATCCCTCTGTCCTTGCTGATTTGCTCAATAGCCTTGCGCAGTTCGGCGCTCATTTCGTCCTCCAGGATAATATCGAGGTTGAGCCGCCTTGGGCGACCCAACAGTACAAAGCATCAGTCATCAGTATGTTTGGCCATCTTCCGTTCATGCTCCGCGAAGGGTGTATTTGATCCCGCGGCAAAAAAAGAAAGGCCAAAGCGGAATGGGCAGCTTGGTGCGCAACTCACACCCGTGTGATTCGTTCCGGGAACAGGCGTTGTTCCAGCTTTCTTGGTCAAAATGTATGAATGAGATGAATTTTCTTGATTTGGTTCCAGTCCAATTCCACTGCCATGCCGCTTTCCCTCAAGGTGACCGTCGTGCCGTCAACTGCGGACACCTCGCCGCGATAGGCTTTATGCCCATCCATGGGTTCGTGCAGCTGCACCTGAACGGTTCGCCCGATATAGGGAGGAAGCTGTTCCGGCTTGAAAAAACGGCGTTCAAGTCCAGGTGAGGACACCTCAAGGGTGAATGCTCCTGGAAGTCGTTCGTCCACCTCCAAGGCCGGACTAAGCTGCCTGCTGACCATGGCGCACTGTTCAATGGTCGCGCCACCCTCGGCATCGATATAAATGCGAATCAATGCTTTTCGGCCGACGGGCAGATACTCCAGCCCCCAAAGTTCCAAACCGAGGCCGTGTACAACGGGCAAGATCAAAAATTCCAGATGATGGCGGATTTCTTCCGACCGGGGCCGGGAGGAAGGAAAGGAAGTCTGCATGGCTGTCTGAAAATCCAAAAAAAAAGTGGACCACATGGCCCACCCCGTTCGTCGTCGTTGTTTTGCGGCCAAGCCGCAACCGATCAGGATGCTGCAAAAAAAATGGAGCGGGCGACGGGAGTCGAACCCGCGACACCAAGCTTGGGAAGCTTGTACTCTACCAGCTGAGCTACGCCCGCCCGCGAATCGCAAACGTCCATATGCTCAAGCCCCATGGACTTGTCAAGCCTCGTCCCTTGAAAAAATGGCTTGGATTTTGCTTTGCTCAGACAACGAGGAGGAATTGCTGATGCAGACCAGTATGTACAATGCCTTGTTCGGAGCGCTGACCCAGGAGCACCGGCTGGCAAACACCGCCAATAATTTGGCGAATGTGAACACCACGGGCTATAAACGCGAAACCATGGCCTTTCGGGATGTTTTCATCCGGTTTGGTCACGGCCTGCTGGACCCCATTTCCGCCGTCAACGAGAAATCCTTGCTCCCGGTGCCGGACGAAATGGCCCAGGCCCGGATTGCGTTGACCAATATTGATTTCAGCCAGGGGTCGGTCAAGGAGACCGGCAATCCGCTGGATGTCGCGCTTCAGGGAGAAGGTTTTTTCAAGGTGCGCACCCTGGAAGGTGATTTCTACACCCGCAACGGCAATTTCCGTCTGACTCCAGACGGCGAACTGGTGACCGGCCAAGGCTTCCCCGTGCTGGTGGACGGTGGCCCGATCAACCTGGAACCCAATGCCCGTGTCATTATCGGCCCGGAGGGAGGCATCCAGGCCAACGGAGACCCTGTCGGCAATTTTGAACTGGTGACCTTTGACGACCTCCAGGTCCTGGAAAAACTCGGCCAGAACATGTTCCGCCTTCGCCCCGGCGTCGAGGTCGCGGAGCAGCCCGCGGACAACGTCACGGTGATTCAGGGATATCTGGAAGGTGCGAATGTGGAGGTTGTTGGCGAAATGGTCAGCATGATCGAGGCCCAGCGCAGCTTTGAAGCCTACCAGAAGGTCATGCACACCGCCCAGGAGACCGATCAGAAACTGATCCGCGACGTCGCCTCGCCTCGATAAGTAAGTTCACGATGCAACGGAGGAAAAACAAATCATGATGCGCTCCCTATGGACTGCGGCCTCGGGCATGATGGCCATGCAAATGAACATCGACGTGACCTCCAACAATCTGGCCAACGTCAGCACCACCGGGTTCAAGAAGAGCCGGGCGGAATTCGAAGACCTGATGTACCAGACCATGAAGATCGCCGGAGCGGCCAATGCCGCCGGAGACCGGATTCCCACCGGACTCCAGGTGGGCATGGGCGTCCGTCCCGTGACCGTCCACAAGGAGTTCACCACCGGGGCGTTCCAAAACACCGGCAATCCCCTGGATCTGGCCATCGAAGGCGATGGTTTTTTTCAGGTGGATGTGAACGGCGAGTTTGCCTACACCCGGGCTGGAGCTTTCAAGCTGGACAATGAAGGTCGGGTGGTCACAGCCAACGGGTATGCCCTGCAACCGGAGTTCAATGTGCCCCAGGAAACCCAGAACATCGTCGTTACGGAGCAAGGCCGGATCGTGGCCATGGACAAGTTCGGCGAGGAATTGGACGGAATGGACATCCCGCTGTTCACCTTTGTCAACCCGCCCGGCTTGAACAGCGTCGGCCGGAATCTTTTTCTGCCCACGGAGGCTTCCGGCGACCCCATCGAGGGAGTGCCTGGTGAGGAAAACGTGGGAACCATTGCCCAGGGTTTTCTGGAAGGCTCCAACGTGGACATGGTGGAGGAGATGGTCCGCCTGATCACTGGACAGCGGGCCTATGAAATCAACTCCAAGGCCATCATGACTTCCGACCAGATGCTCCAGACCGCCAACCAGATCAAGCGTTGAACCGCACCATACTGAAATAACCGGAGCATACTCGATGCAAACCAGCCACGTTCGCCTTGCTCTGTTTTTTGCGCTCTGCGTGGTCGCTTGTCTGGCGGCTTTTGCCAATCCAGGCGCTGCCCAACGCGGCTATTGGCATTACATGGTCCATCCCGTGGCCGCGGTCCAGGACGAGGTCATCCGCTTCAAGGACATTGCCGTTCCCCTGACCGACCATGGGAAATCCCAATGGGCAAAACTTTCCGAACTGGCACTGGGTCCGGCTCCGGAAAGCGGCACAACCATCACCCTTTCCCAGGACCGCATGGCGCGCGTCTTGCGCGAACGCATCGGCCCCGCGGCGGCCTCCACGCGTATCCCGAACCAGACCGTTATCCAGGGCGGCGGGCACGTCGTCCTGGA
This sequence comes from Desulfovibrionales bacterium, assembly GCA_007693505.1. Lineage (GTDB taxonomy): Bacteria > Desulfobacterota > Desulfovibrionia > Desulfovibrionales > Desulfonatronaceae > Desulfonatronum. The sequence goes on along the minus strand of REDL01000070.1, from coordinate 1,883 downwards.
AGAGGACTTGCGATCCCGCGTCGTCACTTTTTTGACTCCAAAGGTCCGCTCCATGGGTGAGGAAATCACGGTCCGTGACTTTCGCCTGCCCAGCCATATTTTTCTGCCCCATGTCCAGGACACCTTGGAACTGGAAATGGCCACAACCCCGCAACCAGGGCGCAACAGCCTGCGTTTCCTGGTTCGTTCCGTGGACGACCGGGTCGTGCGACGGGTCACCGGCACGGTCTTTCTGGACGTCTGGCAGACCGTGCCCACGGCCGGACGGCCATTAAACCGGGGTACGCCCCTGGCCCTGGACGACGTAACCTTCCAGCGCAAAAACCTGGCCTATCTGCGGGACCAGGTCTGGAATGGAGAAGGGGGCCCCTGGCAAATCCGGACCCCAATAGGCATGGACCAGGTCATCTACATTTCGGCCTTGGAACCGCTCCCCGCCGTCCGTCGCGGTGAACTGATCATGCTGGTCTACGAAGGCGAGCTGGTTCGTCTGCAGATCCAGGTACAAGCCATGGCCGACGGTGCCATTGGGGAGACCATCGCGGTGCGGAACTTGCAAAACAACAACGAAGTCCTGGCCCGAATCCGCGACCATGAAACCGCGGTGGTCAGATAATCCGGATACGGGCCACGCCGCCATTTCGAACCACGCCAACATCCTCACGAGGTGAACCCCATGAGCACATCAACACGCCCAGCTTGTCAGACAGCTCTCCTCATCCTGGCAATGATGCTTGGCCTGAGCGGCTCCGCCTGTGCTCCCGCCAGAACCCAGAGCATGCCGTCACCAATCTTGACCCAGACCGTGGATTACCCCCAGCCGGCCGAGGTGAATCCCGGTTCACTCTTCAATCCGGCCAGCGCTGAACTGCTTTTCGCGGACAACCGGGCTCGGCGGGTCGGTGATATCGTCCGGATCATGGTTGTTGAGGAGAGCCGGGCCACGAACAAGGCCACGACGGATACCTCCCGGGATTCCAGCGTCAGTTTGGGCATTGAACACCTTCTGGACCAGCGGCTGATCAACGCGGGGCTGCCGGTACTGGGCATTGAACGAGGCCAGTTTGGGGAAACCCCCTTGATCAGCGCCCGGACGTCCAATGCGTTCAAAGGGGATGGAGAAACCAAGCGTGAGTCCACCATCACCGCCACGGTCGGCGCCCGGGTGGTCAAGACCCTTCCCAACGGCTTGATGCAGGTGGAGGGTGCCCGGGAAACCCGGGTGAACAATGAAACCCAGATCATCGTCGTTCGCGGGCTGGTCCGCTCAACGGACATCGACCCGGACAACACCATCCTGTCCACGCACATGGCCGACGCTACCATCGAATTCTACGGTATGGGCATCCTGGCGGACAAACAACGCCCTGGCTGGCTGACCCGGATCCTGGATAACGTCTGGCCGTTTTAGGAAGACATACGCCCCGGCGGCAATCTGGAGGGACATGGCATGTGGAAAAATTACTGCAAGGCTTCAGCCGTTCTGACACTTTCCTTGTTTTTTTTGCTCGGACACCTGGGAATCAACCCGGCCTACGCCACCGTCCGGATCAAGGACATCGCCAGAGTGGCCGGCGATCGCACCAACCAGTTGGTGGGCTACGGCCTGGTGGTCGGCCTTTCCGGTACCGGAGACCGGAGGGGAGCGGAGTTTACCATCCAGTCCATGACCAACATGCTGGAGCGCATGGGGGTTCGCGTGGATCGATCCAGGCTGCGGGTGCGCAACGTGGCCGCGGTGATGGTCACCGCGCAAATGCCCGTTTCGTCCCGGGCCGGATCCAGTCTGGACGTTTCCGTGTCTTCGGTGGGTGACGCCTCCAGTCTGCTGGGCGGCGTGTTGTTGATGACGCCCTTGCGCGGCGTGGACGGCCAGGTCTATG
>REDL01000077.1 GCA_007693505.1 Desulfovibrionales bacterium | reverse complement strand
TTTACTGATCCGGTCGTGCTCGGATTGTCTTCTGGTGCCGAAGGGGGGACTCGAACCCCCACGAGGTTTCCCTCACCACCCCCTCAAGATGGCGTGTCTACCAATTCCACCACTTCGGCGAGGACTGAATCGAAATTTATTGTGATTGACCGGGCGATTGCGGCATCGCGTTGGGAGTCTCCGGAGGGGCGGAGAGCTGTTCCTCAATGCTTGCCGGAGGTTGGATGACATCCGCAGGGGCGTCAAGAATGACGGACTCTTCAGCAATCCGTTGTCCGCTGATGTACGTGAAACTCAGGGAGGTGATCACAAAAATGCTGGCAACGCTGACGGTCAGTTTTTTCAACAGCCCCCCGGCACCGCTGCTACCAAAGACGGAACTGCTGCCACCTCCGAAAATAACGCCCATGCCTTCTTTTCCGGATTGCAGAAGAATCAGGACAACCAAGGCGATGCACGCGAGAACGTGGATGGTGATGATCAATGCACTCAAAATGCGACTCCTTCAACAATATTTCAGCAGGCAGCCGTAGCTATGGCTGCAAAGCTTTCAACCTGCAAACTTGCACCACCTACCAGCACACCGTTGACATTGTCAAGTCGCAAAATCGCACCGGCGTTATCGGCCTTGACGCTTCCACCGTAAAGGATGCGGAGGTTTTTTCCACAGTGGGGAAAGAACTCCAGCAGTGTTTTCCGGATAAAGTCGTGGGCCGCGATGATATCCTCATTTTGCGCCACTTTCCCGGTACCAATGGCCCATACCGGCTCATAGGCTATGCTCAAGTTCTCCGGAGCTATTTCATCCTTGTTCACCTCGGCCAAGCCCAGTCGAAGCTGTCCCTTCAACACGCTTTCAACACTGCCGTGGGTGCGTTGGTCCAGGGTTTCCCCGATGCACAGGATCATGTGCAGCCCGGACTGTAAACCAAATGCTGTCTTTTGGGCAATGAACCGGTCGGAATCCTTGAGCACATGGCGACGTTCGGAGTGGCCGGCCAGGGCATGGGTACATCCGGCATCCACCAGCATGAAGGGGGCGATTTCTCCGGTAAAGGCACCTTCCGGTGACGGATAGAAATTTTGTGCGCCCAAGAGCATCCGGTCACGCCCCTGGATGGTTTCGGCAACGGCCTTGAGAGCAGTGAAGGCGGGAAGCAGGAGAACCTCCCGATCAGCAGGCAGGTTGTCGTGAAGGCTTGCGGCCAAACCAGAGGCCAGTTCCACGGCCTCGGCTTCGGTTTTGTACATTTTCCAATTACCGGCAATCAGTGTTTTGGGGGTCGTGCTCATGCGCCGCACTCCTTCAAAGCTTTGAAGGCCGGGAGTTCCTTGCCTTCCATGAATTCCAAGAACGCCCCGCCACCAGTAGAGATGAAGCTGACCTTTTCCGCAAGTCCGGACGAATGCAACAGGGCGTCCGTGTCTCCGCCACCGACAATGCTCAGCTCCGCGGACTCGGCAACGGTCTTGGCCACGTGCAAGGAGCCTTCGGCAAAGGCCGGATTCTCAAACGCGCCCATGGGACCGTTCCAGACAACCGTGCCGGCACCGGTCAAAGCCTCCGCGAACAGGGTCCGGGTAGCCGGCCCGATATCCAGAACCATCTTGTCCGCGGGAATGTCCTGGGCAGCGCAAATGCCCGCTGCATGATCGGACTTCGGACCGTCGGCATAAACAAAGTCCACGGGCAGGTAAAGAGCTGTACCGTGCTCTCTGGCCTTGTCCAGTATATCCCGGGCTGTTTGCAAAAGTTCATCCTCCACCAGAGAGCGCCCAACGTCATACCCCTGGGCCTTGATGAAGGTGTTGGCCATGGCTCCTCCAATAAGCATCCGATCAACCTTTTCCAAAAGATTTGTCAGCAACTCCAGCTTGCCTGAGACCTTGGCCCCCCCGGATACGGCCACAAAGGGACGCTTGGGTTCAGTGAGGGCATGGCCCAGGTATTCCCATTCCTTTTGCATCAACAAGCCAGCGCAGCAGGTCGGTATCAACTTGGCGACACCGACGTTGGAAGCGTGGGCCCGGTGGGCCGTGCCAAAGGCGTCGCTGACAAAGATGTCACCAAGTTTGGCCAGCTGGGCGCTGAAGTCCGGGTCATTCTTTGTTTCACCGGCATGGAAGCGCAGATTTTCCAGAAGCAGAATTTCTCCTGGCGCTAACGCTTCAGCCATGGCCTCCACCTCGGAACCCACGCAGTCGGGAGCCATGGCCACATCCACACCCAACAGTTCGGTGAGGCGCTGGGCAATAGGACGTAGGCTCAGCTCCGATACGACTTCCCCCTTGGGACGCCCCATGTGGGAGCAGAGCACCAGGGACGCGCCCTGCTCCAAGGCCATTTTCAAGGTCGGCAGACTCGCTCGAATGCGGGTGTCTTCCTGGATGACGCCTTGATCCATGGGGACGTTGTAATCGACGCGGATGAGTAGGCGCTTATCCCGAACGTCAATGTTTTCCAGATACGTAATGCTCATTGTTCTCCTCCTGGCTTGATTGCGACAGGGTGATTGTCATGTGGATCGGATTCGGAAAACGTTATTCATATTCATGGCTTAAGGTATTGCGACTCGCAGGTCATGAGAATGGCGTCTTTTGTCCCTTGCGGGCAGTGATAATACCCGCGGCGTCTTCCAATCCGCGTAAATCCTAATGCAGAGTAGAGATTGACTGCGGCAAGGTTGGTTTCGTCCACTTCCAAATGGCAAATGGAAACCCCCATGACCGTACCGCCCCTGAGAGCAGCGGTCACGAGTGCCCGGCCGAAGCCACGTCTTCGGAAAGCCGGCAACATGGCCATGTTCAAAATTTCCATCTCCGGGGGCAGGACCAGACAGCTGATGTAACCGATAAGCATCGCGCCGTCGCGGACTCCGTGGACACGGCACATACCACGGTCATAGCTGCTTTGAAACTGCTCAAGAGACCAGGGGGCCGGGAAGTGCTCGGCTTCCAGCGCGGCCACTTCAGAAAGATCGGCACGAGAAAGAAGCAAGACGCAAGACACGATGGTCAATCGACTCTTGGCAAGTGAAAATCAGTTGTCAGTCCTTGCCAGGGCCTCGAGCATGGCCGCATGGATCTCGGCGTTACTGGCCAGTAGGGAAGGGGTGCGCGGATCGAACTCTGAACCGTCGATTTGGGTAACCATCCCACCGGCCTCCCGGACCAGCAGCCATCCCGCGGCCATGTCCCACGGCTTGAGGTTGATTTCATAGAAGGCATCGAAGCGGCCGCAGGCAACATAGGCCAGATCGCTGGCCGCGGAACCTGGCCGACGAATTCCCTGGGTCAGGCTGAGCATGGTTTCCATCCATCCCAGAATTGGCGGTAACTGTTCCCGGACGGAATAGGGGAAGCCGGTGGCAACCAGGGAATTTTCCAAGTCCGGCGTCTTGGAGACCTGGACCGGAGCGTCGTTGAGATGTGTTCCCTGCCCCCTGGCAGCGTGGAACAGTTCCTGGAGCACGGGGAGATGGACCAGGCCGAGCTGGATGTCGCCCTCGTCCCACAGCGCCACGGAGATGGCCACGAAGGGAAACCCGTGGGCAAAATTGGTGGTGCCGTCCAGGGGATCGATGATCCACGTGGGGCCGTTCAGTTTTCTGCCCAGATCCTCGGCCGAGGCCGACTCTTCAGCCAGAAAAGCGGCTTTGGGGAGCAGGGTGCTCAAGCGCTCCTTAAGTAGCTTTTCCAGGGCGAGGTCCGCGGTGGTGACCAGGTCGATCCGGCCCTTATGGCGAATTTCCCGCGGAGCGTGCCAGTAATGCATCAGCATCTGTCCGGCTTCGCGAACAACGTCGATGACTTGGGGAAGAAGCGGTGTGTGGTCGGTCATCTAACGAACATATGCACAAACAGGTTGGATGCCAAGTCGTTTTCCCCATACAGGCCCAACCAGCAGGCAGCTGTCACAACTTAGCCATGTGTTCGGGCCAGACTTTTCTCACGGACAGAGTGGGAAAACCTGCCATCCATTGTTCCACTGTCCGACGTTCATGGCCAGATCACAGGCCAGGATGGTCATGATGGAGGAGACCGGTTCTTCGGGGAGACGGCGGGTGTGGTGGGCAATGATGAAGTCCCGCCGGGGCTGCGGCTCCATGCGTCCGGCATGTTCCATCATCCAAATGCGCTGGCCGCCCTCTACGTCATATATTTCCAGGCGCATGCTGATACTGGTGGTCCCTTTGGAGCCGCCACTGAGAAAGTATGGAACTTCCCCGCGGACAACCAGGTCCACATCCAGGGCCTTGGCCCTGGCCAAGGCCCTGGATAAACCTGGCCATGTGGTCTCTTCCTCATAGACAAATGTTGGAAAAACCTGGGCATGGCTCCACGTCTGCCAAAAGATCCGGCCCAAGGCACGGCCCAGGACAATGGGGATGTCCGTGGGCTGCGTGACCTGCATGGGGTAGAGGAGGGCTGTCAGTGGAGCTGAAGGAACATTTCTCGGGTAGATGGCAATGAGCGGTGAACCGCGAAATATCGGAGCATCTGTGGTCACTTCCTGGGGACCGATGCGTGGCTCCCAATAATTCCGGACCGATCCGACAACCTCCCCGGTACGCCGAACCTGATCGCAACCGGAAAGCACTGAAAAGAACAGGACGAGAAGAATTGCCCATAGGTGTGAAGGGGTATGGTTTCGCATGGCCAATGCTCGATGAAAAAGGTCTACTGCGGGAGCGAAGAGGCAGTTGGGGCTTCTTTCACCGCCTCAAGCAAGTGCTCCCGGGACTCAATCAGATTCTCGCGGAGTTGAAGGCGTTTTTCCGGAGAAACAAGCCGGAAGTTGGGTCGTTCGATGATTTCCTCCAGCACTTGCATTTCATACTCAACCTTGCGCATCCGATCCCGGTATTTCGGTTCGTTGACACAAAACTGGTTCACCACCTCGGCCAAAGCCCGTACTTCTCGGGAAAGGTCCATCAAAGCCTCGGGATTGGTCTGCTTGGCAATTTCCTGACGCTCTCTGTATTGCGCCCAGCGTTGCTTAACCCATGAAAACATGGCTCAACTTCTCCAAATGAAAAACATGTTCCAGATTAAAACGTTGGAACCGCGCTGCGTTGAGCCATGCTCATCACCAGGGCCAGTACAAAAACAAACGGGATCAGGGGAAGCAGCATGGCCAAAATGACTTTGCCTGTTGTGGTCCGATGGATGTATTTGTATCCCAAAAACGTCACGACCAGGGACCAGATCGCTCCCACAAGAGGCCCTATCAACGGGATCAGTGTCAAGACCATCGGAGCACTGCCATAGGTCAGGGCACGAAAGGTTCCCTCAAACTCCCTGGTTGCTCCTCCCACAAGGCCAAGACAGGCATGGACCAGCACGGCCATGACATACAAGAGCAGGGTCAGGATAAGCGGGTAGCCAATCAGCAGCATTACTGTGCTGATTCCCGTTACACTGCCTTCCCCAGACATTCCAGGAGCAACTCCGGTCATTTCCCAAAGCATCTGGACGACAATCTGAAACTGGGCAATGAGCAGATAAAAAATCAACGGTTTGATTTGCCCCGAACCCACGGGCATGGCTTGAAAGAAGGCAGTCGGACGAAGCATGGCCCGCTTGATGGTTTCCCAGATACCCGGAAAAAACCCGTAAATGTCCAGACGTTCCCAGGGAACTTCAATCTCGCCTTCCTTGGTGACGCCTTCTGTGGTGTCCTCGGTTTCACCGGGATGTTGGGTGTCCTGGTTCGGGGTGCCCATGGAGGCGAGGCTGTCCCAGAAGTCTCCCCCATCAGAGGACGGCTTTTCGGATCGCATGGGCTTCGCTGAGGTATCGTCATCGCCCTGAGGGCGGTCACTCTCGGCTTGCGAGTGGTGCTCTGCCGGCGGAGTATCAGAAAGCAGGGGAGGAGGGGGAACGGATTGGGTTACCGTTCGGAACTGAAACTTGTGTTTGCACTTGGGGCAGGTGGCGATTTCCGCCCGCTCCGGAATTTTTTCATCGGGTATGTTCCTGGCAAAACCGCACTTGGGACAGGTAATTTCCATGGCATTTCCTTGGGCACAGACGTTCAACAACTGCGTCCATCCCTAGCCCGTCCCTTGACGAGAATCAAGCAAGCCGAAAAAGGATTTGCCGAAAATGGGTCAAATGCCAGAAATAGAGGCTATTTATAGGCATTCCTGGCGTAATGCATGCTGGCATTCGGCAGAGTCGTCGTCGAAGCAGCGTAGTCCGCTGAAGTAGAAGGCATGGAGGAGGCACCTGAAGAAAAAGTTTGCGGCTGTTGATTCTTGATTTCCTCGAAGGCGGATTTCAGCCCGTTCAAAATAGTGATCACCTCATCGATGAGCTTGGGGTCCAGCTTCAGGTTGGCCATCAGCAGGCGGGTGTTGCAGTAGAAATACAGTTTGTGCAAATTCTCACCAAGATCACCACCTTTCTGGGTGTTCAGGCTGCCGTCGAGTTCGCCGAGAATGTCCAGGGCCTTGGAAATGAGCAGTCCTTTTTGCTCCATGTCCCGTTCCTGCATTTTCAACTTGGCCTGCTGCAAAAAATTGATCGCCCCCCCGTAGAGCAAGACGACCACATCTCCGGGGTTTGTCGTGGTGACCTGGGTCTGGAGATAGGCTCTGGCGGCGTTATACATATTCCACTCCTCATTTTTCGTCAGGTTGTCGCTTTGCGGAAAGAAAGGAAACCTGGGGCTCGGTCCAGCTAGCGAGTATCCGCACTGAGCTGCCCCATCTGAGACCGCAAGGAAACGCTGAGTTGATCATAATAGCCCAGCAAGGCCTCTAGCCGGGCAAAGCGGGCGCGCAAGTCGCGTTCCATTCGGGCGATTCGGCGTTGCTCAAACTCGATTTTCCGATCAATCCCTTCAGTAATGTCATCATAGTTTTCTTCGAGTATTTTCAAGGGGCCGGAGCTTGAATCCGTTAAAACTCGCAGGGCATCGGCCAGTTCCGGAATTTTGCCGTATTTCAAAAAGACGTTGCCGGAGTAGGTTCCGTCCGTGAGGTTGTCCACCTTGATCACCATACCGGCTTCCGGCTTGCCGCTCATGCCGGTAATTTCGCCATTGCCGCTGTAACTGGCCGGATTGCCGTTGATGGTGGCGTTGATGATCGTACCCCCGCTGACCGTATAGCTTACGGCGTACTCGCCACCCTTGGTCACGCCGTCGATGCTGGAGTAGTAGCGAAAATCCTGGGAGTCGGAAGAGCCGATATAGTCGGCGGCAAATATCCGGGCAAAGGCATCTGGGCGGTTGCGCAGGGAATGGTCCAGGACCTCTTCGTCAATTTTGAGCATACCAAACATGGGAGAGCCTTCCTCGGCATCCGTGGTAATGCCGACCATGGCCAAGGAACTGAACACGTCGTTGTTCACATCAAAGCCGACACCACTGACACTCAAGATGGATTTCATGCGCGAGTCGATCATCTGTATCGCGTAGTTTCCGGTCAGGATGGAACCGTTGCCGCTGGTGTCGACCTTGGTGAGTGACTGGATTTTCTGACGAATTTCGTTAACCTGTGTTACAAATTCCCGGACGTTTTCCTTGACCTGGTCATTGTCCACAGCGATGTTCAGTTGCGTGCTCCCTGCCTGGCGCAGGTTGAGTGTCACGCCTTCCAGCAGGTCAGCTACCCGGTTCGTGGAGCGTTCAATCCAATTGTCCTCGCCCGGTGGGAATCCATCAATCTTCATCAATGCGTTCTGGGCCGCCTGGATCTCGGTGAAATCCGCAAAACCGGGGAGCGTTGTCGCTGCGTTGATGGTAATCTGCTTGTCAGCTCCCAGGTCCATGCCCCGCAGCTGCAGATGGTATTCCCCATCACTCAATTTGATGATGCTCGCGCGGACGCCGGGGTTTTCCGGGTCATTGTTGACCAGGTTGCGAAGCCCTTCAAGCGTGGTCCCCGGGGGAACCGTCAGTTCCCGCTCTTTCCCTTTGTAGGTATAGGAAAATATTTGTTGCGCGCCTCCGGTGAGGTCCGAGGTCGTGCCCGGCTGGGAGTCATTGCTGGCCAGGATGTGGTTCTGGGCAAGCTGGTTCACCTCCAGAACATGGTTTCCGACTTGAGCCCTGTCCGTGGCGCTGGCGGTGAGCACGCTTTCATTGATACTTTCCGCATTCTTGACCAAAAAGCGACTCATGGTGTTCATGCCTTGCAGATTGGTCCGCAGGCTGAGCATTTTGGAATTCAACTCCCGAAAGCCTTCCTGCTTTTCTTCCCATTCCGCCTTCCAGAGTTCCAGGCGGGCGGTTTGCCTCCGTTCTAAATTGATCAACTGTTCGATCATGGTCTTGAAGTCCGTTCCGGAGCCGAGACCAGTAAAATTGATCGATCCTGATATGAGGGATTCGGTATCCATGAGCTGACCTTTTTCGGGAAAAAGTTGCTGGGTGTTTTTACCTCATGGATTGGGAAGCAAAGCCAGTGCCATTGCTACTTGCAGGCCACCATCTCCAAAAAAAGGCCGGACCTTGTCAGGGCCCGGCCGTTGTAATTAAGCCCTAACGAGTGCTTAGCCGCCGATGAGCTGCATGGCCATCCGGGGCAGGGAATTGGCCTGGGCAAGCATGGCCACCCCGGCCTGGGTCAGGATCTGGTTGCGAACAAATTGGGTCATTTCGTGGGCAATATCCGCGTCGGAAATCCGCGATTCCGCGGCCTGGATGTTTTCGGCCTGGATCTGGAGGTTGGTGATGGTGTTGGACAAACGGTTTTGAAGCGCACCAAGACTGGCCCGAATATTGTCCTTGGAGAGAATGGCATTTTCCAGAGCGTTTAGGGCACGCTGGGCACCTTGCTGCGTGGAGATGGAGAAGCCGTCGTCACCGTCCCCCCCGGCCAATCCCGACATTCCAGCAGAATAAAAGTTTTGTGTTTGATTCGAATTGTTTCCAACACCAAGAGCGGAAGCAGTAGCGATACCAATTGCAATGTAGTAGTAATCTTCAGAACTGTTGTTCGCTGGTCCGAAGTGAACCTTTAAAGGACCAGTGGGTTTCATTGTTGAGCCAGTGTGGCCATCTCCCCAGAGATGAGGATTAGCTGTAGCGACGTTAGATCCACTTCCTGACAAATTTCCATTCAAAAGATAGATACCATTAAATTTCGTAGCATTAGCAATACGAGTAATCTCAGATGCCATAGCCTGATACTCGGAGTCGATGATCAAGCGTTGATCTGAATTGTAGGTTCCCGTGGCTGCCTGAGTGGCCAATTCCTTCATCCGAATCAACTTTTCGTCGATAACGGCCAAAGCACCGTCCGCGGTCTGGATCAGGGAAATTGCGTCGTTGGCGTTGCGAATACCTTGGTTCAATGATGCGATTTCCGCCCGCATAAATTCCCGAATGGCCAAACCGGCGGCGTCGTCGGCACCGCTGTTGATGCGCAGACCGGATGAAAGACGCTGGGTGGATGTAGCCAGCGCGCCATAGTTGTTGGAAAGATTCCGGGCCGCATTCATGGCCATCATGTTGGTATTAATGCTTAACATTGTCCTTCCTCCTTGCGATATGTTGGCGTCCTTGCCTGGGCGTCAAACCGTCCATCATGGACATGATCCATACCCGCCGTGGATATGGCCGCCCAGCATTTGACTACATTATCGACAGCCGGAGGAAATTCTTTAGGGGCAAGACAGAAGACTTTTTCCGTCAGGATGGCCTGACATTATTTCAGTGAAGAATCTGCCCAGCAGACTGACAAGGGCAAGGAGCGCTGAAGACTGGTTACCCCGCCTTGCGCTTTTTCCGATACTTCGCCAGCCAGGCGTTCAGCCGTGGCTCCTGGCCTAGCGATTTGGGTTCGTAGAAGTGGAGGGTGACGTCGGAGGGGAGGTAGTCCTGTTCGATCCAGGCATCGGGGTAGGCGTGGGGGTATTTGTAGCCGCGGCCGTAGCCCCATTCCTTTTGCAGGGCCGTGGAGGCGTTGCGCAGGTGCAGGGGGACGGGGCGGGGGCCGTTGGCGCGGATTTCCTTTTGGGCGGCCAGGTAGGCGGCATAGGTGGCGTTGCTCTTGGGGGCCAGGGAAAGATAGACAACGGTTTCGGCCAGGGGAATGAAGCCTTCGGGCATGCCCACGAACTCCACGGCCTGTTGGCAGGCCACGGCCATGCTCAAGGCCTGGGGATCGGCCAGACCGACATCTTCGGAGGCGGAAAGGATCAGGCGTCGACAGATGAAGCGGGGATCCTCGCCGCCCTCCAGCAGGCAGGCCAGGTAGTAAAGGGCCGCGTCCGGGTCGCTGCCGCGGATGGATTTGATCAGTGCCGAGGCCAGTTCATAGTGAGAATCGCCGTCCCGATCTCCGCGCTGGACGACTTCCGGCAAGGCTTGGCGTAATTTGTCCTCGGCCCACTTTTCCGGAGGCAGTTCCGCGGTCAGCTCCAGAAGGTTGAAGAGGGTCCGGGCATCTCCGTTGGAGAGGCCGCTGAGGATTTCCAGGCTGGCTTGAGGAATGTCGGCCCCCAGGTTGCGGGCGCCGCGCAGTGCCAGCTCAGTCAGCTCCAAACGACTCAATGGTCGAAGCCGGAGCACGTGCATTCGCGAAAGGAGCTGCTTGGTCACGCTGAAGGACGGATTTTCCGTGGTGGTGGCCAGCAGGGTGATTTCTCCGCTTTCCAAAATGGGCAGAAAAAAATCTTGCTGGGCTTTGGAAAAGCGGTGCAGCTCGTCCAATACCAGGATTTCCACCTTCTCCAATTTCTTGCGCAGGTTGGCCAGTCCGACCTCCGGAGCACTCAGGCGCAGATACGGCTGATTGCGGGAGGTGGCCAAGAGCAGGGCCAAGGTGGATTTGCCGCAGCCAGGCGGGCCGAAGAGCAGCAGACTGGGCATGCGCTTGGCCTGAAACAGGGCGTTGAGGCGGATCCGCAGGTGATCCTGTCCGACAAAATCCTCCAGGGTTGTCGGCCGGATGGCTGCTGCCAGAGGTTGGCGGTAATTCACTGACTTTCCTCTGGCGCTCCCCCCAGTGGGTTCTTCGAGGAGGGCTTGGGAACGTCATTCTGCTTCCCGGAATCTGTAACTTTGGGTGTCTTTTTCGCTTTCTGTGTGGTGCTTTCTTGAGTGTTTTCATCCAAGTCTGGAAAAATCATCTCAACATCGGCAAAATCATAGTCGATGTCCCCGGATATTTCGGCATAGCCCGTGTCAGGCCCTGCAGCCTGTTTCTTGGCTTGAGTCGGTTTTTCACCAGACTCAGGAAAGTAGTCACTGGGCAGAATATCCTGGGGCAATTCGATTTCCCAGACTGGAATGTCCTGGTCGGAGTCCTCGGATGCGGCAGGGGTTTCTGACTGTTTGGGCTGTGAAAAACCAAGATCTTCAAGATGCTCTGTGTCGATTGCCAAATCGGGGCTCAACTCGGCGGATGGCGGCGCAGGAGATGTCTTGGGTTGGCCGATGTGATGCTCTCGACCTTGGCTCGATCCCTCAACGGGCTCTGAGACCGGTGAAACCTGGAAGACGTCATCCGTGCCCTCAAAAGGCGTGCTCTCGGTTTCGAACTGTAACGATTGAACTGCGTCGGCATGATGTGGCTCGTGCTCTTGGAGCGCAGGAACTCCCTGAGATCCCGAGGCCGTATCAGCTCCCGGAGTTTCATGGAGCGGGCTGGGGCTTGGCTCTCCCTGTTTGGGCGAGGATTCAGGCAGCCATTCGTGGCCGGGGGATTGCAGCCAACTCAGATTCAAGGCCGTGCGGATTGATTGCCAGTCGTAGCCGCATTTTGGACAGGTCGAGAGATGGTCGAAACTGGTGTGTTTGCATTTTGGGCAATACATGGATCTGGCTCACAGGGGTTCAGGCTGAACAGGGGACATCATGCATCAGGGTCAAAACGCTGTCCCTGCCAATAGCAAAGGCCGAGACAGAGCAGGGCGGCCGTCTCCCAGCGCAATATGGAGCGGCCCAAAGAACAGGGCTGGTAACCGTTTTCCGTAAAATACCGTGCCTCATCTTCGGCAAGTCCGCCTTCCGGTCCGAGGACCAGGACCGTACATCCGGTATCCGAAAGGGTTGCAGGGTCAAAGAGGTTTCGAGTGGAGACATTTTCCCAGAGCAGGTATTTCCGGGTATCTTCCGAAAACTGACGTTCTATTCCGGAGGGTCCCTCCGGCACGGTCTTCAGAGTCGGCAGCCAGGATGCGCCGCATTGCTTGGCTGCGGTTGTCAAATGGGCGGCCCAACTGTCCTTGGGCAGTTTCGGCACACGCCCCTGACTGTGTCGGGCCTGCCAGAAGAGCAGCCCAGCCGCTCCCAGTTCCACCGCTTTTTCCAGAATCCAGCCGCGTCGAGCAGCCTTGTTCCAGCCCAGAGCCAGGTAAATTTCCCGTGAGGGACGTGGAAAGTGCTCCTCAGAGAGCTGTTCCAGTCGGGCTGTTTTCCGTGTCGTGCTTTGCAGGACGAAGGTTCCAGTCCTGCCACGGCCATCAAACAGACGCAGAACAGTTCCAGGCTCGGCACGCACCACAGTCACCAGGTGATGAACTTCCGGGCCGGTCAGTTCGAAGGGTTCATGCCAGTGTTCCGGTGGCAGATAAACGGATTTCACGAGAATTTTTCATAAGTTGGGAAAGTCCTCCAGCGCTCATGCAACTGTCCTGAGAAAAAATATCCCAAAGACGATCTTTCGGATCGGATCCGGAAGCTGTTTAAACTTTGATGCGGGCGGTTCCCTGGGTATAAAATGGCAAGGTTGTTCGTTGCGCGGCCAGTTCAGCCCTCCCTGTCTTGACCACGAATTCCGGTATTTCGGTGTGTTGATCGTCGATATACGCCAATGCAACAGCCTGGCCCAGGGATGGTGCGAAACTGCCGCTGGTAACCCGTCCCACCAGATCCCCCGCAACGGAGACAACTGCATCCCCATGCCGAACACTGCGCCGACCTGGGATGAGCAGTGGCACCAGTCGTTCCCGAACACGCAGCTGATGCTCCTTTCCGACATATGACGCCGGCGAGGAGAGCAGAGAGGTGTAGCCCGCCTCGGCCGGGGTATGGTGCTCATCCAAATCCTGGCCATACAACGGCAGCCCCATTTCCAGTCGCAGGGTATCTCGAGCACCCAGGCCAGCTGGACGGACATGTTCGTCCTCCAGACAGGCTTCCCAGAATGCGAGAGCCGATGATGTCGGGAGATAGATTTCATATCCCAGTTCGCCAGTGTACCCAGTGCGGCTCACCAGGATATCTGTACCCTGGAAACGGGTGCGGCGAAAGGAAAAAAAAGGCATCTCGTGCCATGTGTCAGGCAAGACACGGTTCAACGTCTCCAGGGCGAGTGGACCTTGTAAATCGATTTTGGCGGTTTGCTCCGAGACGTCCTCCAAGGTGACCGAAGAGGGCAGCAGGCCGCGTATCCAGTCCCGGTCGTGGGCAATCCGCGAAGCGTTGACCACGAGCAGGAATTGATCCGGCTGCAGTCGATAGAGGATCAGGTCATCCAGAATACCTCCCTGTGCATTCAGGAGGAATCCGTAACCGGCCATACCCTGCCGCAGCTTTGCGAGGTTGTGGGTGACGATCCGCCCCAGAGCGGCTTCAGCATCCGCTCCAGAGACAAGGAATTCGCCCATGTGGCAGATATCAAACAGCGCAGCCCTGTTCCGGGTCTGCTCATGTTCGGCCAGAATTCCCGAAGCGTATTGTACCGGCATTTCCCATCCGGCGAAGGGCACCATCTTGCCTTGATGGGCTGTATGCCATGCATGCAAGGGAGTTTTTTGCATTCGCTACCTTTTCATCGGTTTCGGCGGAGTCCAGGAAAGTTTGGAAATCAAACGTTCAGTTTGGGAAATGACTCGTCAGTGCCTTCAACGGATCAACTCTCGCCAGTGTTTCTTCGCTTCCCAGCTTCCGTTTTCTGTTTTGACGTGGTTGTCTCATTTTCACGCAACCCCGGTTCATAGTTGCGCGGTTTCGGGTGATGCTTGCGAATATCCTGTAATTCATCCAGCAAGCGCACCAAACGTCGAAATTGGGCCTTGACCCGCAAGCCATAAGTACTGGCCTCATCGTCCCGCATCAACACGTAGCGCTTGTTCAGGTAGGCATTGTTCAACACTCTTTCGCACCGATTGATAACGCGCTCCATCAGTTCATCGAAATAAGGGTGGACCTCGAACTTAAAATCTTGAAGAATTTCATTAATCTGGATCAGCATATCCAGCCAGGAGAGAGGTTGGCCCTTGCGGGAACGCTGAGTCAAATCCTCCAGGATACGGACCTTGCGGGCCTGTCGAATGTAGGAATACCGTGACCAGACTTCGGTATATAGATCCTGATGCTGCTTGAAAAGATCCAGATTGTGCTGATCAAAAAGATATCCGTCCAGAACTTTCACCACTCCGGAGTAAAACTCATCGCTGTAGCCTATGATTCTGCGCTGATGTTTGGAAAGCCAGCTGTAAAGGAATTTGAGTCGCTTTTCGTGTGTATCGGTGTTGTCAACCACCTCCAACTTCTTGAACCGAATTGTACCGGCATATTCGCCTTTGACAATATCATTAAGGTTAAGAAGCATGTTGGAAATATCCTTGATGACGTTGGCTTCGCAACAGGTTTCGCCGGAAAGGGGGTGAATAATTTCTTGGCGCAGGACCGAAAGGGCTCGGTCCTGACGAACATTATTCCGGTCGTAACGATGCTGACGATAGGTTACCCGAAGAACAACGACGCGCTTGTGGGAATCGACAAAAGCGCCCTTATCACCAAGATGCCTGATGAGTTCACCTTGGTCCGAATCAATCCGAACCAGGGCGATTTTGTCTACCTGAGGATAATTTTTTGCCTTTGAGTTGGAACGCAAGGTGGTTAGAGTCCGGTCGGATTGGCCCAAGACACGAATGAGAAAATCCTCACTGAGCTTGAACAGTCGACGTGCGAACAGCGCGGATGAGGTTCTCCGTTCGGAAACGATTGGGAACCCATACAACTCCATCAAAAACTGATAAACAAAGTTGCGATTGTGCTCGTAACAGCGGTTATCGCCAACCTTGAATTTACCGATTCGCAGTCCGAAGCGTTTCAACTCGGTATCCAGGTCCGAGGGGAAAGAGGCATTGATTCCGGAAAAGATGAACGGCCCCTGGGGTAGTTGCGATACAACATGCGCTCGCTCCATGCGCAGCAAAAAGGAAAGAACTCTGGGGTACTGTTCCAGTGTGGTCAGATCCCTTTCAGAGAAATAATATTGAAATTCATCGTGCATTTGTCTTGGCAGACGATTTTGAAAGGCCAGCTGGTTCTGCCGGGAGATATGGGTTTCCAAGGGGCAGACGGCCTCATCGCCCAGATCCAGGTGCTCGAAAGGGGAATGCAGGATGTCGAATTGAAAGATTTCCTGAAAATAGGAGAGCGGCCTGGCCAGGGCTACCAAGCTGAACCCTGGCAAATGCTTGTACTCGAAAATGTCCAGGTCAAAGGAAGGGAGCAATTCACGGGCCTCGACCAACGGATAGTTTGCCGTTTCAAAGTACGGTTTGATCAAGCAATATTTGATATGTACGATGTCCAGGAAGTGACGCAATGCCGTCAAAGAGCTGAATTCCGGAAGCTGATTGAGCGTCCAGGAATCGGCCCAGGTCATATCCTGAACTTGAGAAAAAGCCTGCTCCCAGATAATGCTCATGCCGAAAGGGGTGGTGTATGGTTCTGGATCGAGAACAATCCTTGAATGTCTTTTAAACGCATAAATTTTACTTTTCTGTCCTTCGTACCCTTCGTATCTATTTTTTGAAATATTACGTGATTTTTCGCCAAAAAACAATATGCTCTGGGTACGGTAACAGAAACGCATGCTGTTCAGCTTGCCACTTGTTAATGGAAGATTAATTATATAAAAAATAAATATTTAAAAAAAAATGCTAATGTAAAGCATGAATTTCTGATGCGCATGATGTTTTATGAAATTATGGCGGCCATTGGTCAGTCTGCCCAGTATGGACATATCCAGCGTCTTGGGCATGGCCTGGGATGGTTGATTTGGACAGCTGTCCCTTCAAGGCGCAGGTTGGCCGTGACGACCATCCAGGAACGCCTGGGAGTGGACCGGGCCAAGGCAACAACCGTGGCCCGGGAAAGTTTCACCCAGAACGGGCGATCCTTTCTTGAGGTTTTGTTTTGCCGAAAAGTGGACTGGCGGTTTCGCAAGGACCGCGTGATGATTGAGTCTCCAGAGCGCCTGCAAGAAATTCTCAATCAGATGCGAGACAGGGCCTTTGTGGCTGCCACCGCCCATCTTGGAGCCTGGGAGCTACTTGGAGGGCTTTTACACTTGATGGCTCCACAAGAACATAAACAGGTGATTGTCAAACCCACGCACGACCGCTGCCTATACCGGGTCATTCGACGCTTACGCAGCCACCCAACCGTTCGAATCATCGAGCATGAGCAGGCCGTCCCCAAGGTCCTGCACAATCTGAAGCAGAAGGGCTTAAGCGCATTCCTGGTGGACCATAACTGTCGCCGGGAAGAAGCCGTTTTTTTGCCTTTTTTGGGGCTTAAGGCAGCAGTAAACGTTGGTCCGGCCTTGCTGGCCTTGCGGGCCAAAGCCCTTGTCTGGCCAGTTTTTCTCATTCGGGAAGACCCGGATCACTACCGGTTGCTTTTCGAAGACCCCCTGGACACCACGAAATTGTCCGGAGATCGGCATGAACAACTGCACGCTGTTGCTGCTTTCTATACCCAGGCTGTTGAGGTTATGGTCCGTCGCTACCCGGAACAGTGGTTTTGGATGCATCGCCGGTGGAAGACCCGGCCAACAGAGGACCTGGGGACATGATCAGGAAAATCCGGCAACGAGAGAGTACGGGCAAGGAATTGATTTATGGGTTGCTGATCATTTTGAAGAAGAGTGAAAGACGAATGGGATTTTGTTGCTAAAGTTTACATAATTTACATTATGGGACAATCTTGTGCCTTTTGAAAATCCTGCCCCTTTGTAAAACATCATGGAAAATGCCGCTTTCAAACACGACGACGATCCACACGGCAAAGCCGCCCAGAATACTGAGCGGCTTTTTACCAGTCACTCTTTCCCGGCTCCCAACTTCTTCATGTAGGAATCCCGGCATTCATAACTGCAAAAACAATGTACGGTGTCGCCTTCCTTGATCCGGATGTCGCTCCCCACTGGAACATAGGTCCCACAGACTGGATCCTTGGTCATGACTCCGTTGGCGGCCAGGTTCTCATGCTCTTTTTCCTTGACCTCCTTTTTTTTATTCAGGTCGCCCATCAGTAGCTTGTACAAAATAAAAATCGCGGCAATGAAGATCAAAAATTTCAACATGAATGCTCCCTTTGCTCGTCGTTCTCCAAGTCTGCCGTCTCCGGCTTTCCTGGTAAATATGCTTTGAAAAAAGCGTAATCAACATCATAAACCATTCGCGGAACAACGCCTATTTTGGATGTTCACCCTGTATGCAATAGAGTCAGGAGTTGGAAAAATCAATTGCCGAAAAAATCCTCTCCAACCAAGCTAGCCCTCTTCCGCCTGTTCGATCCGGCGGTCATGGACATGAAATGATAGTCGTTCGAGTGCCTTGGAAAGGTTTGTCCCATCTGGCAGGGAGAGATATGGGGCAATGTCGAGTAAGGGGATGAGGACGAATGCTCTGTCCTGGATACGAGGGTGTGGCAAGATCAGGTCGCGTGAGGCGTGGTGTTGGGTACCGAAGAGCAACAAATCCAGGTCAATGATCCGCGGACCTTTGCTTTGTCCGCGAATACGCCCCATTTGGCTTTCAATTCCCAAGAGAGCTTGAAGCAGGTCCGGTGCCGTCCAAACAGTGCGACAATCCAAAAGAACAACCTGGTTGGCGAACCAAGGCTGATTTCGAACATCCTGAGGTTCCGTATAGTACACCGGGGAACAGGCAGTGAGCTGGACATCGTTCAGAGCGCTCATGGCGTTCCGGGCTCGTTCCAGATTGTCTTCCAGGTCTCCAAGGTTGGAGCCGAGGCTGATAAACGCTGGTATATTCCCGGGGGGGGCATGGGAAGAGGACAAGAATTGGTGCCTGATGCAGTTCGGGGTAAGGGCAAGGCGGAACCCCGCCCTCCCCCTTCCGTGCGCGGTTACAGTTTGGCGATACGCCCCAAGGCCTCGCGCAAGCGATCCTCGCCCACGGTCAGGGCGATACGGAAGTAGCCCTCTCCAGGAGTGCCGAACCCATTGCCCGGCGTGACCACAACCCCGGTCTTCTGGAGCACATCGGCGACGAATCCAGTTGAGTCCCGTCCGTGGGGTACCTTGGTCCAGACATAGAACGTGGCTTGCGGGGAGCGACATTCCAGGCCGATCTTGGCCAGTTCGGCCACCACCACGTCCCGGCGAGCCTTGTAGATGTCCCGCATCTGCTGGGCAAAGGCCTCACCTTGTTCCAATGCGGTGATTCCGGCCTCTTGTACCGCCTGGAAAATACCCGAGTCGATATTGCTCTTGATCTTGCCCAGCCCCTGGACCAATTCCTGGTTACCCACGGCCATGCCCACCCGCCAGCCGGTCATGTTGTAGGTCTTGGACAGGGAATGAAACTCGATAGCCACATCCATGGCTCCGGGAATTTCCAGGATACTCAGGGGTTTGTTGGCTGGATCATAATACATTTCCGAATAGGCGGCGTCATGAACCAGGATGGTCCCGAATTCCTGGGCCTTGGCGATCAGTTTTTCATAAAAACTCCGAGGTGCCATGGCCGAAGTGGGGTTGTTCGGGTAATTCAGGAAGAAAATCTTGGCTTTTTTCCAGATGTCCGCCGGGATGGCATCCAGGTCGGGTAAAAAATTGGTGGACTCGGTCAGTGGAACAAAATAGGTCTCTCCACCGGCAAACATTGTCGCAATGGGATAGACCGGGTAGTTGGGAGTCGACGTCATGACCAGATCGCCAGGGTCGACGAACGCCAGAGGGAAATGGGCCAATCCCTCTTTAGAGCCGATCAGGCTGAGCACCTGGGATGTGGGGTCCAGGGTCACGCCGAAACGGTCACCATACCACTTGGCCACGCACTCCCGAAAGGAATTCAATCCGCTATAGGACGGATAGCGATGATGTTCAATCTTGTTCAAAGCCTTGACCATGGACTGGATGATGAAATCCGGAGTCGGTAAATCCGGATCACCCACCCCCAGGTCGATGATATCCACCCCCTTGGCCTTGACTTCATTCTTGACCCGGTCGATCTCGGCAAACAGGTACGGCGGCAGCTGCGCCAGGCGCTGCGCAGGCTTGAAATGCGGCATGTTCGGAACTCCTTGGCTTCTTTGTAGGTTTATCGCTTGACGGTGCGTGAAGTCGGGGTGCGATTGAAAAACAATGAGCCTTCCATAACGCGTAGGAAGGCTCGTCACCAGGAAATTCTTTAGTAAAGAGTTCTTTCGAAAGTCAAATCCCCTCAGTATGAGACATTTTACCAGCAACCACTTAGGCACCGGCATAAATGGTTTGACCAAAAGACACTGAAACACCAAATACTCTGGACAAAGGACTCCCCATTCTCGAGAATGGCTTGACCTGCCAAACCTTCCTGCTACACCCGATATGCACATGCACCCTTCGTCACAGTCTGCCGCCCGCATACCAGCCTCTCACTCCCTGCACCCTTGGATGGACCTGTTCCTGGAACACATCCTCGTGGAAAAGGGGCTGGCGGAGAACAGTGTGGCGGCCTACACCAGCGACCTGGAGTCCCTGCAGCGGTTTCTGATCCAAGAGAGGCTCCGACTCGAGGAATTTTCTGTCCAAGATGGGCTGTTCTACCTGCTGCACCTACGGCAGTCCGGTCTGCAGAATCGCTCCTTGGCCCGCCATCTCGCAACGCTCAGGGGATTGTTTGCCTTTCTGGTCCGGGAACGCCTGATTCCGGAAAACTTTCTGGAAAAACTTGAGAATCCCAAGTTGCCCCTGCATTTGCCGGACGTGCTCAGCCGGGAGGAGATCACGGCATTGCTGGCCCAGCCCGATACCAGCGGGAAGCTGGGTTTTCGGGACCGAACCATGTTTGAGCTGCTCTACGCCGCAGGATTACGAGTTTCAGAGCTGATCGCCCTGCGCCCTTTGGATATAGACCTGCAGGCCGGGCTTTTGCGGGTCTTCGGGAAAGGACGCAAGGAGCGGGTGGTTCCGGTGCATGCCATGGCCGCAAAACTCCTGGACATCTACATCCAGACTTGGCGCCCGACTTTCCAGCCAAAGTCGGATCTGCTGTTTCTCAACCGTTCCGGCAAAGGGCTGACCAGGCAGGGCGTGTGGAAACTGATCAAGAACCACGCCCAAAAGGCCGGTATCACTCGCCCCATTTCCCCGCACACATTGCGTCACTCATTCGCCACCCATCTGTTGGAAGGCGGGGCTGACTTACGAAGTGTGCAGATTCTGCTCGGTCACGCGGATATTCTGGCCACAGAAATTTACACCCATGTCCAATCTTCCCGGTTAAAACGTCAGCACCAGGAACATCATCCCCGGAGCCGGTCCCCTGCCGACCCTCGGCCACAGCCACAATACACCGCAATCCATACACCCCTTCACCGTAAACCCTGACCCTTCAGTGCCGCAAAGATACTCCCAACATGCCGCAACACCCCGAAATTCTGATCACCGCCCACAACAACGCCGACTTTGATGCCCTGGCGGCCATGGTGGCCGCCGGCAAGCTGTATCCGGACGCGGCACTGATTTTTCCCGGCAGCCAGGAAAAAAACCTGCGGAATTTCTTCATTCAGAGCGCGACATATCTTTTCAATTTTCAAGCCATGAAGGAGATCGACATTTCGGCCGTAAAACAGCTTGTTGTGGTGGATACCCGGCAGCGCTCCCGTGTGGAACATGTTCGCAGTGTGCTGGATTTGCCAGGCCTGATCATCCACGTCTACGACCATCACCCGGACTCGGATGATGACCTGCCGGCCCAGAAAAGCATCGTTCAGCCTTGGGGGTCGACCACGGCCATTCTCATCCGGGAAATCCGCAAACGAAAAATCGCCATAACCCCGGATGAGGCGACGATCATGGGGCTGGGCATCTATGAGGACACAGGAGCTTTTACGTTTTCCTCCACCACCACTCATGATTTCGACGCGGCCTCCTGGCTGTTGGCCCAGGGTATGGACCTGGACACCATCTCGGATCTGATCACCCGCGACTTAAGTGCGCAACAGATCCACCTGCTTCACGCGATGCTCGGTTCGGCTACGGTGCATGACATCAACGGGATTGAAGTGGTGATTACCGAAGTCAGCGTGGACGAGTACGTGGGGGATTTTGCCGTGCTGGTGCACAAACTGGTGGAAATGGAAAACATTAGGGTGCTTTTTGCCCTGGCCAGGATGAATGACCGCGTGCACCTCATCGCCCGAAGTCGACGTCCGGAAGTTGACGCCGGGAGGCTCTGCGGCTTTTTCGGCGGCGGCGGCCATGTCTATGCCGCATCAGCGACCATCAAAGACCGAACGTTGTCCGAAATCAAGGAAGAATTGTTCGCCCTGCTCTACTCGCACATCAACCCGCAAATTCTGGTCCGGGACTTCATGTCCAAACCCGCTGTGACTGTTTTGTCGGGAACGACTCTGATTCAGGCCACGGAGATCATGACCCGCTATGGCCTGAAGGCCATTCCCGTAGTCCAAGAAGATGGCGGCTGCCTGGGAATCCTGGAGCATCAGCTTTCGGACCGGGCAGTGGGCCACGGCCTGGGCGAGTTGACCGTGGATGAATATATGCAGCGGGACGTGGCCACGCTGACACCACAGAACGACCTCTATGCGGTCATGGAAATCATCCTGGGCCAGAAGCAGCGACTTGTTCCGGTGATGGAAGAGGGTCATGTGACCGCAGTGATCACCCGGACGGATCTGATTACCATCTTTATTCAGGAGTCGGCCCGGATACCGGAATTTCTTTTGCCTGAACGCCGCAGTGAACGGAATATCAAAAATATGCTTCGGGCCCGGCTCCCGGAGCATATTCTCAAACTTCTGGAACATGCTGGAACCCTGGGTCGGGATATGGGGGTGAACGTTTATGCCGTCGGGGGGTTTATCCGGGATATTTTACTCAACCGTCCAAACTTGGACATCGATCTGGTCGTGGAAGGTGATGGTATCGGTTTCGCGCAGCTCTTCAGCCGGGAGTTAGAGGGACGGATCCGGATGCATAAAAAATTCCAGACCGCGGTAGTCATCCTTCCGGACGGTCAGAAGGTGGATGTGGCCACGGCCCGCCTGGAGTACTATCAATACCCCACCGCCCTGCCCACGGTGGAACTGTCTTCCATTAAGATGGACCTGTACCGCCGGGACTTCACCATCAATGCCTTGGCGGTGCGCCTCATGCCGGACCATTTCGGCAACCTGGTGGACTTCTTCTCGGCTCAGAAAGATATCAAGGAGCGGACCATCCGGGTTTTGCACTCCCTGAGCTTTGTGGAAGACCCAACCCGCATTCTTCGGGCCATCCGCTTTGAACAGCGCTTTCATTTTCGAATGGATCGGCAAACCGAACGGCTGATCAAGAACGCCATGAACCTGAACCTGTTCCAGAAGCTCTCCGGTCGTCGTTTGTTCCAGGAGTTGCGGCTGATTATGGAGGAGCTGGAAGTCCTGGCCTGCTTCCGGCGCATGGATGGATTTCATCTGCTTCAGGTGCTCCACCCCCTGCTCAAGCTCACCGACCAGCTGGAAACCACCCTGGGCGAGGTGGAACGGGTCCTGAACTGGTACCGTCTGCTTTACCTGGAGCCCAAGGCGCAATCCTGGAAACTCTATTTCCTCGGTCTGGGTTCTGGACTGGATGATGCCCAGTTCAAAATCTTCATGCGACGCTTGAACTTTTCAGATAAAGATGAGCATTCTCTTCGGAGTATGCGAAAAGCCCTGGATGAAACCGTACAGCTTCTGAACCAGTGGCAAGGACGCGAAGGGTTCATGAGCGAACTCTTTTTCATTCTTAGTCCATTGCCTCTGGAATCGGTGCTGTACCTGATGGCCCGCAGCCAAAAGGAAACCATGCGCCGAAACATTTCCCTCTACCTGACCCAACTGCGGACCCAAAAGATCGCGGTGACCGGCAAGGATCTGAAAGCCATGGGGTTGATTCCTGGCCCCCATTATTCAGAGATATTGCGAACCCTCCAGGCGGCCATGATCGACGGCAAGGCCCCGGACCGGGGCAGTCAGCTGGTCCTGGCTGGAAAGTTGGTGGACAAACTGAAAATGTCCGAGTCTTAAAATGACCATCGCCAAAACGTACACCCCCAAAGCGCGTAGCAAACTGCTTTTTTCAGGCAATAATCAGACAATAACCAAGCGGTTCAATAATTTTCAAGGCGTTCTTTCCACACATTCCGCCACACCGTGAGCAGCCACGGCCTCCATCCACAAACACATGGCGTCCAGAACGAGTTCCTCGCCATGTTCACCATTGGTCAGGATGACGAAGCCTCTGGTTTGAGAATCCTCCGAAGTGTTGCCGGGAAGGATGGCCAAGAGGGAGTGCCAGGCTGGAGGATTGGCCCCGGGGTGGAACGCCAGCAGGCCTTGTTCGTCTGGCAGATTGAGCAGTCCCAAGCCAAGTCCCCAGCGGCTCCCGGCAAAAAAGAAGTCGTTCTCCGTACCAGGCTGGGGCAAAAACATTTCCTGAGCAAGCTCCGGCCGCAGTTCCAGTTGCCCCCCCTCCCCTGCCGCACTCTCCGCTAACGCCACGGCAAACCGGGCCAAGTCCCCGGCTGTTGCCCACAGGCCCGCCGCGGCGAGAGCCGTGAAATGACGCTTGGGCACGACGCGATTGTCCGCGGTATAGGACCGGGCCTGGTGGCCATGCAGCCGGGAATCGTCGCCAAAGCTGCTCAGGTTCATCTCGAGCGGATAACGAACAAGATCAGCCGCCACTTGAGCAAATGCTCGCCCGGTAACCTCTTCGACCAACAATTGCAGAAGGGTGTAGCCGCCCCCGGAGTAAACCCATTGCTCCCCAGGCGGCAGGATCACGGACACACCACGATCATCGGCGTCCGCAGCCGAGCTCAGGGAATCTTCCAAGGTCTGAACCGCTTGGTCCGGTGGAAAGCCCATATATCCTGGTACCGAAAGCCCAGCGGTATGACTGAGAATCCGACGCAACGTCACCCCATCAAGATCATAGCCCGACTCCGGCAGTTGCCACCTCGTCAGGTATCCGGAAACCGGTTCATCGAGATCCAGCACCCCATCCTGAACGAGGCGCAAGACGACTGCCGCACTCACTGCCTTGGAAACGGAAGCGGCCTGAAAGACCGTATCCGGCAGGGCCGGCAGCCACGCCTCCATATCCGCCCAACCATAGCCCTCCTCCCAAACCACTTGGCCACCGCCGATCAAGGCCACCGCCACACCATGCACCTGCCATTTGTCCATCAGACGAAACATCGTCGTTTCCAGTTCCTCAGGTTCCAAAAACCCCTCCCGAGCCATGCCCGGGCCAGCAAAGCAGAAGAGCCATAACCAACATAGGCCAAGCAGGAATAAGCGCGGAAAGTGAAAATAATGAGACATGGGACCTCTCCGGGTTGTTGTTTTTGGTTGAACTATATTCATGAGATAAAATAACATATTTAGCGCTGTCCATTGACAACATTATCTTCATGAGCATAATCGTATCAAACAGATAACATGTTGTTCTTGAAAGCAATTTGGGATGTTCTCGTTTCGTTAGAAAATATTTACGATGAGGGACGATCCGATTGATACGATCCGTTTTCGGGGCGGGCAATGGTTTGGTGAATAATCACGGCAATAAGGAGGAAGGATGATGAACACATTGCGCATGTTAAAAATTTGGACGCTCCCCATGGTCTTGGGCATGCTATGCCTTGTCGCTTCACAGGGTATGGCGGAGGTTGAGGTGCATGAACATCAACATCAGGTACACAGCGAACTGGAGTTTCTGGTGGAGATGATCCCTCATCACCAGGAGGCCGTGGACAGCGCCAAGCAAGTCATGGCCATGACCGAGCGCCAGGAAATTCGAGATTTCGCCAAGGAAATCATTGAAGTACAGACCCAGGAAATAACCAAAATGCGTCAGTGGATCGAACTATGGCATCCGGATGCGACCATTGAAGCCGCCTACCAACCCATGATGCGGGATATTCAGGGGTTATCCCCGCAGGAAGCGGATATTGTCTTTTTGGAGGACATGATCGAACACCACCTTGCCGCCGTGCATGTGGCTCACGATGTACTGGACAAGAATCTGACCGAGCAACCAGAATTACAGGCCTTGGCCGAAGAAATCATTCGCGCCCAGAATCGGGAGATCGAGCTCATGCGGAATTGGTTGGAGCAATGGACTGGGGCTCCGGCTCCGGTATTCCACCATGGGCATTAGCCCCTGCAGCTGGTTGTCGATTTGGCTGGTGGATTACTCCTGCGCCGGGAGGCATACCCGTAGCCTCGTTCCCCGGCCAACGCTGCTCTCCAGCTCAATTTCACCGCCATGGGCATCGACTATGCGTTTGACGATGCTCAGTCCCAGTCCCGTGCTTCGTTCTCCGGCGGTGGGACGGACGGAGGTCTTGGCAAATGGATGGAAAAGCTTGGCTTGATCTTCCGGGCTGATGCCAGGTCCATGGTCCTGGACCGTAAACAGCATTTTTTTCCCTTTCCGATTCAGAAAAACCTCGATAGTGCTCTCCGAGCTGCTGAACTTGACGGCATTGCTGATCAGGTTGTCCACCACCTGTGTCAGGCGCCCACGATCCCCCTGGGTGGTGAATGGACCCTCTCCCAGGGCAGAGAAGGACACCCCTACTCCTTTGGCCTCGGCCGAGGTTCGCGCATAGGATGTCTGTTGGGACACCAAGGCCTCCAGGTCCACGGTTTCCAGATCCAAGACCAGTTTTCCGGACTCGATTTGGGAAAAATCCAACAGATCCGAGATCAGTTGGAGCAGGAAACCGCAGCTTGAATCGATCAATCGGAAATACAGCGTAGCATCTTCATCGAGCTTGCCGTGAAGATCGCCCTGAAGCAGTTGACTCAAGTTCAGGATATTGCCGATGGGATTACGCAGGTCGTGGGCCGCGATGCCCAGAAAGAGGTTTTTCTGCTGATTCAGGGCTTCCAACTCACGAGTCTTTTTGACGAGATCCCTCTGCATGGTTACCAACTCGTTGTTCAGCCGGGTAACCTCTTCATACCCCTGAAGGTTCATCAGCTGCAGTTCGTCAGCCAACTCCTTGCGTCGCTTGACCTCGGACCGGAGCAGGGTGATCTGGTCCCCGTGCATGCTGAGAATCTCTTCATAGAGTTCCATCACCGAGTTGCTATCCTCGGCCCCAACGATGATCGTTTGGCGTTCGTGACGGACTCCAGTGAACTGAAGAATGGTCACCGTATTGGCCGTGGCAACACCCAGCTCCCAATCCAGGACAATACCTTTCTCCTGAATCTCCTTGAAAAAGTTTCGAGCTTTGGTCAGTGAAGTGGGATGAACAAATGCCGTAAAGGGTAATCCCGCTGGAACGTTCTCGAATCGGTTACGTTCGTCGGCAAGCACTTCCCGGACAACCCCCATGTCGTCACACAGCAACGCGATGACGTCTCGATGGCTGCTTCGGTTCATGACTCTCTCCCATCTTCCAGAAGAAAACCGGCCACCTCAATGGCCTGGCTGGCGTCCGTGGCGAATGCATGTGCTCCCACGCCCCTCCAGAGCTGATGATTGGACAAAAATGGATATCCACCGACCATGATCTTGACGTTGCGGCATTTCGGGTGACTGCGAATACGCAGGATCAAGCGACCCACAAGGTGTAAGTGGAAGGTCATGGTGACGGAAATGCCCACCACGTTCGCCTTTTGGTCGACAATGGTCCGAATTACATCTTCGTCCGGGGTGCTGGCCCCCATGTAGTAGGTATCCCAGCCTTCCATCTCAAAAAAATCCGTGACCATGCGCATGCCGATTTCATGCAGTTCTCCCCCGACGCAACAGCCCACAAAACATCGCCCGGTTTTTTTTCCTGTAAAAATATACTGGTACAGCAGGGACATGGTGAACTGGGTTGCCGCAGTGCAGTAATGCTCCTGCGCCACGGAAACAACATTGTGTTGCCAAAGGTGGCCGATTTCGTAGAGAACAGGCTGAAAAATCCGCAAGTATACGTCCTTGACAGGGACCCCTTGCTCCACGGCCTTGACCACAAGGTTGGCCGCATCCTTCCGCTTGGCAGCCAACAACAGCCGCAGGTATTCCCGAGCCAACACTTCATGCTCGCCGGCCAGTTCCGACAAACCGAATGTTATTTCTGAATTATTCTGAATCATATCTGAAAAGATTGGTCCCGCAAGGAGTTTTCCAGGTCGACGAGGATGTGTTTCAGGGCCAAATTCCACCCGTTCACCAGCGAATCAATGGAAGTGTCCGGCAGATCAACGATCTGGTTGAAATCGTACTGGGCGACCACCTCCATGTCTCCGGAGCGGGTCGGGCGCAAGAGCAGCATTTGCATGGCCATTACGGCCCGTTGCTTCCCATGACTCAGATCCTGATGCAGTTCTTGTATGTACCCCTCCAGGATCAGGTCCGGCTCGATCAACATGCCCATACCTGTGACCAGGCTGAAAAGTCCGGATTGGCCCAGCCAAATCCGGAACTGTCCTGCAAGCATCTCTCCTGGAGGCACAAAAAAGCGATCGTAAAAATTCCGTTGCACCAGCCCATCGGACCGAATGGTCACAATGCCTCTTGAATCGGCTGCCGGAGCGGTCCGAAAGGAGCGCACAGCCAGGATGGGAGCCTCCATGGGACGCTCCAAAACCGGACCGGGACGCTGAACCTGAAGCAGATAGTGACGTCGTTCCGGCTCAGGACGGGTCAGGGAAGCACACCCGGACAGGGCGGAAAAACCGAGAAAAAAAATGATCGTCGCGATAAGTACGGCGTAGTGCGTCATGGCCGGCATAAGAAATGGACAATACTTCACGGTTGGGGCTCTCGGCCTTGAAAATCGATGGGGGGCTCACCAAAGAACAGTCTGGAAGGATACACTCTGGCGTCCTCGGTAATTTCCCGAAGATTTTCACTTGTGCGGCCAAGGTTGTGCAGCAAGGTGTCAAGTTGCTCCAGTTTCGTGGCCAGACGGAACTGAATCTGGCTCAGGAGCCGCTGAAAAAGCAGAAAACTTTCATGAGCTGTGTCCATTGTAACGGAAAAGTCCTCTATCATTTCCGGCGCCATGGCCATGGTTCGCCGCAGGTCAACGATTGCCTGGCGCAGGTCACCCATCCCACCCTGGTCATCCTCGATCCAGGTATGCACTGTTTGAGCCACGACTCGCACGTCAGCCATGGTCTGGGAAACATCACGAAAGATGGATTGCAGATTCACGACATCTCCCTGCCCTGGGGGGGCATCCTGAGGTCCAAGGAATTGGGACACTTTGGCATTAGTTTGACGCAATTCCTGCAACAACGCAACGGCCTCGGAACTGAATTGCGCGGCTTCCAACGCGTCGAGCTTGTCCCCTGCCAGAATCAGAAGCTTTTCCAAACGCTCCAAGGGGGCACTCACGTTGACTTCTTCCAAATTTCGCAACGTCACGCTGACCGATTCGAAGGTTTCCTCAAATCGAGCAATGGTCCCAGGTGCAGAGGGAATGTACGGAAACTTGGGTGTCCAGTTGATGGGCAGGGCCGGTGCACGCTGCGGCATGGTATAGTCCAGTTCCAGGAAAGCCGCTCCGGTCAGCCCTTGGGGAGTAATCCGGATCCGCAGTCCGTTATGGATTTCCTGGGTCAATATGTCCTTGAACCTGTCCCGAGGGAAATCCCCAAACTTTTCGGCTTGCAGGCCGATTTCCACCAAAACATACCGATGGCCGGCCTGAAAGGCTTCGGGGTACTTGAGATGGACAAAGGAAATATTCTCAATGTTGCCCACATCGACTCCGCGCATTTTGACGATCGTTCCCTTCTCCAGTCCTTGGGCGGATTCGTCCAGGTAGGTTTCCACGAGAATACGTTCTCGCCAGAGTTTGCCGCCCCCCAGAACAATTAATCCGGCAAGGATCAGGAAAACGGCGACCAGTACGAAGGCTCCCAGTTTGACGTAATTGGTATGGACGCTCATGGATGCAGTACCAAGGTTCAGGGGGTCAGGCGCTGGTTGCCTCAGCGCTCGTATTCAGCATTCCTGATACGTGGTGATGAAAGAAATCCTTAACCAGTGGATCTGTTGCATGGTCGCGCAGGTCTCGGGGATCGCCCTGGGCCACGATTCCCTGTTTGGCCTTGCTCAGCATGATGACCCGGTCGGCAATGGCGAATACACTGGCCAGTTCGTGGGTGACAATCACGAAGGTCATGCCCAAACCCCGAGCCAGATCCAGAATCAGGGCATCCAGTTCCGCCGAAGTTACGGGATCCAACCCTGCCGAGGGTTCGTCCAAAAACAGCATGCAGGGATCAAGGGCCATGGCCCTGGCAATGGCCGCCCGTTTGACCATTCCACCGCTCAGCTCCGCGGGGGCATGGCTTTCAAATCCGGCCAGACCCACCTGGGCCAGCTTCATCCGAGCAACGCGCAGGCGCAGGGTTTCAGGCAGATCCGTGCACTCCTCCAATGGCAACAGGACATTTTCCAGAACACTCAAGGAGCCGAAAAGAGCCCCTGTCTGATAGCTGACACCGAAACCGTTCAGGATGCGCCTGCGCTGGGTTCCGCGAGCGGCATGGATGTCCTGACCGGTAATCAACACCTTGCCAGCCAGGGGCTGTTCCAACCCGATCATCTGCTTGAGCAATGTGCTTTTGCCACACCCCGAGCCGCCCAGAAAAATCACGATTTCACCGGCAAAGACTTCCAGGTCGACATCACGCAGTACGATTCGTTCACCATATCCGGCCGTCAAGCCCTGAACCTGAATCAGTGGAGAGCCTGTGCGGGCGAGATCAAGACCGCAGGCTGTCATTTCAGTAATGGAAGACATAATACAAAACAGCAAAAATCCCGTCCATAACCGCAATAAGGACAATCCCGCTGACAACTGCACTGGTGGTCGCAGCCCCAACGGCCCAAGCCCCCTGACCGGTCTGTAGACCACGAACGCAGCCGATCCCCCCCACTAATACACTGAAAACGAGAGACTTGAAGAGACCGTTGACCAAATCCCCCACCCCAACGGAAAGAGTTACCTGGTTTATATAGCTCACCAGGGGGTATCCCAGGGAGAGCATGACCACGGCCCCGCCGACCAGGCTGAAGAGAATAAACACCATGGTCAACAACGGTGTCATGCACATTGCGGCCAGCATGCGGGGCACGACCAGCAGTCGGACCGGGTCCAGACCCATGGTGTTCAGGGCGTTTAGCTCTTCGTTGATCTTCATGGTGCCCAGTTCGGCCGCAAAGGAGGCTCCAGAGCGCCCGGCAAGGATTATTGCCGTAACCAGCGGACCGAGTTCCCGGACCATCGACAACCCCAAAAGCCTGGCCACGTAGATTTCCGCGCCGAACATTCGCAGGGGCATGGCCGATTGAAAGGAGATGATCAGGCCCATCAGAAAGCCGATGAGCATGATGATCAGCACGGCGTTGGCTCCCACGGTTTCACAATTCAGCCAGAAATCCCGCCAGCGGATACTGGTCGGCCGGCGCAGTGCCTGGCCAAAGCCGGAAGCAAACAGTCCCACGAAGCCAACAAGGTCGCGCACATCGTGAAAAAAACGCTGTGTTCCACGCCCGATCCGTTCCAGAATATTGCCATGACTGCGTGGAACCGCAACCGCACGGCTTTGAACAAGAAACTGGTCAAGAGCGCGACGCAGCTCCAAGCGCATCCCCACCAGCTCGAGCTTCCCTCCCTTGGACCGTAAAACCTCCTCGAGTTCCGTAAACAACGCCAGACCGGAGGCATCCACATACTCGAGCTTGGAGACGTTCAGTCGCAGGAGTATTGGCCCAGATTTACCCGCAACTCGATGCAGACGCCGCCAGAGTTCACCGGTGTTGCGAACGTCCAGTCGACCGCTCAAGGTTCCGTCCATGGCACCGGAAGCGTTGGGCTGCAGACCTTCTAGGACAAAATGAAAATCACGTTCTGGTCGCTCACCGGGAGTACCCTGGGTGTTGTTACGGGCAAACAGCATAATGCTTGGGAACGTCAGAGTGTGCTCTCGTTTTGGTCATCGGTGTACGGATCAGAATCGAAGCTATTGAGGATGTTTTTCAGTATTTTCGCCTCGGAGACCGATTCCAGGAAGAGCAGCGTCAGGAAATGTACGGCACTTACCTGGGCTCTCTATCACGGTGCTGCAGCAGATCATGAAGCAGGCCTCGCAACGCGTCGATAGTAAAGGGTTTTTGCAAAAACGCTTCCGGACGATCTCCGGCAAAGCGCTGCTCCACCTCCCAGGAACTGTAACCGGAACAGAGGACTACAGGCAGCTTTGGTGCAATCTTGCGCAGCTCCATGAATGCGGTCACCCCATCCATCCTGGGCATCATCAGA
Source organism: Desulfovibrionales bacterium (assembly GCA_007693505.1). Lineage (GTDB taxonomy): Bacteria > Desulfobacterota > Desulfovibrionia > Desulfovibrionales > Desulfonatronaceae > Desulfonatronum. The sequence continues at coordinate 38,765 of REDL01000077.1, read as the reverse complement.
TCCAGAATCACGCAATCTATCCGGCCTGCATTCTCCCGAACTTCCTGGACCGCCTCAAGACCGTCGCTGGCTGTGATCACCTTGTAGCCAAGGTGATGCAAGGCCTCGGCAGAAAGGTTCCGAACCATTTCCTCGTCATCAACGACCAGAATCACTCCAGGCTTGTGAAAGGGCGTGTTGCCTGTTTTGGTCTCTTTAAGATCAATCGGTGATGGTTCTGTGAGCCGGTTTTTGACTGCCGGACCTGCAGCTACCGGAAAGAGAACCTGGAAGGTGGTTCCGGAGTCCGGAGAGCTTTCCAGGAAGATCGTTCCATTATGTCCACGGACGATTCCCAGAACAGCGGATAGTCCCAGACCTCGCCCGGTGAACTTGGTGCTGAAAAACGGGTCAAAAAGCCTGGATTGTACATCTTCGCTCATGCCTGTCCCGGTATCCTGGACCTCCAGCCAGACGAACCAGCCGGGCTGGGGTTTTTCCATGATCCGGGAACGCTCCACGCAGGCGGCATCACAGAACGCATGCCGGGTGGAAAGCGTCATGGTACCGGAGCGGTCGCCGATGGCCTCGGAAGCGTTGGTGATCAGGTTCATGATCACCTGCTGAATCTGCCCGGCGTCTGCCCTGATCAAGGGCAATTTCGGGGCAAGGTCCAGAACGAAATGAATGTTTTTGCCCAATGCGGTCTGAAAGATATGGATGTTATCTTGAACCAGATCGTTGAGAGTCATGAATTGGACGTCAAACTTCCCCTTTCCGGAGTAGGCCAGCATCTGGCGAGTCAGATCAGCCGCACGTCGTGCTGCCAATAGTCCGTGTTCCACGCGTTGACGAGCTGCCCCCTCCAATTCGACCGAAGACAGGGCCAGTTCCATGTTTCCCATCATCGCCGAAAGCAGATTGTTGAAATCGTGGGCAATACCCCCAGCGAGCACCCCCAGGCTCTCCAGCTTTTGAGCATGGAGAAGCCGGCGCTCCATTTCCAGTCGTTCCTCTTCCATTTGCCTGCGTTCGGTGACGTCTCCCATCAGGACAACGGTCTCCCCGTTCTCCGCACGAAAATATCGCAACTGTAGAATCCGGTCGTTTGCAAGCCGCACTTCCTCGATGCCCATGCCCTCTCGAAACATTTCCAGGTGGATACCCCGCCAATCTTCCGCACGATCATCCTGCCCTTCCCGGGCATCTGACGGACTGGGAATTATCAGGCCGGCCTGCAAAATGACGTCCATCAATTCCTTGTAGGCAACACCTGAGTGCAGAACGTTCTCCAAGGACGGCAGCATCCGGGCCACGTTTCGGTTTGCAGTTACAAGCCGTCCGTGTTTATCAAAGAGCGCGAAGCCCTCTTCAATGGCTTCGATTCCTTGAAACAAACGGGTCTGGCTCATTTCCATCCGCTGCCGCAGATCATGCATCAAATCCGCGATCTGTTCAGCCATGCTGTTGAAGGTCACGGCCAGTTTGCCCACTTCGTCACCGGTTGGCACGATGGCCCGGGCCCGCAGATTCCCTCCCCGAAGCTGATCCGCCGTCGCGGAAAGCACCGCAAGGTTGTGTGTGATGGATCGATGCAGAAGCAAAGCCGAAAAGAGGCCCATCAAAACAGCGCAGAAAACAGAAATAGAAAGCAACAAGTTGGCGTTGCGGCGGGTGCTCTCGATATCTTTTCGAGCCTGATCCACCTCCAGGCGGGCCAAGGCCACCAATTGATCGGAAATAGGCAAAAGGGCCTGAATCCGTAGTTCGAACTCCCGGACCTTTTCATTCAGCCGCCGATCCAATTCCAGAATTTCCTCGACCACGAAACCGTGCGCATGAAGAATATTCACCAGTTCAGATCGACTAACCTCAGGGAGGTCATGGACGACCTGGACATGCCGTTCAAGATCTTCCAGGAGGTTCAATGCTGCTTGCATGTCGGATTGCAAACGGGTGGACAAATAGCGGTTAATCTGGACCTGGGCGGTTCGAACCATCAGCAGCAGATCTTTGTGTTGCAGCATTTCCAGACGGTCCACCAGGATCTCTCCAAGAGCGAACAGTGTGGACTGTCGCCCGGTATTCTCCCTGGCCAGTTCGGAAACCAGCAACACGGCTTCGGCAAAGGCGTCGGCATACCGTTCCGCCGCGGCTAAATAAAAATCCAGATGCACGATTGCGTTGCGCAGGTCCTGGCTGACAGGCGAATCTTCCAGCTTGGCCCGCAGACGGTTTGTCAGGGTGTACACCCCTGCGATGCGTTGTTGCGATGGTACACCGTAGAGCTCCATGGCCTGGGAAAAGCCGATCCGCGGCCATTGGAGAAAGAAGGCCCGTTCCAATTGACGAACGTGTTGCAACTCGCGGTCGATCTCCAGGGTCAGTTCACGGATATCCGTGGTGGAGATGATGGTGGACTCAACGTGTCCCAAGGTGGTACGCAACGCGATGGCTCCGGTCAGCGCCGTGAGCAGGATCAACAGCAGCATGAAGCTCATAATTGCCGTAAACTTAAAGCCAATGGCCGCTCCGCGCCAGCGTCGAACCAGGGGCGAGACCACGTTCATGGGCAATCGGAAATCATGCCCGGCTTAAGGGGCATGGATCGCAAGAGGGTTACGCAGAATCTGTTCGAAATCCATTGATGACCCATGGCGGACCAACCGGAAACGCGGCACGCCGCAATCGCCGTGGGCATCACAGCTCAACGAGCCGGTCACCCCTGGAAATTCCCGAAGACCGGACAAGACATCCCGAACACGTTGCCGTTCGATACGCAAAGAGCCGTCAGGCTCGGGAAAGGAGGCCCGTTCCAAGGCATGAAGCAGTATGGTTGCTGCATCATAACTATGGGCGTGAAATGAACCCTCCGGACCTGGGCCAAACATTCGCGAATATCGATCCAGGAAAGCCTCATAGGTCGTTCCGTCGGGCGGGTCCGGAGCAATGAAAAACATGCCTTGGCACGCACTACCGCAAATCTCCAAGAATGGCCGGTTCAATGTAGAGTCCGCGCTGAGCAACAGCATTTTCTCCAGTTCGGGTGTGGACCGGACAGCCCAGACAAGATGTTCCGCCTCCGGCATGAAAATCGGCATGAAGAGCAGTTCCGGAGTGTGTGAGGCCATGGCCTGGACGAGCGGGTACATGTTTTGATCACCGCGTCCAACCACCCCGCTGTAAACAACCTCCCCCCCCCTGGCGCGAAAAGCCTCGGAAAAGGCCTCGACCAACCCCCGGGCATAGGAGCTGTGGTCATGGACCACCGCGGCCCTGGTGCGGCCAAGAAAACCGTTGGCAAAAGCCGCCGCCGCGACTCCCTGGTACTGATCATTGGCTACGGTCCGGAAAAAGCCGGGCTGGGCGTTCGCGCCAGGCTCGCCCCCCACTGAGGTCAGTGACGGTGCCGTGGCTGTTCCGGATACCATGACCATCCCGGCTTCGGAAAGAATGCGAGACGCCGGTACAGCCGCGCTGGAGCAGTTGGGGCCGTGAATCGCAACCACTTTCGGATCTGCGGCAATTTTTTGGGCTGCAACCAGCCCTCCGGAGGGAGAACACTGTTCGTCTTCCCGGATGATGGTCACGGGATGGCCGTGAATGCCCGAGCGTTCGGCGATGTGCATCTCCATGTTCCGAACGTGTTCCTCACTTAATGAGGCCAGGGGACCTGTAAAGGTATGCAGGCTGATCACCTTAACCGGCTCCCCTCTCTCAACCCAGACACATCCAAGGACATCCGTGCATACCGATCGCGATGCGGGTTCCGGAGTGCAACTCCAAAAGAGGGCAATGAAAACAAGGGTCATGCAGGGGAAAAAATCGGCGAGTCTTGGGCCGCGACAACGATCATGAAAGGCCCTGGTCATGTTGTCCTCGAAGCTGTTTTCATATTACCCTCCAGTCGAACAATCTTGCGCCGATCCCGACGCGGTGCAAGCTATGCCATATTCCAGGGGTATTGTGCACAATACTTCCGTACTCAGTGTGGAACCGGAAACCGGATGATCTCCCGAACTCAAGATCATCTCCTGATCCATTTCCCGCGCTGCTTCCATGCGGGGAATGCTCCGCAAGGATACCGTACCCTGCATCAAATCCATCAATCGTTGGACAATGGTCAACCCCAGGCCGACTCCTTGATACCGTTTGGTTATTGACAGATCAGCCTGGTAAAAGGATTCAAAGGCTCGGGATTGCTGTTCAGGGGACATTCCGATTCCGGTATCCGTGACCCGAAGCATCAGCTTGAATTGTTTGGGACGGTCACCAGGCTCCCAGTCCACATGCACCGTCACCTCTCCAGAAGGGGTGAATTTGCAGGCATTGCCCACCAGATTGAATAGTACCTGACGAATGCGGATATCATCTCCGATGGCTGTATTCGGCAAATCTTGTGCTGTATTGATCCGCAACCGCAGACCTTTTTCCTGAAAAACCGGAGCAAACAGGTCGCGGATCGACTCGGTGAGTTGGATGGTGGAGAACGGTCTTGTATTCAGGGTGACACGTCCGCTCTCGATTTCGGTCAGGTCCAGGATGTCCGTCAACACACGGGAAAGACGGTTGGCGGAATTCACGGCCATGGTCAGCAACTTGTTCTGGTCCGCATCCATTTCCGGCTGGTCCAGCAACCCCAGCATGCCCAGCAGACCGTTGAGCGGCGTGCGCAGTTCATGGCTCATGTTCATCAGGAAATCGGTCTTGATCCGATTTGCTGCTTCCGCCTGCTCCTTGGCCCTTCGCAATGCGGTCTCGGCCTGCTTCTGCTCGGTGATATCGCTCACGGTGAGAAACAGTCCGTTTTCAATGGTTTTTCGTCCGGCCGGTTTTACGGGGATCTTGTCCTCGACTCGACCGCGCATGCGCACGGGGAACGTTTCTCCGTCCCGATGCATCCGGACTTCCATGGTTTTACCTTCCGGATTTTTGAAAAACGCTTTGAACCGTCCCAGAAAAATCCCACGGTCCTCCTGTTCCAGGAAGTCGGAGAGTGGTTTCCCCACCACGTCATTGATCGACAGCCCCAACATTGTGCAAAAGGTCGCATTGACTTGCAGGACGACACCGTTATCCTCCACAATCAAATAGCCCACAGGTGCTTGCTGAAAAAGCCGAGCGTAGCTGTCCCGGGCTGCCTCGAGATGTTTCTGGGTTTCCCTGAGCTCCTCATTTTGCAGTTCAAGCTCGACCTGATGCACCCGGAGATCGTGGATCAATCGTGCTTCATTGCTCGGGTGCGCAACCGCTCCGGGGTGTTGTCCATGGGATGCCAAGTGCTCTTCTGCCAGTCGCCGCAGGTCCGAGGTCTGATCACCCTCCCGGTACGCCTTTTGTTTGCTCATAAGCCGATTCCCACACGCTCCATGGACAATCGTTTATTTCGATGCGATTATTTTCAGATACCGCAAGCAAGCCTCGCGTCCATCATGCCAATGAATGATCTTATCCACGGATTTAAACTGACTGTCACTGCGGTTTTCCTGAAAAGTCCCTACCCGAACCCGATCTGTTGTGTCATCCGATTTTCTGTCCGCGCAGATTCCGCAGGGGTGATCCGTTCCCTGAATTCGTTCATGGCAGGGCTTTCCCACCAGATCCTCACCGAAAGAGAGCTCCATGGCCTTGTTGGCATAGAGGATTTCGTGGGTCTTTTTGTCAGCGGCATAGATACACTCGTCGATGTCGTCAAACCAGCTGAAAATCTGCATCCGCTCGGCACGCAGGGCGGTTTCGGCCTTTTTCAGTTCCGTGATATCCAGACAGGAACCAATATAGCCAATGAACTTGCCTTCGGGAGAGTGTCGCGGATGCCCCTGGTCCAGAATCCAGCGGTATTCACCGTCATGGCGACGTAACCGGTATTCCATTTCAAAAGGTTCCCGGCGGTCAAAGGCTCCGGAATACAGCTGGAGGCTTTGCTCTTGATCCTCGGGGTGGATGCCCTCGGCCCATCCGTCCCCCACTTCCTGTTGCAGGGTTCTTCCGGTGAAGGCCAGCCAGGGATCGTTGAACCATGTGCACATCTTATCCGGACCGGACATCCAGATCAGCGCCGGCGAGGTGTTGACCACAGCAGCAAAGCGTTGCTCGGATTCCCGGAGTTCCTGTTCCACGGTCTTCAATTTGGTGATGTCCACAAAGGTCAGCACGGTGCCGGAATAAACATTCGGGCCGACCAGGTAGGGGGTGATGCGCATCAGATACCAGCGCTTTCCCTGGCTTCGCACTTCGGCCTCGACCATCTCAGAACTTTCCTGGACGTTGCGGATCATCTCCAGCAGATCAATGTCTTCCAGAAAGTGGACAATGTGCGAGACGGGGCGGCCGATGTCCTTGTCAATCAACCGAAAAAGTTCGGTGACTTTGGGTGAAAAGCGCCTGATCTCCAGGTTCTCGTCCAGCAACAGCTTGCCGACCATGGAGGCGGCCAGCAAATTGTTCACGTCATGATTCAGTTCGGTCAGCTCAATGATCCGATTCTGATATTCGGCGTTGACCGTGTACAGTTCTTCGTTGGTGGACTGGAGTTCCTCGTTGGTGGCCTGCAGCTCCTCGTTGCTGGCCACGAGCTCCTCGTTGGTAGCCTGCAGCTCCTCATTGGAAGTTTCCAGTTCCTCAATGGTGGCCTGAAGATTTTCACGGGAAAACTGGAGTTCCTGTTCCAGGTCCGTGATGCGCTGCTCCGCCTCTTGGCTCAAATCACAGGGAGTGTCTTTCAGTTCGTCACTCGCTGTGGGACGATATGCAGTTGCCTCCTCGATGAGCACGGCGACCAAAGGAGCCTGTCCCTTGGACGTCGGGAGCGGAACAAAGCGGAGGTTGACGGTTCGGGACAGGTGGCCCGAGGAGGTGGGCAGATTGTGGAACAGCACATCCCGGCCCTGACGAAAAACCTTTTGAATGCCGGTTGCCATGGGGATGGAAAGTTGCCTGGTGGTCATCTTGGTCACATTCAGGGTCGGTTTACCTGAAGGCAGGCGCAGGTATCCTTCACTGTCGCCAATGATGTGCAAGACATCCATCTGTTCGTTTACGATCAAAGCCAGAGGAATGTAGTTTTCACTGACGGCGTCCAGGAAGCGTTCCAAAACCTTGTCCGGGTCACCAGATTGCAGGGACTTGCGGGCCGCGGCGAATTGGCCTTTGACCTCCTGGACACGGGTGTCGGAAACCGCCAGGTGCATTGGACCGCCAACCCGCTTCATCCGCCCTTTGGATTGATACAATTTCCACTTATGATCCAAAGGAGCGAAAAATTCCGTCATGTCACCGATGGTTTCACTGGTGCCCAAAAAGAGCAGACCAGCGGGGTTCAAGGAGAAATTGAAGAACTCAAAAACTTTCTGCTGCAATGACGGTTGGAGGTAGATCAACAGGTTGCGACAAGAAATCAAGCTGATATTGGTGAAGGGCGGATCCTTGATCAGGTTGTGCTGGGCAAAGACCACCATCTCTCGGATAGTTCGGGAAATCTGAAAATGTTCATCGCGTCTGTGGAAGTTCTTGGCCAGCCGTTGGGGGGAAACATCCGCGGCGATGCTCTCCGGATAGATACCGTTGGCCGCGAAATGAATGGCGTCCCGATCGATATCCGTGGCAAATATCTTGATGTCTCGGCTCACTTCCAGTTCCGCCAGACATTCCCGGGCCAGAATAGCCAGGCTGTAGGCTTCCTCCCCGGTGGAACAACCAGCCACCCAGAAGCGAACTTCTCGCGCATCCGTGTTTTTGATCAATTCCTTGAGCCATTTTTTTCCAAGAATATCGTATGCTTGCGGGTCGCGAAAAAAACTGGTCACACCAATGAGCAGTTCCCGGAACAGAGCCGTAGCCTCTCCGGCGTAGTTGCCCATGAAGGCGACGTAATCCTTGATATCCTTGACCTGATTGATGGTCATTCGCCGCTCAATCCGGCGGTTGACCGTGCTGGGCTTGTAATACGTGAAGTCGACCTTGAACCGTTCACGCAGGATGGAAAAAATCCGGGTCAGTCCGTCTTCCTCCTTGAAAAGCGTCTCAGCCCGTTCGGCTTTGCTCACGTAAGGATGCTTGACCCAGTTCAACAATTGTCCCGGCATCTCTTCCGGTGGAAGAATGAAGTCGCACAGTCCGGTGGAAATAGCCGCTCGAGGCATGCCATCGAACTTGGCACTTTCCTCGCTTTGCACCATGATCATCCCGCCAAATTCCTTGATAACCCGGACGCCGCGCATCCCGTCGCTACCTGTGCCTGAAAGGATGATCGCCACCGCGCGCTCGCTTTGGTCCTCGGCCAGGGATTGGAGGAAAACGTCGATGGGCAGGTTGATGCCACGGGTATGATCCTGCTCGGAAAGCAACAATTTGCCGTGGAAAATGCTCAGGTTTTTCTTGGGGGGTATCAGATAAACGTTGTCGGCCTTGACACGCATGCCCTCCTCGGCCCGATGCACCGGCATCGGGGTTTTTTTGGACAGCAATTCCTTCATCAGGCTTTTGTAGTCCGGGGAAAGATGCTGCACCACGATAAATCCCAGCCCGCTGTTCGGCACCATGTTCAGGAAGAAGGCTTCGATGGCCTCAAGTCCACCGGCTGAGGCGCCAATGGCCACGTAATGGGTCGGAGATGAATCCTGTGCGGACGGTACCGAACTCTGGGGTGAAGGACTATCTGTATCGAACATAAGGATGACTCGCGAGAAAAAATGTGGAGTGAAGAGAGGACGTCTGGAGCGTTCAGGATGCGTTCTTGCCCTCAGCAGCCTGGACTTTGGCCCAGGTGTCCCGCAGGGAAATAATCCGGTTGAAAATCAACTCCTCTGGGGTACTTTCCACAGGATCAACACTGTAATAACCCAGGCGCTCGAACTGCCATCGACTGCCGGATTCAGCACCGGCCAGATGCGGCTCCACTTGGCAACCTTCAAGCACTTCCAGGGAATTTGGATTGATGTTGAAGCGGAAGTCCTTGCCCTCCGGAGCCTCGTTGGGATTGGCCGTGGTGAAGAGGTGGTTGTAGATTCGCACCTGGGCCGGCTTGGCCGTTTGGGCGCAAACCCAGTGCAGGGTGGCCTTGACCTTGCGTCCATCCGGCGTCCCTCCACCACGAGAAGCTGGATCGTAGGTACATCGCAACTCCATGATCTCCCCATGATCATTTTTGATCACTTCTCGGCAGGTGATATAATATCCGTAGCGCAATCGCACCTCTCTTCCCGGGGCCAACCGATAAAATTTCTTGGGCGGCTCCTCCATGAAATCGTCTCTTTCGATGTACAGTTCCCGGGCAAAAGGAATTGTTCGGTTGCCCATTTCCGGGTTTTCCGGGTGCAGGGGCGCTTCCAGTTCGTCCACGTGCCCTTCCGGATAATTGGTGATAACCACCTTAAGGGGGCGCAGCACGGCCATGACCCGCGGTGCGCGGATATTGAGCACCTCTCGAATACAGTGTTCCAATAGGGAGATGTCGACCATGGAGTCGGCCCTGGCCACCCCGATCCGGTCGCAGAAGCTGCGGAGTGCCTGTGGCGGCACACCACGCCGACGCATGCCGGAAATTGTCGGCATCCTTGGATCATCCCAGCCGCTGACGGTCTTGTCCTGGACAAGCTGGATCAGTTTGCGCTTGCTGAGCACGGTATAGCTCAGGTTCAGCCTGGCGAATTCAATCTGCTCTGGGTGACAGGGGGTTTCCAGGGTATCCAGAAACCAGTGGTACAAGGGGCGATTGTTTTCAAATTCCAGGGTGCAGATGGAATGAGTAACTCCTTCGATGGAATCAGACAGACAGTGGGCGAAGTCATACATGGGGTAAATGCACCAGGTGTCTCCAGTGCGATGGTGGGCGGCCTTCTTGATCCGGTAGATCACCGGATCGCGCAGGCTGACATTGGGCGAAGCCATATCAATCTTGGCCCGAAGCACGTGCCTCCCCTCCTCGAACTCCCCAGCCCGCATCCGAGCGAAAAGATCCAGGTTTTCTTCAATACCCCGATTGCGATAAGGGCTGTCCCGGCCCGGCTCGGTCAGTGTCCCGCGATACGCCCGGATTTCCTCGGTGCTCAAGCTGCAGACATAGGCCTTGTCTCGGCGGATCAACGCCACGGCATAATCATGCAATTGATCAAAATAGTCCGAGGCAAAAAACATGTTGTCCCCCCAATCGAAACCCAGCCAGCGGACATCACGTTTGATGGACTCGACATACTCCACGTCCTCCTTGATCGGATTGGTGTCATCGAATCGCAGGTGACAGGCCCCATTGAACTCTCGGGCCAAGCCAAAATTCAGACAGATAGACTTGGCATGCCCGATATGCAGGTAGCCATTGGGTTCCGGAGGAAATCGGGTGATCACGTGGCCGTTGTTTTTGCCGGTCCGCAGATCTTCCTCCACGATGGATTTGATAAAATTTGAGGCTATGGCGGTGGTGCTCATCATTTGTTCACTCCTTGTCAGTCCGCGAGTCGGACGCATCTCGCGACATGGCCAATTCGATAACTCGCTGAAATTCCGACATTGGCACAGCCCCACGCAGAGGAATGCCGTTGACCAGGAACATGGGAGTCCCAGTGAAGCCGAACCGTCGGGCTTCCTCCATATCGGCCTGGATCACACCGGCCAATTCCTGACGTCTTCGATCCACGGCAAATTGCTCCGTGTCGATGTCCAGCCCGGCAATGATCTCCTGAAGCACGATCTCGGCTCCACCACCTCGCAGTCGGCCCTGTTGCTGGAATAATTGGCCATGCAGTTTCCATGCTGCTTCATGATTTTGCAAGGCCACGGCCTCGAAGGCCAGCGCCAACTCATGAGAGACAGGGTTCAGGGGCAGGTGCTTGAAAACGAGACGGAATCTCCCATCTTGATCCTGGGCCATCAGGTGTTTGACGGTCTCTGTGGCTTGACTGCAATAGGGACACAGAAAATCCGAGTACTCGACAATCGTCACCGGAGCGTCCGGATTGCCGCGAATGGGACGATCAGGAGAAATCACGGGATGACGATCCATGGCCAAGTCGGCCTGCTCCTGCCGACGCTGGTCAGCTTCCCGCTTGATGGCCACGGCCTGTTCCAGAATTTCAATCAGTTCCAGGGGATGGTCCCGCAGTACATCCAGGACCAGGTCCGGATGGGCGCGCAACAGCTCCTGGAGTATCAAGGGCTCTTCGGGTTGCCCGGAGGTGCCGCTGTGGGCGATATCGGGACGAACCCAGCAGAGCAGAGCCACGAACAGAAGCAAAAAAACAGAATAGCGGGAAAATTTCTTCATTGTAGAATGCAACTCCAGTTCGAATGCATGTCAGTTTCAGGGCCACGCTGTTGCCGTCAGGACAAATACAGGGGCCCCGGTCGATGAAAACATTTCTTCACGTCAAAAACAGCTCAGAGACAACCATTATCAGTAAAACCGCCGCGATGAGCAGGAGCAGGACATGGACCAGCATCAGCCCTTTCAGGCGCATGGGATTCTGGCCTCGGACAAGAGGCAGCAGACTCAACCAGGCTGCCATGGAAATAGCGAGGAATGCCGACATGGCCGGGAAGGCCGGGGAGGCCGGAAGCGCCGCCAGAGCTGCACGTGTCCACTGAGTCACCTCCTGAATCGCCAAATCAGCCCAGGCCAAGTTCAGGCTCAGATACAGTGCCCCGGCCCAGAGTGCCTGCGCAATCCCTGAACTGAACGCCCGAACAGCACAGGCCCGGGCAGCCCACCCGTAATAGTCCCGTCCATAATCCTCTCGCTTGCGACGTACGACCAGATACAGCAACCCCACTCCACCCGCCATGGCCATGCCCAGAAAAAGGGCTTGCGCCCATACAAGCCAGGCCGTCGGAGCGAAGAGGAACACCGTAGCGGACGGGAGGTCCATCCTGGCTGAAGGGGTCTCGACGTGAACAAGGAAGAGTCCTCCCAGGATGAACAGCATCAAGACGACGAGCCAGGTCATGCAGGCCACTCCACCCAGAACAAAATGCCCAGCTGAGCTGCGTTTTTTATGACGCCAGGCGCGGACAAAAAGCAGGGACAGCAAGGTCGCCACCAGGGCTGCTTGCCCAGGGACATCAAAGAACAGATGGTAAAAAGCCCGCAGAATATCGGACACCGGCCATATCTCGCCGACCCATAACCCCCAACGGGCTGAAACAAGCAGCAGCCACGCACCGAGGACAAGCACCCCGAACTCGGTGATTTGCTTGGCCAGCTTGTCCGCGAAGACCCGGGATGATTTCCTGAGGCACACTGCCGTCAGCAAGGCGACACACACCGCTCCCATGGCCACTAGTCCGGGCAGCAGCAGGAGTGCTACGCCCAGGGCCTGGAGGAGAGCATCCGGTGCAATCAGAGCCGAAACGTCTTCCATGCGCATGATCCATTGCTCCCGAACATCTTAAAGTTCAATAATTTCCCGGATGATATAGGCTTTGTCTCTGGATTTCTCGTAATACAATTTCGAGAGCATGTCCGTGAGCAGTCCACTGACAAAAAGCTGCAGTCCGGTGATCACGGAAAAGGCGGAAAGCAGCGGCCAGACCGTGTGGGACATGTTATACCCTTGCAGGAACAAAAGTATCGTATAGAGGGAAAAAAGCAGCCCAATGCCCAACATGATCATCCCGGCCCCGCCCAAAAGGTGGAGCGGCCGGACCGCATACTTGTTCCAAAACCAGACCGAAACCATGTCCACAAAGCCCTTCATGGCCCGTTTCCAGTTATACTTGGATACACCGGAAACCCGGGGGCGATGGTTGACTTCCACTTCGCCCACGGTGAACCCCTTGATCTTGAGCAGTGCCGGGATAAAACGATGCATTTCCCCGAAAAGGTTGATGTTTTCGAAACATTCCCGACGATAGACTTTCAAGGCGCACCCGCTGTCGTGAATATTGTCCTTGATCAGTACATCCCGCAATACTTTCGCCCCGTTGGAAAAGAATCGCTTGGAAAAGGTATCCTTACGTTTTTTGCGCCACCCGGAAACCACATCATAATCATGTTCTTCCAGGTAGGCGATCATTCGAGGAATGTCCCGCGGATCATTTTGTCGATCTCCATCCATGGTCACGATATACCGATAACGAGCCTGTTTGATCCCGGCGTCAAAAGCAGCGGTCTGTCCGAAGTTGCGACGAAAACGGATGATTTTCGCCGGTGAGCATTCCTTGGCCCGCTTCAGTGTGGCATCCCGGGAACCATCATCCACCAGGATGATTTCGTATTTATACCCGTTGGCCTCGCAGACCTCCCTGATCTCCCGGTGCAATTCCACAACATTGCCCTCTTCATTATACAAGGGCACTACGACCGATACTTCCGTCATGATGGTAACCTGCTTGTTGGAACGGGGCAAAACATTTCGCCACCATCCCTAGTTTGTTTCTGGGTAATAGCGGCTCATCGCAATCCCATCCGGTCCAGCACCCGCTGAAAGCGATCATGAAATGGTGCGGCCATGAAGGTTGTCCGTCGAACCTGCTGAGATCGGACAACGTGATTACGAATCTGGTCGTCGTGGATCAACACCCGGGCCAGGGCGGCCATACGGGGATAGTCATGTACATCATGTAGCAGAGCTCCTGCGTCGCCCATGGTCTCGGAAACGGCCGCACGGGCCAGAGCCAGCACGGGAACATTGAACCACATGGCCTCGATCAACGGCACTCCGAAGCCTTCGTGCTCACTCATGGACCAAAAGAGATGGGCCGTGCGGTAACAGGAATGCAGTCCAGGATCTGGAATGCTGCCCAGAAAAAGCAGGTTGTCTCCCAGACCGAATTTGTCCGCCATCCAGGTCAGACTGATGTAATACGGATCGGCCGGGTCAAATCCTCCCACGAAAATCATCCGGGCAAAAGGGTCCAGGCTTCGGTAAACCGCAAACGCCCGGATCAGCAGGTCCTGGCGTTTGTTTGGAGCCACCCGGCCCACGAAAAGGATATTCGTGCGTCCGTCCTGGAATCGGGCCATCAGGATCGGGTCGGGTGCGCTGTTCCATTGGGCCGGATCGACAATCAGCGGCAGAACCCCCGGATCGGAAAACCCGGCTTGCACCAGTTCCTGGGCGTTGTACTCCGACACGCCGACACTGAGCGGGAAACATTTCGCCAGTGCGCTCAATTCAGCCCGTCCACCTTCCAACAGGTCGACACGGGCATCGCTGTAGGGTGCATAGAAATGCGCCGGAGTGATGTTGTGGTAGATCAAACACTTCGGCCCTTGGTGCACCGCGGCGAACGGGGTCAGATCCGAACCGATGGAATGGTGGTAGATCAGCCCGTCACCTGGTTTAATGCAGCCTTGGTGATAGGGATGGGCCAAATGCCTGGCCGCCGGATCCAGGTGCTCTCCCGGAAGAAAGATTTCCGAGGTAAATCCCTGAGCCGTGAGCTGTTCCCGGATGGCCCGGGCGTAATTGGAAATCGCGTCACCGAGGCGAAACCCGGCCACAATCTGGTGTATGGCCCGGCCCTGGTCGGCAACCTGAACACACGGTCCATTGTCAACGGCTGAGCACCCATGCAGTCCCAAGGCCTGCTCGTAGCGGTCCACCACCCGGTCCCAGGAAGCATGCTCCCGGGCATGATCCCGTCCCAGTTGGCCAAGAGCGTGGCGTTCCGTGGGCGAAGCCGTTGCAACCAGGTCAAAAAGGTCGGCCCACTGGTCCAGGGTCACTGCCAGCCACCCGCCACCGCTTTGACGAACCACCGTGGCTGTAGCCAAACAGCGGCCATGGGCTGCCACCGGTTGCTCACTGAACCAGGCCTCCATGATCACCCGTGAATAGCTCTCGTTTTCGCTGGGATGGAACAAGGCCCGGCATTTGGCCAGAAGAACGGCCTTCTCGTCCTCACTGACCAATCCCAGATCCACCACGCCGTGATCGCGGTCGTCGTAGGAATGGTCACCCGGCCCTGCCAGCACAAGCCGCAGGCTGGAATCAGAATGGCGTTTTCGGTGACGGTGAAAGGCCTGAACCAGGAAATCCGTGTTTTTATGCAGGTCTCTCCGGCCGAGACAAAGCACGAAGGCTTCCCCCGTTGTCTCCAGAATATGGGTGTTGTCCGAACCCGCATGGGGTGCTACCAGTTCCACACCGGCACCGACCAGCACCCCCTTGGGCAGAATTCCAGGGCCATACAACTTTTCCGCCAGGGCTTTCTCCCCGGCAGACAAGTATAAAATCCCCTTGGCCAAGCGAAAAACCCGCTCCACCTGCGGCAGGTAGGCATAGGCTTCATCGTGCAAACAGGGCATCAAATAGGCTTGCTCAGCCACGAGAGGCAACCCGTTCAATGTCGGCCCATACAAATACGGCAAAAATACCACCGCGGTGTAGTTCCGGCCATGCTTGCTCAAATGGTCCAGCAACCCCTGGGCATGGACGCTGTCTGAGGCGAACACCTCCGCGGCATTGCCCGGCACCGGACTGACACCCGGTTTGAGCATGTTCCGGTCCAGGCGCAGAAGGTGGCCATTTAACGCATTGAAATCATGAAATGAACTATGGCGCAGGGCAAAACGGCGGATCATCAAGCCATCCTCCCGGGCCATGCCTTCGGGATAATGGTTGGCAGCCCAATGGTCTTGAAAGGATCGCCCGCAGGTGGTCAAGACCTCGACAGAATGCCCCCGAGCCGCAAGCCGGGTTGCCATCTGCCAGGCCTGTTGTTCGGCTCCGCCTTTGAGGTCCTTGCCAAACCATGGAATGACGATGGCGACGCTTCGCCCGGTTGGATTGGTTTGCACGATGAATCCAGATCAGTGAAGGGTGTTGATGTGCTGAAAGGGCCGGACTGGCCCATTCCCACGAGTTGGTCGGACCGAGGTCAATCAAGATTCTTTGGGGCGGTCCCGTTGCTCCCGGAGACTCAGCAGTTCGTTTTCCATTTGAGCCAATACAGCATGCTGCGCGGTGGAACGGTTTTGCATGTCCTGGAGGATTTCGACCATTTTCTGCTGTCCGCGCTGGACCTGTTCATTGAGTTGGCGATTGACAGCCATGGATTCGCGCAGAGCCTTGATCAGGGCCAGGTTCACCCCGCGTTGCTCACGGAAGAGCACTTCGTAAAACCGCAGGATGAAGCGGTGCAGGAAGCCGAAATATTTCAATGGGAATCGATTCATCCGTGCTGGCAGCGCGGTTCTGGCTGGAAAACACTGGGCCGCTTCATTGACCAAGCCTTCCACGTGGTAGCTACGCAAGGCAATGTCATCCTGCAGGGCTTTGATCATTGGGTCGCCATGGTCCGCGTTCATTTCCGCCAGTACGGTCTCAATCTTGGCGTTCAGTTCTTCGACGGAGATCCCTGCCACGGTGATGTCATTGGTTTCAGGCATGCTGCTTTGGTCTGGTGTTCAAAGGTTCACGTTTTCAAAATTTCGAACTTCAGTGATGAGGGCTGTTCGCTCATGACCCAGGAAACGTTATTTCAGTCACATCCCAGGTTGTTGAAACAGAGCTTTTGAATTTTGGCCCGATTCTCTTATGCCTTGATCCGCGCATCCACCATCATCCGGGCAACGTCCGGCATGGTGCATTGCGCCCGCCAGCCCAAATGACGATCCGCCTTGGAGGGGTCGGCCCGGCTGACCATGATGTCCGTGGGGCGAATGAATTCTGGGTTGGTGCGCACATGGTTGGTCCAATCCAGATGAAGATGCTCAAACACATGGCGCGTGAAGTCTTCCAGGCTGAACGTCTTGCCGGTGGCGATCACGTAGTCGTCGGGAATCTCCTGTTGCAGCATTTGCCACATGGCCTCCACATACTCCGGCGCCCATCCCCAATCCCGCTGCACATCGATATTTCCCAGGGACAGTTCACCTTTACCCTCCTGGGCAATCCGACAGGCTGCGGCCACAATCTTCTGGGTGACAAAACGCTCCGGACGCAGAGGAGACTCATGGTTAAAGAGAATACCGGAGCAGGCGTACAGACCGTATGCTTCACGATAATTGGCAACTTCCCAGAATGCCGCGGATTTGGCCACGGCATATGGGCTGCGCGGTCGAAACGGAGTCTCTTCGTTGGCAGGCAGCCCCTGGGTATTTCCAAAGCACTCGCTGGACCCGGCATTGTACAGCCGTACCGGTCCCTCAAAAAAGCGAATGGCCTCCAGCAGGTTGATCACCGCGACACTGATGCTTTCAAAGGTTTCCATGGGTTGTTCAAAGGAGAGTCCCACGGAACTCTGCCCGGCCAGATTATAGATTTCGTCCGGCTCAGAACGGATGATGGCCTGCAGCACGCTGCGAAAGTCCGTCACCGCCACGGAAAGAAGGGTAACCTGTTCCATCACCTTCAGCCGACGCAGGTTCGCGAAGGAAGACATCTGTACGTCACGGGACGTCCCAAATACCCGATAGCCCTTATCCAGAAGAAACCTGGCCAGGTAGGCCCCGTCCTGCCCGGAGATGCCCATGATCAGGGCTTTTTTTTGTCTGTTCGGCATGTTGATTTTGGTTCAGCTCAGTTTTTCAAGACGGAGGGCGTTGTCCCTGCGGTGATCTTGCGTGAAGTCGTTCTTTATGGTCAAATTTATGGCTTGTCCACCTGGAACCCCATGCACCAAACGCTATTTGCTTCAGTTCCCTCCTCGCCATTGGCCTCAGAGGGCAGACCGGACGTCCTGTTGCTCACGGACGCCTTGCGGGATACCCATCTGACCGGCATTGGCCGCTACGTCCTGGAGTTGGCACGTGGCCTCCAGACTCGCTCAGATCTCGGCTCCGTGCGTTTTTTTGCTGGTCGTAGTTGGGTAGCCGACCCCTGTGGGCCCTTTGATCGCAAAAAAACCATCACCGCGGATGCGGGCAGCAGCACGGTTACCTCGTTGCGCCGGGCACTCCCCTGCCGCTGCCTGCAGGACCGGATCAGTTTCGGCCTGAAAAAAATTTCTTTTTGGACAAAAACCCGCTCGACCGCAACCCCGGTTTTGCATGGCCCCAATTATCTCCTGTTGCCGTATGCAGGGCCAAGCGTGGTCACCATCCATGACCTTTCCTTTCTCCACTTCCCGGCATACCATCCCAGGGAACGGCTCATGCTCCTGGACCGGGAACTGCCCAAAACGCTGCGCCAAGCGGACCACATCCTGACGGACTCCGAATTCGTCCGTCAGGAAATCCTCCAGATTCTGGGGGCCGCGGCGCATCGGGTCAGTGTTACGCCGTTGGGCGTGGACCCCGCGTTCCAGCCTATGCCCATGCAGCGGACCCGGCCAATCCTGCAGGACCTGCACCTGGAACATGGGCGCTACCTGCTCTGTGTGGCCACACGGGAACCACGCAAGAATCTGGCCCGGTTGCTGATGGCCTTTGCCGGGCTTCCCACCGGAATCAAGACATTCTTTCCATTGGTTTTGGCCGGATCCGGCGGATGGCTGACCGAGGACCTGGAGCGATTGATGCACCCGTTGGAAACGGCGGGTGCGGTCCGACGACTGGGCTATGTTCCTGAGCGCAGTCTCCCGGCTCTGGTTGCCGGTGCCGCCGGGTTGGCCATGCCATCATTTTATGAAGGGTTCGGGCTACCGGTGCTGGAGGCGATGGCCTGCGGAGTGCCGGTGCTCACCGCCAACCGCGCCAGCCTGCCTGAGGTGGCCGGGGACGCGGCCCTGCTGGTGGACCCCGAGAATGAGCAAGCCATCCAGGAAGGTCTGGAAAAATTGCTGACTGACGAGCCTTTCCGCCAGACAGCCAGGGAGCGGGGATTGAAGCAGGCCGCGCGATTCACCTGGGCTGAATGCGTTGCGAAAACAGTACAGGTCTATCATCAGGTCATTGGTAACTCCGCCGACCCTCAGGTTCATGATTGCTCATCAGCGCTCCATGACACTCCAGGACAATTGAAACACAAAACCATCCAACCATGAAACGCCTCTTCGTGGATCTCAGCCTGACAAACCAGACCGAAACGGGTTCATCGGTGTACGCCTGGGAGGTCTGCCATCGCCTGATGCGACAGGCCTTGCCCTTGCAGGTACTGCCCCTCACGAGCCCCTTTCGGGTCCTCGGGCGGAGTGGTATCCATCGCCAGCTGAACGGCATACTCCGGGATCTGCTCTGGCGGCCCATTTTGGCCGGCCTGGAGGCCCGTCCGGATGATCTTTTCCTGTTCACCAACACCTTCGTGCCCCGTAAATTCTGGCGTCGTCAATTCGGCGTGGTCATCCTGGATCTGGGTGCGTGGCACGACCGCGCCCTGCTCTCCTGGCGCGGACGCCTGGGCACCCGCTCCCTGCCCGCGGTGTTGGACCACGCGGCCCATATCTTCGCCATCTCGGAATACACGGCCGAGGACGTGGCTCAGGTGTTCGCCGTTCCCCGTTCGCGGATCACCCTGGCTCCCTGCGGACTCTCCGAAACGTTCCTGGCCCCGCCCGCTCCCCTGGCAACAATCAACACCGTCCCGCTGCCCGCGAGGTATCTCCTTCATGTGGGCAGCCTGGAACCCAAGAAGAATATCCCCTTCCTGCTCCAGGTCTTCGCGCTACTTCGCCAGCAGACCGCAACCTCGACGAGACAAACCGATGCCCGGTCCATATGCAAACTCGTCCTCACTGGCGCAGAGTCTTGGCACGATGCCTCCCTGCGCCAGGCCATCGCGGAACATCCGTATTCCGAGGATATCCTGCTCCTGGGGCGGGTGGCCCCGGAAGACCTGCCCGCGCTGTACCGCCAAGCCGTGGCCCTGGTCTTTCCCTCCGTGCTGGAAGGTTTCGGTTTGCCAGTAATCGAAGCCCTGTCCCAAGGCACACCGGCTTTGGTCCAGGCCAACAGTTCCCTGAGCCAGTTCGCACCCTACGGCGCCACAGTCCTGAACGATTTTCAGCCGGAAGGCTGGGTGGGACGCATCCGGGAAATACTTGCCTTGGAAACCAGAATGCCCGAGAACCTGAAGAAGACCGTCCGGGACACGTTCAATTGGGACCGCACCGCCACGATCATTCGCCGGACCATGCTGGACAGCACAACATGAATGGAGACACCATGCCGACAATCACCCTCAAAGCGCACTTTAACGGGAAAAATATTCAACTCGATGAGCCCTGCGACTTGCCGGATGACGCACAATTGCTTGTTACCATACTCAGTCCTCCCCCTCTTGAAGCTGAACGAGCCGCCTGGAGCAGTCTGGCTGCCGAGAGTCTCAGCCGTGCTTACGGAAAAGACGAACCTGAATATACCATGGAAGATATTCAACCATCATGAAAGAGGGCGACGTTGTGCTTGCCGCCTTGCCTCAAGCTGATGGAAAAAACAAACTGAGGCCGGTATTGTTTCTTCTAAGCATGTCTCCCTTCAATGATCTTCTGGCTTGCGCGATCATTAGCCAAACAAAACATTTTTGCATTGACCTCCATGAGGTCATCGCCCCAGGGGACATCGACTTCAGCCGCTCAGGCCTTAAAACCGCTTCCTTGATTCGAGGCGGATTGCTTGCGGTCTTGCCCGGGTCTAAACTTAAAAGGAGTAGAGGCGAAGTTTCAGTGGATCGTCGAAATCGTCTTATGACCAAGCTCAGTTTGTTCCTCCTGCCGAACACACCGAACGAGCCTTGATACCGTGCCAATAACTGAACGCCACCCTCTTCGCGTCGGCCTGAACCTCCTTTACCTCCTGCCCGGCATTGTGGGCGGAACGGAAACCTACGCCGCAGGGCTTTTGCACGGCTTGGCCGAGGTGGATGATGGACTGGAGTATGTGGTTTTCCTGAACCAGGAAGGCGCGGATTGGCCTTTGCCCGAAATTCCGGCCTTTCAGCGGGTGGTTTGCCCGGTACGGGCTTCCAGTCGGACCAGAAGGCTGCTGTATGAACAATTCCGTCTGCCCGCCCTGGCTCGTCGCTACGGTATAGACGTACTGCACTCCCTGGGCTACGTGGCCCCGGTGCTGGGAAGCTGTCCCGGGGTGGTCACCATTCACGACATGAACACCAAAGGCCATGGCCGAAGCATGCCGCTGTTCAAGCGTCTGGCACTGGCCTTGCTTGTCCGCTTTAGCGCCCAAACGGCCAGCCAGGTGATCACGGTTTCCGATTTTTCCCGCCAGGAAATCCACCGCCATCTCGGCCTGCCCCTGGAACGGATCCATGTGGTCCATGAAGCTCCGCTGCCTTCGGAATGGCATCGCCCATCGGGCCTGCTCTTCTCAGAAACAGCATCGCAACCCGTTTCATGGTCACCGTCTTTTCAGCCCTCCCATCAGTCGGACACCCCGTATATTCTGGCTTTTGCCAGCCAATCTCCGCACAAAAACATCCCCAGACTGATCGAGGCCTTTGCCCGGATCGCGACCTCCGTGCCGCACCACCTTGCTCTGGCCGGGCATCTGCCTGAAGACGGGGCCGTGGACCAGGCCATTGGTCGCTGGAACATAGCCCACCGGATCAGGCTGACCGGCTACCTGCCCAGGTTCGAACTTGATCGCCTGCTGACCCAGGCAGCACTGTTCGTCTTTCCATCGCTGTATGAGGGCTTCGGCCTCCCCGTACTGGAAGCCCAGGCTGCTGAAGTGCCGGTGGCCTGCGCAAACCGCGGGGCCTTGCCAGAGGTGGCTGGAGAAGGCGCGGTGTTCTTCGACCCGGAAAATGCCCTGGATATGGCCGCCACCCTGGCCCACGCACTTACGGACAAAGACCTGTGCGCCAGCCTCGTGGCCCAGGGACGGCTCAACCTGGAACGTTTTTCCTGGATCAAGGCGGCCCGCCAGACCTTGAGTCTCTATGCCGGGGCTGCCTGGCGCGGCCAAAACAGATACGTCACGAGGCCGAATCGTCCTTCGACCGCCCCTGGGCATGGAACAATGGCCCATTCCATCAGTCACACGGAGAACGAATCGCCGGAGCCAAGCGCTGGAACGTTGCCGCAAGGCAACCCAGTGCTACCCCGCTCCGCCGGTACGACCAGACCGGAGCACCCTTAAGTCATGCTCGCTCCTTCCAACACATCGTTCAAGAACAACGTTTCTCAACGGGAGCCGGAGAGCAGTCCGGAACGCTCTCCGGAGAATTTTCCGAAAATTGCTCCGGGACACATGCAGGAACTCTCTCAGGAGCAGACCCAGGGGCACCCTTGGGAGCACTCTTGGGAGCCCCCCCGAAAGCACCCTCGAGTCAGTATCATCACCGCTGTGCTCAATGGCGAGGCGCACCTTTCCGACGCTATCCAAAGCATCCGCAACCAGACCTATCCCCACATCGAGCACATCATCGTGGACGGCGGCTCCAAAGACGGAACCGTCTCCATTATCCAGGCGCACGCAGACGGGATCTCCAGGTGGATATCCGAACCGGATCAGGGCATTTACGACGCCATGAACAAGGGCATCCGCATGGCCACCGGGACCATTGTCGGCACGCTCAACGCCGATGACTTCTATCCCCGTTCGGACGTCATCCTCGACGTGGTCCAAACATTTGCCCAAACCAGAGCCGACGCGGTCTTTGCCGACCTCCTGGTGGTGGGCCGGAACGATCCGCGCAAGGTCGTCCGCTTTTACGACTCATCTGACTTCCACCCTGGGCGATTTTGTCAGGGCTGGATGCCGCCCCATCCGACCTTCTTCACCTTACGGGAACACTACATACGTCTTGGCTTTTACCGCACGGATTACCACATCGCCGCGGACTACGAACTTCTGACCCGCTTCCTGGCCCGCCATAGCCTCGCCTATGCCCACATCCCCAAGGTTCTCGTGCACATGCGCCACGGTGGTGTCAGCTCTCGAAACGTGAAAAGCAACTGGATGCTAAACCGGGAAATAGTCCGCGCCTGCAAGGAAAATAATATCCGCACATCCATGCCGCGCCTGCTTTGCAAATATCCACGCAAACTTTTGGAATACGTACGCAGACCCAAAGGCTGAGGCTTCGGAGTCATCAAATCTGGACAACTCCGCGGCATGTTGTCGGACAATCGACGGATGAAGCGAAGAAGGGACATGTGAGGAGATCGCGCGCACCAAGAAAGCTGTCGAGAATGCACTCCGCACCCCCAAAAAGGCCGCGAGACTTCCTGTAACAAAGAAAATCTCGCGGCACTAATCTCGCGGCACTTCTAAAGCGTGGCTTCCTCGTCAGATGTCATTCAGATTACAGCAATTTTTTCGCCGCATCCAGGGCCAGATCGTAGTTCGGCTCCTGCCCAACTTCCTTGACCAGCTCCATGTAACGAATATTTTTTTGACGATCCAAGACAAAGACGACACGGGCCAAAAGGCGGAGCTCCTTGATCAGAACACCGTACTGGGTCCCAAACGAGGCGTCCTTGTGATCGGAGAGGGTCAAAACGTTACTCACCCCGGCGGCGGCGCACCAGCGCTTCTGGGCAAAAGGCAGGTCCATGCTGACCACCAGAATCTGGACATCCTCTCCCAGTTGGCCCGCTTCCTGATTAAAGCGCCGGGCTTCCAGGTCACAAACCGGGGTGTCCAGCGAGGAAACTGACGTGATGATCACCACCTTATCCTTCATCGCTGAAAAATTGAACGGCTTGAGATCATTGTCGACCACCTGGAAATCCGGGGCAAGGTCCCCTTCCTGAACGGAATTCCCAACCAAGGTGACGGGTTGTCCTTTCAACGTAATTAATCCAAAGCGTTCTTTCATGGTCAGCTCCTTGGCAAAGTTGTTGATGTGGTGTGAGCAGTCCCACCCGGATACAGGTCCGAGTGCGAGATCAGAGAAAAGCTTATACGGCCTGGGTACACCCAATGCTTCACCTGGTCGGCGCTCCTGTCTTGGCTTTCTGATTCGAGAAGCGTACTCTGAGGCGATGGGAGTTGCAAGAACTCTTCCCTGTTTCTTGCTTGCAATATGACACAAACCAAATACATCCATGCTGTCCACCACAACATCCCGGTTGCTTGTTGCCATGTTCGACGCCATGCTGGCCCGGCTGGGTCCCAGCGGTTGGTGGCCGGCCCAGGGCCCCTTCGAGGTGGCTGTTGGTGCCATCTTGACCCAAAACACGAACTGGTCCAACGTGGAAAAGGCCATTGCCAACCTGCGCCGCGCCGGACTGCTCACCGCCGAATCATTGCGCAGAGCCCGACCGGAAGAAGTGGAAAAAAATATCCAGCCATCTGGTTTTTTTCGTCAAAAAACCAAAAAAATATTTCATTTTCTGGAGTTCCTGGAGAGAGAAGGTGCCCGGGACGTGACGGATCTCATCAACAACGACACCTCGCAGTTGCGTAAACAACTCTTGAACGTGAACGGTATCGGACCGGAAACAGCGGACAGCATTTTGCTTTATGCCTTGAACCGACCGGTTTTTGTCGTCGACGCCTACACAGCCAGAATCGCCCACCGCCATGGACTTGTACCTGAAGATGTGAGCTACCCTGAACTCCAAGAAGTGTTCATGTCCCACCTGGCGCCGCAGGTTGATTTTTTCAATGAATATCACGCCCTTCTGGTTCGTGTGGGCAAAAAATGGTGTCGCAAGCGTTTGCCGCTCTGCAACGAATGTCCGCTGCGGCCGTTTCTCCGCGAAGCAATCTAACCGTTTTACCCCTTGATACGACGTAATTCGTGACCAACCATCAAGCCACCTCCATGCTGCCTGCAGTGCGGCACTTCAGGGGGTTTCGCATTTTTTGCGGTGCCCTAATGCTGCTTTTCCTGTGTGCGGGACCGCGCGGGCTTAATGCCGAGACGCCGGAAACTGTCCAGAGGGCCATTGAGCAACGCCAGAGAGACATGCGTGCGCACGAAAAAATTCTGAAGGGACTTACGGATCAAGAGCGCCGCCTATTCGCCAACTTGCAGGACGTGGAGACCCGGCTGCGAAGCACTGCGGAGGAAGTCGAGAACCTGGAGTCTCGCTTGGAACACCTGCGCAGGGAGGAACAGGCTCGACTGCAAGACTACCAAGAACTGGAACTGGCCCAATCCCGCACCAGTGAGGAACTTGCGCGCTTGTTGACCGTGCTCTGGCCGGTTCACCTCCAGGGCGTGGAACACTATCTTGAAACCCTCAACACCTGGGATGAAGCGGATCGCCAATTTCACTGGTTGTCCCGCATCTACGAACTGGTACAGGATCGGATTGCCCAGCTCCGGGAACAGGAACGGGAGTTGGCCCGTGGTCAGGTTCTCCTGGAGCAAGCCAGAGAGGAGATCAGTCGGCAAATGGTTCGGGTCAATGCCGGCAAGGACCGGCTTCTGCAGCAAAAACTGGATTTTTTGCGAGGGGTTCAGGAAGTCCGGGCGCAACAGGTATCTGCGGAAGAGCACATCCAGGAAATTATGCAGAGCATCACGGAACTGAACTACCAATTGCAGGCCATGACCACCAGGACATTTTCGAATTTTCGTGGAGGCATGTCCTGGCCTGCCCAGGGACGACTCGTGGAATCGTATCGGCCCCAAGCCAGCCCGCCGCACCGCGGTCTGAGTATGGCGTTGTCCGAGAGTGCCCCGGTGCGGGCCATTTCCTGGGGCAAAGTGGTGCATAGCGACGTTTTACGCGGATATGGCCATGTGGTCATTCTGTATCATGGCGAGGACTACTACAGCCTCTACGCTTTCCTGAGCACGGCCACAGTGGCTGTGGGACAAGAAGTGGAAAAGAGCGAACAATTGGGAATCGCGGGTTTTTATCCCAAGGTCGATGGTCCAGGCCTCTACTTTGAATTGCGTTTTCAGCAAAATCCCGTTAATCCTGGCCACTGGCTCGTGGCTCAATAGCGGATTGAAATGGAAGCCTGGGGGCACTCCCTCCGCTTACCCGAAGATTCACCCTGGGTGATGAGGGCAAATCCAGCCGCCAACCATGAGGGAAACCTTCCCACCGGCTCGGGAACGACGGATTCAGGGGGGAGGCGCTGTACAGCGCATGTTTGAACATCAAGACCAGCTCACCGTTGCCAAACGACAACTGGCACTTATTTCCACAATGGTGCTCTGAAGCAGCACCAAAATAATCCCTTACAAAAAAGATCTTAAAATGCACTCGGAGGTATTTATGCGGGTTGTCCATTGGGTTGGCACCGTGACGTTACTCTTTCTCCTGGCCATCACATTCAGCCAAAGCATGGCTACGGACGAGGAGCGGTATTCGCCGCTCAAACGTTTCAGCCAGGTCCTGGACTTGGTCGAACGGTATTATGTCCAGGACGTGGATCGAAATGAAATGATCCAGGGTGCCATTCGCGGCATGCTCCAGGAACTGGATCCCCACTCCAGTTTCATGACGCAGGATGCATTCCGGGAAATGCAAATCGATACATCCGGGGAATTCACCGGCATCGGTATTGAAATCAGTATTGTTGAAGGCCGATTGACCGTGGTTTCTCCCATTGAGGATACGCCGGCTTTTCGCGAGGGACTTCGGGCCGGTGATCATATTATGGAAATCGATGGCCAGTCTACTCAAGACATTACGATCATGGACGCCGTCAAACTGATCCGCGGCCCTCGTGGAACCACAGTGGATTTGACCATCCTTTCCCGAGGCGAGACCGTTCCACGCACCATAACCATTACCCGCGACGTCATTCCGATGCATACGGTCAAGTTGTTTGAATTGGAACCAGGGGTGGTGCTGATCCGCCTGACCAGTTTCAAGGAAACTTCCATGGATGATCTGCGTGATGCGCTGGCCCAATTTGCGCCAGAAGGACGCGTCGGCCTGATTCTTGACCTGCGCAACAACCCCGGTGGCCTCCTCAACCAGGCTGTCGCCGTAGCCGATGCATTTCTTGAGGAGGGAAAAATTGTCTTCACCCAGGGGCGAGCGACCCAGGCGCAGATGAACTTTGAGGCTTCCAGAAATGTTCTGGATCGGGAAACTCCCATGGTGGTGCTGATCAACGGGGGCTCGGCCTCAGCTTCGGAAATTGTCGCCGGTGCCTTGCAGGACCATGGCCGGGCATTGATCCTCGGTGAACAGACCTTTGGCAAAGGTTCTGTCCAAACCATCATCCCCTTGGCCGATGGTTCCGGGATCAAGCTGACCACGGCGGTCTATTATACGCCTAGTGGACGCTCCATCCAGGCAAAAGGCATTCTGCCGGACATTTCCGTCCCGTTTGTTGCATTGAGTGAAGAACAGCAGGAGGGACGCATACCCATGGTTCGTGAGGGAGACCTGATCCGCCATCTGGAAACCGGACCAATTCCCCAGGATCAACTGGATCAGCCTCGGCCTGAAGTCCTGAAAATGCTCGAAAGGGACAACCAGTTGCGGTTGGCCCTGGAAATGGTCAAGGCCATGCCTCGACTCAAGGCACTGCGCTAACCCGCTTTTTGACCTGGCCCGGCAATGATCGGCAAGACATCGAAAAAAGGCGGCAAGAGCTCCCGCTCTTCGGCAACGACCGCGAAGAACGGCGGAAAGAGCGGGAGCAAACCCAAAAAAACGGCCTCGAAAACCGGCCGTAAACGTCCCTCCCGCAAGGGCTTCCCCAGGATTTGGGCGATGATCATGGCCGCGGCCACGGGGGTGACGGCCTTGACCCTGGTCTGGGCCCTGAATTTGACCCCCGTGGATCATCAGGACGTTGCCGCCACGCCCCCCCCGAGTCCGTCCACGAATTCGGACCGTCAGGCCTCTGCTCCATTCACGCCCGCTTCGTCGGCTCAGCCCGCATCGTCCTCGCCGGTGCACCAGGCGGCTTCATCCAGCTCCGCTTCCTCCAACTCGGCGGACATGCTCGCAAAACTGCCCCATGCACCGTCCACCAACCAAATCCGGGCGCGGGTCGCTCCTGGTTCCGCTCCATCAGCACCCCCCCTGCACCAGGGCAGGGTCTATGAAATTTTTGATGAAGAACTTCTGGAACAGCAGATCAAGGAAGTGGATCTGGCTTTGGTCCAGACCATCATGGAGCTGAACCTTGATCCTCGCTCGGTCCGTCATCTGGATATCCAGATGAAGACCCGCAATGGCCAAAAGTATCACACCCAGTCCCTGTCCGTTGGCCTGCATGGAGACCCGTTCAGCTTTGAGCAGGCCTTGCGGAACAACCTTGCGCTCTGGGTGCAGGATGCAAAACTGCAGCACGTCCCATCCGGTCCCGGCAGACAGGAATTGCGGATATCCCTGCTCAACCTCCCAACGCATACCCTCTTTTTGGAAGAGCGCCCCCGGAAAACCACCCCCCTCCCTCAGCCAGGCCAAACGGGCGCAGGCCCTCGTTTGGTGGTGGTGATCGACGACTTGGGTGAAAATCTGCACCAAGCCAGGGAATTCGCCGCACTCTCTTTTCCTGTGACATTTGCCGTCTTGCCGCATCTTTCCCACACCAGGGAGGTCGCTCGCATCGGAGCGGCCGCCAACCGCGACGTGATCCTCCACCAGCCCATGGAGCCTCTGGACTACCCGCACCGGGCCGATCCTGGACCTGGAGCGTTGTTCGTGGACATGGACGACAAGCAGGTTCTGGGCATT
Source organism: Desulfovibrionales bacterium (assembly GCA_007693505.1). Classification (GTDB taxonomy): domain Bacteria; phylum Desulfobacterota; class Desulfovibrionia; order Desulfovibrionales; family Desulfonatronaceae; genus Desulfonatronum. The sequence continues at coordinate 10,400 of REDL01000077.1, read as the reverse complement.
CTCCGGGAAAATCTGGCCCAAATTCCCCAGGCCATTGGCATCAACAACCATATGGGATCCCGGTTCACCGCTGACCCGACAGGCATGAACACGGTATTCCAGGAATTGAAACGCCGGGACCTGTTTTTTCTGGACAGCCTGACCACCGGCAATTCCGTCGCTGACCAGCAAGCCCGAAAAATTGGCCTCAGCCATTTACGGCGGCATATCTTTTTGGATAATATCCCCAATGTCCAGGCAATTTTGTTTCAATTGCGCAAGGCGGAACAACTGGCCTACTCCCAGGGTCAGGTGATTGCCATTGGCCATCCGTACCCGGAGACTCTTGAAGCCCTGAAATTGTGGGAGCGAGAACGGGACTCCGGGATCAACATCGTTTCCCTCGGCTCCCTCCTGGCCCACCAGGCCCTGGCGGAGCGTTAAGCCTTCTCCTTCTATGCCAAACCTTTACGCTATCCCACTGTCTCCAATGACCGAGGAGCATGTTGATTGTCTGGCATGGGGAGCAGGGCTGCGCATTGAGCGAATCATCTCCATGGGGCATACTTCTCCAGAAGATTTTTGGTACGAGCAGGAACTGGACGAATGGGTTGTTCTTTTGCAAGGTGAGGCAACTATCGGCTTTGCGGATGAGAGAACCAAGGTCCTCAAACCCGGGGACTGGCTTTTTCTGCCCGCCGGCTTGCGTCATCGGGTCGATCGGACCAGTATTACCCCGCCTTGCATCTGGCTGGCTGTGCATGGTCGGAGCATGCAAATCGCCGAGGCCTCGCCCTGTGGCCAAGGATGACCCGTCCTGTTACTGGAATTTCTCTGCTGATACAGTGACGTTCAAAGGAGTGACACACTTATGCGCCCCACCCTCTTCCGAGTGTCCGTTCTGCTGTTCTTGCTGGCAATGCTGGGTTGCTCCTATACAAGTGTTGGCCATTTGCAGCGCCAGCCGTGGATATTGAACACCGAGCAAGGCCTGGAGATGCGGTTTTGGAATTTTCTGTACATTGCGGAATCATCCGAGGGAAAATATCGAATCACCGGGCTGGCAATGCCAAGAGCTGAGAATCTCCCGGAGAATCTGAACTGGATAAATGACTTACGGCTGGCCGCTTATCTCAGTGACGATCAAGGACGGGTTCTTGCCCAGGACTTACAGGTTCTTTCCGGCCTCCCTTTGGATCCCGGCCAGGGTGTCCCCTTCACGTTTACCTTGCGACCGGACCGCTTGAACCGGAGCGCATCATTGCAAATCACCTTTGGCTACAACATGACCCTCACCCCTCATGAACATTACCTGCAGCAAGACTCCGCAGTGGCAGAACCATCAGAGGGACGAAGCGCGGTGTTCTTTGCCCATGAGGGGGCGCTAACCAAGATTTGACCCTGAAAAGGCCTTTCAAAGAATATCCCCAGCTCTGGACAAGGTCATCAATTCCATCTACAACGGCATCGCGTGCTGGCCTGTAGGACACGCTCCTTCCATGTCGCTACGCAATGTCTCCTTGCTTCAGGTCGCTCCGCCTTCTTGGGAGCGTTACGAGGGAACCCGGTGCAACTCCGGGACGGTCCCGCCGCTGTAAGTTCCATCATGCCCGATCGGCAGCGCATTTGACCACTGGAACCGTGTTCCGGGAAGGTCTGCCGGCTCGGGGGGACAAGTCAGAAGACCTGCCTGAAGCGCATTTGTCACGGGGCACGCGGATGTCCTGATGGCCTTTCCCGAGGGCTTTTCGCCCTATCGCGTTATGTGCAACGATCTCTCCCCCTGGTCCAGGCTGCGAGGCCTGGAGCCGATGAGTTTGTGCGACTGGCCGGGTCGCGTCTGTGCCGTCCTGTTTCTTGGCGGTTGCGACCTGCGCTGCCCCACCTGCCACAATTTTCATCTTGCATGGCATTCCCAGGATGATCCCTGCCTTTCCAGGACCGGCACCCTGGACATGCTTGCCCGTAAGGCCTCCTGGCTGGACGGTCTTGTGGTTACCGGCGGGGAGGCAACCTTGTCCGAGGATCTGCCCGAGTGGTTGGCCGAGTTGCACGTCCGGCTGTCACTGCCCATCAAGCTGGACACCAACGGCATGCACCCGGACGTGGTGGAGCGCTCCCTGGCCCTCCAAGCCGTGGATCTGGTGGCCGTGGACATCAAGGGTCCGTGGCGCAAATACCCCTTGTTGACCGGCAACCGGATTTCCGCCCACCAGGCCAAGGCCACCCTGCGGCAAACCTTCAAACTGGCCGAACTCTCCCCGGACCGTTTTTTGTTCCGCACAACATTGGTCCCGCTGTTAACACCGGAAGACATTCAGGCCATGTCCATGCTGCTCCCCTCCGGTTTTACCCTGCACACCCAGCCCTTCCGCCCTTTTCAGGGGCGTTACAACAAGGAGAACGCATGCTGACCCACATTTGCAAACGTGACGGACGTACCGAAACCTGGGCAGTGGACCGGATCGCCGCAGCCATCCTCAAGGCCCTGAGGGCATGTGGCATCCAGGATGCCTTGCTGGCCGCCCGCCTGGCCAACAAGGTGGAACAGCGTTTGGTCGAAGCCGGCCTGACCGTTCCGGACCAGGAACAGGTTCAAGACCAGGTGGAGGCTATCCTCATGCAGTCTCGCCTGTTCGATGTAGCCAAACGCTACATTCTCTACCGGGAAAAGCGCCGACAAATTCGGGAACAAACAGCTGCGTTTCTGGACATCACGGAGACCATCGACGCGTACATGAACAAGTCAGACTGGCGGGTGGCCGAGAATGCGAACATGGCCCACTCCTTTCAAGGCTTGATGCTGCACCTTTCCGGCACGGTTCAGGCCCGATACGCCCTGGAAAAGTATCCCCAAGAGGTGCGCCAGGCACATGAACATGGCTATGTGCACATCCATGACCTGTCATTCGGCCTGGCCGGGTACTGCGCCGGGTGGAGCCTGCGGGATCTGCTTCTGGAGGGGTTCAACCTGGAAGGTCGATCCTCGTCCGGTCCGGCCAAACACTTCGACTCCGCCCTGGGGCAGATGGTCAATTTTTTGGGTACCCTGCAAAACGAGTGGGCTGGCGCCCAGGCCTTCAACAACGTGGACACCTACCTTGCCCCATTTGTCCGCCACGACGGTCTCGACTACCCCCAGGTTCGCCAAGCCATCCAGAAGTTCGTCTTCAACGTGAACACCACTTCCCGCTGGGGCGGGCAGAGTCCATTCACCAATCTGAGTTTCGACCTGGCCCCGCCAAAACATCTGGCCTCTGAAGCAGTAATCATCGGCGGTCGCCTTCACGACAGCCAGACCTACGCGGACTTCCGCCCGGAGATGGAGATGATCAACCGGGCCTTTCTGGAGGTCATGCTGCAGGGCGATTACCATGGGCGGATCTTCTCCTTTCCCATCCCCACCTATAACGTGACCGAGGACTTTCCCTGGGAAACCGAGGTGGGCGAATTGCTGCTCCAACTCACCGCCAAATATGGGGTTCCGTATTTCCAGAACTTCATAAATTCCGACTTCAAGCCCGAGGATGTGCGCTCCATGTGTTGCCGACTGCAGATGGATTTACGCGAGTTACGCAAGAAAGTCGGGGGATTGTTTGGAGCTGGTGATCTGACCGGTTCCATCGGCGTGGTTACCCTGAACCTGCCCAAGCTGGCCTTTCTGGCCCATGATGAAGGGGATTTTCTGGATCTGGTCACGGAATATGCCGAATTGGCTCGGGACAGCCTGGAATTCAAGCGCAAGCTGATCAATGACAACCTGGAGCGAGGCATGTTTCCCTTCACCCGGCGCTACCTGAAAAACGCCTATCAGGGACACTTCTCCACCATCGGGGTGGTTGGAGGGCATGAGGCCTGCCTGAATCTGCTGGGCAAAGGGATCGAGACATCGACCGGTATCCGACTGATGCGCACCACCCTGCTCCATCTCCAGGATCTGACCAGGCGCTTTCAGGAAGAGACCGGCAACCTGTTCAACCTGGAAGCCACTCCGGCGGAAGGCGTCAGCTATCGGCTGGCCAAACTGGACACGTCGCTGTATGCCGGAATCAAGGCCTCGGGGAACGGAGTCCCCTTCTACACCAACTCCACGGCTCTGCCTGTGGACCTGGGACTGGACATCTTCACCGCCTTGGAGCACCAGGATCAACTGCAGACCCTGTACACCGGCGGAACGGTCTTTCATACCTTTCTCGGAGAAGCCGTGGCCGACCCCCAGGCGCTTCGAGCCTTTTTGGTCAAGGCCATGAGCCGGACCAAACTGCCGTACATCTCCATCACCCCAACCTTTTCCGTGTGCAAGGACCACGGCTATCTTCGAGGTGAACACCCAGAGTGCCCGGAATGCGGCAATCCCGCCGAAATCTATACTCGGGTCGTGGGCTACTACCGACCGGTCCAGCGCTGGAACCAGGGAAAACAGGCCGAGTATGCTCATCGCCGGGTTTTTGGTGGATTGGCCGAAGCCAAAACGCCCGCGGATTGATGCGGACTTGACGCAGAGAGACAACGCGGATGGATACAACTGCATTTCTCAACACTCTGAGACTTGTCTTTTCCGTCCAGGAACTGACCCGGGCCACGGATTTCCGCTGTGACCCGCTCCCAGCCATTCAGGGGAAAACCGCCCCCAAGGTCCAGCGACTGCTTCAGCTCGCCGTGCGCTGCCTGCCACTGGAGGAATGTTATTTTGAGGTGCGAACCTTCCAGGGCAAGACGTTGATTTCCGCGGCTCTGTTCAATGAGGACAAGCATTTGGTGGCCTGTGACGATTTCTCGGAATTCCAGGATGATCCAGGTCAGGCCATGGCCATCCTTCAGGAGAACATTCGTCGCTTTTGCCCGCCGCATCAGCGGATTGACTTTCACATGGCCGATTTCCGCCACGTACTGAGCGAAGGCCGCCTTTCCAAGCCCATAGGCTGCTATTTCAACGACGGGGCGCACAACTACCGGAGCCAGTTTGAAGGCCTGACCTACGTGGAGGAACATCTTGCGCATGAGGCGCTGGTTCTCGTGGACGACTGGCGGTTTGCTCCGGACTCCCGTTCACATGCGCGGCAGGCGACCTTGGATGCCCTCGCCCGGTTCAAACGTCGGTGGGAAGTGGTCTATGAACTTCCGGCCCGCTTTAATGGAGACATGGCCATGTGGTGGAACGGCCTGGGTGTTTTGCGCACCTGGGTCACACCGTGATCAGGGTAGGCAAGATGCGTTGCCACAAGGAAAGACATCAATGAGGCTCCAGGTCCAATTCGGCGGTAAATGCCCCCACGGCAACTTGGCTGCGGATACGCACCGGAATCCGGAGGGTATCAGCTGTCACCCAGATTTGCAGAACAGCGTCCGGACTTTTTCGAAAAACGCCGCCCAAATCCCGTAAATCCGGCTCAACAAGAAAGCAGTCGAATTCACGACCATCGACGGAGATCACCTCCCGCTTTCGAACCCGGGCAATGCCGTCAACCAGTTTCTTGCCGTCGGACACCGGGACCAACAGCTCCGAACCGACTTCCAAGGGCATGCTTCGAAATACATAAAAGATCGACAAAGGATCAAAGGTTCCGGGCTGAAATTGTACGCCCTCTCCGGGTGCTCCATTTTCCATGACTTGGGTCTCCAGCGTGTCCCAATCAAAGCGTACATCCATGCTCCGGTGCCTTTTGCGCTCAACCTCCCGCTTCTGAAACAACAAGGTTCCGGTCATGTCCAGATCCGTGAACGCATCAATGTGGTTTCGGTACCGATAAAACAGATCAGCAAAGGCATTGGTCTGCGCGGTCATCACGAAATGGCGGGCCGGTTGCCCGTCGATATCCACCACGGCATGCACTTCCAGGGTAGCCCGCGCAGCGGGCACGACACCCCAGCGAACCTGGTAATTGAGTACTTCGCCCGGTGGCCAGGGCCGATCCGGGGTGGTATTTTGCGTCCAGACGCCGTTCCCAAAAGCAAGCATGATCGGGGACAAGGCAAGAAGTCCCAGAAAAAGCAGCACAGAAACGGTTTTGCCTCTCAACCGGATGGACGGCCGTATCCTTGAATGTTGAGGGAACCCCAGGGAACGTATCTTCATGACTGTTTCCGGAAACCAAAAATTCTTCCACGAACCAGGGCCGTTGCCCCGAATCGTTCCCGAATCGCGTCAAGCGCCTTGTCCAGATGCTCATCGGAATTTGGATTTCGTGTTGAAAATAAGGGAAGTTGACGACGGGCTTGGGAAAAATTCGACACACTCAGACCGATCAGACGGACGCTGCGGGGCAGATGCTCCTGGTCAAGCAGGTGCGTGGCGGTTTCAAAAATCACCCGGGTGGAAGAAGTCGGTTCCTGCAGGGTTGTCCCACGAGTTCGTAGCGTGAAATCACTGAATTTGATCTTCAAGGTTATGGTCCGTCCCATGTTTCCCTCTCGGCGCAGGCGCCGACCAACACGCTCGGCTTGGTCCAAAAGCCAGCGCTTCATCTCGCCCCGGTCCTCACTGTCCTCGGCAAAGGTGTTCTCCGCACCTTCGCTTTTGGCCTTGGTTTCCCGAATCACGGGCCGAGGGTCGATACCTTGGGCCCGTGCATAGAGCAGTTCCCCCCATTTGCCAAAGCGATCCTTCCAGAAATGTACCGGGTACCCCATGATGTCGCCAACGCACCGCACGCCCACAAGGGCGAGTTTTTCCGTCCCTTGCCGACCAACACCGGGAATTTTGGAAACAGGTAATGCGCCAAGAAACTCCCGGACATGGTCCGGAGTGAGGATGAATAACCCGTCAGGTTTGTTCTGGTCCGAGGCAATTTTGGCCAAAAACTTGACTGGAGCCATGCCCACGGAACAGGTCAAACCTGTCTCGTGCAGCACGGCCTGCTTCACGGCCAAGCCCAGTTGCCGCGGAGGGCCGAAAAGTCGCTCCAGCCCACTGCCGTCCAGATAGGCCTCATCCACTGAGGCCTGTTCCATGAGGGGAGAGAATCGTTCCAGTACGGACATGACCTGGCCCGACACTTCGGCATACCGGGACATGCGCACCGGGACGAACACTCCAAGCGGACACAACCGACGGGCCTGAGCAATGGGCATTGCCGAATGAACCCCGAATCTCCTGGCTTCATAACTGCAGGCGGACACGACGCCCCGTTCGGATCCGCCGACAATCACGGCCTTGCCCCGGAGTTCGGGCCGATCACGTTGTTCTACCGCGGCGAAAAACGCATCCATGTCCACGTGAAGGATCAGCCGGTAAGGTAATGCCGATGTGTCCGGGGAAATGGTCATTATGATCGGGACCAGGCTCTGACAGGGTTACGCGGCACAAACAGCAAGCGGATCACGACTCCGCAAAGTAAATATCCAGGATATTGAAATCGCCTTCCCGTCGATATTCTTGAAAAGAACTCATTTCTCTGGTCAGAAGAATACCCAGGCCGCCCTGAACGCGCTCGTCCATGCTCACGGTGACATCCGGGAGAGCCTGGGAAAGCGGGTCAAAGGGAGGGCCCTGGTCCGTGAAGCGGACCAGAAACCTTTCCTCGCCCGTCTGCGATCCGCACTCCACAGTGACCTTTCCGGCCTGATCCGGAGCGTACGCGTATGTAAAAATGTTCAAAAGGACCTCTTCAAGAACCAGGTCAATTTTGAGCGCCAATGTCGGAGCCATGCCAGTGGATTGGAAGTGTTCCAGGACGAAGCGCCGAAGAGGCTCCAGCGATGCGGGTTTTGCCGGCAATGAAAGACCGATCAACTCCGCGTCGCTACGTGGATGCAAGGGCTGCCTCCATGGAATCATGGACTGGGAAAATAGACGTAAAACCCGAAATATCGAAAACTTCCCGGACCATGGCGCTCATTCCACCAAAAATCAACAACCCATCTTGATTTTTCAGTTTTTTGCCTATTCCCAGGATCACTCGCAACCCAGCGCTGCTGATATATTCCAATCCGGAGAAGTCCAGGATCAGCGTAACGTTGCCCTGCTCCATCCAACGCAGACACTCCTGTTCAAAGGACGGAGCCGTTACGGCGTCCATACGTCCCGTTGCCTTGATCGTCACGCCCTGCTGGACCTTCGTGCTTGAAAATTCCACGACGTCACTCCTCGTGATGTTTTACGGTTACATGCCCATAAAGCGTTGCTTCATGTACCCATCGGGAATGTCGAAACTTCCAGCCGGTGCGGCCATTTTTCGGTGCTCCAGGAGCTCCTCCCGGGTCACCATTGTCGCTCCCATTATGTTGGCCCTGCTGACAGTGAGCACGGCAACCCCGGCAATCTTCTCCATTTCCCGGAGCAGTTCCTCAAAGCCCTGTTGACCGGCCAGCATGGCGTGTCCAATCTTGTTGTACATGCTCACATCGACATCAATTTCCTCTGAAGCGCATATCTCGGAAACGGTCTTGCCCATGGGCATGTTCAAGGTCAACTCGTAGACCCGACAGGTCCACTCGTTGACGGTCTTGGTGGTTCCGGTATCCACAACCTCCGCACGAACCTGCATCATCGCCCCCATCATCTGGGACATCATGGCGGCCATATCCTGTCCGCCCTCCTGGCCTCCGAACATGCCGGACATGGCCTCGCCCAGGTTCAAGGGAACCTCCGTATAGGTTTGTTCCGCATGATCCAACATGAACATCACCTGTCTATCTCCATCAAGAATCACCGAAGAATTATCAGAGGAGTTCATTCTGGCCCTGTTGCCACTCAGCCAGATTTCGACAATTTCCTCGCTACCGGATTGACGCTGTCCCATGACTTCGAATGGCTCGCTGACATGACGCATCTTCAGAAAATTTTCAGCCCAGGCCGGTCCCCCCAGAAACAGCAAGGCCAGCAACACAAGCAAACCGCATAGCATGCGCTTCATTTCTCCACTCCATTGCTCAAGTTAACGAAAAATCTCGCCCGACGGTGGTCCGATCCAATCGGAGAAGGTCACTTTTTTTCTACGAAGCCAACCGTGAAAAGTCCAGAGATGCCGATCAAAAAACTGCTTACGGAGAGTGCCGCTGCAGTCGAGTGCTGCTTCCGGTATAAACCTTGGCCAATCCGCCCTGAGCCGTCTCGCGGTACAAGCTGGGCAGGTCGTGTCCAGTCAACTGCATGGCCTCCACCACCTGATCAAAGCTGATCAAGTGCCGGCCGTCCGAAAGCAAGGCGAATTCAGCGGCGGCCAAGGCCCGTATTGCGGCGAAAGCGTTTCGTTCAATGCACGGAACCTGAACCAAGCCGAGAATCGGGTCGCAGGTCAGTCCAAGATGATGTTCCAGGCCGATTTCTGCCGCATATTCAATCTGATGTGGAGAGCCTCCAAGAAGCTGGGCCGCGCCCGCTGCAGCCATGGCGCAGGCCACACCGACTTCCCCCTGACACCCGACTTCAGCGCCGGAAATGGAGGCGTTGTGTTTGACAATGTTGCCCACCAGACCGGCCGTAGCCAGGGCGCGCAGGACATAGTCCTCCTCCAGGCTGAGTTCGCGCCGCAGATACATCAGCACCGCCGGCAGGACACCGCAGGAACCGCAGGTCGGAGCTGTGATCACATATCCCCCTGCTGCGTTGTGTTCTGAAACAGCCAGGGCATAGGCTGAAAGGAGTCCGGTTCGACCGGCCGAGCGACGCAGCTGCTTGGCCCTGGTTAAAAACCCCCGAGCCTTGCGCTGCAGGTTTAACCCTCCCGGCAAGGAGCCTTCCGCGTCCAGGCCGGCCGCGACAGCCTCCTGCATCTTGATCCAGACAAACCCAAGGTGATCCCAGAGGTCCGAACCCTCCTGGGCTTCCGCCAGGGCCCAGATTGGATTGCCCCGCGTCGTTGCCCAATGTAAAATTTCTTCCATGGTTGTCTGGGGGTAACGACTGGGGAATTCTCGCCCTGGAACACCCAGTTCCCGCAACTCTCCCCCTCCCACGCTCAATCCGGTCCAGACACCCAGGCAGTCACCAGCAAGAGACAGCGCTTCAAATCGCATTCCATTGGGATGGTCTCGCAGGGTCTCCGTGCTCCAGATCACCTCGCAGGGAAGCGGCAAAAGCCCCTGGGTAACAGCCTGATCCGTCAAATGACCGCGCCCGGTCAGACTTAAACTGCCATAGAGCGTGACCAGAACTTTCGCGGCCTGGGGGTACTTTTTCCGAAACGCCTCCGCTGCCCGGCGAGGTCCCATGGTGTGGCTGCTGGACGGTCCCATCCCATAGCGATACAGTTCGCGCAAAGATTGCATATCCTCGTCCTCCTCATGAAGGTGCCCCCGTCACATGGTTGTTCCCAGCGGAACAAACAGGATTCTGCCGTTCCGGGCCGGCCACGGAACATTCACAGGTTCCAGGTATTCTTCAGGCTGGTTTCCAGGGTCCAGGACCTGAGATGACGGAACACAGGGCTTTTTTTCGGAAAAATTGTCATCATTGCAAGTTTGCAGGGGAAAAAGTGTCC
>REDL01000025.1 GCA_007693505.1 Desulfovibrionales bacterium | reverse complement strand
CTTTCGCCGGAATGACGAATTTCAAGGTTTTGCGACTTTCTGCAGTAACATCATCCCAATGGTCCCAGAGAAGATGTCTGGTTTCTGCTCCGTGACATGCATAAAACCACCGCCTGATTACCTTGCCTGGAAAACTGGCTGAGATATCCAACGCCATGGCATAGGCATTTTCAGAACGGTGACAGTCCGTCCCAACATTGGAAAAGAACCCCCTGGAAAAGTAATCAGACGCCCCGGTTCCGGATGAAAAAGAGTCGCCTAGTGCCACATACTCAATGTAGGGTAGATAAAAGACGGGGTTGTCCAAAGGCGAGTCAAGCTCAACTTTTAGGAATTTTTCTGATTTGTTGCCTGATCTGATTTCATATGGGATAAGGTGCATGCTTTCGCTTGTGGCATCCTGGGACTGAACATACAAAATTTCATAGTAGTTGTCCGTAAAGGAACCAAATGCCTTGTATACTGAAGTATTTTGGGAATAATCATTTTCAATACTTGAACCACGAAACAAAACCCCTTCTCTAAAGTATCCATAACGGCTACTATGTGTTACAAATAACGGTAATAATGAATCCTCAGACTTCAGATGCCTATAACCAATAATTGTTGAGGATACATCCGATATTTTTGAAGAATATTTTCGAAGAGGTTTTATACTCTCCTGCATTGCACTTGGAATTATTGTATTGCTATTCAAAAAAAGATCATATTCTACCTTTGTCAGCCAACTCTCGAATGCACCATGAGGACCATAATACTGAAAAATATATAATGAATTGTCTTCCAAATTTACGTATTGAATTGTCGGATTGAAATATAATTGTTCCTGAAAATGCAATCTTTTGCTTTTTTTGTCTCCTGCCTCTTCGCCTGGATCAAAAATCATTATACCAGATGAACTTACAATATATGGTTGGTTCGGATCTGTTGAAAACCCGTCGAGCTGGAAGCCAAAAAGTTCACCTGTCTGGGAATTAACCGCGAAAAAAGCAAAGGGAACAGGTATTTCTCCATGAATTTTGAACTCGTTAGTTTCGAAATTGAAAGAAACAATCTCAATGGCAGAAGAGGTTCTTCGCTGATAATAGATAATTGGTTGAAAGGGATGTTTTGCGTATCCCGTGCGTGAGAAGTAGTGCCCCGGCTCAAAAACATGCAATATTTTTTTCTCTTCTTGGCCGTTAAGATCAATTTTGACGATCTTTTCCGCCTCATAAAAATATCCCCGTGACTCGTTCACAAAAGAGCCTCTGGGTTCCACGGCGATGACAGACCGTTCAACAGTCATGGCTTGCGCATGACCTGTAAAGGTCATCAGGCAAACCAGAACCAACACATGAAATACGATTCGAATCATGCTCGTTCCCTCTTCTGCATCGACCAGCGACAACCGGCGAGCCGGTCGTCGCTGGTCGATGCATGGAATTAAAACGCTCTTACGGCAGAAGTTGCTCCACACGCGTCTTGCCCAGGCTCACTGTATCCGGGTCATCCGTGACGCCATGCAACGCCTGCCGAGCCAGTTCCAGGTCAGTGTCAGTCCACCTACGGCCAGTGTCCGAAAAACGCCGGGTGAAATGCTCGGCCACCTGGATCTTGTTCCAGATGGTCAACCAATCCGTGGAATTTCCGGCAATGGCCGCATGGATGAAGTTGCCGATCACCAGCCCCGGAGTGCTCAAACCTCCTCGCAACACGTTTACCCAGTAATCCAGGCCACCCTGATCGGGCTCACGGTTCAGCAGATTGCGATACACGCCGCGCAAAAAATTCTGGACGTCCGCGGATGTGGCAACTTCCGGCGCATTGAAATACGGATACATGGCCTTGGCTTCCTCGGACAGCGCAAAGTTCTCGGCCACGGCCGGGACGTCCAAAAGACCCTGGGAAAGCATGGACAGCCAATAATTCAGCCCCGCCGGGTCAGCGGCCCTGTTCCAGTAGGCCACGTAAAAGGAGATCAGCCACTGCCGGTCGTCCATGCCTGAGGGGATTTCCAGGTACCTGCCCAGGGCAATGGCCGTCTGGTTTGTCTGGACCGTTACGGTGCTCAGGCCCGGTGAGGCAAATCCGGAAATGTCCTTGAACTCAATGTTATGGGTTCCCGCCGGTACGTTCAGTTCCGTGGTGAAGGGTGCATTCCACGTCAGGGTTCCGGTTCGACGCCAGGCTGCTCCGGCCTGGCGGGCCTGCTGGGGCTCGATATTCACGAGAATGCTGCCGGTGGCTGGATTGTTGTTGCTCGGGGTGTATCGTGCCGTGGCCGTGGTTGTCTGGTCGACGCCTACGGCCACGTTCTGGGCGGCCGGACTGATCCAGCCGGAAACATCCTTGAATTCGATGCGGTGAGACCCCTCGGGCACATTATCTTCCGTATAGCCGCTGCCGTGCCATGCACTTGTGCCGGTTCGTCGCCACTGGGCTCCAATATCCCGAATTTCCGCCGGTTCGATCACAACCCGCAGACTCCCCGATGTTGCCGATACGGCATACAGCGCCGTCACTGTTCTGTTGGCGGTCACTGTCACCGCGCAGGTTCGTGCCGTGTCGTCCATTTGGTCGCAATTGCTCCAGGACGTGAAACTCGCATCTCCTTTGGTTGCGGGCGCGGTCAAGGTGATGCGTGTGCCAAGAGGGATGTCCGGTGCGGTGTAGTCGGTCGTTCCCGCATACATGGCTGGGCTGGCCATGATCGGCACGCTGGACGAACCGTGGGTGGCGACAGTCAGTGAGCCGGTCTGCTGCAGGGGCATGAAATTGGCCGTCAGGGTGCGGTCCACCGGGACTGCGAGGGTGAAGGAGGGTTCTGACGAGACACGGACGCCGTCTTCGGTCCAATCGACAAAAGCGAACCCCGTGTTGGGCCTGGCCGTGACGGTTGCCTCGGCATCCGGTTCATAGGACCCCGCACCGGTCACCACTCCGCCCTGCTCCGGGACGACTTGCAGTGCGAGCAAGTTCGGACGGGAGTAGCCGCCGACCAAGGCCTTGACAGGAGCCGTGACCTGCTGAATCCACTCACCGGTCGGCAGCGCAGCATAGCCATAAAACGTTGCCTCAAGCATCCTTCCCAAGGGCAAGTCGTCCCGGGTTGCGACCGGAACCTGAACCTGCCGGGTTTGACCTGGCAGCAGCGTGCCCAGATTCATCATCAGCTTTTCACCTGGGGAACAGGAAAATCCGCATGATCCGGATAAAAAAGATTCGATACCGGTTATCGTATTCCGGCTGAATGCCTTCAGTCCCTGCGGAACAACCCAATGGACAATGATATTTTCCAGGGTTGCTCCGGCGGCGGGGTTGGTGTTCGTGACATCCAGCTGATAGCGGAAAGCAAGTCCGGCACGCAGCGGACTTTCCGATTGCGTGGCGGACATGGCCAGCAGACTCGATTTTCCCACCGTGGCCACACGACTGCTCCGAACCGTCCTGGCCGTGATATTGTCCAGCAAGCGGGCTTCCGCGACCAACTGGCGATGCGCCGTGCCCATACTGTCACGCAAAAGAACGGTTCGCCGGTCTCCCTGCCCAATCTCCGCCAGGCGAACAGGGCCCCAACGCAGGGCCTCTCCAACCCGCTCGCCTCCACCCGCCTCGAGCACCTCCATCCCTGCCGGCAAGGCCAGTTCCAATGTGCCCTCAAAGGCTGCCACGCCTCGGTTGCTGTAAAGGAGTTCATATGCCACCTGCCCACCGGGCACCAACACGGACGGTACTGCTTTCAGCCGGACATCCATCCCCTTGGCCTGCTCAATGACGACGGTTTCCGTGGCCAGGGCTCTTTCCCGTGCATTCCCGGAATAGGTTGCCCAGAACCGGCTGGATATCTGCCTGCCAAAAGCGGCGTCATTCACCACGGAAACCGGAATCAGCACCTCACGGCTCGCCCCGGGTGACAAGATCCCAAGATCCATGATCAGGTTTTCACCGGAGCGGCAGGTCCATCCGCAGGAGCCGGATGGAAAGGAGTCCACCCCGATGATTCTTGCCCTGTTAAGAGACTGCAGCCCATCAGGCACTATCCACCTGATGGTCACGTTCTCCAGGGTGGCTCCGCCGGAGGGGTTGGTATTCATGGCCACCAAACGGTAGAGAGCCCCCTGCCCGCGAAGAACCGGATCGTCGCTGACCGATGCAGCCACTTGAAGCGGCCGCTGGACGCGGACGGGCGTCGTCAGGTTTGTCCGCGCGGCAGGCCCGAAACGCCCTCCAGGCAGGTTGATTTCAGCCTGGGCCTCCAGCACGCGACTCGCCATGCCGGCTGTATCCTGGATGACAACCCGACGCCGGTCGCCATGTCCGGAATTCAATGCAGCGATGGCCCAGACAATGGTGTCGTCGACTCGAACACCACCGCCGCTGTCCAGGACCGTAACGCTCTCGGGCAGGCGCAGCACGAGATTCGCTCCGGTTATGCCCTGTTCTCCGGTGTTGCTGAACACGACCGTATACTCCAACTCGCCGTTGGGCGGCAGTGGTGACGGCTGGGCGCTCATGGAGACCTGCGTGGTGCTTAACTGCTGAATGGCGAGGGTTTCCGGGGCCGAGGGCCATTCCCGTGCATTCCCGGAATAGGTCGCCCAGAATCGGCTGGGAATTTGCCGGCCAAAGGCGGCATCACCCAACGCCGCGACCGGAATCTGCACTTCACGGCTCGCACCGGGTGGCAACGTTCCGAGATCCATGATCAGGATCTCACCGGAGCGACAGGCCCACCCGCAGGAACCGGATGGAAAGGAATTCGCCCCAATGATTCCTGCTCTGTTGAATGCTTGCAGCCCCTCAGGCACGACCCAACTGATGGTTACGTTTTCCAGCGCAACGTCATCAGGGGGGGCCGTATTCGTGGCCATCAGGCGATAGAAAAAATACTGCCCGCGCAAAACAGGGTCATCGCTGAGTGTTGCCACCAACTGCAGCGGGCGCGGGCCGCCAACGGGCGAAACCAGGTTTGTCCTGACCTGAGGAGTGCCGTGGCCCCCCGGCAGGCTGATTTCAGCCTGGGCTTCCAGAACCCGGTTGACCACTCCGGCGGTATCCCGGACCACAACCTGCCGCCGGTCGCTGTGCCCTGAACTCAGCTGGGCGATCTTCCAGACAATATACCCATCATGCTGGACACCCCCGCCACTGTCCAGGACAGCGACATTCCGAGGCAGACGCAGAATCAGGTCGGTATCGACCATGGCCTGCTCCCCGGTATTGCTGTATGTGAGCGTATAGACCTGCTTGCCGTTGGGCGGCAGTGGGGATGTTTTCGCATCGAGGGAAACCCACCACGACCTGGCCCTCTCGATGTTCATCGTCTTCGAAGCCACATGCTGCCCCCCTCCTGAAAACGACCCTTCAAATTCGGCGCGCAGGGTCTGCGGGAGAGCGGCCTCGGCGATATTTTCCGCAACCTTTACCGGAATCTGTACTTCGCGGCTCACGCCGGGGGGCAATACCCCAAGGTCCATGATCAGCACGTCTCCCGGACGGCAGTTCCAAGCGCAGGAGCCGGAAGGGAAGGAATCTACGCCAATGATCCTTCCTCTGCTGAATGCTTGCAGTCCGGCAGGCACCACCCACCTGATCACGACGTTTCCCAGCGCGGCGCCCTCGGTTTCGTTCGTATTGGTTGCCGTCAGGCGGTAAAAAAAACTCTGCCCCCGAATTACCGGTGCATCGCTGACCGACACCTTCAGCTCCAGGGGGCCGGTGTTTGCCGCGGCAATCTGGTTTGACCCCATGCCGAGAAACAGGACCCAGAAC
>REDL01000027.1 GCA_007693505.1 Desulfovibrionales bacterium | reverse complement strand
GCACGTTCTCTCAAGCTCGTCATGCCCGCGAAGCCTGTCCTCGTGCAGACGGGGAGCGGGCATCCAGGTCATGCTTGCCACAGTTTTTTGAGAAGTTACCTGGCCAGGGCCACAAAAAAAATGCCCGCCCCAGCCAAAAAGACTGAAGCGGGCATTGGTCGTTACAAAATCATGCTCCAGCAAAGGGGCTGGAGCCCATTAAAACGCGGTTTGCCGTGCGTAGGGTCGGAAGAAATCACCCGGTTCTCCCATGGCCATGGTACACTCGGAACGGAATACAGCCTGCCTTGGCGTATCCAACATTGATTTCATTTCTGTTTCAGTAGCTGATCATCAGGACCTGGGTCAAGTGGGCCATCGTGGAGACAGCAATTTCCGCCCAGCGGTTCCGCTGCCCCTTCGGGCACACGGGCACGATCTGTTTGAGAGCAAAGACAAAACCAAGCCTTTCACGCATACCTCCTCGGCATTATCAGCTTACCAGGCTTTCGGCTACCGCAAATCGCGCTTTACTGAGCAAGACATTCTCAAAAGCTGAAGCCCGCTGATATCCCGTGAGATCAGCGGGCCCAGGTACGTTGCCGGCATCCAACCCGCGTCCTGGATCACGACATGATCTGATCAATCCAGGCCTTGCCTGCGGTCACCGTGGCTGGGTCGCTGGTCACGCCCTGCAGGACCCTGACCGCCGCGTTCCGGGCGTTGTCGTCCCAGCGATAGTTCCTCTGCCCAAATCGCCAGGCGAAATAATTGGCCACCTCCACCTTGTTGCGGATGACCAGCCAGTCCGTGGACCCGGCGGACATGGCCGCGTTGATGATGTTCCCGATGGCCAGCCCGGGCGTGCTCGCCCCGGTACGCAGTTCGCCGACCCAGTAGTTCAGACCGGAAGCATCCGCTTCGCGGTTCAACAAGTTGCGGTAGACGGCCCGGATAAACTCGCCGCGCTGGGCGTCCGTCGCCGTTCCCGGTGAACGGAAATAGGCGTACATGGCCTTGGCCTCGTCGGACATGGCAAAGACCTCGGCCACTTCAGCAGTGTTCAATCGTCCTGAATTGACCATGTCCATCCAATAGGCCAGCCCATCGGAATCCGGACTGCGGCCCCAGTAGGCTACGTAAAAGGCGTTCACCCAGCCAAGGTTATTCAAAACCTTGGGGTCAGGGTCAGGTCCAGGATCCGGGCCGGGCTGGGGACCTGGCAGTGGCGGATTGTTCACGGCCGGACAGGTGGACACCCCCTGCTTGCGGGCGAATTTCTGGGTCCAATAGTGCTTGTGCTGGCTGGCACCGCTATAGGCATACCCCACGCCGATATCGCAGATCAGGGCGTCGAGAATATTCTTGCGATGGCCCGGGCTGTTCATCCAGGCGTTGTGCACTATGGCGGAGGTCGTTTGACCCGCGGCGATGTTTTCCCGCCATGCGTTCCAGATGTACCCCGCATTCGTGATTCGCTGCCCGGCGGTCCGACCGTCCAGGCTGTCGTGATCGTAATAATTTTTCGAGGCCATGTCCGCGGCATGGCCCCGGGCCGCGGCGAACAGCTTGTCGTCCCAGGCAAGGTCACGCAGCCCGTTGATCCGGCGTTCCTGGTTCACCAGCCCGGCCGATTCCCATTCCGCGTCCAGGCGCGCCTGCCTAGTCCGCTTCGAGCGGCCCTGTTCCACCGGGACAAGTATTTCCCGGATGACATGCACGCCGTCATCCAGAGGCCGAATATGAAACAGGCTTCCCGGCACGTGGACATGACCGGAGATACTTCGCTCTCCCACGGCCAGATGAACCTGTACGTCCTCCCCATCAACTCCAACTCCATGCCAGGAAAGACTGCCCAGCATCTCCTCCCCAGCGGCCACGCAGACCGCCTCCACCTGGAGGTCGTCGAACAGGTTCAGCAGCAACACGCCTCCAGGTTCCATCTGAATCGAATCCAGGCGTACCGTGACCAGTCGCTGACGCAACACCAATGACGAATCAACCTTTGGCAGTTCCACGGGTCCGGCATACGATGCAAACAGAGGAGCTGTAATCGTCTGCGCCGGGGCCAAAGCCGCGACCAGCACGATGGTCATGGCCGTTAAAATGATTAAAAATATCCTCCGCATAGCCCCCTCCTTGTTCCATATCTTACAAAGTACAATCACTTAATCTGTTAATTCCAGGCCAAACCAAAAATTAAAATGACGAGTCGGCTGATCTTCCAATGTGAATCTGATCCTGTAGTAGCGAATCGAACTCACACTAAACGGGTTGACTTCGACTTGAGGGGCGAGGGCAAAGTCAAACGTGTTATATCTTGTCCGGGCTAGCCAAGATCCCAATATGTTGAGTGTATCTGGACCAATATCCCATTTAGCACGTACATCTCCTTCATAGAAATCATTGGGGCTGGCCCTGACTTTAAAATAATGGACAGGAGCCTGACCATAAGGATATCTAACCTCGTAGTCGTATGGGATGTACCTGAAATTCGATGCAGCGCAAAAATTAAAATCAATCACTGGTGTTGGATGGATATCGGTATAATAAGTCAATGGGATGGAGTAAAAGCAGGTGTCCGGCAATTGCCCGTTGCCGTTACTTGGTGCATCGCCGTTTCCGATGTCGGGCGCGTCCTCATGGTCAGCAAGGAGACGAAGGGCTGCCTGGCGATCTTCCGGCAGGAGAGTGAACCACCCGTGAATCCCCCTGAAAGCGTGCTGAGAATCAACCGACAAAGGGGAACCATCCGCGCAAATGTAGTCCCCAGGAGCCAGGGGAAGCACCTGGGCGGCAAGTCGTCGCTGTTCCGCGGCAACACCCTGTTCGGATATTTCCACGATGTGGACACCGTCCCACCTGCTTTCAACCCGGGTTCCGGAGAGCATGAAGTCCAAAAGTGCATACTTTGCCCCATCCTTGACTTTACCTTTAATAAATTTTTTGGGGCCGATCATGAACGACAGAACATCAGCCTGAGTATCCAGGTGGGCCATAACCTGTTTGACTCCCTGGTCTGGCTCGCGCCCGTCCAGGACGGTGGCAAAGAGTGACGTGCCGGACACAATGGCAAGCGTTCCACCAACCACCATGGCGGGAATACCGATAAGCGGCACAAGCGCGCAGCCGGACGCTGCCATGGAGGCCCCTCCGGCTATGGCCAGTGTAGTTCCCGCACTTACCCTCTTGAAATCTTTGTATACGGAACTCGCAATCGGATCATCATCTGCTAATCTGATTTCGTTGGTAAGTTCATGCATCTCCATGGCGTAGATTCGCTGTACTTGAGCCACGGAATCCAGGGTTTGCGCCACTGACTCTATGTTGTTGACCTCAAAGTACACGTCCCCAATCGATTGGTCAGCGCCGCGCGCATTGCGCCTCAAAGCTGATCGAGTCCGCTGGATGTTGCCGGCCAGTCCTTGCAGTTCCAGGGATTCTGCCTGCAATATATCCAGGGCGTCCAAGGTACCCTGAACAAGTCTCAACCTGGTGGGGTAGTCCGCGGAAGCCCAATCAAGGTGAAGCAGTGAATTGATGAGCACGTCCACCTGCATTCGCGCGGAAACCACTCTTTGTTTTTTCTCTCCCAGAGCGGCAAGTTGCCCGGCATCGCTCACTGGTGTGTAGTCCAGGAGGCCTGCTGAAACGCCTTTGACATACACCACCTCCCCGGCGCCAACGGACCAGACTGCTTGTTCAAAGCGCATCATCTCATCCGCGGCCATGGTCTTGCCCAGAATCGTTTGCCAATCCGCACTTTCGTCCTGCATGGCCGCATGGATGATGTCGCCGATGACCAAGCCGGGAGAGGTCCGTCCGCTGCGCAATTCTCCCACCCAGTAACGCACTCCGCTATCGTCCACAGGTACTTCGCGACCTAAAAGGTTGCGATAGACACTGCGTACGAAATCGTTGACTTGGGTGTCCGTGGCGGCATGGGGGGCGTTGAAATAGGGGTAAATCGCCTTGGCCTCGGGCTGCAAAGCAAAATTTTCGGCAATCTCCGGGATGGTCAATATCCCCTGATGAAAGAGTCTTTTCCAATAGGCATGCCCGCCCGCGTCCGGAATCCGGTCCCAGTAGGCGACGTAAAAAGAGGTGATCCAGGCATCCTCGGAAAAACCCGTGGGCGTGGCATGTTGGCCGAGGATGGTGAATGAGCTGACGGCAATCTCGCCGTTGCCATCAAGGACCTGCAGGGTATACGTTCCCTCAGACCAGTTGCCGGGCGTTTCCCAGCCGGTTCCGAAAGCATCGATGGTACGCAACGTTCCAACTTCGATGTCAAGAGCTGCACTCCCCTCGATGAGCGTGCTCCCATCCTGGTCCAGAAAGCGGATTGTAATGGGGATGGATGGCGATGCCCCCAGGCTCGGATGCGCAACATGCAGCTCAAACCAGATGAAGCGGGCTTCTTCCTGGACAAAGACATGTTGATAGCTTCGCTCTCCAAATGGAGTCAGGTCGGGAAAAGGCGCGGATTCGAAAAAACGTACCTGAGAGATCCGGGCGTTGAAAGCGTCGAGGGTGGAAGCCTGAACCGGCATGGCCAAGACCATCGCCATCAGGGTCCAAAGGCAGGTGAATAAAAACCGGAATTGAAACATGGGGCTGCCTCCTTTGCAGCTGAGCACCATGGCCAGCTGGTTGATCATAGACCAGGTTACAGCATTTTCGTAAGCCTCCTTTCTCCAAATTTCGATGATCCTGCTGAACCAGTGCGGATAGCACCCCTCCAGGCAGATACACCCATTCAATTTATCAAAGCGTCTCCTCGAAACAAGCCAATCGAGGCAAAAAAATACTATAGTATTATCAGGTTACATTGGATATACAAACAAGTCAAACAGCAACCGACACGAAACATCTCGAACAACTCGTGCATCTCCCCAAACAAGTTGATTCTCCTTGACCCAAAATTCTTTATCAATTATGCGTTTTGCGATATTTTTTTTGCCACTCCCCCACCAGCTGAGCCGGATAAACCCTGAATACTGACCATTGACTTGAGAGCTGAGTCTGAAAAAGTCACACTGAGACAGCGTTGGCTCAGCACTCCCTCTTACTGCGAGGGCACCCAAGGAACGTATCTGGGAAACGGGCCTCCTCAGAACGCGAAGTCATGGCAATCATTCAAAAATATGGACATTTCTTCCTCATGCGCATCGGCTTTGACATCAGTCAGACTGGCCGCGACAAAGCCGGTTGCGGGCACTATGCCGCGTCCCTGCTTCAAGCGATGCTCCCCTTGGCCCCGGAGCATGAATTCCGGCTCTATCCACACTTCGGACCAGCAATCTGGGACGAAAAGCTTTTTGCACTCTGGAAGGCCGGGGAGAACGAAAGAATTCGTCTTCAACGGCTGGCAGGGGACAAAAAAGAACTGGCTGATTTCTGGAAAAAAGCGCCAAGCTTACGAAGTCACACCCTGGACACCCCCGACGTGATCCATGCCAACAGCTATTTTTGCCCGCCCCCCTTGCCCGGGTGCAAACTGGTCTCCACGCTGTACGACTTGAGCTTCGTGGACCATCCGGAATGGACCACGCCGGAAAACTGGTGGAATTGTCTGAGCGGGATCCTGGACGCCGCGTTTTTCGCCGATCAAATCGTGGCCATCTCCGCCTATTCCCGAAGGCGATTCCTGGAGTTTTTTCCCTTTTTCCCCGCGAACCGCATCCACATTCCGCCTCCGGCCAGACGCATGGCCAAGGCGGAAGGGGATTCGCCGTCTCCAAAGATCTGTCGTGACCTGCTCTCCGGCGCCTTCTGGCTGGGCGTGGGTACGCTGGAGCCGCGCAAGA
>REDL01000136.1 GCA_007693505.1 Desulfovibrionales bacterium | reverse complement strand
TGCGCGGTCAGGGACGCACCGCCTGCCGGCATGCTTGCCGGCAAAGACGGATTCCAGCCCGCAAAAGTGTAGCCTTCCCTGGTTGGATTGGCTGGTGGGGTTACGGTTGTGCCGAAGTCCTGGGTGATGTCGGCCACGGCCGAACCGCCGGCGCTGTCAAAGGTGATGGTGTAATTGTTGAGGCTGAAATTCGCCTCAACAGTGCACGCTTTGATAATGGGGCCCGTGGTGAAGGTATTGCCGTCAAGATTGCCCTCACATCCACTCACTGAGGCAATGGAATATCCGGCCGCAGGCGTGACCGTGAGCATGGCCCGTGTCCCGTGCGGGTATGCGCCGAGCCAGGTGATCGTGCCGGAGTTTTCCGGCGTAATGTCGGCCGTGACGGTATGGTGCAGGGCAAAAGTCAGGTAGGGGTAGCCACCGTTGTATTCATGATTCCGGTTCCAGGTATTGCCCAGACCGAAATTCCAGCTGGCGTCGTAGGAAGTGCTGTCGCGCATCTCTTCCGTGGTCAGGCCTGTGCCGGCGGCGGAATCGGTTTGTCCTGAGCGCTGGGTATCCCAGTAGGAATGGGTCACTGCCGGATCATTGTTGGAGCGTCCGATCAGACCACCAAAGTCCTGGCCCGAAGCATCGGTCACGATCAGGCCGGATGCATAGGATCTGGATACGGACCCGAAGTCCAGAACCCCGACCAGACCGGCGGAACCCTTCATGCCGCCAACCGGGCCCTGGGCAAAGCTGTCCTCGATGGTTCCGGCCACGCTGCTACCGACAAGGCCGCCGGCTTCAGCGAAGCTGAACACGTCCATCGCAGCGTAGCACTCCCGGATCGTGCCGCCTTGATTCAGGCCGACCAAGCCGCCCACGTTGCCGCCGCCGCTGATCGTTCCAAAAGCGTGGTTTCGGCTGATCAAGCCGGTGTTGAACCCCGCCAGAGCTCCGACATTGTTTCTGCCGGTCACAACGACATTGCTCAAAACGATGTCGGTGATGCTCCCCTGGGCGCCAACTACGCCGAACAGACCGATGTTATCCGTATCCTGGCCTTCAATGGATAGATTGACAATCAAATGATCGTTGCCGTCGAAGAATCCATTGAACGGATCGCTCTCCGTTCCAATGGGCGTCCAGCCTGCGTCCGAATTCCAGCCGTTCAAGTCAAGATCGGCTTCCAGGCGAAAGAATTCACCGTGATCCATGTACCGCACATTGTTCAAATGTGCAGGTATCATGATCAGATAGGGGCTGATTTGCGTACCGTCGCCGCCGGCGAAGTCGCCGATCCATTTGGCATACAGAGTCAAGGCCGCGTCGACGGTGTAGGTCGCGCCCTCGCCGTAATCCGTGCCCGTGCCGTCCGCAGCGGTGTTCCATCCAGCAAAAGTGAAGCCGTCCCTGGCTAGGTTGCCGGTATTGGAAGCCAGGTTCAGGTCAATGCCCTGGGTCTTGGTCTGGTTGGACGGGGCCGTGCCGCTGGTCGCGTTGTTGGCGTTGTAAGTCACTGGGTAGGTTGCCAGGGTCGTAAAGGTCTCGTTTGCACCGTAACCCGTCCCCCCTGCATTCGTGGCAAAGGCCCGGACGTTGTAGGTCGTACCTGAGGTCAATCCGGTGATGTTCGCGGTAAAGCCACCGGTGGCTGAGGCTGTGCCCCTGTCGTCGCAGGTATCGTTTGTGGTCGGGTTCTCGGTGGTGGACCAGCACACCCCGTGGGCCATGGGATTGGGGATGCCCAGGTCAGTGATGTTGCCATTGCCCGTGGCCGTGGTCGTGCCGATGTTGGTCGCGGCCTGGGTGGTTACGGTGGGGGCGGTGTCCGCCAGTTTCACCTTGTACGCCGAGTTGTCCTGGGCCGTGCCGGCAAAACTGACCCAGCCGATGTTCTCCCCCCAGGCGTAGCCGGAGAAGTCGCCAGTGGCCGGGTCGATCTGGACACCGGTATGGTGGGCCGACGGGCCGAAGTTGATCCAGCCGATGTTCTCCCCCCAGGCAAAGCCGGAGAGCTGATTGCCGGTGCGGTTCACGCCGTAGTTGGTCTCGTCGGTGTTGGCGTAGGTGTGGGTACCTCCGCCGGTATGCGTGCCTAGCCGAATCCAGCCGATGTTCTCGGCCCAGACGTATCCTTCCAAATGGCTTGTGTACACGGCGACCTGGCCGTGAGGCGGCGAATGCCAGTTCTGCCATCCCGTGTTCTCGGACCAGGCGAACCTATGGTCCGGGTCGATCCCCTGTCCCAGGGCCAGTCCGGCCCAAAAACATATGCAAAGCGTGACGGTTGCGGTCACAAGGCGCTGAAAAACCGCCCGGCAGGATGTGGTCATGGATTTCATGGGGCAACTCCTTTGCTGTTCTTCACATAGGCCCTATCGGGGCTATGCGAGGATTCCCCGTGGATTTCAAATGAAATGGATGGGCAGTTCGGCCGGTTTCAACGGGTAACGTGAAATCCCGGTCCAAGGGACCATTTCGCTGGAGCCTGCTAAAACCAAATTATTACCCCAACAATCCAGCCTCCAAAACACTTCACTGTCCGGCGCGGACGGGCCACACGTGTTCGGTGACGGTCTTACTGCTGAAGCTCACGACGCCGTTGGTCATGCGCACGTCCCACGCGCGGTCCGTATTGGCCGCGTTGGACGTACTCGACCAGTAGTAGGACGACTGGACCCCGGTGAACGGATGACCGGAGGGCAGAGCAGGATCAGATCGCCCATAGTCAACCAGACTTTGCAGTTGCCTGATGTTCGGCAACCACCAGTCCCCGGCCTCGGAACCGTCAGTCAAACCGCACTGCCCATGGGCCAGGCCATTGGCATCAGCCAGGGCGGTGGCCCAAGTCTTGCCTCCGAAGCAACCGGCGTTCTTCAGCCACACCAGATTGGTCAGGTTGTCCGTCACCGTGCCATTGTTATTATCTGTGAATCGCGGACCCGGCCAGGCCACGCCTTTTTGCAATGCGCCGTCGTCCCGGTCGCCGTAGGATGTGGCCTGACCGGTCCTGGGGATGTTCACACTGCCCGGGCCGGAGCCAGGCTCCAGCCTGGCGTCCATCTCCTCCAGCTTGTCCCAAATCTCCTGCAAGGTCTTCATGGTCGGGGCCGGTCCGCTGGGCGGTTCCAGATCCCCGGCCAGGGCACAGGACAAGGGAAAAAGGATCAGGGCCGCAAACAGTACCAGTGTAGTCATTTTTTTGGTCAGGTGGTGCATGATTCACTCCTTTGGGGGGTACTTGAGGTGGGGTTGGTAGCAAGTGCCAGCCTGGCATCCGGCTTTGCGCTCCATCCCCAAGGCGTTGTCAAAAAAAATACCTCGAACCGGGGGCTATCGCCCTCTGTACGTTCAACTTGTGAAGCCCTGGTCCGAAGAAGCATTTCATCGGGCCATGCCAAGGACCAAATAACTCCAAGAAATGAAAATCAAATCTTCTCACTGTCCGGCGCGGACCGGCCACACATGGAAGATTTCGGTCTTGGCAAGGCCGAACTCGACTCCAGTATCGATGAAAACGAACCACGCGGCGCCGATGCTCTCCGCGCGGGTCGTACCGGACCAGTAGATGTCATTCTGAATCCCGGTAAACGGTCCAGGTGTACCATACCTGACTCGATCTGTTCCATGTGTGAGCGCTTTCAATTCCTCACGGGTCGGCAGCCGCCAATCCCCCACAACGGAGCCGTCAGACAAACCAGCAGTGCCCGATGATAGAATACCGGCACGGGTATGGGCGTCATCAAAAACTTCCCTATTATCTGTTTGCGCATTGAAAGCTTCATTTACTCTCCAAGCTCTTTTGCCGCCCCAATTTGCATCTTTTAGCCAAACCAGACCTTTGCCCCTGCCATTGTGCCCAAACAGATCCGTCACCGTGCCATCGCCGTTGTCACACCAGCGGCCATCGGGGGTTATTGCCGCATTTGACCAGCGGGTGCCGCTGCAGGGGATGGCGGCGGTGTCCAAAGTGCCGGTTTTCACCCCCCATTCACCCCTTGTCAGCCCCCAGAATGTCTTATCCATTCTCACATCGGCAGCGGTCGCCCCGTTAGCGTCATCCACGACCGGTGCCTTGCCCATCACCTCATTCAGCGTCCTGCCGGTTCCAGCCGTAGGGGCGACCTCCGGTTCAACGAAGGAGCCATCGCGCTTGCTACCTGCCTCGCCGTCGTCCAGCCGATTGTAGATGTCCTCCAGCGTGTACATGGCGCTGCCCACGTCCGTAGGGGGGGCTGGGGAATCCAGGCTTCCGGCATGAGCAATGGCAAAGGGGGAAAAAAACAGTACCGTTGCAATCGCTAAGGTATTTAATTTAAGTAAATAATTCATCACGTTGTTTCCTGTTGAGGGATCCCCTCGGTTGTCGTAGAGACCGTACCTGCAAGTAACAAGAAGCCGGCAACATGTTGAAATATCATACCGAAACTTCCTGTTGCCAAGAAAGTTGGCGCAGCATTGTTCATGTTGAAGACTTCTCCTCGCTTTCCTTTCATTTCTCAACAGACAGCTGTCTCGCCTTCAATGACACAGAGGATCCCGGTCAGAGGAGCCGCTAAACGGGAACCTTGCCCGCACGGGAAGGCTTCTTTCTCGTTCATTCGTGGAAAACAGCCATGGGGGCGGTTGGCGGGGTTGTATCCTCGAGCCCTCAATAATCGAGCTTCTGAACCAGTTCAGTGTAAAATCGCACCGTCTCCCGGCGGACCGTTTCCGGGTGGAATGGTTTGGCAGCCTCCAGAGCCCTGGTACAGGCCCGGTCATATTTTTCCGGGTCGTCCAGCAGGGAGCAGAGTTTGTCAAACCAGGGCCGAACATCCTCTTCCGAAGGAAGCCGCGCATGGTTTTCCTCGCATCCTGGAGGATTGGGCAGACAGATCCCGCCACCATTCATCTGCTCCGGGATCCCGCCGCGCCGACTGGCAATGACCGGAATCCCGCTGAGCTGGGCCTCGGCAATGGAACGTCCGGAGGCTTCCTGCCAGAAGGCAGGGAAAAGCAGCACACTGGTCCGCTTGTAGACCCGACGGATATCTTTTTGATTGTCCAGCCAAAACACATTCTCAAATGATCCAGGATCTACACCCATCCGACGTTGCCACTCGGACCGGGACATGCGACCTTCCAGGGCCAGAAAAGTGATGTCCGGTCGATGGGTCAAGGCCATGTGCGCCAGCCGTACGAACAGCATTCCACCCTTGCTCAGGGAGGGATTGATGTAGGTCACCAGGCCATTCCGTCGTACTGCTTGGCGGTCGGCGCAATCTCGATGAGCGGATTCGAGGATGAAGTGTTTGCTGATTGTGTCACGCAGTACGAATGGTTCCAAGCCGAGTCGCTCCCGATAAAACCCGCTTAGAAATTCGCTGGGGCAGATTACCGCGTCCATGGACTGGAATAGGCTCCGGTCGGTATAGCTGTCATTGGCCAGGTAAAAGGCCATTACGGAAGCATGCTTGCGTGCCATGGACTGCAAGCCGCGGCTCAAGTTGGAACTGCCGTAGGTCAGCACCAGGTCCATGGGATCGCTACGAAGCGCATCGGCCAGCATCATACTCAGCGTATCGGCTTCCACTTGGGTCAGATTGGCTCCGACGGTGCTGTGGGTATGCAGGATCTGGTGCCGTACTCCAGCCAACTCCAAAACGATGTTCTTGCCGATATGTTCGGTTTTCGAACCCTCCGGGCCAAACAATTTTTCTTTGGGGTATTCCGTGCCGCCGTCGCAAAGAGAGGCGGTCACCGAGCGGCAGGACCACCCGGCGGAAGCCAGGGCCTCCAGTTGCGCTCGAACGGTCATGGCCGCACCGCTGCGCTGGTCCAGCAGACACATGGTAGAGATGAATAGAGCTTTTTTGGGCATGGGGATGAAGCGGGGGAGGCCCTGGGTAGCTCCTGATTCGTGAAACGTACCTGGTTCCGTGGATTTCCACATGTTTTGCAAGTATGTCTATAACTGCCTCCCAGCTAAGTATATATCACGCCATGCCGGCTGGCAAATGCCTGGCTCATCACTGTACAGGGTGCAGGTCCGTTTTGCTCTCTGTAAAATCTTCACAATTTGTAACTATTCAGTTCATCAGGCGGATGGTCATTCACCTGCACTGGATACCGGCGTTCGCCGGAATGACTTATCGAGGCAAGCTGCATCTACATCACTCATACC
>REDL01000135.1 GCA_007693505.1 Desulfovibrionales bacterium | reverse complement strand
CCTTTCAATGAAATCCCGTTCCAGGGGATCGGCTTCATTGTCCGGATGACGGGCATTGATCGCCGCCTCTTTGTAGTAATAAGGAGTATCGTGCAATCTTTTAAAATAATTTTCCATTTCACGCACGGCATATGTTGAGGACATCCAAGCCGGCTCGAACTGCTCGCCCAGTTCAGGTACGTTTGTCGCGGCGAAGTCAAACAGGATCGGCTTGAGTTGATGCGAAAAGTAGGTATGCACCGCCAACCTGGAATCCAGGACCACCTGGGCCTTGTCTTGGGCTTCGCGCAAGGCATGTTCTTTCATCCTGGCGTGTACAAAGAGGATCGTGACCAAGGCGGCCAGGAGGATGACTCCCCCAATTGTTGCCGCCAGGCGGGTATTTATGCTCATGTGATCTCCTGTTGTTTACCGCAATGCACCAATGCGTCGCACATGTTGTCGGCGCGTAATTCAGAAGCGGCATTTCGGAACACAGTCAGGATATCCATCGATCGGCACGGATAATCTACTCCGCGACAGCTTCTATCCCTCGGTCATGACTGCCACGAGACGTTGCAGTTCCAGGACTTGTTCGGCGAGGTCGTTCACCGCAGAGGTCGACTCGTCCATTCCTGACACGATTTCGTTGGAAACCCGGTTGCCTTGGGAAATGGTCCGATTGAATGCCTTGCTGGTCGCGGCAATGGAGCTGGCCTGGTTCGAGGTGTCCGCAATCTGCTCAAGGCCCCAGAGCCGTTCGTGATTGAATTTATAGTTCCATCTGAACCATGTTCCTGGAAAACCGTCAACACGCCGTGTTCGAAGTGAAGATGTGGCGCAAGCTCCCTCAAGCCTCCGGCCTGTCATCAAAGACGGCCCGACCCATGAGTTTGCCCCGACTCTGGCACACGAAAAAATTCCACACCTTGATCTACGTCAAATTGACAGCGCTGGAGGGGGTTGCGGCGACCCAAGAGGAAAGGGAAGGAAGAGGGATTCGGCCGTGGCCGGGGATAAGCAAGCGACGCGGTCAGGGTCCTGGTCGGATGTGCATGCCGGAGCCGTCCGCCGAGTGGGAAAAAGGCTACCAGTACTCGGGGTAGCAGCGATTTTGGGGGATGTTGTTGACGATCAGGGCCACGAAAAGCAGGATCGCGGCTCCGACGCCCACGGGGAGAAAAACAAAGAGGTAGCCCAGGTCGTGGAACGACTCGCCGCCGATCACGGCGATCAGCGCCGTGGCTCCGCCTGGGGGGTGGAGGGTTTTTGTCAGGTGCATCCGGACGATGACCATGGTCACACGGTAGCGGGCAAAACCAAATTCCGCACATTTTTATCAGAAAGCGCGGCGTAGTTTTTCCGGTTAATGGTTTCGAATGGCTGACGTGACGCAGGAGCGAACCCTGACGCGATGGTTCGCTCCCGGCACGTTCATTCCCGGAGCCCCGCTAAAAAACCAAATACCTGTCACACTCGGCGACCATTTCCGCGTTTCTGGCCTGGGTGGCGAAATCCTTGAAGCTCACGCCGGGGACGTCCCCTGAAAGCTGATTGGCTCGAAAGCTGACGTCGCAAACGGATATCCGCGCGGCCTTGCCCACCAGTTTCGCGAAGTCGGGCTCTTGGGTCAGCAAAACCCCCTTTCCCGTGAAAAAAAGCTGGGTGTGCAAGCCCTTTTCGTGGGCCGCATGGACCAGGTTGACGAGTTGGTCCAGATAACGGTCGTTGCGCACGAGAATTCCCAGTTTGCCGCCCTCTCGCGGCGTATTGCCGGTATCGTTGTTGCTCATGGTTGCAGCCTCGTTGTCAGGAAAAAAGTTTTTCTGCTTTGGCCAGTACTTTTTCACGGATGGTTTCATCCATGGAATATTTGAGAATCAACAGACTGACCGCCTCTCTCAACAGATCCGCCTCTCCTCTGTTCTTGTTTTCCGAAAGGTCCAGAAGCGCGTCGAAAAGTTCCCGGACATCGGGCTCCAGGCGTGTGCAAACCTCCCTGGATTGATCACCAGGGACACTGCCAGAGACACTGCCAGAGACACTGCCAGTGACACTGGTCGGTCCGGTCTGCCTTGCAATAGTGGCCGCGTCTTCCTGGGGAAGGCGTTGCAGCAGGTCATGGCATTCCATGATTTTCTCCATGCAATGCTGTCGGAAATACCAGGCTCCCAGGGATTTGACGATGGTTCTGGCGGACGCGACCTGGTCCGGAGGCAAGGCCGCGCTGTTCACGGCTCTTTTGATGGATTCCAGTGAGCTGTCGTAGCAATTGCATCGCTGGGAAACAATGGCCGTGGCGAGATCTTTGTTCATGTCCATGGGCCGACTCCTTGCAAGCTCATACGTCTCTTTCTGTTGAGCAATCTGTTTCTACCACCAGCAGATGACCTTGTCCGCCTCGAAAATCCAGTCCACGAGCTGATGCCAGTCCACATCCCGGCCGTATGTTTCAACCTTGCGGCAGTTGTTCTCCCGGCAATCAGCATCCACAATAAACGCCGTAAGATCATCCGGTTGTGATTTGAGTATGTGCAGTGTTTTCATAAGATTTCCTTAGAAAGGTATGACGGTGTCCGAGTCCATGACCAGCCGGGCAATCTCATCTCTGGTGATGGGCTTGAACCCGTGCTTGTCCACGTTGACCTGATTGTTGGAGAATCGTTCTCCTTCCATTTCATCAAGAAATCCCATGTTTTCTTCATACGCCTCGTCCATCACGGCCACTTCCTGATCCAGGAGGACCATATTGACGGAAGTGGCGTGCAGAAGCAGCCCCAGACTGGTGCGCAACCCTTCGTATTGCTGCTCGGGGTCACGGATGAGTACGGTAACGCCCTTCATGCTCAACCCTTTTTGATGAAATACAGTGTGCTGCCATTGTCGACATCCTGCATGCCCAGGAACTCGTTGCCGTCCTTGTTGCCGTATTCGGGAATGTCCTTTTTCGAACCGGGATCAGTTCCGATGATTTTCAGCACCTGTCCCGCGCTCATCTCCTTCAAAGCCTTTTTGGTGCGTAGCAGGGGCATGGGGCAGCTCAGTCCGCTGGTATCCAGGGTCTTGTCCACGTTGATCGTCGCGATGTCCATCTTCAGCCTCCTTGGTTAGAATATGACGAATTTTTCGGTCTTTTCATTCCAGATCGCCCACAGGGCCCAACCCAGGGCGACAAGGCCGTAAAGCATCAGCGCGAAGGGCCAGCCGAACACGTCGGGCATGAACACCCCGGAGCCCAGCTTTTCCCTGATCCCGAACCGCTCCAGGGCGGCAAATCCGAGGGAGTTGAACAGGGCGAAGGAGACCACCGCGATGATCAGCTTGACGTGACCTTCTCCAGCCCGCCACAGGGAACCCGTGCCGCAGCCTCCGGCCAGCAGCATGCCGATGCCGAAAATGATCCCGCCCAAGAGGCTGCCGAACCAGAAGGGATGGTACACTCCGGCCATTTCGGGTTGCAGCCAGTTGAATTTGATTACGGCCGAGCCCATTCCATAGATGATCAGGCTCAGGGCGATGACCCGGACCATGTCCGCGTTGCCGGTCATGAAGGGCTCCCTGAAGGCCCGGGCAAAGCAGAGCCGGGCGCGCTGCATTGTAATGCCGATCAACGCGCCGAAGAACAACAGCCCTCCCAGGACCACCCGGTCGCTCACGGCATACAGGTAAAAGGCCGCGGGAATGGACAGCAGCACCAGCCCCCCGGCATAAGGGGCAATCCGGCTCCAGTTGATGAACGGCTTTCCGGGCATCTCCGTGGAATGCATCTGCGGCAGGGACTGCTGCGGGATGTTCATCATCTCCCAGATCAATATTCGCAAGCCGATATACGCCCCGATGCCAAGGCCGATCATCATGGCGTATCCGCCCATGGAGAACATGCCGATGGCGTTGTAAAACCCCCCGATATTGCACCCAGCGGCAAACGCCGCGCCGATGCCCATCAGGGCGCCGCCCACAAGACCCTTCAAATGTTCGTACCACGAAGAGGTTCTGATCTTGAATTGCCCGGCCATGAGCGCAACGCCGAACGCACCCAGCAACAACCCAAGATTCGAGACGGACATGTTGCTCAGCCAGGGCTTCTCCGGCTGCTCCGAATAAATTCCCAGCATGTAGAAGACATTATCCCCCCAGTTGCGAAAACCGCCGGTAATGCCCCACATATTGTCCCAGAGAAAAATCATCAGAGCGAGAATGGCCAGAAATATCCCGGCCAGCCAAGCCGGCCAGGAATCATGAAACAGCTTGATGTACGTTCGCCTGAATTCTTCACGGATACTGCTCCAGAAAGTTATCACCTGATTCATCTCCTTTCACATTGCTTCAATCCAGATAGATCAGTTCAACAGGACAGGCTTTACGTTTTACGGTTGCGATGCGATCATTTCGAGGATTAATCAGTGTGGTCAGTTTATTTTACTGAGCAAAGCCTGTGCCAAGCTCAGAATTCCAATCTCCGCAATGAACGCATAGGAAACAACGCGGAAAATCCGATCAAAATTGTCGTTTTTGTTGATACACATGATTAATCAAGTGTAAATCCTGTTCGGTGATAATGCGACCATGGTCATCTCCGAAACAGGAGGCACGAGGGCAACCCTGCTTTTCCATCGAATATGAATTCCATTCTACGCGAACTCCAAGGTCACGCCTTGATCTATATCAAGAAAAGCCAACAGCTGATTTTTTATTGAATTCAAAAAATTGATCCAGATCAAGGCCGGCTCGCGGAAGCCCTAGTACTGTCGGCTATGTCGCACTTCAGCCACGGAGCCCGCATGACCCCGCCCGCCTCCTCTGCACCGCCCACCACCTTGCGCACCACCTTGCGCACCCTGGGAGCCCTGACCCCGCCGGCCTTGTCCTTTTTCCTGTTGACGGCCCATTACCTGCGTTCCGGGGATCTGGGAATGGTCGTGGTCTGTCTGGCCCTGCCAGGGCTTTTTTTTCTGCGCCAGGCCTGGGTGCGGCCGGTGCTGCAGGCGGTCTTTGTCGTGGGCATGGTCTTCTGGGTGCAAACGATGATGGACCTGATCCAGTTCCGGCAAGTGGTTGGGCTGCCCTGGCTACGGCTGGCTTTGATCCTCGGGTCCGTGGCCGTGGTCACAGGTAGCGGCGCCTTGTTTCTGGAAACCCGCACTCTTCGGAAACGCTTCAGCCTGCGGCCGGAAGCGGCATTGGTCCAGGCCGGGACGTTTCTGGTCACGGTTTGCGCTTTGGTGCTTGCCCAGGCCAAGGTTCCCTTTTCGATCCTGCTCGTGGACCGCTTTTTTCCAGGTTTCGGCGTGCTGCAGATCATGGGCATGGGGCTTTATGCGGCGTGGATCGCCGGCAAGCTGACGGACCCGGAACGGGCGCCTCCTGTCCGGGCCAGGCTATGGCTGTTCTTTTCCGTGATTTTTTTCGGTCAACTGGCCCTGGGATTAGCCGGGTGGGGTAGCTTTTTGATGA
This sequence comes from Desulfovibrionales bacterium, assembly GCA_007693505.1. Taxonomy (GTDB): domain Bacteria; phylum Desulfobacterota; class Desulfovibrionia; order Desulfovibrionales; family Desulfonatronaceae; genus Desulfonatronum. The sequence goes on along the minus strand of REDL01000135.1, from coordinate 761 downwards.
CCGGGGACCTGCATCTGCCCGTTCCAGCCCTGATTCTGGCCGGACCGGTCTATCGCGGGGAGGGGTTGTTCATGCTCATTCTCTTTCTGAGTACGGTTCTCCTGGTGGGGCCGGCCTGGTGCAGTCACCTCTGCTACATCGGGGCCTGGGATCATCAGGCGTCCCTGCAGACCAAACGTCCGCAGGCCCTGCCGACCTGGGCCTTTCCGGCCCGCATGGGCATTTTCGCGGTTGTGATGGTTACAGCCCTGGGGCTGCGTTTGACGGGGGCGCACTGGACCTGGGCCGTAACGTTGGCCGCCGGATTCGGACTTGTGGGAGTGGGGATCATGGCTGGAATATCCCGTAAAATGGGCGTGATGGCCCACTGCACGGTCTTTTGTCCGATAGGGTTGGCCGCGGTGGCCCTGGGGCGACTGCTGCCCTGGCGGCTACGCATCAACCAGGACTGTGACGCCTGCGGTCGCTGCGCCCGGGCCTGTCGGTACGGCGCCCTGGAGCCGGAACACCTCGCCAACCGAAAACCCGGTCTGTCCTGCACCCTCTGCGGAGACTGCATCCACCGCTGCCGGGACAACCGCCTGTCCTACGGCTTCGCCAACCTCCCACCCTCTACTTCCCGCCACTTGTTCATCCTGCTGATTACCGTCCTGCACACCGTTTTTCTGGCCACGGCCAGGATTTAAGCGCACTGGGAAATGGTATTGATGATGTTACTGCAGAAAGTCGCAAAACCTTGAAATTCGTCATTCCGGCGAAAG
>REDL01000133.1 GCA_007693505.1 Desulfovibrionales bacterium | reverse complement strand
GACCTGACCGAGACGCTCCAGGGTGCCGACTGCCTGGTCCTGGCCGTGCGCCACAAGGCCTACCTGGACCTGAACCCGGACCAGGTGGTGGCCATGAGCGGCAAACCCATGGCCGTGATCGATTGCTTCGGCATCCTGGATGATGCCGCCATCACCCGCTATTTTGAGCTGGGCTGCGAGGTCAAGGGCCTCGGCCGCGGCCATGTCAAGCGGATCAAGGACAGCGTACACAAGTCGGCCAGCCGCTGAACATCCCCCGCGTTTGCGCGTATCAAGTGAGCAAAGCGAACGGGCGAGAGATAAAAAATAAGAATAGGCTCACGCCCGCTCGAAGACTCGCTAGAGACACAGAGACACAGAGAAGAGAATAAAAATGCCTCCCAGGGGCGGGGCCATCCCATCACTGACAGGCCAGCGCGCCGAGAATCGTCGTGGTTGACGATTCGTTGAACAATAATATATCAAATTGATATACAATACGGCTGCATTCGGAGGGGAACCATGCAACATATCGAGCTACTTCGAAAAAAGCAGGTTGGACTGAGGCTGCCCGAATATCTTCTTCAAGAACTTGACGAATTATCAGCAGAATATGATTTGAACCGAAGCGAAATCATTCTCGAGGCCATCCGGGCTTATCTGGAAGAACAAAAAACAAGACGATTCTACAGCGAATTTGACCAAGCCGCCATGGAGTTGAAAGTGGCGGTCCAGGGCGAGCAAAGTGGGCAAACCTTGCAGGACCTGGTTCATGAGCTTGAAGATCATTAGCCTCCCCAGCTTTGCCAAGGACGTCAAAAAACTGCACAAGCGACACAGAAACCTGCTGTGTGACCTCAAGTCCCTGTGCGACGTGCTGACGAGGGACCCCCATGCCGGCATCCGCCTGACCCAATCCCTGTACAAGATCAGACTGGCTAACACATCCACCCAAAGCGGGAAAAGCGGCGGTTTCCGGGTGATTTACTATTTCGCGGACCCCCAGGAAAATCTCTATCTGCTTAAACTCTATTCAAAAAGTGAATTCGCTTCCATCAATGAAAACAGACTGAAAAGCATCCTCCTGGATCACGGGTTGGAGTGAAATAAAGGTCCTTGGCCCCCGCCCTCTTCTGCCTTTGCTCCGCGTCTCAAGTGAGCACAGCGAACGGGCGAGAAATCAAAGAAAAAACCATGTCTCACGCCCGCTCGAAGACTCGCTAGAGACACAGAGACACAGAGAAGAACCAGGATTTGCCCGAAATCGAGAACCTCCAGGAGGTACATGCCATGCTGGCGGAACGTGTTGAGGAATGGACGAAAAATTGGAAGCTGCAAGGCCTGCAAGAAGGTCGGCAAGAAGGTCGGCTGGAAGGTCGGCAAGAAGGTCGGCTGGAAGGTCGGCAAGAAAGCTTTATGCGCTTACTGAACAAGCGGTTTGGGCCGGTGCCGCATGATGTGGTCCAGCGCGTGACAAATGCTCCCCCGGAGCAGATTACCCTCTGGTTCGACCAGGCCATTGACGCGCCATCACTGGACAAGGTCTTCGACAACTAAAACCCCTCTTTACCCCAGACCTCCCTGGTCATCCACCCCTTGAGGGGCATAGACGTCTTGAACAACACCGCACTCACGCTGTTCAGGAGGTGGTCAGCAGAGAGTTCACCCCTAAAATATGTGAGTGTCGGGTCGACATGGGGGACAAAACAGGGGACGAAGAATATTCTTGGCCGCGGCCGTTGCAGCCAAGAAAAACCCCTCCAGCTACCGCTGGATAAAATGCCCGAAGGGCACGGAGTATTTTCCCCGGCAACCGTCCCCGTGCACCTATCCCGGAATAACGGATATGCGCAGGGCAGGCCGCCGGGGAAATGTCCCAACCACTGAAAAAAGATGGAACTTTGGGCCGTTGCCTTCACTAACAAAGGAGACATGCTTCATGCCGCGAAGCACACATTTCCCTGTAATAATCGAACAAGACAAGGATGGTGTCTATATCGTGAGTTGTCCCATGTTCCAAGGTTGTCATAGTTATGGATACACCCTGGAGGAAGCCATGGACAACATCCGGGAGGCCATCCAGGCATGCAGGGATGAAATGATAGATACTTCCGAAGCGTCAACCAAGTTTATTGGCCTCCGTGATCTGGAGCTGGCATTGTGACAATACAACCTACCCTGACATTCCGCGAATTCATCGCGCGGGTTGAACGGCTGGGTTTCGTAAAGGTCAGGCAAAAAGGATCGCATATCAGATTCATGCATATCGGGAGCATTACGCGTTTCTGAAAATCAGGACTGAGAGCATTCAGCATTTTTTACTGAGCCTCACCCTTTTAGGCCGCCCTTTCAGGGCTGGATAAAAATCTCATTGATATCCCAGGGCGTTGCCCTGGGCTGTAGTTGTTTCGCCCCTTCAGGGCTTGATTTCAGCCCCAAAGGGGCGACATGATAGAGCCCAGGGCAACGCCCTGGGACAACGATGGGAAAACAGAGGAAGAGCCCTGTAAGGGCGACCTAACTCAGCGAACGCAAAATTGCGGCAGAAACGCGTAATGCTCTCATGCATATCGATGGAAGAAAAACGACAATACCGGATCACGGCGGGAGGGACGTCCCGAAAGGGCTCATGGCGAAAATTATCCGTCATGACCTGGAAATGTCGTTGGATGCTTTTTTCAATACAAGCGAATAGTTATTCTCAAGCATGAGCCATTGGCGGATTCAGGGGTCATTGCTCCCCCCGGAGCAATGAAAAATCCCCCCCCTGTACTGCTGGATAAAATGCCCGCCAGGGCACGGCGTTGTTATCCCGCTGAGTAAACTGCACCGTGGACGATACGGAATGTCATCTTGCCTCACTCCACCATATCCTCTACGTTTTGCAGATGAGCGAGATCAACAACATCCACGATACGTTCTTCCGGGAAACCTTGAGCCACAAGGAAGTCGCCGCCGACTTTCTGGCCAACTACCTCCCGGCCAAGGTGCTCAGGCATATCCAGCTGGATACGCTCTCCATCACCAAAGACAGCTTTGTGGACGTGAATCAGGCCGAACATTACTCGGACCTGCTCTACCAGGTTATGTTGAGCAGTGGACTGCCAGGATTCGTCTATTTTCTCTTCGAGCACAAAAGCTACCCGAACCGGTTCGTGGTTCTGCAACTGCTACGATACCTTATCGAAATCTGGGAACTCCACCGCAGACAGCACCCGAAAGCCAAAACCCTGCCCCTGATCATCCCAATCGTCGTCTACCACGGTAAACCCAAGGGCCAGGCCATCCGGCTTACCGAACTTGTAGATATTCCTGATCCTGAATTTTCCGCCTACGTTCCCAACTTTGACCTCGCCTTCTACGACTTCTCTCCGGAAACCGACGAAACCATCAAAGGCCAGTTACTTGTCCAACTGGTCCTGCTTTGCCTCCAAGCCAAGAACACCCCGGAGGCCGTGGAGAAACTTGCGGAGATCATCGCTCTGGTGATCCAAATGGACGAGAACGCCACGTCCATGCATTGGCTGGAAAAAATTTTCCGGTACGTGCTTGCGGTTATGGACATCGAGCCCGAAGAAATGCAGGATATGTTCACACAAAGCCTTTCAGAGAGAAAAGGAGGCATGTTTATGACAGTAGCTGAAAGACTTGAACTGCGCGGGGAAACAAGAGGTGTCCAGAAGGGTGAAGTTCTTGGCCGCCAAGCCGTTATTCAACGCCAACTCACCAAGCGCTTCGGACAAAGCATCCTCGACATCCAATTCCAGGAACGCCTCAGCAAGGCCACGCCGGAACAACTGGACCTCTGGGCAGAGAAACTTCTGGACGCTAAAAGCGTTGACGAGGTTTTCCGGGACAACTGAAGCCAGTCGACCGAAAAGAGAGCGCTTTGAAGGGGAAGTCATTGAGCTTCCCTTCTGCTTGCCCACAACCCGATATCGCAAATCATCTTCACTTTCTACCCTGCCCTCACCCATCCCCTACCACATCGACGACCTTCAGCAACCGCCTGACCAACGTTGCCCGCCAGGGCGTGGAGCCTTTTTCCCGGCAACCATCCGCCGGGGAAATGTCCCCTCCGTCGTACGACCAAAGGGAGTGGACGGTTAAAACCCCTTCCCCCTCCTGCCTTTGCTCTGCGTCTCAAGTGAGCGAAGCGAACGGGCGAGAGATAAAATCATTGGTCTCACCCCACTGCACCTAGCCTGAAAATAACTCATGTGCAGGTAGGGCTGCTCCGCTCGAGCTCGGAATGCCGTTGACACGCCTCATGAGCAGGAATACAAACTGGTACCAGATTGTAGCCGAATACAATGGAGGAACGCATGAAAATTGTCAGCGACCGTGAATTCCGGAATGAACCCGGACGAGTCAGGGAGGCCCTGGCTCAGCAGGACGTGGTCCTCACCAGTCGCGGCAAGCCCTATGCCGTTATGCTGCCTGTTTCGGAAGCACAGAACATCGAAGAGGTGCTCCTGCTGGCCAGCCGGATTCGTGCCCAAATGGCCTTGTCCTCAGTCAGGGCAAAGGCGACCCAATGCGGGCTGGACGAATTCTCGGCCGCGGAGATCGACGCGGAAATTCAGGCCGTCCGGGAACAACGCCGTACATTGTCCACGGAATAGATGGATGCGTGTTGTTGTCGACACCAATGTGTACGTGTCCGGCCTGCTTGGCCTCTTTTCGTATCCTGCCAGGATTATTGATCTGGTCTACAACGGGCACGTTCAATGCGTCTATGACGATCGGATCTACAACGAATATGCTGAAGTTCTTTCCAGGGTAAAATTCAGCCACGTCATCTCCGTAAGTGAGCGCACCGATCTCCTCGCCTATCTGAAAGGCAGCGGTTTTTGTGTTTTGGCTCCACCACTGCATCCCTTCACCGCATCCTTGCCTGACCCCTCTGATCTGCCCTTTGCGGAAGTTGCCGTTGCCGGTGCGGCACAATGCCTGATCACCGGCAATACGGCGCATTTTCAATTTTTCGTGAACAATCCATGGGGGGTGGACGTGGTCAGCCCACGTGATTTTGTTGAACGCTTTTGCCAGCGGGTGAAAGAGAGCTGACGCAGGTTTTTATGCCCCTTGCACCTATCCTGAAGTAACGGATATGGGCAAGGCAGACTTCAGGGCGCGGAGTCTTTCCCCGGCAACCGTCCGCCGGGGAAATGTCCCCTCCGTCGAGTGAACGCAGTGAACGGGCGGTTAATACATCTTTTTCAACCGCCCGCTCGCCGCAAACAGGCTCGCTCGACAGTGGGGACAAAACAGGGGACGAAAGATGTTCCTGGCCGCGGACCGTTGCGGCAAAGATACAGCCCTCCAGCTACCGCTGGATAAAATGCCCGAAGGGCACGGCACTGTTTCCCGGGTAGCCGTCCATCGCCTTCCTGTTCACAGCGCTTCTGCTTGCCTTGAAATGTTAATTTCCTTAGCATCGTAGACAGGTAACGCCACCATGGGGAATCATGATACCGGATACAAAAAGCTGTTCTCCCACCCGGAAATGGTGGAGGATCTCTTGCGCGGGTTTGTCCGGGAGGACTGGATCCAGGAGTTGGACTTCTCCACCCTGACCAGAGAGTTCAACAGCTATGTTTCCGAGGATTTACGGGAGCGTCATGACGACATGGTCTGGCGGGTCCGCTTTCGGGATCGCTGGCTGTATCTCTATCTGCTCCTGGAGTTCCAATCCAGGCCTGACCCGTGGATGGCCGTGCGCATGCTGGTCTACATTGGCCTGCTCTACCAGGACATTCTCAATTCCAACCAGAACCAGATGGAAAAGCTTCCGGCAGTCTTCTCCATTGTGCTGTATAACGGTGCACCACGGTGGAACAAGGCTGTGAGTCTGGCCGAGCTTCTGCCGGACATGCCCCCTGGGCTGCAGAAATACCAGCCCGGGTTACGCTACCTGCTGCTGGACGAGGGAGCCTTCACCGAGGCGGAGCTGGCTGAAACACGCAACCTGGCGGCGGCTCTTTTTCGCCTGGAAAACAGTCGGGAGCCCGAGGATTTACGTAACGTTCTGGCCAACCTGATCGAATGGTTGCAGGCACCTGACCAGCTGCGCCTGCGCCGTTCCTTTGCTGTCTGGGTCGGCCGGGTGCTGTTGCCAAGACGTCTTCAGGGTCAGGATTTGCCCGAAATCGAGAACCTTCAGGAGGTACATGCCATGCTGGCGGAACGTGTTGAGGAATGGACGAAAAATTGGA
>REDL01000131.1 GCA_007693505.1 Desulfovibrionales bacterium | reverse complement strand
CTCCGGAAACCGACGAAACCATCAAAGGCCAGTTACTTGTCCAACTGGTCCTGCTCTGCCTCCAAGCCAAGAACACCCCGGAGGCCGTGGAGAAGCTTGCCGAGATCATCGCCCTGGTGATCCAAATGGACGAGAACGCCACGTCCATGCATTGGCTGGAAAAGATTTTCCGGTACGTGCTTGCGGTTATGGACATCGAGCCCGAAGAAATGCAAAATATGGTAACGCAAAGCCTTTCAGAAGGAAAAGGAGGCATGTTTATGACAGTAGCTGAAAGACTTACGATTAAGGGTCGTATCGAGGGCGAAGTTCAAGGCCGCCAAGCCATTCTCCAACGCCTCGTCGCCAAGCGCTTCGGCCAAAACATCCTCGACATCCATTTCCAGGAACGTCTCCGCAAGGCCACGCCGGAACAGCTCGACCTCTGGGCCGAACGAATCCTGGATGCCAAGAATGTGGCCGAGGTGTTCAAGGATAGCTGAAGGCCGCACACTTCAAAAATTCGAGATTAACAACAAGGGGAAGCCATGGGCTTCCCTTTTTCGGTTCTTCGACGTTGACATGGAAAAAACGATCTCGGCATTTTGCAATTCGATAAAATATAAGGATATTACAAAAACGGCCGATTTCATTGGAAATGTCAATAGATTATTGCTCATGAGTAAAATATTTTTTTCAAGTGAATGAATGCAAATTCTTAACCGGACAACACTGATCAAAGATGTTCGTGGGCGAGGTCTTCGATGGAGTGAAGCACCTGCTGGCTTCCAAGAATGAGCGCAGGTTTACGCCGGTTGGCGGGGTGGAGAGGGTGTGCTGTTTCAACCGGCCTTACGATGCACAAACACAGCTCAGGATTCGGCTGGAAACAGTGAAGTGGAAAATATTTTTTTCAATAGCCCAATGTTCCGTTTTGTCGAACACGGGTATAAACAAGGCGAGGATGTATATGCAGCCCTGGGACAAACAGATGCTGGCCGCTACTTGATCGTTTTCTTTATCCGCAAGTCAGACCATGCAGCGCTGATCATCAGCGCAAGAGACATGGACAGGAAGGAACGGAGACTCTATAAAAAAAATGAACATGCAGACCAATCCAATTTATCTCAAGCGGATTCTTTGAACGGTATCGCCACATTCTGGGATGACCACAGTTTTCTGATTACTGGGATAGGACGCGAGAGGTCAGCTTTGATGTCAGGGCTGAGCGTGTTCGGCGCATTCCCCTGGATCCTGACTTATACAGCCAGGTTGAATCCAACGCTCGTTCCCGAGGTTTACTCCCTGAAACCCTGGTGAATATGTGGGTGGCTGAACGTTTGAACTTGCTCAAGGCGAAACATGGGTGACGTCTATTCTCATTTGCTTCTCTACGGACGTTTTGTTTTTCAGTGAAATTGGAGACAGTTAAATTATTGACACTGCTTCCGGCGTCCAACAACTCCCATCAGCAGCATGCGTAATTCTGATATGCGCCTCCTTTTGTCACCGAATCCGTCATTGCAGCAATGACATCATATTTGCCCATGGTTTTCTGATGGTGTAGGCATGAGGAAACACGGAGGATCGATCATGTTGGAAAATATGCCCAAAAACGGGTCCAGCGACTTTTTCCGGGATGTCAAAGAACTTTTTGCTGAAACCACCAGACAGTTCCAGGAGACTGACAGAAAGTTTCAGGAAACGGATAAAAAGTTTCAGGACACGGATAAAAAGTTTCAGGACACGGATAAAAAGTTTGGAGAGTTGAGACGGCTCATCAGCCAGCTTGGCAGCCGACTGGGAGATTTCGTGGAGGAAATGGTCCGTCCTGCTGCGGTTCGCCTCTTCCATGAACGGGGAGTAGATGTTCGCCAAATCTTTCAGAACGTCACTCGCTATGACGACCAGGGGCGATTCGTCATGGAGATCGACCTGTTGGCCGTGGATACGAATACGGCTGTAGCTATTGAATGCAAAAGCCACTGCTCCGTGGAAGACGTCAAAGAGCACATCGAGCGTCTGCACAAGTTCAAGGACTGTTTTCCCCAGTACGCCGGATTTCAGCTTTACGGCGCCATGGCTGCCATGGTCATGCCGGATGATGTCGCCAGATTTGCCTATCGCCAGGGACTTTACGTGCTGGCCCAAAGCGGCAATACGATCCAGATCCGCAACGATTCCGCGTTTCACCCCAAACAGTGGTAATTCAGGCAACGGCGCTCTGCATCGCACCTGCCTCCCGCCTTGCCCCTGTATTGCATCGAAATGAACAAGCCAAGCCACAAGGCCCTTCACCATGCCCATTGCTCTTTCCCCTGATACCCTCTCCTCCATGGCCGCCCAGGTGCGGAGCATTGCCCGGGCCGCGGGTCGGGAAATCCTGCGGGTGTATGCCGCCGACACGGTCCAGAAATGGGAAAAGGACGACCATTCGCCCCTGACCGCGGCGGACCTGGCTGCCCAGAAAACCATCCAGGCCGGTTTGGAGGCTGTTTTACCCCGGTTTGCAATCCTTTCGGAGGAAGGGCGAGACTGGCCCGAGGCGGAGCGGCTGGCATTGTCCACGCTCTGGATTGTGGACCCCCTGGACGGGACCAAGGAATTTCTCAAGCGCAACGGCGAATTCACGGTGAACATCGCCCTGGTCCAGGACGGCCGCCCGGTCCTCGGGGTGGTCTACGCGCCGGTTCTGGACCGGCTCTACTGGGCCGGGGCCGAATTGGGGGCGTGGCGGGAGGATGAGCCGGACGCCCCACACTCCATCCAGGTCCGCCGGCCGCCCCGGAATGGGGAGCGCCCCTGGCGGGTGGTGGGCAGCCGCTCCCATGGCAACCCGGCCATTGACGCCTTCATCGCCAGACTGCCGGCCAGCGAGATCGTGGCCATGGGCAGCTCCCTGAAACTCTGCCTGGTGGCCGAAGGCGCCGCGGACATCTACCCCCGGCTCGGCCCGACCATGGAATGGGACACGGCCGCGGCCCACTGCATCGTGGAGCAGGCCGGCGGCCAGGTCCTGGACCCGGCCACCCGCAAGCCGCTGACCTACAACCAGCGCCCGACCCTGCTCAACCCGCACTTCATCGTCTGCGCAGAGCCTGACGAGCGCTTTTGGTGAGAAATGCGCCGCATGGCCTGCCCCATGCCAGGCATGTTTCAGGCAAGCACCTGCCTGCTGGCCTGAAACATGCTGGATACTCCCCGCGCGCCCACTACAACCCCTGGAACCACCATGCACCGCGAACCCCATATCTCCCCTTATGCCGAAAGCCTGCTGGTCCATTTCCGGCGGGTTGAATTTTTAAAGCAGGAGGCCGTTTCCCTGCCCTCCCTGGACCTGAACCAGCGTCAGCTCTGCGACCTGGAACTGCTGCTGAACCGGGCCTTCTACCCCCTGTGCGGGTATATGGGGCAAGAGGACTACCAGAGTGTCCTGGACCGGATGCGCCTGGCCGATGGGACGGTCTGGCCCATGCCCGTGACCCTGGACGTGGCGGAAACGCTGGCCGAGGGGCTGAAACCGGATACATCCCTGGCCCTGCGGGACCAGGAGGGCTTTCTTCTGGCCGTGCTGTGCGTGGAAGACATCTGGAAGGCGGACAAACGGGCCGAGGCCCAGGCCCTGTTCGGCACGGACGATCCAGCCGCCCACCCCGGCGTGCACCGCCTGTTGACCGAGACCGGCAGCTGGTATGTGAGCGGCAAGCTGGAAGGGCTGCACCTTCCCCAGCATCCGGATTTTCCGGAGCTGCGCCTGACCCCGTCCGAGACCCACCGCTTCTTTTCCCAGCGGGGCTGGCGCAATGTGGCCGGATTTCAGACCGAGCAGCCCCTGCACTGTGCGCACAAGGCCATGGTCCTCCGGGCTGCCCGGGAGGCCGGAACCAGCCTGTTCATCCAGCCCGTGGTCGGACACCCCCGGCCCGGTGATCTGGACCACTACACCATGGTCAGCTGCTACCAGGAATTTCTCAAGGCCTTTCCCCGGAACATGGCCCACCTGGGCCTGATCTCCCTGGCCGGCCGTCAGGCCGGTCCCCGGGAGGCCCTCTGGGAGGCCGTTGTCCGCAAGAACTACGGCTGCAACCACTTCATGGTCAGCGAGGACCACGGCGATCCGTTTGTCCATGACTCCCAGCAGCGCTTTTACCCGCTGGGCGCGGCCCAGGATCTGGTCCGCGGCCTGGAGGAGGAAACCGGGGTGCGCATGGTTCCCCTGCGGCCCATGGTCTATGTCGAAGACCGGGCCCAGTATGTGGTCAAGACCGAGGTCACCGCGGACATGACCGTCAAGGACATCTCCTCGGCCGAACTGCGCCGGCGACTGGAGTTCGACCTGGAGATCCCGGAATGGTTCTCCTTTCCCGGGGTGGTGGCTGAACTGAAAAAGGCCTATCCGCCAAGGCATAGCCAGGGGTTCTCGATCCTGCTCACCGGGCTGTCCGGTTCGGGCAAATCCACCCTGGCCAAGATCCTGTACGTCACGTTCATGGCCATGCGCCACCGTCCCGTGACCCTCCTGGACGGGGATATCGTGCGCCGCAACCTCTCCAGCGAGCTGACCTTCTCCCGGGAACACCGGATTCTCAACGTCCAGCGCATCGGCTTCGTGGCCTCGGAGATCACCAAGAACCGGGGCATCGCCATCTGCGCCCCCATCGCCCCCTATGAACAGTCCCGCCGCCTGGCCCGGGAGATGGTCAGCCAGTACGGCGGATACATCGAGGTGTACATGAGTGCACCCCTGGCCACCTGCGAACAGCGGGACCGCAAAGGCCTGTACGCCAAGGCCAAGGCCGGGATCGTCAAGGGCGTCACCGGAGTGGACGACCCCTATGAACCGCCGGAAAGCCCGGAACTGACCATCGACACCACGGAAATAACCCCCCAGGAGGCAGCCCAGGAAATTTTATTGTATTTGGAGGAACAGGGGTACGTGCGGTAGAAACCAAAGCGCACGCCCCCTCCCGGTGATGTGTGACGGGCCCAAAAAAAGGAGGCGTTTCCGCCTCCTTTTTCATACTCCCGGCCCAGTTGGTTATCCTGGCCCGACGAATTATCGAGATGTAACCGATTTATTTACTCTTTGTGCATTCTTTTTCGTCCAAACAGAGCCAAACCAACCATTCCTGCACCTAAAAGCAGGATAGTAGACGGTTCCGGGATTGGATCCGGAGTGACAGTGCTTGACGTCTGAACGCCCCGAATGAAGGCCTGTTCATAGCCGTTGCTGATATCATACATCCGAATATCCATACTGATCACATCGTAAACACTGTCCGCAGTCCAGTTTCTCAAAAAAAGATTCACTGCAGGAGCGGTTACTGCGTACGCCACCTCATTCACGCCAAGATTATGATTAACAGTGGTTGTTCCACTTGTACATGCTGTTGGACTGAAATTTGCGTCAAGACATACCTGGCCAGGGGAAAGAACAAAATCTGCTTGGCTAGGGCCAGGACTTGCACTTCCATCACCAAGTTCTCCGCCGCTGAGGAGGCCTGGGGAAGAGAATGTCAAAGGATCGCCCTGAAAAATTCCTGACCCATCAGGCCCCATGCTGCGGAGATCAAAATAAAGTGCTTCCGTTTGGCCGGTAGAATCCCGAATGGCAAGTTGTGTCCATATACGCAAATCCTGGCTATCGCCGCTATTGGTTTCATTGTGATTAAAAAAGAAAAACATGTCCAACCCATCAAGGTACTGTGTCAATGCGGCAATAGATATATCCCATGTAAAAGGTTGATCGCCTGCAAAAGGGCCTGATGGATCAGGATCAGCAGCAAGATGCGTGCTGAAAGTACTTGACGCATTCGTACTTGGCGTTTTGTATGGATTATCCATACCATCAGGATTAGAATTTACATTAGCATTATTTGTACCTGTCATGATAACAATATCATCAGAAATCTGTCCTGGGCTACCTGGTATGTCAAATGGGGTATTTTGCCCACCATAAATCAATGCCAAAACGGGTAAAGAGTAGGAAATAAAATTACCATACTGGATGTAACTCTCAAAGTAACGCGGATCGGAGTAAAGAGCCTCACCGAATGACAGGCTGTACCCTTTGACAGGGGTTAACAGAAAGAGAGAAACCGCCATGACACAACTGCCCAAAAAAACACCCCATCGAGTTTTGTTCATCTCACACTCCTTGATGTATCCCCATTTTTTGCAAACCTTTATACTAGAGGTCACTGCAAAAAGTCCCTTTTCCTGCGAAAACGTGTGCTGTGATTTTGCTCAACACCTTGGAAAGACT
>REDL01000124.1 GCA_007693505.1 Desulfovibrionales bacterium | reverse complement strand
TCGCCATTCGTGAAGGCGGTCGGACCGTGGGCGCCGGCGTTATCTCCGAAATCATCGAATAGCCCATTGACTGCATTCTGAACCAAAGGAAGCGTTATGCGAATCAATGTTTTGTTGGCCTGCCTTGACTGCAAACGCCGCAATTATGCCACGGAGAAAAACAAGAAAAACTCCACGGGCCGGATCGAAATGAAAAAGTTCTGTCCGTTTTGTGGTGGGCACCGAATCCATCGGGAGACAAAATAGTCGGGGCTTTCTCCGCTTCGCAGGCCAGTAGCTCTAACGGTTAGAGCACCGGACTCCAAATCCGGGGGGTGGGGGTTCGAATCCCTCCTGGCCTGCCAATTTTTCATACGGATGGATTATGGCAAAACAACAATCTGGTGAAGATAAGAAAGTTCCAGCAGGACGTTTCGACATCAAAGAAAAAGCCATTCAGTTCAAGGATTTTTTCGAAAAGTCCAAGCTGGAACTGAAGAAAGTGACATGGCCGACACGCAAGGAGACGACGGCCACATGCATGGCGGTTGTGGTCCTCGTGATCATTATGTCCTTGTTTCTTGGTCTCGTCGATCTGGCTCTGGCCAAAATCGTCGAAGTAATTCTCTACTAGGATCGGTTTGAGTTCCGACCTTTCTGTCGAACCCCAGCCAAAGACGCGACATCCCATGGATACGACCACAATCCAGCCTGAGAGCACGGCTCGACCAGAATGGTTCATCGTGCACACGCATACCGGTTTTGAACAGCGTGTTGAACGAACCATCAAGGAAATGATCCGCACCAACAGAGCGCTTGGTCTGATTGAAGAGGTCGTTGTCCCGACGGAAAAGGTTGTCGAACTTGTCAAGGGCGAGAAGAAGACGTCGACGCGCAAATTTTATCCCGGCTACATCATGGTCAAGATGGTCTTGACTGACGACTCGTGGCATCTGATTCAGTCCCTGCCCCGCGTAACCGGATTCCTGGGTGGAAAGAACCGGCCATTGCCGATGCCTGAGCGCGAAGCGTTGAAAATCTTGAACATGATGGAGACGCGGCAGGAGCAGCCACGCCCGAAGTTTTCTTTTGAGCGTGGCGACGAGGTGCGCGTCATTGATGGGCCGTTCGCCAACTTCAATGCTGTTGTCGAAGAGGTGAACTACGACAAGGGCAAGTTGAAAGTGACGGTGTCCATCTTCGGAAGACAGACGCCGGTGGAACTGGAATTCGTCCAGGTGAGCAAAACATAATTCCGTACTGTCGCGGATCAGTGAGCAGGTATATTCATGGCAAAAAAGATTAAAGCAAAAATTAAGCTCCAGGTTCCGGCCGGGGCTGCCAACCCGTCTCCCCCTGTTGGACCCGCATTGGGCCAGCACGGGGTGAACATCATGGAGTTCTGCAAGAGCTTCAACGCCAAGACGCAAGACCAGAAGGGCATGATTACCCCCGTGATCATCACGGTGTACGCGGACAGGACCTTCACCTTTGTCACCAAGACCCCACCGGCCTCGGTGCTGCTGCTCAAGGCCGCCAAACTGGACAAGGGGTCCGGTGAGCCGAACAAGACGAAAGTCGGAAAGGTTTCCAAGGCCCAGGTGGAGGAAATCGCCAAGCTGAAGATGCCGGATTTGACCGCGGGTAGTCTTGAGGCCGCCATGTTGACTGTCATGGGAACAGCGCGGAGTATGGGCCTTGAGGTAGAAATTTAGGGGAAAGGAAGAAAGATCATGCCGACACATGGAAAAAAATATCGTAATGCCGTTCAGGACATTGATCTGAAAGCCAAGTTTCCGGTCAAAGACGGCTTGGATCTGGCATTGAAGATGGCCTACGCAAAATTCGATGAAACCGTCGATGTTGCCGTATGCCTTGGGGTTGATCCGAAATATTCCGACCAGATGGTCCGTGGGGCAGTAACCTTGCCCCACGGGCTGGGCAAGGAAGTCCGCGTGGCCGCTTTCTGCAAAGGCGACAAAGAAGCTGAGGCCAAGGAGGCCGGTGCTGATTTTGTCGGCAGTGAGGACCTCATTGAAAAAATCAAGGAAGGGTGGCTGGAGTTTGATCAAGCCGTCGCGACTCCGGACATGATGGCCCAGATCGGGAAAATCGGCCGGATCCTTGGACCGCGAGGGCTGATGCCCAACGCCAAAACCGGAACCGTAACCTTTGATATCGGCAAGGCTGTCAAGGAAATGAAGGCCGGTCGCGTCGAATTCAAGGTTGATAAAGCCGGAGTGATCCACTCGCCTCTTGGCAAGGTCTCCTTTGGTGCGGACAAGCTTGTGGACAACCTGCGCACGGTCATTGATACCCTTACGCGACTCAAGCCTTCGTCAGCCAAGGGAACGTATTTTCGTTCCATGGCCATCTCCACGACCATGGGGCCCGGAATCAAGCTCGACTTCCAGAGCATGCCCCGCGATTAACGCTCCACTCCATTTTTTTTGCTCGAGCCCAATTCCTGGGGCTCGAGCCTTCCCATTTGGATGGCAATCCAGGAGTCAGAGACAACAGGTGGAGCGATCTCCTTAATTTCCTGTCGAGACCAGCTTTGGCTCTTCTTTGCCCAATTATGCCGCAAAGGAGGTGAAACCACGTGAACAGAACGCAAAAAAGCGAAATCATTGAGAAATTGCGAAGCAAGGCCTCCACGGCCAGCATCGCCATTGTGACCGACTTCAAAGGGCTCAAGGTTGAAGAGGTGACGCCCTTACGCGTCAAGCTCCGCGAATCCGGAATAGACTATCATGTCGTGAAGAACACCCTGGCGCGCATCGCTCTCAATGGGACACAGCATGACGTCCTGAATGACTCACTCAAGGACTGTTGCGCCATTGCCTTCACATCCGGAGATCCGGTCTCCGCGGCCAAGATCATCGTTGAGTTCGAGAAAGGCACCAAGAACTTCAGTACGCGCTTTGCGAGTCTGGAGGGCACTCTGCTCTCAAGTATCCAGGTTGATGAACTCGCCAAGCTCCCCGGCAAGGAAGTGCTTTTGGCCAAGGCCCTGGGAACGATGAACGCCGTGCCGACCAATTTCGTGGGATTGTTTGCCAATATTTTGCGGAATTTCCTGTATGCCTTGAACGGAATCAAGGACCAGAAGGAACAGTCGCAAACCGTTTAACTGAACGAGCCAAAGCTTTTATTATCAGGAGGATATCCAATCATGAGCGTTACCAAAGATCAAGTCGTTGAATTTATCTCCAATATGACCGTCCTGGAACTCGCGGAGTTCATCAAGGAACTGGAAGAGAAGTTCGGGGTGTCCGCTGCAGCTCCAGTGGCCGCTGTTGCCGCTGCTCCGGTCGCTGGCGTTGAGGCTCCGGCAGCTGAGGAGAAGACGGAGTTTGATGTTGTCCTCACTGGTCCCGGCGGCAACAAGATCAATGTGATCAAGGTGGTTCGAGCTTTGACCGGTCTTGGTCTGAAGGAAGCCAAGGCCAAGGTCGACGAAGCGCCTTCCGTGATCAAGGAAGGCGTGTCCAAGTCCGATGCCGAGGAAGCCAAAAAGCAGCTGGAAGAAGCCGGCGCCACAGTCGAGCTGAAGTAGATTTTTTATTTCATGTTTTTTTCAGGAAGTGCGGCTTGTCGCACTTCCTGTTTCCTTTTTCCGTGAATCGACGCACGGATGATAGAACCTTCCCGCGAACCATGCCCTGAACAAACGTCATTTTTTCGGATCAGCAACCGTCAGCAACGTAAAGTTTGATCTTTCATTTCTTGAACGAGTCCACCCCTGTTATGATCGCGATTCACGACGCGTACCGTTCGAGCAAGATAACTACGGCAGGGTACGAGTCGGTATGTTTCTCTACATAATGCCTTAATGCCAACTGCTTGCATGCACCGCTTGAGCAGGAAATGATACATTTCGTTGCATCTATAGCCCGGTATGACATGCAGAAATTCTCAATCAGCACATATGCGGAGTTCTTTCATGTAGAAATGTCCCGCTATGATGACTGAGCGTGCCAGATGCTACTATGGGAATTTTTTTGTAAGGCACGGAGCTGAAAAGACAAATTCACCTGAAGATCTACCTATTAATTTATTTATTTTGATTCAGGCTCATCATAAGCTTGGCAGTTTCTTTCTGATTTACACTTACCAGAAACAGATCGATGAATCAATATCCTGGCTTATATCGAAAGTCGCTCATAATAATTTTCTCGCAGCATTCTACGAGTTCCCGCTACGATTCAACGTCAATGCGTCTTGCTACGCATCAGCCATAAAAACTTTTTACTCGCATCATGTTGAGGGTGACGATGACACAACTTGTGAAGAAGTTTGGCAATATCCAAAGTGTTCTCAATACTCCCCATCTTCTCGAACTGCAAATCCAGTCCTATTTTCGATTTCTTCAGCAGGATGTTGCGGCAGCCGCGAGAGCAGATGTTGGACTCGAAGGTGTATTCCGCTCTGTTTTTCCCATCCATGACTTCAATAAGACCGCGACGTTGGAGTTTGTCAGCTATGAAATAGGTCAGCCTAAATTCGATGTCTCGGAATGTCTGGCAAAGGGATTACACTATGAAGCGCCGGTACGCATTCGCGTCCGGTTGGTCGTTTTTGATGTGGATGAGGAGACGGACAACAGGTCAATTCGGGATATCAAGGAGCAGGATATCTATTTTGGGACAATTCCTCTGATGACCGAAAAAGGCACGTTCATCATCAATGGAACGGAACGGGTGATCGTGAATCAGTTACAGCGGTCTCCCGGCATTATCCTGGAACACGATTTTGGGAAAACCCACACAAGCCGGAAGGTGCTTTACTCTTCCCGGATCATCCCCATGCGCGGGTCCTGGCTGGACTTTGAGTTCGACCACAAGGATATTTTCTACGTGCGCATTGATCGGCGTCGGAAGATGCCGGTGACCATTTTGCTGAAGGCCATGGGCATGACCAATGAGGACATCCTGAATTATTTCTACAAGACCGAATACTACCAGATCGATGGCGACAAGGTCTACCGCGAGATCCAGGAATCACTTGTGCGCAAGGAGCAGCTCTACGCAGACGTGGTGGATGCTTCCGGCGAGGTATTGGCTGCTGCTGGCACCATGGTCAAAGGGCGGATCTGGAAGAAGATTATCAAGGCTGGTGTCGAAAAACTGGAAGTCGATCCAACGCAATTGACGGGCCAGTTTCTTGCCCGAGACATCGTCCATCCGGAAACCGGTGAAGTGCTGGCCCTGGTTGGTGATGAGATCACGGAACCGTTTCTGGAGCAGTGCAAGGAAGCAAACCTGCTGCGCTTTCCGGTACTGTACATTACCGGGGTTGAAGTTTCAGCCACTGTTCGCGAGACCCTGCAAATGGACAAGACCACGGACATCGAGTCCGCTCAAGTGGAAATTTTCCGTCGGTTGCGGCCCAGCTCACCACCCACTGCCGAGGTCGCAGCGACCTTTTTTGACAACCTGTTCCGTAATCCGGATTACTACGACCTCTCGCCGGTGGGACGCTATAAGTTGAACTCCCGCCTTGGCCTGGACGTGCCTCTAGATCAGCGCACTCTGACCAATGACGACATCCTGAGGGCCTTGAAGCATCTTGTGGAATTGAAGGATGCCCATGGGCCATCCGACGACATCGATCACCTGGGCAGCCGCCGTGTTCGCCCTGTGGGCGAGTTGGTGGAGAACCAGTACCGGATCGGTCTGGTTCGGATGGAACGGGCCATCAAGGAACGGATGAGTCTCCAGGACGTGGCCACGCTGATGCCCCACGACTTGATCAATCCGAAACCGGTTGTGGCGGCGATTAAGGAATTTTTTGGTACGTCCCAGCTGTCTCAGTTCATGGATCAAACCAATCCGCTTTCGGAAGTGACCCATAAACGGCGCCTTTCCGCCCTGGGTCCCGGAGGATTGACCCGGGACCGCGCCGGATTTGAAGTACGCGACGTGCATACCAGCCACTATGGCCGGATCTGCCCGATTGAAACCCCTGAAGGTCCGAACATTGGATTGATAGTGTCCATGACCACGTTCGCCCAGGTCAATGCGTTCGGTTTTATTGAAAGCCCCTACCGGATCGTCAAGGACGGCGTGGCGACGCAGGAAGTGCTGTTCATGGATGCATCCCGGGAAGCCGGGGAGGTGATTGCTCAGGCCAACGCGGAATTGGATGAAAACGGACGGTTCATTAACGACATCGTCACGGCGCGCCTCAAGGGCGATTTTGCCCTGGTCAACCGGGAAGAGGTGACCCTGATGGACATCTCGCCAAGCCAGATCGTCTCGGTGTCCGCCTCCCTGATTCCGTTTCTGGAGCACGACGACGCCAACCGGGCCCTCATGGGATCGAACATGCAGCGGCAGGCGGTTCCTTTGCTACGTTGCGAACGGCCCATTGTCGGTACGGGCATGGAAAGCATAGTGGCGCAAGATTCCGGAAGCTGTGTTCTGGCCGCTGGAGACGGGGTGGTGCGCTACACGGATGCTGAGCGGATCGTGGTCAGTTACCATGGCGACCTGTTCCCGGAAACAGGCGGCTTGAAGGTTTACGAGCTGCTTAAGTTTCACAAGTCCAACCAGAACACCTGTTTTGGCCAGAAGCCGCTGGTCATGGAAGGTCAGGCCATCACCAAGGGCCAAGTGCTCGCCGACGGCCCTGGCATCCAGCAGGGCGAACTGGCCTTGGGCAAGAATCTGCTCGTGGCCTTCATGCCCTGGTGCGGCTATAATTTCGAGGATTCCATCCTGATTTCCGAACGGGTGGTCAAGGAAGACGTGTTCACCTCCATGCACATCGAGGAGTTCGAACTGGTGGCCCGGGACACCAAGCTGGGTCCGGAGGAGGTCACCAAGGACATCCCCAACGTAGGTGAAGAAATGCTGCGCAATCTGGACGAAAGCGGGATCATTCGCATCGGTGCGCCGGTCCAGCCTGATGATATCCTGGTGGGCAAGATTACTCCCAAAGGGGAAACCCAGCTGACGCCGGAGGAGAAATTGCTACGGGCCATCTTTGGGGACAAGGCTCGGGATGTGAAAAATTCGTCACTCAAGGTTCCGCCGGGTATTGAAGGCACGGTCATCGACGTGCGCGTCTTCAATCGGAGGATGGGGGACAAGGACGACCGCTCCAAAGCTATTGAGCAAGACAAGCTGATTCGTCTTGAGGCCAAGGAACGGCAGATCATTTCCGGGTTGACCGACGCCATGCGCGAAAAGGTCTGGCAGGTTGTGGATGGCAAGCGGCTGGCTCAGACTTTGATGGGCAAGCGCAAGGGCGAGGTGCTTGTCGAGGCGAACATGTTCATGAGCCGCGGTGTCCTGGACCAGGTCCCTGTGAAAAAACTGGCCGGACTGTTCGCGGTCAAGGCCGTGAACGACCAGCTGCAGGAACTGATTCAGGATTATGATCGCCAGGTTTCTTTTGTGCAGGAGGCCTACAAGGTCAAAAGCGAGCGGATCACTGAAGGGGACGACCTTCCCCCGGGAGTGATCAAGATGGTCAAGGTTTATGTTGCGGTGAAACGCAAGCTGTCCGTTGGTGATAAGATGGCTGGGCGCCACGGCAACAAAGGTGTTGTCTCCTGTATACTACCCGAGGAAGACATGCCGTTTTTTGCCGACGGGACGCCTGTGGACATTGTCTTGAACCCACTTGGCGTTCCGTCACGGATGAACATCGGCCAGATCATGGAAACCCATCTGGGCTGGGGCGCCCTGGAGCTGGGCAAACACGTGGCTCGAATGATCGAACAGGGCGAGGACATTGCCGAGTTGCGCCGCGAGATCAAGGAAGTTTTTGATTCCGCGTCCATTACCGCACTGGTGGATGAGCTGGACGACGAACAGTTCGTGACCGCTGTGCGAGAGTTGCGTAACGGAATCATCACGAAAAGTCCGGTCTTTGACGGAGCCCACGAGGATGAAATCTGGAAGTGGCTGGGCAAGGCTGGTTTGCCTGAAGACGGCAAAAGCCTCCTGTTCGACGGCCGCACCGGTGAGGCCTTTCATAATCGTGTAACCGTGGGCAGCATGTACATCCTGAAGCTGCATCACCTGGTCGACGAGAAGATTCACGCCCGATCCACCGGCCCATACTCCCTGGTCACCCAGCAGCCGTTGGGTGGAAAAGCGCAGTTCGGCGGTCAGCGGCTTGGAGAGATGGAAGTCTGGGCCATGGAAGCGTACGGTGCAGCGCACGTGTTGCAGGAGTTTTTGACCGTCAAATCCGACGATGTGACCGGCCGAGTGCATATGTATGAGAAGATCGTGAAAGGCGACAATTTTCTGGAAGCCGGGTTACCGGAATCCTTCAACGTGCTGATCAAGGAATTGATGTCCCTGGGGTTGGACGTCACATTGCTCCAGGAAGAAAAGAAGAAACGCCGCTGACCATTTTGACGGAAAACGGGGCTACCCCACTTCTGGTGACGAACCGGAATAGAGGGCGGGTTGACAACGAGGAGTATACGCTCAATATGCCAAAATCCGTCAAAACCGGGAGCGGGTTGCACACGATAGTGATCCGAGGACCCAAGGGAGACATACCATGACGCTAGATGAACTTTTTTCCATGCGGGGAAGTTCTTCAACCACGCCCAACAGCAAAACGTTGAAGGGCATCAAGATATCCATTGCCGCGCCGGAGACCATTCGGGAGTGGTCTTTTGGTGAGGTCAAAAAGCCGGAAACCATTAACTACCGAACCTTCAAGCCTGAGAGGGATGGGCTTTTTTGCGCCAAGATTTTTGGTCCGGTTAAGGACTATGAATGCAATTGCGGCAAGTATAAGCGCATGAAGCACCGGGGGATCGTCTGCGAGAAGTGCGGGGTGGAAGTGATCGCCTCCAAGGTCCGGCGGGAACGAATGGGGCACATTGAACTGGCCTCCCCGGTGGCGCACATTTGGTTCCTGAAAAGCCTGCCATCCAAAATCGGCACCTTGCTGGACATGACCATGGCTGATTTGGAGAAAGTGCTCTATTTCGATTCCTTCATTGTCTTGGATCCGGGGCAGACCAATCTGCTGAAGTACCAGGTGATTTCCGAAGAGCAATACTACCAGGTGATCGAACATTTCGGCGAGGACGCCGTCACCGTGGGCATGGGTGCGGAATCCATTCGCAAGCTGATTGAAGAGCTGGATCTGGCTGCCCTGCGAGCCGAACTCCGGGAGGAAGGGGCCAAGACCAAATCCCAGACCAAGAAAAAGAAAGTCGCCAAGCGGTTAAAGATTATTGAAGCCTTTCTGGAGTCTGGAAATCGACCGGAGTGGATGATCATGGAGGTCATTCCGATCATTCCACCGGAACTGCGGCCACTGGTGCCTCTGGATGGAGGTCGTTTCGCCACCTCGGATCTGAATGACCTCTACCGCCGGGTGATCAACCGCAACAACAGACTCAAGCGGTTGATGGAACTGGGAGCGCCGGACATCATCATCCGCAACGAAAAGCGGATGCTCCAGGAGTCCGTGGATGCCTTGTTCGACAATGGTCGGCGCGGAAGGCCGATATCCGGGACCAACGGGCGACCTTTGAAATCCCTGAGCGACATGATCAAGGGCAAACAGGGACGTTTTCGCCAGAACCTTCTGGGCAAACGGGTGGACTACTCAGGACGTTCCGTGATTGTGGTTGGGCCTAAGCTGAAGCTGCACCAATGTGGGCTACCCAAGAAAATGGCCTTGGAACTCTTCAAGCCCTTCATCTATTCCCAGCTGGAAAAGCGCGGACTGACGACGTCCATCAAAGGCGCGAAGAAGATGGTCGAGCGCGAGGAAGTGGTGGTCTGGGATATCCTGGAAGATGTAGTCCGGGAATACCCGATCATGCTCAACCGCGCACCCACTCTCCACCGCCTGGGGATTCAGGCCTTTGAACCTCTGCTTGTGGAAGGCAAGGCAATCCAACTGCATCCCTTGGTCTGCACGGCTTTTAACGCGGACTTTGACGGTGACCAGATGGCCGTGCACATCCCCTTGTCCATTGAGGCCCAGATTGAATGCCGCGTCTTGATGATGTCCACGAACAACATTTTGTCTCCGGCCAACGGAGTGCCGATCATTGTTCCCAGCCAGGATATCGTCCTTGGTTTGTTTTACCTCACGGTGGACCGCTCTTTCAGTCGGGGCGAAGGCAAGGTTTTTGCCGACAAGTGGGAGGTCAGTGCAGCCTACGATGCCGGTGCCATTGATCTGCATGCCCGAATCAAGGTTCGGATGGATGGGAAGCTTGTGGACACCACGCCGGGGCGCATTCTGGTCTCGGAATTGCTTCCTCCGGGCGTCCCATTTGAAATGGTGAACCAGTTGTTGAACAAGAAAAGCATCGCCCGTCTTGTGGGCGAAGCTTATCGCCGGGCCGGCATCAAGGCGACGGTCATCCTCTGTGACCGCCTCAAGGATATCGGTTATGAGTTCTCCACCCGGGCGGGCTTGTCCGTCGGGCTGAAAGATCTGAAAATTCCCGAACAGAAGGAAGTCATTCTCACCAAGTCCTTTGAAGAGGTAACCCACATCGAATCCCAGTATCGGGACGGGATTATCACCCGCACAGAGAAGTACAACAAGGTTGTCGACGTATGGACCAAAGCCACTAATGATGTGGCCAAGGAAATGATGTACAAGATGTCCCACGAACTGCTGACTGATGAAAAGTCCGGCAGGCAGGAGGAAAACATCAGTTTCAATCCGATCTTCATGATGTCCACCTCCGGGGCCCGTGGTAACCCGGACCAGATGCGCCAGCTGGCCGGGATGCGCGGTCTGATGGCCAAGCCGTCCGGAGAGATCATCGAAACGCCCATCACGGCTTCATTCCGTGAAGGGCTGACCGTGCTCCAGTACTTCATCTCCACCCACGGAGCCCGAAAAGGTCTGGCGGATACGGCACTGAAGACCGCGAACTCGGGCTACCTGACCCGGCGCCTGGTGGACGTGGTCCAGGATGTGCAGATCTACGAAAAAGATTGCGGTACCGTGGACGGCTTGGATATCGGGCACATGATCAAGGCCGGGGAAGTCAAGGAGCGGCTCAGTCAGCGGGTTTTGGGCCGCCTGACGATGTTTGATGTTTTTGATCCGGTTACGGATGACGTAATGATCCCTGGAAACACCTTGATTAGCGAAAAGTACGCGCAAATGATCGAGGCTTCTGGATTGAACACCATGACCGTGCGCTCGGTGGTCACCTGCAAGAGTCCTCAGGGAGTCTGCGCGTCCTGTTATGGCCAGGACCTGGCCACGGGGCGGTTGGTCAATGTGGGGGAAGCCGTGGGCATTATCGCTGCCCAATCCATCGGAGAACCAGGCACACAGCTGACCATGCGTACCTTCCACATCGGCGGTACAGCTTCCAAGGAGATCGAACAGTCCTCCATCACCGCGCATTTTGTCGGCCGGGTCATTCTCTCCCGGGTCAAAACCGTGGAGAATTCCGAAGGGCAATCCTTGATCATCAATAAAAGCGGTCAGCTGAGTATCGTGGATGATCAGGGCCGGGAACGGGAGAAGTACACCCTGCCTTTGGGTGCGAAACTGTATGTTCAGGATCAGCAAGAAGTGGAGAAAGGGAAGCTCCTGGTGGAGTGGGATCCCTTTAATGAACCATTTGTCGTGGACGTGGAGGGCTCGGTGCGCTTCACGGACATTATCGAAGGGCGAACCTTCCAGGACAAGATGGATGAGACCACGCTGCGGACCACAAAAACCATCATCGAGTACCGCACCACCAACTATCGCCCGGCCATTGCCATTCATGACGAACAGGGCAACCAGGTCATCCGACCGGGCACCAACTCACCGGCAATGTTTCAATTGCCGGTAGGCGCGGTACTTATGGTCCAGGACGGCGAACAGGTTCGTCCCGGAGATATTATTGCCCGGAAGCCTCGGGAAACCTCCAAGACCCGGGACATCGTTGGCGGCCTGCCGCGCGTGGCCGAACTTTTTGAGGTTCGCAAGCCCAAAGAGCTGGGTGTCGTCTCGGAGATCGACGGAATCATATCATTTGGGCCGGATGCCAAGGGGAAACGCAAGCTGATCGTCACCCCGGATACGGGAGAGTCCAAGGAATATCTCGTTCCCAAAGGCAAACACATTACGGTACAGGAAGGTGACCTGGTGGAAGCCGGTGAACTGCTGACCGAGGGGTATCCGGAGTTGCACGACATTCTGAAAATCAAGGGCGAGAAGCAACTGGCCAAGTATCTGGTGGAAGAGGTTCAGGACGTATACCGGCACCAGGGCGTGCAGATCAACGACAAGCATATCGAGGTCATCGTTCGCCAGATGTTGAAAAAGGTGCAGGTCATCGACCCGGGAGAAACGCCGTTTCTGCTGGGAGAACAGGTAGACAAGCAACGCTTCATGCGCGAAAATCAGCGTTGCCTGGAAAACGGTCAGCAACCGGCCATGGCCGAGCCGTTGGTACTGGGCATTACGCAGGCTTCCTTGAACACGGACTCGTTCATTTCCGCGGCCTCCTTCCAGGAGACGACCAAGGTTTTGACCGAATCTTCCCTGCGCGGCAAGGAGGATTATCTCCTGGGGCTCAAGGAGAATGTGATCGTTGGGCGCCTTGTACCAGCTGGAACCGGATATCGTCGGTATACGGACAGCGAAATCGTTGTTCCGGAGCAAACCGAGCGAGAGGACTCCTTCCTGGAGGATCTGGAAGAGGATCATCTGCTTGTGGGTGAGTACTGATCAACATGCATGGAGGCCGATGCTCAGCCTGAGCTAGGTGCTGTGTGAGCGTATATTATGGAAAGTGGGAACCTTGAAGTTGGTTCCCACTTTTTTTCGGGAAAACCTTGGCGAAGACGCATTGCATGATCAGGGAATATGTTGATTGTGATGCACAATCATTGGTCATTCATGTTCTGGTTTCAGTTTCGATCGCCACTCGGATTTTGATCAAGACTGGTTTTCCTTGATGGAATTTTGGGCAAGGGTTGACAAGCACGTTCTGAAATAATAAACATCCCCTCTTTTGACGTTCAATCTGGAGACGAATGTATGCCTACGATCAGTCAGTTGATTCGCAACGAGCGAAAGAAAATCGAAAAGCGAAAAAAGACCCCGGCTTTGCAAAGCTGTCCGCAGCGGCGCGGAGTCTGCGTTCGGGTCTATACAACGACGCCGAAGAAACCAAACTCGGCCTTGCGGAAAGTGGCCAGAGTGCGCTTGACCAACGGGATCGAGGTGACTTCCTATATTCCTGGAGAAGGACACAACCTGCAGGAGCACTCCGTGGTCATGATCCGCGGGGGCCGTGTCAAGGATCTTCCTGGGGTGCGCTACCACATCGTTCGGGGGAGCCTGGATACCTCAGGGGTACAGGATCGTCGGCAAGGGCGCTCCAAGTATGGCGCGAAGCGACCAAAATCGTAAAAGGACCAGAGAAACATGCCCAGAAAAGGACCCATTCCGAAGCGAATCATCCTGCCCGACCCTGTCTATGGCAGTCAGTTGGTCACCAGATTCATCAACCGGCTGATGTACGGCGGAAAAAAAAGCACGGCAGAGGGAATCTTCTTCCAGGCTTTGGATTTTCTTGCGGAAAAAACCCAGGAGCCGGCGCTGAAGTCGTTCGAACAGGCCGTGGACAATGTCCGCCCACAGGTCGAAGTCAAATCTCGGCGGGTTGGTGGGGCGACCTATCAGGTCCCCGTGGAGGTGGCCTCCGCTCGGCAAACTTCCCTGGCCATCAGATGGCTGATCAACTACTCCCGGAATCGGGGTGAAAAAGGCATGGTGCAACGCCTTGGCGCTGAGCTCTTGGATGCCTACAACAATCGCGGCGGGGCCGTGAAGAAGCGTGAAGACACGCACAAGATGGCCGACGCAAACAAGGCCTTTGCGCACTTCCGCTGGTAAAAAAGGATTTACACGTGCCAAGAACCGTACCAATTCAACGGCAGCGCAATATCGGCATCATGGCCCATATTGACGCCGGAAAGACGACAACCACCGAACGAATCCTCTTCTATACCGGGGTATCTCACAAGATCGGCGAAGTTCATGACGGACAGGCGGTCATGGACTGGATGGTTCAAGAGCAGGAGCGGGGGATCACGATTACCTCCGCAGCGACAACCTGTTTCTGGAAAGATCATCGCATCAACATCATCGATACGCCGGGCCACGTCGACTTTACCGTGGAAGTGGAACGCTCTCTTCGGGTCTTGGACGGAGCCATAGCCGTGTTTTGCGCTGTTGGTGGAGTGGAGCCCCAGTCGGAAACTGTTTGGCGGCAGGCTGACCGATACAAGGTGCCCAGACTGGCCTTTGTGAATAAAATGGACCGGACCGGCGCGGATTTTTTTCGTGTGGTGGAGATGATCAAGGAACGACTCAAGGCCAAACCTGTTCCATTGCAAATCCCCATTGGTTCCGAGGAAAATTTTGCCGGCATCATTGATCTAATTCAGGGCAAGGCACTGTTTTTCGATGATGGATCGGTGGTCGTCAAAGAGTACGCATATGTGGATATTCCCGAAGAATACCAGGAAGAGTACGACTCTTGGCGCCAAGTCATGCTTGAGGCTGTGGCTGAGGAAGACGAGGAGCTCCTTGAGAAGTATCTGGGCGGCGAGGAATTGGAGCCCGAGTCCGTGATGAACGCCGTTCGTGCAGCCACTATTTCAATGAAAATTTGTCCGGTGCTCTGCGGTTCTGCGTTCAAGAACAAGGGAGTTCAGCCCTTGCTGGATTCCGTTGTGACGTTTTTTCCGAGTCCTGTGGACGTGGCTGCAATGAAAGGGATCATCCCTGACACCGGTGAAGAGGTGACCAGCCCTTGTGATGACGACTTGCCGCTGAGCGCATTGACGTTCAAGTTGGCCAATGACCCATATGTTGGCCACTTGGCCTTTCTCCGCGTCTATTCCGGAAAGATCGAAAGCGGCATGACCGTGGTCAACGTTACCAGCGGCAAAAAAGAGCGCATCGGTCGCCTGCTGAAAATGCATGCCAATAAGCGAGAAGAAATCAAGGAAGCCTTTGCCGGAGACATCGTCGCTGCCGTTGGTCTGAAGCACGCCTCTACCGGGGATACCCTTTGCGCACCGGAACGGTTGATTATTCTCGAGTCCATGGATTTTCCAGAGCCGGTCATCGAGGTGGCTATTGAGCCCAAGACCAAGGCAGACCGCGATGCCTTGAGCCAGTCTTTGGCCAAACTGGCGAAGGAAGATCCCTCCTTTCGTGTCAAGACCAACGAGGAAACCAATCAAACCTTGATTGCAGGGATGGGCGAACTGCATCTGGAAATTATTGTCGACCGTCTGACCCGCGAGTTTGGCGTGAATGCGAATGTTGGCCAGCCTCAGGTTGCCTACCGGGAGACGGTAACCGCACCCATTAAGCAGGAGACGCGGTACGTCAAACAAAGCGGTGGCCGTGGACAGTACGCTCACACCGTTATTGAACTTGAGCCGCAGGAACCAGGTGCCGGCTTCGCCTTCACCAACTCCATTGTTGGCGGCGTGATTCCCAAAGAATACATTCCTGCTGTGGAAAAAGGCATCAAGGACGCCATGAATGCCGGTGTCCTCGCCGGATTCCCGGTGGTGGACGTGGCAGTGAAACTGGTTTTTGGATCCTTCCACGAGGTGGACTCCTCGGAGCAGGCATTCTTCATTGCCGGATCCATGTGCTTCAAGGAGGCTTGTCGCAAAGGCAAGCCTGTATTGCTTGAGCCGGTGATGTCCGTCGAAGTGCTTACTCCTGAGGATTATCTCGGGGATGTCATGGGCGATGTTAATGGTCGCAGAGGGAAAATCATTAATCTGGAATCCCGCCACGGCACCCAGATCATTCGCGCCCATGTTCCTTTGAGTTCCATGTTTGGCTATGCGACACAGCTGCGCTCCATGACCCAAGGGCGGGCCAGTTACAGCATGCAGTTTGACCATTACGAGCGAGTTCCTGCACAACTCGCTGAAGAAATCATTTCCAAGCGGAAGTAGGGGGATTACATGGCCAAGGCAAAATTTGAGCGGAACAAGCCGCACGTAAACGTTGGCACCATCGGCCACATCGACCACGGCAAGACGACGTTGACCGCCGCGATCACCAAGATGCTGAGCATCAAGGGCGGCGCGAACTTCATTCCGTTCGACCAGATCGACAAGGCACCCGAGGAAAAGGAACGCGGTATCACCATTGCCACGGCACACGTGGAATACGAGACCGCGAATCGGCACTACGCGCACGTGGACTGCCCCGGCCACGCCGACTACATCAAGAACATGATCACCGGCGCGGCCCAGATGGACGGAGCGATTTTGGTTGTCGCTGCAACGGACGGCCCGATGCCCCAGACCCGTGAGCACATTTTGCTGGCCCGTCAGGTCGGCGTTCCCTGTCTGGTGGTGTTCATGAACAAGGTTGACCTTGTTGACGATCCGGAGCTGCTGGAGTTGGTGGAGCTGGAGGTTCGGGAATTGCTGTCCAAATACGGTTTTCCCGGTGACGATGTCCCTGTTATTCAGGGCAGCGCATTGAAGGCCTTGGAAGCCGACGGTGTGGACAGTGCGGACGCCAAGTGCATTTTTGACCTGATGGACGCTCTGGACAGCTATGTGCCGGCTCCGGAACGGGACGTGGACAAGCCGTTTTTGATGCCCATTGAGGACGTCTTCAGCATATCCGGTCGTGGTACCGTTGTCACCGGGCGTGTGGAGCGCGGGATTATCAAGGTCGGCGAGGAAGTGGAGATCGTGGGGATCAACGAGACCCGCAAGACGGTCTGCACCGGCGTGGAAATGTTCCGTAAGCTTTTGGATCAGGGTCAGGCCGGGGACAACATCGGCGCCCTGTTGCGCGGCGTGAAGCGTGAAGATGTCGAGCGTGGACAGGTTCTGGCCGCGCCCAAGTCCATCACTCCGCACCGCAGATTCGTGGCCGAGGTGTACGTGTTGTCCAAGGAAGAGGGCGGGCGGCATACTCCGTTTTTCAGTGGTTACCGGCCGCAGTTCTATTTCCGGACCACGGACATCACCGGCGTCGTGACCCTGGCCGAGGGTGTGGAAATGGTCATGCCCGGCGACAATGCGACGTTCAATGTCGAGCTGATCGCTCCCATTGCCATGGAACTGGGCGTGCGCTTCGCCATTCGTGAAGGCGGTCGGACCGTGGGCGCCGGCGTTATCTCCGAAATCATTGAGTAAGGCGTATGACCATGAACAGCGATCGAATCAGGATTAAACTGAAAGCCTTTGACTACAGAATATTGGATAAAGCCGTGGCCGAGATTGTGGACACGGCTCGAAATACGGGCGCCGGCTTGGCCGGACCGATTCCAATTCCGACAAATATCCGTAAATACACCGTGAACAGGTCCGTACATGTGGACAAGAAGTCACGTGAGCAATTTGAAGTGCGCGTACATAAACGGCTTTTGGATATCCTGGAGCCGACGCAGCAAACCGTTGACGCGTTGGGAAAATTGAATCTTCCCGCGGGCGTCGATGTGGAAATCAAGCTTTAACGAGGGCATGTCATGTCGAATACATTGGGAATACTCGGCCGAAAGCTGGGAATGAGTCGAATCTTCGGTAGTGACGGAATGGTGATTCCTGTAACGGTGATTCAGGCTGGTCCGTGTCCTATCGTTCAGGTCAAGGAGCGTTCCAGGGACGGGTATTCCGCGTTGCAGGTCGGTTTCGAAGATACGCGGGCAACTAAGTTGACCAAGCCGGCAAAAGGTCACCTGGACAAGGCCGGATGCGGCTATTTTCGCCACCTCAGGGAGTTTCGCCTTGATACGGTCGATGGGTACGAAGTGGGACAATCCCTTGATTTGGAGATGTTCTCACCTGGTGAGAAAGTCAGTATTACCGGGAAGTCCAAGGGGAAAGGGTTTGCTGGTGTCGTGAAACGCTGGGGATTTCGTGGTGGTGCGGCATCCCATGGAGCTGAGAAAATTCATCGCAATGCCGGCGCTATTGGCTGCAATACCAAACCAGGCAGAGTTATTAAGGGAAAAAAGATGGCCGGTCATCTTGGGGCTCGGCAGACATCCTACAAGAATATCGAGATCGTCGCCGTGCGTGCCGGTGATAATGTGCTGCTGGTCAAAGGGCAGATTCCCGGGCCTAAGAACGGTCTTGTCATCGTAAGAAAGCAACAAGCGTAAAGCAGAAAAGGTGGATGAAATGGCTGTGGTCGATATAATGAATCAGCAGCGACAGGTTGTGGGTGAGTTGACGCTTGATCCCGAGGTTTTCGAGGTGGAGGCGCGACCCGAAATACTGCATCTGGTTGTCCGGTCACATTTGGCAGCGAAACGTTCAGGAACCGTGGGCGTCAAGACCAGGTCGACGATTCGCGGCGGCGGGAAAAAACCTTGGCGACAAAAGGGAACCGGACGAGCCCGTGCCGGATCGAATCGATCACCGTTGTGGCGTTCTGGAGCGGTCACCCATGGCCCCACAGCCAGAGACTATTCCTTCAAAGTCAATAAGAAAATCCAAAGACTGGCCATGCGTATGGCTTTGTCTGCCCGTTTGGCCGATCAGAACTTGACGGTTCTTGAAGATATTCAGCTTGAGGAAGTCAAGACGAAGACGTTTGCCCAGTTCGTGCAATTGTTTGAGATGCCCAAGGTCTTGATTGTTCTTTCGGAAGTGGATAACAAGCTTGCGCTTTCGTCTCGCAACATTCCAGGCGTGTCCGTACAGACGGCAGATGGTGTCAACGTCTACGATGTGTTGCGATATCCGCGACTGATGGTTTCTGCCGCAGCCGTCGAGTCACTTCAGAAAAGGTTGAAATAGTCATGAACTACACACAAATTATCTTGAGACCGCACGTCTCGGAAAAGGCGACTCTGATCAAGAGCATGGCGAATCAGATCGTTTTTCAGGTTCACCCCGCTGCCAACAAGATTGAAATCAAAAAGGCTGTGGAAGAGGCTTTTGGCGTGCAGGTCAACAAGGTCAACATTGCAAGAAAAAAGACACTCACCCAGCGCAAGGCCAATCGTCGACTCGTTCGCACCTCCGGTTTCCGGAAAGCCTATGTGACCCTTGCCGATGGTGAGAAAATTGATTTTTTTGAAGGGGTCTAAACAATGTCCATTCGCAAGCTCAAACCGACGTCTCCTGGGACACGCTTTCAGTCTGTCTCGGAATTTTCCGAAATCAATCGAGACAAACCGGAAAAGTCGTTGACCAAAGGCCGCTCGAAACAGAGCGGACGCAACAATTTTGGACGGATTACCTCGCGTCGACGCGGTAGTGGGCACAAGCGCCGTCTGCGGATCATTGATTTCAAACGTGACAAGTACGATATCCAGGCCAAGGTCGCGTTTATCGAATATGATCCCAACCGTAGCGCTCGCATCGCGCTCTTGCATTATGCTGATGGCGAAAAGCGATACATTTTAGCTCCTGATGGAGTAAAGGTCGGCGACACCATTGTGGCCGGGAGCACAGCGGATATCTTTCCCGGTAATGCAATGCACCTCGGGCGTATCCCTGTGGGAACCATCATTCATAACGTGGAAATGACACCTGGAAAAGGTGGTCAGCTCTGCCGCAGTGCCGGGACGTATGCACAGTTGGTCGCCAAGGAAGAGAAGTATGCCCTGTTGCGCTTGCCGTCAGGTGAAGTCCGAAAAATTCTGGTTACATGTCGGGCGACCGTTGGTCAGGTTGGCAACAGCGACCATGAGCAGGTTTCCATTGGCAAGGCCGGACGCAATCGATGGTTGGGTCGTCGACCGAAGGTTCGCGGTGTAGCCATGAACCCGGTTGACCATCCTCTTGGCGGGGGCGAGGGGAAAAGCTCCGGAGGAAGGCACCCCTGTACACCATGGGGCAAACCGACAAAGGGCTATAAGACACGAAATCGTCGCAAGCCATCGTCCAAGCTGATCGTCAAACGTCGCGGGCAGAAATAGGAGTCACCAAGATGCCACGTTCTGTAAAAAAAGGTCCTTTTGTTGATGGGCATGTGCTTAAAAAAGTGACCAAGGCAAATGAGATCAACGACCGAAAAGTGATCAAAACTTGGTCACGACGTTCAACGATTGTTCCAGAGATGGTGGGTTTAACGTTTGCCGTTCATAATGGTAAGAAGTTTATCCCTGTCTTTGTTACAGAAAATATGGTTGGTCATAAGCTTGGTGAGTTTTCCCCCACCAGGACCTTTCACGCCCATGCCGGCGGCAAAAAGAGTGCTGTAAAAGGCAAAAAGTAGTTCTGGAGGCTGTGATCATGGAAGCGAAATCTGTCGCGCGCTACGTCCGCATATCCTCACAAAAAGCTCGGTTGGTTGCGGCCAATGTCCGAGGAAAAAATGTTGAAGATGCGCGAAAAATTTTGAAGTTCACCCCAAAAAAAGCTGCAGCGGTTCTGGACAAAATTTTGCATTCCGCCATTGCCAATGCGGAACAGCTTGGTGGGGTGGATGTGGATACACTGTACGTTAAAAACATCATTATTAATGATGGGCCATCGTGGAAGCGTATTCGCCCCCGGGCCATGGGACGCGCTTATCGGGTCTTGAAACGGACAAGTCACATCACCGTCATTGTTGAGGAAGCGTAGGAGGATAGACAATTGGGCCAGAAGACGCATCCCATCGGTTTCCGTCTTGGATATACCAAAAATTGGCAGTCCAGGTGGTTCAGCAAAAAGGATTATGCCGCATTTGTTCATGAAGACCGACAAATTCGGAATTTTTTGAAAAAAACTCTGTATCATGCCGGTATATCCAAAATCGAAATTGAGCGCGCCGCCAACAAGATTCGGTTGATTCTCTTTACGGCACGTCCTGGAATTGTCATTGGACGTAAAGGCGTTGAGATCGAGAATTTACGGACAACCTTGAAGAAAAAATTCCAAAAGGATTTTGCACTTGAGGTCATAGAAATTCGTCGACCAGAAACCGATGCGCAACTGGTGGCAGAAAATGTCGCCTTGCAGTTGGAGCGGCGAGTTGCTTTTCGTCGGGCCATGAAGCGGACTGTCGGCCTGGCTCGAAAGTTTGGCGCCGAGGGCATTAAAATCAATGTCGCCGGCCGCCTTGGTGGTGCGGAAATCGCACGCAGTGAATGGAACCGGGACGGACGAGTTCCGTTGCATACACTGAGGGCGGATATTGATTATGGACAGGCTGTCGCAAAGACCACCTATGGCGTGATTGGCGTGAAGGTCTGGATTTTTAAAGGCGAGATACTTGATGAGGTGATTCAGTAATGTTGAGTCCCAAAAAAGTTAAGTTTCGAAAGCAACAGAAAAATCGCATCAAGGGCATGGCCCTTCGTGGATCATCTGTAGTTTTTGGTGATATCGGATTAAAGGCTCTTGAGCCTGGCAAGTTGACGAATCAACAAATCGAATCAGCGCGTATTGCCATGATGCGGCATATTAAGCGCGGCGGGAAAGTCTGGATTCGCGTTTTTCCGGACAAACCGATCACGGCCAAGCCTGCGGAAACCCGTCAAGGCAAAGGTAAAGGGGCCCCCGTAGGCTGGTGTGCGCCGATACGACGTGGCCGGGTCCTCTATGAAATCAAGGGTGTCAGTCTTGAACTTGCCTCTGAAGCCTTGCGCCGGGCATCCTATAAACTGCCGATTAAAACCAGCATTGTTTTCAGGGAGGCCTAGGCATGAAATCCAAAGAACTGCGTGAATTAACCGGCACTGAACTCAATGAGAAGCTTCAGGAATTTCGCAAGGAGTTGTTTAACTTGCGATTTCAGCACAAGACTGCTCAGCTGGAGAATACGCAACGATTGCCATATGTGCGGAAAACAGTTGCCCGGATTTTGACGGTGATGTCAGAGCAAAACGCTGGAGCCAAGCCATGAATATTGAACCAAAAACCAAAACCAAACGCACAGAGGTCGGTGTTGTTCTCAGCAACAAGGCTGAAAAGACCATTGTTGTCTCGGTGAACAAGCTGGAAAAACATCCCCTGTTCAAAAAATATATCCGCCGTCGAAAAAAAATGATGGCTCATGACGAGACGAATCAGTGCAATATTGGGGATACCGTCGAAATTATTGAAAGCCGACCCTTGAGCAAGCGCAAGTGCTGGCAATTGAAACAAGTACTGCAAAAGGCTGTCTAAGAGGCTATTATGATCCAGGTCCAATCATTGCTCGACGTCGCCGACAATTCTGGCGCGAAAAAGGTATTTTGCGTCAAGGTGCTCGGCGGGAGTCACCGCAGATATGCATCGATCGGCGACATCATTGTTGTTTCGGTCAAGGAAGCCATGCCGCACTCCAAAGTAAAAAAAGGCGAGGTCATGCGCGCGGTCATCGTTCGGACCAAGAAGGAAGTCAATCGCCCAGACGGTTCCTTTATACGGTTCGATAACAATTCGGCTGTTTTGCTAAATAAGCAGAACGAACCGGTCGGGACGCGGATTTTCGGCCCCGTTGCACGAGAGTTGCGGTCAAAGAATTTCATGAAAATTGTCTCGCTGGCACCGGAAGTACTCTAGGATATTGCCATGAAAAACAGAAAGATTCATAAAAACGACAAAGTCATGATCATGGTTGGCAAGGAAAAAGGAAAAATCGGCAAGGTTTTAAAACTTTTTCCGAAAACCGAACGTGTTCTTGTCGAGGGTGTGAACAAGGTCAAGCGTCATTCCAAGGGAAACCCCTATAAAGGGGAAACCGGAGGGATCAAGGAGAAGGAAAATCCCATGCATCTTTCCAATGTGACGCTGGTTTGCGATGCTTGTGCTCAACCGACTCGAGTCGGATACAAGCTTATCGACTCGGACAAAAAAGTTCGTTTTTGTAAAAAGTGTAACGAAATCATTGCGTAAGGTGCGTCATGTCCAGGTTGCAGGAAATCTATAAGAGCAAAGTCGCCCCGGAACTCATGAAGGAATTCGGGTACTCTTCCTCCATGGAGGTTCCCAAAGTCCAGAGCGTCAGCTTGAATATCGGATTGGGTGAAGCGTCACAAAATAACAAGCTGATTGAGGATGCTGTGACGGAGTTGACTCAAATCGCAGGGCAGAAAGCCGTGATTACACGGGCTAAAAAATCTATTGCTGCTTATAAATTGCGAGAAGGCATGCCCGTCGGCTGTCGGGTGACCCTGCGTCGGGAGCGGATGTGGGATTTTCTGGACAAGTTGGTATCCTTCTCATTGCCACGCGTTCGGGACTTTCGTGGCATTCCGGATCGAGGTTTTGATGGTCGTGGCAATTTCACCATGGGCATCAAGGAGCATACCATTTTTCCAGAGATCAACATGGATCGCGTTGATCGTGTCAAGGGTATGAACATTACTATCGTGACCACTGCCTCCACTGACAAAGAGGGCAAGACCCTTCTGCAGTTGTTGGGCATGCCCTTTAAAAAGTAACGAAAGGAGGAAGCTTTGGCTCGAACAGCCCTTAAAATCAAGGCCGCAAGAAAACCGAAATTTTCATCGCGTGCTTATAACCGGTGTCCCTTGTGTGGTCGGTCTCGTGCATTTCTCCGGCATTTCGGAATCTGTCGCATCTGTTTTCGCAACATGTCCCTGGCGGGTGAACTCCCTGGGGTAAGAAAATCCAGTTGGTAAATGAGGTCTGCCCATGCTGCTAAATGATCCCATCGCGGACATGCTGACACGCGTCCGAAATGCCCAGAAAGCCTTGCACAAGGACGTTTTCTTTCCCGCATCACGAATGACGGAATCCATTGCCGGAATACTGAAGGAGAATGGATTTGTCGCCGATGTGCATAAAGAAGAACGGAACATTCGGGTTGTCCTGAAATATCTATCCTCTAAAGGCGCGATCTCTGGATCACGTCGGTTGAGCAAGCCTGGATTACGAATTTACGTTGGCGCGAAAGAGATCCCCGCTGTGCAAAACGGGCTGGGTATTGCCATCCTCTCAACGCCGAAAGGCGTTCTGGAAGGACGCGTAGCCATGGCTGAAAATGTCGGCGGCGAACTGCTCTGTGAAGTCTGGTAAGGAGAAGCGATAATGTCACGCATTGGTAAGAATCCAGTCCCCGTGCCCAAGGGCGTTGAAGTTCTGGTGCACAAAGATATGATCGAGGTCAAAGGACCCAAAGGGGAACTGCGAACCCCGACCCATGCCAAAATCTCGTATGAGGTAAAGAACGATGCCGTTCACCTCCAGCGGGTCGACGATACGCGTATTGCCCGGGAACAGTACGGACTACGCCGTACGTTACTGGCGAACACGGTACATGGCGTTACCGAAGGTTTTCAGAAAGTTCTCGAAGTTATTGGGGTAGGCTATAAAGTTGCTGTTGATGGCTCGAAGATCACCCTGAACGTTGGATTTTCGCACCCGGTTGAATATCTGCTTCCCCAAGGTATGACCGCCAAGGTTGAAGGCAACAAGCTGACAATCCAGGGGGTCAGTAAGGAACAAGTCGGGGAAGTAGCCGCGCAGATTCGCCGATTCCGTCCACCTGAGCCGTTCAAGGGCAAAGGCATCAAGTACGCGGATGAAACTATACGGCGAAAAGCCGGTAAAACGGGTAAAAAATAGGTTTAACCCATGAAATATACAAAAGCACAAGCAAGAATGCGTCGCAAGCATCGCATTCGCAAGAAAATCTCCGGCAGTGCGCTTCGACCGCGTTTGGTTGTTTTTCGCTCCAATGCATATATCTATGCTCAACTCATTGACGATGAAGCGGGGCATACCATTGCAAGCTCTTCCTCGTTGCTGCTCGCTAAAGATGCTGAATTCAAAAAGTACAATTGCGAGACGGCTGTCCAGGTCGGAAAGGATTTGGCCGGCAAGGCAAAGGAAAAGAATATTCACCAAGCGGTTTTTGATCGAGGCGGATATATCTACCACGGCAAGATTAAAGCACTCGCGGATGGCGCGCGCGAGGGCGGACTTCAATTCTAATGGGGACCTTCATGGAACAGACGCAATTAGGGTTCATAGAAAAAATTGTCTATCTGAATCGTGTAGCCAAGGTAGTTAAGGGTGGACGACGATTCAGCTTCAGCGCGCTTGTGGTTGTCGGCAATGGGAAAGATTCAGTCGGCTACGGACTTGGAAAAGCCAATGAAGTACCAGAGGCGATTCGCAAGGCTACTGAACGAGCACGAAAGACGATGCAAAAGATCAATTTGGTCGACGGTACGGTTCCCTACAAAGTCGAGGGACAGTACGGTGCTGGACGGGTTGTCTTAAAACCTGCTTCCAAGGGAACTGGGATTATTGCCGGCGGTCCTGTCCGTGCAGTGATGGAAGCAGTTGGTGTTCGTGATATTCTGACCAAGGCCATCGGAACAAACAATCCACATAATGTGTTAAAAGCTACGGTTCAGGGACTTGTCGCTCTGCGTTCCGCTGACCAGGTCAGCGCGTTGCGGGGACAAGCCGTCAGTCTCGCACGGACGGCAATATAACTTGATACGACGTTTCTTCTTGCACCCAGGCAACGGTAGCTGTTGAACGCGCATTCATTGGAAGGAAATTATGCAATTACATGATCTGTACCCATTTCACGAGGAACGCAAAAACCGCAAGCGTGTCGGCCGTGGATCCGGCAGTGGATGGGGATGCACCTCCGGCAAAGGCAACAAAGGGCAAAAAGCCAGAAGTGGCGGCACCAAGGCTCCAGGCTTTGAAGGCGGACAGATGCCATTGCAGCGCAGGTTGCCGAAGGGTGGTTTTAAAAATCCCTTTCGAACGGAATATGCCGTTGTCAATCTTGACCGACTTCTGAACGTTTTTTCACAAACGGAGCATATCTCTTTGGAGGCCATTTATGACGCTGGTCTCAGCAGAAGAGGATTGCCGATAAAAATCCTGGCCAAGGGTGATATTGATATCGCCGTAAGGGTTGAAGCGCATCGGTTCAGCAAGTCAGCTGCCGACAAGATATCCAAAGCCGGTGGGCAAGCCATAGCCGTGGAAGGCGGAAACCGTGCAGCAAACAACGAGTAAGGCTGGTGGTCTTGCGGAATTAAAACGCAAGATTCTCTTTACATTTTTGCTTCTTGCGACCTGCAGGATCGGCGTACATATACCTGTGCCTGGTGTCGACTCCAGAGCCATGGCGGATTTTTTTGCCAACATGCAGGGAACATTGTTTGGAATGTTCGATATGTTTGCCGGTGGAGGCTTGAGCAATCTCTCCATTTTTGCACTGGGGATTATGCCGTACATTTCCGCCTCGATCATCATTCAACTCCTGACGGTTGTGAGTCCGGAGTTGAAGCGTTTGAAGGAGGAAGGGGCCTCAGGTCGGAAGAAGATTACGCAATATACACGCTATGGTACGGTGATGATCGCCACTGTACAAGGTCTCGGTATTGCAATCGGGATTGAAAACATGACCAGCCCCGCTGGAGCTCCCGTTGTGATGGATCCAGGCTGGGCTTTTCGTTTGACGACGATCATTACCATGGTTTCCGGTACGGTATTGTTGATGTGGATTGGTGAACAGATAACCGAATACGGCATTGGTAATGGTATATCACTGATTATTTTTGCAGGTATCGTGGCGCAACTTCCTGGAGCGATCATAAATACTTTCAGATTGATGACCGCTGGGCAAATATCGCTTTTTGTCGCCCTGCTTCTGGCAATACTTGTGGCGAGCGTGTTGATCTTCATCGTTTTCATGGAGCGAGGACAACGCAGAATACCGATACAATACGCCAAGCGCATGCTCGGAAGGAAAATGTATGGTGGTCAGACCACGCATCTTCCACTGAAGATCAACACAGCTGGCGTTATTCCACCAATTTTTGCCTCTTCCATGTTGATGTTTCCAGCGACACTGGCATCATTTTCCCAGTCCGAGATCTTGAACAGGGTTTCCATGATGTTTGACCCTGCCACTATTTTGTACAATTCCGTCTTTGTCGCATTGATCATTTTCTTTTGTTATTTTTATACGGCGATTATTTTCGATCCAAAAGATATTGCCGAGAACATTCGAAAACAGGGTGGGTTTATCCCAGGAATTCGCCCAGGACTAAAGACTCGTGAGTATATCGATACGGTTCTCAGCAGGATTACACTTTGGGGATCGCTATATATTTCAGCCATATGTGTTCTTCCTATGCTGCTTATCTCACAGTTCAACGTACCGTTTTATTTTGGCGGAACAGGGGTATTGATCACTGTTGTTGTCGCCATGGATACCATGAGCAAAGTCGATTCCTACTTGATAACACATCAATATGAAGGTTTGATGCAGAAAACACGGATTAAAGGCAGGCGCTAGGTGTGAAGAAGTATCTCGGTATTTATTTAAAAAACGAGAAGGAAATCAACATACTGCGTGAGGCTAATCGAATTGTTTCAATTATCCTGGATGCGTTGCAAGAAAGTGTACGACCAGGAATTAAGACAATGGATCTTGAAGAAATTGCATTGACCTGGTGCTCACGGTACGATGTTAAGCCTGCTTTTAAGGGATATCGCGGATTTCCATACGCCATATGCTGTTCAGTCAACGAGCAGGTCGTCCATGGTTTTCCTTCTGAGCGTGAATTGCGCGAAGGAGATATTGTCAGCATAGATTTCGGCGTTATCTACCAAGGTTTTTACGGGGATTCCGCAAGGACATTTCCCGTTGGCCGGATCTCCACGCAGACCCAGAAACTCCTAGACGTGACCCGTAACGCCTTGGATATCGGAATTCAAGCTGCTACTGTTGGCAATCATCTACATGATATATCTCGAGCCATTCAGCAGTATGTCGAGAATGAAGGGTGTGCGGTTGTCAAACGGTTTGTTGGCCACGGTATAGGCCGCAGCCTTCATGAGAAACCTGAAATTCCTAATTTCATCCCACAGCGATATACGGAGATTCCATTAAAAACCGGAATGGTCTTGGCCATTGAGCCAATGGTTACCGCCGGCAATGAAGATGTTGAGATTCTTCCTGACCGGTGGACAGCGGTGACGAAAGACCAAAGTTTGGCTGCACATTTTGAGCATACGATTGCTCTCACTTCCAAGGGTCCTGAAGTTTTAAGCAAGAGTTTTGCAGAGTATGGTCAGGAAAGAGTTCATTGATTCAGGCAGCAGTTAACGGTTTTAATGCTTTATTTGCATCAACATCGAGTCGTATACGTCAAATTGCATGTAAATATCCTGACTCATGCCTTTTCATAACACTTTTCACCGTATTCGTTCAAACAGGCAAGAACAGACACTTCCTTGTAAGTTGTAACGGATACCATTAATTAGACGTTAGCAAGTGCTAATAAATCATCGCAACAAACAAAATGTTTTTACGTAAAATCTTTAAATTCAGTTTGTTGCATGACGTTCTGAATTGATTTCAATCGGGGTCGTAGCATCTCATACGACCGAAATTAACGTTGGAGTATCAGATGAAAGTCAAGCCGTCCGTGAAGAAAGTCTGCGACAAATGCCAGATCATTCGCCGCAATGGTATTTTACGGGTTATCTGTGAAAACCCTCGTCACAAGCAACGTCAAGGATAATGGAGGAGTAACGTGGCACGAATCGCAGGGGTTGATTTGCCCAAGAACAAGCGAATGGATATTGCGCTGACGTATATCTACGGCATCGGTCGGGCAACGGCATTGAAAGTTTTGGATGCGACAAGCATTGCGTGGACGAAGAAAACCGATGAGTTGTCCCCGGATGAGGTCAACGATATCCGTAAAGAAATCGAATCGACCTATAAAGTTGAGGGTGATCTTCGCCGCGAAGTTACCAGCAACATCAAACGCTTAATGGACATTGGCTGTTATCGTGGCCTGCGCCATCGCAAAGGGCTTCCAGCTCGAGGTCAAAGTACGCATGCCAATGCTCGGACCCGCAAAGGCCCACGGCGGTCAATTGTTGGAAAGCGTAAAAAATAACTACGTCCACAGTGATCGTGAATAACGATAATGAATACTTTTTTTCATGGACAGGAGTAAACTGAGACATGGCAAAACCGTCACGTAAAGTTGGAAAGCGAAAGGAAAAGAAAAATATTCCCGTGGGAGTTGCCCATATTCAGGCCAGCTTCAACAATACCATCATTTCCTTCACCGATCAAAAGGGAAATGTTGTAAGCTGGGCAAGCTCGGGCATGTCCGGTTTCAAGGGATCACGCAAAAGTACCCCTTTTGCCGCACAGCTTGCAGCTGAATCTGCTGCCCGAAAAGCTCAGGAGCAAGGCATGAGGACCGTCGGCGTGCTGGTCAAAGGTCCAGGGTCCGGGCGGGAAGCCGCCATGCGGGCTATCAACAAGGTCGGGTTTCAGGTTACGTATATTCGCGATATTACGCCAATTCCGCATAACGGCTGCCGGCCACCCAAACGCAGAAGAGTCTAACCATTATGAGAGGGGAGGGAGGAGATCTTGGCCAGATACACTGAAGCAAAATGCCGGTTGTGTCGCCGTGAGGGCGCAAAGCTTTTTTTGAAGGGTGACCGCTGTTTTACCGATAAATGCGCTTATGAGCGACGTTCATATGCCCCGGGTGATCACGGACGGGCCCGAAAAAAATTCAGCGATTATGCCTTGCAGCTACGTGAGAAGCAGAAGCTGCGGAGAACGTTCGGTATCCTTGAGCGACCATTTCGAAATTATTTTTTCAAAGCCGATAAGCAACGAGGCGTTACCGGTACCAATTTGTTGGTCCTCCTGGAAACACGTCTTGACAACATTGTCTACCGGATGGGGTATGCCAATTCCCGGGATCAGGCTCGACAACTGATTCGTCATGGTCATTTCACATTGAACGGCCACAAGGTAAACATCCCATCCTTGCGGATGCGGATTGGGGATGAGATCCTCGTCAAGGAATCAAGTCGTAAAATTCCGGTCATCCAAGAGGCCCAGCAGGTCATAGCGCGTCGCGGGACCCCGGCTTGGTTGGAAGTAGATGGCTCACAGCATAAAGGAAAACTGGTCGCCGTTCCGACACGCGAAGATATATCTTTTCAGATCAACGAACAGCTCATTGTCGAGTTGTATTCAAAATAATCTTTGCAGGTGCATAGCATGTTCATTCGTAAAGGCGACAAGCTCCTTAATACCAGGAACTGGGTGGAGTTGGTCAAGCCAGATCAGCTTGTCAAGGACAAGCGTTCCTCAAATACGTACGGAAAGTTCGTTTGTGAACCTCTTGAGCGTGGATTTGGGACAACAATAGGCAACGCTTTGCGTCGCGTCCTCTTGTCCTCCATGCAGGGAGCAGCCGTTGTTGCCGTGCGCATCGAGGGTGTTCAGCATGAATTTTCGACAATTCCAGGCGTTCTTGAAGATGTCACCGACATCGTCCTCAACTTGAAGCAAGTTCGTTTGGCAATGACCACAGATGAACCTCAACGCCTGGAACTCACCGCCAACACGAAAGGTCCGGTGACCGCGGCCGCCATCCACGAGAATCAGCGAGTTAAAATTTCTAATCCGGATCAACTCATAGCGACGCTGACGGATGACGTTGATTTACGTCTTGAGCTCGAAGTGCGAATGGGAAAGGGGTATCTTCCAGCTGAAATGCACGAGGGAATAACTGAGGATATCGGTTTGATCGCCTTGGATGCGAATTTCTCCCCGATCCTGAAAGCTGCCTATGCAGTGGAGCAGGCCCGTGTAGGGCAGATGACCAATTACGACAAGCTGGTCATGGAAATCTGGACCGACGGCTCACTGCGCCCTGATGACGCTCTCGCGTACGCAGCGAAAATACTCAAGGATCAGCTTTCCGTTTTTATCTCATTTGACGACAGTGAAGATGAACAAGGGGTAACGGATAGCATTGCCCAGGATATAGATCCTGTGCTCTTTAAGTCTATTGAGGATTTGGAACTGTCAGTTCGGGCAACGAATTGTCTTAAAAGCGCGGGTATTGCCATTTTTGGTGAACTTGTCCAGAAAACCGAGAACGAGATTCTGGAAACTCGCAATTTTGGTCGTAAATCCCTGGAAGAGATACGCCGCGTTGTCAACAAGATGGGCTTTGATTTCGGGACAAGTGTGCCGAATTTCGAAGAAAAATATCAGGAATGGCTGAAGAAGGAAGAAGACAATGAGACACAGGAAGAGCGGTAGAAAGTTCAATCGAACGCCGGCCCATCGCAAGGCCATGTTTCGAAATATGGCTAGCGCATTAATTTTGCACGGTCGCATTCAAACCACAGAAGCCAAGGCCAAGGAACTTCGTGGTGTCGTGGAAAAACTCGTGACCAAGGCGAAGCGTAACGATTTGCATTCACGGCGACTGGTCTACAAGGTCCTGGGAAGCCATACCCTCGTCAAGAGGCTTTTTGATGATATCGCACCTCTGTATCAAGGCGTACCTGGAGGCTACACCC
Source organism: Desulfovibrionales bacterium (assembly GCA_007693505.1). Classification (GTDB taxonomy): domain Bacteria; phylum Desulfobacterota; class Desulfovibrionia; order Desulfovibrionales; family Desulfonatronaceae; genus Desulfonatronum. The sequence goes on along the minus strand of REDL01000124.1, from coordinate 42,424 downwards.
GGTTGCTCAAGCTCAGTGCGCTTCGACCTGGTGACTGTGCGCCACAGGCTCTGATTGAATTTACAAAACATGAATTCATTGGCAAGCCTGAAGAGGAGTCCATTACACCAGATATATCCACCTCTTCTACCGGTGCTTCCAGTACAGAAGGTCCTGTATCGAGCGAAAGGCCAGGTCAACGTTCTGAGTAGTTCATGGAAGGCAGGGCAATGCCCTGCCTTTTTTTTGTTCTTGTCTATAGATATAATCTATCAATAAAATTGATTCCATGGATATTCGTCAGCTTCGAGCATTTGCCAAAGTTTACGAGCGGAGAAGTTTCTCTCGTGCCGCGGAAGAACTGTTATTGTCCCAACCTACTGTCAGCGCCCATGTTGCATCTCTTGAGCAACAGATGCAGATTGCTCTATTTGATCGCCTTGGACGGAGCATCTTGCCGACGCAAGCTGCCGATATTCTCTACGTGCATTGTGAATCGGTTTTTTCCGCACTCGATCAAGCCGAGTCCGAAATCCGCTTGCTCTCCAATGAGGTTTCCGGTGCGTTGCGGATTGGTGGGAGTACCATTCCGGCAAACTTCCTCTTTCCGGAATTGATTGGCGATTTTTTGCGTCGCTATCCAAATGTTCGGATTTTTCTCAGTCAAGGCGATTCTTCGGATATTTTGGAGCGCGTGCGGTCTGGCGAACTCTCGGTCGGTGTTGTTGGTGCGAAAAGCGAAACTCTGGAGTTGGTCACGCAGGAACTTGTCGCTGATGCACTCGTTGTCCTGGCTGCACCATGCTTTTTTTCCAGACATACCAGGCCTGTCAGCTTGGCCTCTCTGCGCGATGTAAACTGGGTCATGCGGCAGCCAGGCTCCGGGACTCGACTGGCCGTGGAGCAGGCCTTGGAGAAAGTCGGTCTTCCGCTCAAGGATCTCAACATTGTCAGTGTCGTTGACGGAACCGAGGCATTGCTTCGGTTTGTGCGGAGCGGCCTTGGAATTACTGTCAGTTCTCGGCTCGCGGCCAAAGAATATCTGCAACGTGGCGAACTTGTCGCTTTGGACATCCCTGGTCTTCATTTCGTGCGCAGTTTTTACGCCGTTTCTCATCCCTCTCGCCATCAATTTCCAGCCGTACGCTTTTTCCTGAAATTCCTTTTGGATGTTGCTGCGCGTTTGCAGGTTCCGGATAATGAGCCGATTGGTACAGTAACCAATAATCACGCTGAATGATATTTAAAAGCAACAGTGTTTGATCTCTCCAACTCCACCAATGCACTTTCAAGGGGGCTCTCATGAGCAGCATAAAGAAATCACTTGTTCAAAGCGTCAACGCCGCTGGTTGAGCTTCAAAAATTTCTCCAGGGGACCTGGAGACCATCTTGAGGGAACTTAACCTGAGTCGGGACGATCGCGTCCTATCTGGAACGGCCCATGCCGAGGATGCCGCTGTATTGCGCTTTCCTGCAAACATGGCCCTGGTTCAAACCGTGGATTTTTTCACACCGATCGTGAACAATCCCTATTGGTTCGGACAAATTGCTGCGGCGAACTCCCTTTCAGACGTCTACGCCATGGGGGGGACGCCATGGTGTGCAATGAATATAGTCTGTTTCCCGGTGAAATCCTTCTCTCTCAATGTCCTCAAGGAGATATTGCGTGGGGGTCTGGATAAGCTGCATGAGGCTGGAGCGGTATTAGCCGGTGGGCACAGTGTGGAGGACCAGGAGATCAAGTTTGGGCTCTCCGTCACCGGTGTCGTCAGTCCGGATGGGTATGCCACCAATGGGGGGCTTCAGCCCGGCGACTGGCTGTTGCTGACCAAGCCTCTGGGCACCGGAGTGTTGGCCACGGGACTCAAGGGAGAACTTCCGGGTGCCGAGGAGATGGAAAAGCTTTTGTATCATTGGGCTGGCCGTCTCAATCGGATTGGCGGACAGGTTATCGCCGCAATGGGATTAAAAGCTGCTACGGATGTGACGGGTTTTGGGCTGGGCGGTCACCTTTTGGAAATGGCCAGTGCTTCGGACGTCCAAATTTTGTTGGATACGGAGCGTGTTCCGATTATCGACATGGCCTTGGATTTAATTGCCATGGGCATGCTTCCAGCCGGAAGCTTTGCCAACAAGCGGCATTGTGCCAAACACGTGGAGATCAAGTCCGGTGTCGATGCCCTTCGTGCTGATATGATTTTTGACGCGCAGACATCAGGAGGCTTGGTTCTCGGCGTGCCTGATAGCAAGATATCCGAGACTCGAGCAATGCTGATGGAAGAAGGTGAGTTGGCGGACGTTGTCGGTAGGGTCGTTCCTGCTGTTTCCGGAGGGTCACGATTGGTGCTGGAATAGGTTCAGGACACGACACTTCGGCACTCATTGCAGCGGCCAAACAAGAAAACCTCGTGATCTTCCAGTTCAAACCCTTCAGGAATCAAGCGATCAAGGTCGCGGGGACAGTCGTGGATTTCGTATACCCTGGAACAAGTCCGGCACTGGAAGAAATGGTGATGCGATCGCCCGGCATTTTCATATCGGGGCAGTTCGCCAGGAATGCCGATCTGGAGGATGGCACCCTGGTCAAGCATCCTGCGGATGGTTCTGTAGACCGTGGCGATGCCCAGGCTTGGTGCGCGGCGTTGAGCTGCCTGGTGGATTTCCGGAATGGTCAGTGGCCCCATGGCTGTGCTGAGTACGGATTGGATGGCCTGACGCTGCTGGGTATTTCGTTGCATTTTCGCTCTCGCACTAAGAGGTGCGGATTGTTCCATGATGGCTTGTGTTGAAGGACGTATCCTGAGTTCATGATCTGCTGATGCATGCCACCCCATATGAATACGAAATCGTACCACGTGCCCTATCGAGTATCAATAGGCTCTCAACAAGCAAATCTCTTGCCTTTTTATGTTTGATATCGCAGTATCACTATCATCGATAACGGCCCGAAGATTGTGTTCGACGGTATTCAACCAGGAGGAGAGGGACATGTTGCTACGTGGTCTCCAATGGAAAGTCGTGCTGGTGGCACTGCTGCTTTTATTCGTCAGCGCTGAGGATGGGCGTGCTCAGCCATTTGAGCTTTTTGTCAGTATTGCTCCGCAGAAGCAGTTCGTGGAGCGCATTGGTGGGGAACTTGTCAACGTTTCCGTGATGGTTCCACCAGGCGCCAGTCCTCATGTGTATGAGCCGAGACCTGCCCAGATGCGGATGCTCTCTCAGGCGAAGATCTATTTTGCCATTGGTGTGGAGTTCGAAAAAACGCTCCTGCCAAAGATCTCCGCATTGAATCCAGACCTAAAAATCGTCCACACGGAAGCGGGTATTGAGAAACTACCCATGATTCCTCATCATCACCATGACCATGGGCACGACCATGGGCACGGGTACGGGCACGAGCACGAGCAGGAGCGTGACCATGGGCATGGGCACGATCACGGCCATGAGCACGGGCATGGGCATGGGCATGAGCACGAGCACGAGCACGGGCATGGTCAAAACCACGGGCATAGGCACGAGCATGGTGGGTTGGACACCCATGTCTGGCTTGCGCCGGAACTGGTACGCATCCAGGCTGCTCACATCCTTGCGGCGTTGACGGATCTGGATGGAGCACATGCTGCGGTTTATGAGGCCAACTACACGGCATTCATGGCTGAAATCGACGCATTGGATGCCGATATCCGACAGTCTTTGGCTGGGCATGAGGGAGCGGCATTTATGGTCTTTCACCCAGCCTGGGGCTATTTCGCCAGGCAGTACGGTCTGGAACAGATTCCTGTGGAGATCGAAGGCAAGGAACCACGTGCCCAGGATATTCAGCAATTGATCCAGCGTGCTCTGGCGGAAGACATTCGGGTCGTGTTTGTTTCACCGCAGTTTTCCACACGAAGCGCGGAAACCATTGCCAGGGCAATAAACGGTCAGATCGTCGCCATAGATCCCCTTGCGGAAGATTGGCTGAAAAACATGCTTGCCGTGGCTGGGAAATTTAAGCAGGCCTTCAAGTAAACTCGGGTTGCATAGGTATGGTTGAGATATGACTCCTCCTGTCGTGGATGCACAAGACGTCTGTTTTGCCTATGATGGGTGTTTTGTCCTGGAGGACGTCCATTTGCAGGTGCGACGGGGAGAGTTTTTGGCAGTGATGGGCCCCAACGGAGGAGGGAAGACCACCCTGCTTAAAATTCTGTTGGGCCTCCTTGTACCCCAGCGAGGTGTGGTTTCGGTGTTGGATGCAACACCAGGAAAGGCATCCCGCAAGGTTGGCTACGTTCCCCAACAGACGAATATTCATTTGCAGTTTCCCATCACAGCGGAGGACTTGGTGCTCTTGGGTCGATTGCCGCATCGTCGACGGACACATGGTTTTGGGCCCATGGACCGAGAAGCAGCTTGCCAAGCTTTGCATCGGGTAGGCATGTGGCCGTTCCGAAGGCGACGTATCGGCCAGCTTTCCGGAGGGCAACGTCAACGCGTGTTCATTGCCAGGGCATTGGCCAACGAGCCGGAACTGTTGCTACTGGATGAACCCACGGCCAGCGTGGATCGGGAATTTCAAGGGGCGCTCTACGATCTGCTCAAGACACTGAACGCGCGGATGACCATCATCGTGGTCAGTCATGATCTCACCGTACTTTCCAGCTACGCTACTTCCGTGGCCTGTGTGAACCGCAGGCTGTACTATCACGACCGGGCCGAATTGACGCCGGCCATGCTGGAATCGACCTACCACTGTCCAATAGAGCTGGTGACCCATGGCCCGGTTCCCCATCGCGTCCTCAAGGAACATGACCTCTCGTGATACCGGATATTTTGCAATTCGAATTCATGCGCAACGCCTTGGCGGCCTGCCTGCTGATCAGCATCAGCTGCGGAATAATGGGCACCTTGGTGGTGGTCAATCGGCTGGTTTTTCTTTCCGGGGGGATTGCCCATGCCTCCTATGGCGGAGTGGGAGTGGCCATTTTTCTGGGGAGCTCGCCGTACATCGGAGCGGGGATAAGCGCCTTTCTGGCCGCAATGATCATGGGGGGGGTCAGCCTGCGGGCCAAGCACCGCAGCGATTCGATTATCGGCGTGATCTGGGCTGTTGGGATGGCCGTGGGAATCATTTTGGTGGATTTGACTCCAGGCTATCACGTTGATCTGATGAGCTATCTTTTCGGCAGTATTCTGCTGGTTCCTCGGGAGAACTTGTGGATGATGGCCGGGCTGAACGTGGTTGTGCTTGTTTGGGTTCGACTCTTCTACCATGACCTCCTGGCCATGTCCTACGACGAAGAACATGCCCAGGTCATGGGGGTTCCGGTTCGTGGGCTCTATTTCACCTTACTGGCCCTGACCGCCCTGGCCGTGGTCACGACCATCCAGGCCGTGGGGTTGATCCTGGTGATCGCATTGTTGACCATTCCTGCTGTGGTGGCCGAACGCTTTTCCGGTTCTTTAGGGGCAATGATGGCCTGGGCTGTTTTGCTCAGCTCGGTGTTCTGCGTCTTTGGACTGCTCCTGGCTTATCATCTGAATCTGACCGCCGGCGCCACCATCGTAATGGTGGCGGCCGGTGGATTTTTTCTTTCCCGCATTATCGGGCACGGGCGGGGCCTTGGCTAAGTTTCTCAGATTGCAATATTCATGTTGTATTTTAAGCGGTTACTCTACGGTCACGCTTTTGGCCAGGTTGCGGGGTTGGTCTACGTCCTTGCCCAGATACACGGCCATTTCATACGCGAACAACTGCAATGCCGGGAGTGCCAGGAAGGTGTTCAGCGGTCCATAAACCTGGGGAATCTCCCAGGCATGCTCTACGTCCAGGCCAAAACCAGGGTGACAAAGGCTGATAATCTTGCCGTTGCGGGCCTGGACCTCCACAAGGTTGGAGATGGTTTTGGTCAGCAATTCGTCGTTCAGCGCCAGGGCAAAGGTGGGAAATTCCGGTTCAATCAGGGCAATGGGCCCGTGCTTCATTTCACCGGCAGCGTATCCCTCGGCGTGGATGTACGAGATTTCCTTGAGCTTCAACGCTCCTTCCAGGGCCAGGGGAAACGCCAATCCCCGTCCCAAGTAGAAAAAGCTGCGTGCCGTGCTGTATTCCGGGACCAGCTCCTGGGCCGTACTCCGCATTCGGGGGAGCTCGCTCTCCAGGATCTGGGGCAGGCTGAGGAGGCCGGCAATAACCGATGATTCGACGCTCTGGGGCAATGTCTGTTTGCGGCGACCCCAGTAAAGGGCCAGTAGGGTCAGGAGAACCAGCTGGCTGCACATCGCCTTTGTGGAGGCGACACTGATTTCCGGCCCGGCCTGGGTGTGGATCACGCTGGCTGCCTCTCTGGCTACGCTGGAGCCGATCACATTGCACAGGCCCAAGACGGGAACGCCATGTTCCTTGGCCAAGCGCATTCCTGCCAAGGTATCAGCGGTCTCTCCGGACTGGCTGATGGCCAGGATCATGTCTGTGGGCTTGAAGATGGGAGTCCGGTAGCGAAATTCGGAGGCGATCTCCACGCGAACCGGAATACCGGCCCAGGATTCCAAAAGATATTGTCCCCACAAGCCGGCATGGTATGACGTGCCGCAGGCTACGATCTGGAGTTGCTCCGGAATGTCCAAGGCATCCAGCTCCGGCAGGCTGACAGTCCGGTTTTTGCCATCCAGCCGGCCAGCCAGGCAATTGCTGACCACTGTGGGTTGTTCGAAGATTTCCTTGAGCATGAAATGGCGATACCCGCCCTTCTGAGCTGCTTGGAAATCCCAGGTGATATGGTGGATCTTTTTTTCCAGGGGCTCCAGTGTGGCAGTGTCGTAAACCTGCCAATCCATGGGGCTCAGTTCGACCAATTCGTTGTCTTCCAAAAAGACGACATCCCTGGTGTACCCCAGGAAAGCCGGGATATCCGAAGCCACGAAGTTTTCTCCGACCCCGACCCCAAGCAGAAGAGGGCTGGATTTGCGTGCCGCCAGGATGCGATTGGGATCATCCTTGTTCAGCAAGGCGACGGCATAGGTGCCGTCAACCTGTTTCAGAGCCTCGGAAAATGCCTGTAGCAGGGAAATTCCTGGGGTCCAGAGTTCGGCAACCAGTTGGACCAGGACCTCAGAGTCTGTTTCGGATTGGAAGGTGCGTCCCTTGCTCAGGAGTTGTTCCTTGAGCGTAAGGTAGTTTTCGATGATTCCATTGTGCACCAGGACCAATCGTCCACCTGGGTCGCGGTGGGGGTGAGCGTTGCGCTCCACGGGCAGACCGTGGGTCGCCCAGCGCGTGTGTCCCAGACCGGTGGTGGCATGAAACATTTCGCAACCGTTGAGACGGCACTCCAATTCGCTCAGCTTGCCTTCAGCACGAATAACGTGCATTTCCTTCTGCTGAATGAAAGCCACTCCCGCTGAATCGTAGCCCCGATACTCCAGGCGTTTCAGTCCTTCCACGATAACGGGCACGGCTGGCCTGTGGCCGGCGTAACCAATTATTCCGCACATAGTTAAGATACCTCGCAAAGACTTGCTGGTGAGGGGGGACGGCCGTTGGTCAGTGCCAGACGACGTTCGTTGAACCCAGCCAAGGCAGTTTCGTGCAACGTGCTGCTGGCGCTGTAATCCAGCATGTTTTCCGGAACAGCCCGCGGAAAAGCGACTTCCATGCGGTATCGTTGCTGAAAGGTCAATGCGCAAGGGATGGGCTTTGGTAAAAAAGATGGCATCCCTTATAAACCGATAGGCTTGTTACGGCCTTGCTCCCGGCATCATGCTCATGTAGGAATTGCCGGTGCATCGGTATTGAGAACCCCTCTTGGTTCGCGCCGCAAGCTTGGTCGCAATCCGCATGTCCATATAATCCAGACCCGATTGTCTGTTCAATGGACGATGAACTCTTTAGACACATCCACAGAGCAAATCCTATGCCGATACGTCTTTTCGCCACGCTTTCCGACTACAGGGATCTTGTGGTCAATCTCAGCGCCAGGGAACTCAAAGGGCGATATAGTGGCACTGTGCTTGGTTTTTTCTGGAGCATTCTTAACCCACTGTTCATGGCCATCATTTACATGGTCTTTTTGCGGCTTTTGATCGGTCGCGGCGTGCCTACGGAGGATATCCTGATTGGCGTGTTTGCATGGCAATATACCGGGCAGGCTGTTTTCGGTGGTCAGAACTGCATCAACGGAAATGCAAACTTGGTCAAAAAAGTCAGTTTTCCGAGGATATTACTGCCGTTGTCGTTTACCGTGGGCAATCTGATTCACTTCCTGTTGACGCTTGGCGTGCAATTGGTCCTGTTGACCGGGATTCTTCTTTGGAAGGGCAGCATGCTCAGCATCTGGGTGCTCTTGCTCCCGCTGCTGGTGGCCTACCATACCCTCTTTGCCCTGGCGCTGACCTTCTTGGTGTCCACTTCCAGTGTATATTTTCGCGATACCAACCACATTGTGAGCATTGTGATGAGCGCGTGGTTTTTCATGACGCCGGTGATGTACAATCTTTCATTCATTGATCGATTCATGGAGCGGGCACCCTGGGCCTGGAATCTCTACCTGCTCAACCCCATGGCCGGCATTGTCACGGCATATCGCGCACTGCAAATTCCCGAAAGCACATTCCCGTGGTCCTGGCCCATGGTCATCGGGCTGGCCCTGCCGATCCCGTTGCTGATCCTTTCCTATCGTCTGTTTCAACGGTATCAGAAATATTTTTCCGACCTGGTTTAGCCTGTTGGGTTGAGTCGGGTTTGTCAGGCTACGGGAGATCCATATGGCTGGGACCTGGGTGCAGCAATTTCGTATCGCAACCTACTCCATCTCTTGGAACCTGCTGCTGATCACCACGGGGGCCTTGGTCTTCGCTTTTGGCGTCAAGGCCGTCGTTATTCCCCAGGAATTCATCAGTGGCGGCATGACCGGGGTCGGCTTGCTTTTGAGCTATGTGGTCGGAGTATTGCCACCCGGGGGGTGGCTGCTGCTCCTGAATATCCCCATTTTCATCCTCGGATGGATCTGTGTCAGTCGACGTTTTTTCTGCTACAGCCTCTATGGCATGTTGCTGCTCAGCCTGGGGATCGACACCATGCCATGGGCCTTGCAGATCGAGGATACACTGCTTGCGGCCCTGACTGCCGGGGCGATCATGGGGGCCGGTTCCGGCATCGCCTTGCGGTCCATGGGGTCTCTTGGCGGGCTGGATGTCATTTCGGTATTTTTGAATCAGCGGTTCAATCTCGGGATCGGGAAGTTCTCCTTCGGTTTCAACCTGGCCCTGTTTACCGTGAGCCTCTTTTTCATCGGCCTGGAACACATGCTCTATTCTGTCTTTCTGGTGTTTGTGCATGCGATGGTCATGGACTACTTCCTGGGCATGTTCAATCAGCGCAAAATGGTATTGGTTGTTACCGAAAAACCCGACGATTTGGCCAAAGCCATCCTGAGCACGATCAACAGGGGGTCGACCTTTCTCTATGGCCGTGGAGCGTATACCGGCAAGCGCAAAAAAATCCTGCTCACCGTGGTCAACAGTATCCAGCTCAAGCGGCTGGAAGAAGTCATTTTCACCGTCGATCCGCAAGCCTTCACCATTGAGGAAAACACCCTGAATGTAATCGGACAGGGTTTCTCCCGCCGCAAGATTTACTGAGAACACACTCACCAGCACAAAAGCGAGATGTCTCGTCTTGGATACTCTGCAAAAGCCATTTACGAGGGCAGGTGGAACAGGTCGTTACAATATGTTCCCGGCAGGGTCGCACCAGGAATTCTCACCTTGTAAAGGTCGGACACAGGACGTTTCCGGCAGCTATTTTTTTACCGAGCACATGGAACTCTTTGATGTGAGCGGGGTTATAGAGCGAGAGGTCACTTCAAGCGATCCCACAACCGTTGAGCCTGTTCCCGAGCAAAGGCCAGGATTTCCGTCTCATCGTGGCTGAGCAGACTGCGGTCTTCGACCACGATCCGGCCCTGGGCGATGACCGTATGCACGTGGACGGCCTCCAGGCCGAACAGGAAATGCCCGAGCATGCTTTCCGGGGTCAGGGGGGTGGGTGAGTCGTAGTCCAGGATGACCAGATTGTTGACGCCGTCTCCGGGTGCGCCGACATCCCGGATCAGTTCATGGGTGCGGCGCAGGCGGGCGTAGGCTTCCTGGAACCCGAGGCTTTCGGCGCTTTGCCCGGCAATGAACGCGGCCTTCAGCGCTCGGAGCATGTCCACGTGCATCCCGTCAGTGCCCAGGATCACCCGGGGACCGAGATCGTCGTAACGGCCCAGTCCCACATTGTTGTTCAGGTTGGATTCGCTGGCCTGGGCCACATAGACCGGGGAATCGCGCACCAGTTCCCGCTCGGCTTCGTCCAGGTGAACGCAATGGGCCAGGAGGGTGTGCGGGGAGGCCAGTGCCCCGGCATCGGCCAGACGCTGGACGACCCGCTTTCCATGGTGTTCCAGGCAGTGGTTCTGATCCGCCACGTCTTCGGCCACATGCATGTGCAGGCCGGTGCCGTATCTGTCGGCCAGAGCCACGGCCCGGGCCAGCAGATCGTCGTCCACGGTGAAGGAGGCGTGCAGACCCACCTGGCCGATGCGGCCGGAGGCGAGATAACGCTGCGTCTCCTCCAGCCCAGCTTCCTTGACCGCCTCTCCGTCCCGGCAGGACATCTCGTAGCAGAGCAGATGGCCCAGCCCCACGGATTCGAAGGCCTTGGCAATGGTTTCCAGACTGCCGGCCACGGCAAAGGGCGAGGCATGGTGATCGATGACGAAGGTCACGCCACGCTTGGCACAGAGCAGGGCCGTGGCCAGGGCGCTGGCCTCGATCATGGGCAGATCCAGTCGCTTGTCCAGCCGCCACCAGATCAGATCGAGAATTTCGGGAAAATTCGCGGGTATCCGGGGCGGGGCGGGCATGCCCCGGGCAAAAGTGGAGTAGAGGTGATGGTGGCCCAGGGCAAAGGAGCGGGTCACCAGCCTGCCCCCGCAGTCGATGATGCGGATTTTGGATGGATCGGAACCTCGACCGCCGGGATCAGGCGGAGCATCGAGAAATTCCAGACAGGCTCGCTCATCCTGAAGTTGATCACTTTCCAGTTCTTTTTTCGGCCCCCCGATCGGGCTGGGTCGAACACGCAGGCACGTATCGCTGATGGTCAGCTCATCCGGGTCCAGCCAACGGGCATTGGTCAGTAGCAACTCCATGCGTCGTCTCCTTGATTGGTCTGGGCGGCCAAGTCGAGTGGTTCTCCCAGGGGCTCCAGGGGCAAGGTGCGGCGGGGCAGGCCGTCGTAGCGGTAAAAAGCCGCGGCAATGGCCGGGGCCGTGGGGATGGAGCCGATCTCGCCCACGCCCTTGGCCCCGTGCGGGCCTTCCGGTTCCGCGTTGTCCACGGCGATGACCGTGATCTTGGGCATGGCGTCGGCCCTGAGCAGGCCCACGTCCCGGAACTTTTCCGAAACCAGGTGGCCTTTGTCCAGGCGAAGCCGCTCGGACAGGGCCGCACCCATGCCCATGAGCACCCCGCCCTCGATCTGGCCCTCCAGCATTTGGCGATTGACCACGGTTCCGGCGTCGTGGGCCGCGACCACTTCCTGGACTTTGCCGTCCGGGGTCAGGAGCACCAGGTGGGCCGCAAAGCTGTAGGCTACGTGGCTGCGGAATGTACCCGGCTCGCCGCCCGGGGCGGTGTCCGTACAGAGGTAGCGGCCTTCATAACTCCGTCCGGCCAGGGCCTCAAGGCCGCCCGCCTCGGTCATGTCGGCCTTGATCTTATCCGCCGCGTCCAACACGGCCCGGCCAAGCTGAAAAGTACCCCGGCTGGCCGTGGTTGCTCCGGCCACGGCTCCGTGGTGGGTGTCTGAGTCCACCGTGATCTTCGCCAGATCGTCGATGCCCAACGTGTCGGCCAGGAATTGGGCGGCCACGGTGTGGATGCCCTGGCCCATTTCCGACCAGCCGTGGTGCAGAACCAACCGTCCACCCTTGTGGATTTCGACCTTGGCCACGCATTCTTCCACGAGGCCGTTGCCAATGCCGCAGTTCTTGATGCCGCACGACAGCCCGGCCCGCCCGGATTTTCTGACCCGCTCCCAGGGCGCGCGCAGGGCCTCCATGCAGGACCGCAGGCCGATGCCCGGTCCCAGGACCTGGCCGGTTGCAACCATCCGGCCCTGATCCAGGGCGTTGTCGTAGCGGAACTGCCAGGGATCGAATCCGCCGGCCCTGCACAGCCGTTCGACCATTGCCTCCATGGCGAAGACGGCCTGGTTCACGCCGAAGCCGCGCATGGCACCGTTGGGGATGTTGTTGGTGAACACCGCCCGGGACTCGATGTCCACCGCCGGGACGTGGTACGCTCCGGTGGCATGGGTGGCTGCCCGGGCCATGACCGCCGCGCCTACCGAGGCGTAGGCCCCGGTATCCCCCAGGATGCGCGCCTTGAGAGCCGTAAGCCTGCCTTGGGCGTCGCAGCCCGCGGCATAGCTGAGGCGCATGGGGTGGCGCTTGGGATGCATGCGCAGGGACTCGGGCCGGGAGAGCTTGACCTTGACCGGAGCCTGGAGCAGCAGCCCGGCCAGGGCCGCGTGGTGCTGCACGGTCAGATCCTCCTTGCCACCAAAGGCTCCGCCGGAGTCCACCATGGTCGCCCGGACTTTCTCCTTGGGCAGGTTCAGGACCCGGGCCACGTCGTCCCGGTCATGATAGATGCCCTGGCCCTGGGTGTAGAAGTGGATTCCGCCGGTGTCCGGGTCCGGCAGGGCCACGGCGCATTCCGGCTCCAGGAAGCCGTGTTCGATGGGCGACGTGTGAAAGGTCTCCGTGACCACGAAGGCGGAGCCGCGCAAGGCCTCGTCTATGTCCCCGCCCCGGCGCACGGTCTTCACGGCCAGCAGGTTCCCGGCCTCGTGAACCCGGATCGGGCTCTGCTCGGCCTGCTCCATGTCGGTCAGCGGCTCCAGAACCTCGTACTTCACCTGGATCAGCGCGGCCGCGGCCCGGGCCTGCTCCCTGGTCTCGGCCACCACGCAGGCCAGCACGTCGGCCACGGTGCGGGTGGTTTCCCCCGGGGCCACGTACATGGGCCAGTCCGGGACGATCATGCCCACGGTGCGCTCCCCGGGAACGTCCGCCGCGGTGAGCACGCGAACCACGCCCGGCGCGGCCAGGGCCTGGCTGGAATCAATGGCCACGACCCGGGCCCGGGGATGGGCGCTGAAGTGCAGCGCGCCGTGGAGCATGCCCGGAAAGCGGAGGTCGTCGGTAAAACGTTGCGTACCTACGGCCCGTTCGAACGCGCCGTAGCGGACGGGACTGGCGCCGAGAACGGGCGTGCCGGCATCCAAGCGCGGGGAGACATCGCCACGAAGGACGCGGGCCGCCTCCAGAATGGCGTCCACGATCTTCACGTACCCGGTGCACCGGCACAGATGCGGCCGCACGGCCTTGACCACCTCTTCGACGGAGGGTTCGGCGGTTTGTTCCAGCAAAAGCTTGGTCCGGGTCAGAAAGCCCGGCGTACAGAAGCCGCACTGCACCGCGCCCTTTTCCGCAAAGGCCCGGCCCAGGACGCGGCACAGGTCTTCCGGAAAACCCTCCAGGGTCAGGACGCGCTTGCCCGCCACCTTGCGCATGGGCGTGGCGCAGGCAAAGGCTGCCCGTCCGTCCACTTCAACCAGGCAGGCCCCGCAGGCCGCCTGCCCGGAACAGCCGTCCTTGGCCGCGGTCAGCCCCTGGTCCTCCCGTAGCCAAGTGAGCAGGGAGCGCTCCGGGTCGCCGTCGTACGTCGCGGGGGTGTTGTTGAGGATGATGTTCATGGTGATGTCCAGGGTTGCTTTAGAGGCTGATTTTTGGCGCTGGTGCACAGGGGGAGGGCAAGAGGTCATGGGGCTCAACTGCCAAACACAGCTCGACAGCTTCTTTGATTCGTTTCATCAGTGTGTACAGCGATTTCGCTTGGGTATGGCATCCGCGGAGGGCTGGAACCGAGGCGACATAATAACCGTCTTCGTCCAGCTCAATCACCACATTGAACTCCCTCAACATTGCAAACCTTCCTCATTCAGCATCAGGGGCTTCGAATCGTTGTCTTAGGCTATGGTTACGTTCGGAATTAGCCTGACGGATGCGATGCATGTTGATCCTGCTTTCAATTTGAGAACTCACCTCGGATGCTTGGCTGAAGGTGTATGATGCTGGCCTTGAGCACTTAAAGCATTTGAGGATGCTTGGCTCTGAGCGAGACAGGATTGAACGGATAAAAAGCGCGCAAAGTTGAGCACCTGTCTTGCTGCGTCATCGGGCAGGCCGGCAACCAGCGCGGAGGTCTGCTCCGCAACGGGAATCCATTGTCGAGTTTGGGCTCGCCACACGACGATGAAATGATTCGCGTGCAAAGCCGAAAAGTCGAGCGTTTCACCCTCGTCGTCGATGAATTCGATTTCGTAAACATCGCTACCGTGACCATGGACGACGGCTCCCCGCATTCCGGCTCGCAAATTCTTTTCCGGAATATCCGCGACAACCTCAATGATGTCTCCTATATCCGGCATCATGATTTCTTCCTCACATAAAGTGTTGCGGATGAGCCACCGTCATTCCAGGAGGGATGATCCACCCGGTTCTCACGACGGCAGAGCGACCTTCCGTTCCATGCACCAGAATGTCCACGGTGTAACGCTTTCCAAATGTGTCCTCGTCGTGGAAGGAAATCTCCGATCGCTTTGCCCCGCACTCAAGCTGGCGCAGCAGTTCTGAATAGTTGTCTTGCGTAAAGCCGAGTACTTTTTCAAAAAGTACGGATTTGTGCCGTCCGAGCGGAGAATCTGGATTAAGCGCGTATTGAGTCAGTTTCCGAGGATCAATTCGGATACTGTCGGCAATGTCCGACAGTTTCAAAGGTTTGGCACCACTCTTCATGGATATCCTCGTCCTCAAAGACGAACCTCAACGGTGAACCGACTCAAAATCGCTTAAACGACGTTCGGGCGGGGTGCACCGCATATCTACCCAAGCTCAGCCAACAACCCCACCCGCTCGTTGAACTTCTCGATCAGCCGGTCGATCTCCTCCAGTTGGCGGGGGATCCCGGTCCAGTAGTCCTCGTCGTGCCATTGGGCCTGGATTTCCTCGTAGGTCTTGCCCTGCTGCTCGACCCAGGTGAAGTACTTCAGGTTGTGGACGCGTTTGCGGTCCCAGTGGTTCAGCTCCAGAATGTTGTCCAGCCCCTGGCCCAGCAGGTGGCGCTCGAAGGCCACGGCGGCGTCCGTGGCGGTGAAGGGGCCGCGCTCGGCGGTCAGTTCTTCCAGGCGGCTGCCGTACATTTCCATGGAGTCCGTGGCCACGGTGGCCACCAGGTCGTCCGGCCCCAGCTCGAACCATTTGGCGAACTTGGCCGCGGCAATGATGTTCGACCATCCGGAGATGCCGATCAGGTCCAGCTGCTCCGCCAGGGCCGGGTTTATGCCCCGGGAGGTCAGGTACTCGCGCCCGGCCTCCTCGTTGGCTAGGCGGATGAGCTGCATGGGAGCCTCGTCATCGATGGCCAGGAGCATGTCCGTGTTCTTGACGTTATGCACCCAGGGCACGTGCTTGTCGCCAATGCCCTCGATGCGGTGCTCACCGAAGCCGTTGAAGAGCAGGGTCGGGCACTGGCTGGCCTCGCAGGCCGCGATTTTCAGGGCCGGAAAGCGGGCCTTGAGGTAGTCCCCGGCGGCCAGGGTCCCGCCCGAGCCGGTGGCCAGGATCAGGCCGCGAATCCGGGAGGGCTTGTCCGTCAGCCCGGTCAGGACCTCTTCCAGGGCCGGGCCGGTGATCTCGTGGTGCCAGAGGTAGTTTCCGAACTCGTCAAACTGGTTGAAGATGACCACGTCGTCGCCGGAAGCCCGCAGCTCATGGCATTTGTCGAAAATCTCCTTGACGTTGGATTCCGACCCCGGCGTCTTGATGATCTCCCCGGCCACCCTGGTCAGCCATTCGAAGCGCTCCCGGCTCATGCCCTCGGGCAGGATGGCGATGGACGAACAGCCCAGCAGGGCCGAGTCATAGGCCCCGCCCCGGCAGTAGTTGCCCGTGGAGGGCCAGACCGCCTTCTGGGTGGTGGGGTCGAACTGGCCGGTGACCAGCCGGGGCACCAGGCAGCCGAAGGCCGCGCCGACCTTGTGCGCGCCCGTGGGGAACCACTTGCCGGTCAGGACCATGATCCGGCAGGGAGCGCCGGTCAGTTCCGGCGGCAGAACCAGATGGTTGACTCCGCCGAAGCCGCCGCCCGAGGCCGTGGGCTCGTTGCGCCAAGTGATCCGGAACAGGTTGGCCGGGTCCAGGTCCCAGAGACCGAGGCGGGCCAGCTTCTCACGGATGGCCGCGGGGATGGTTCGCGGGTCGCGCATCTGGGCAAAGGTGGGAATGATGATGCCGCGCTCCCGGGCCCGGTCCACGGCCCGGTCCAGCCCGGCTTGATTGATGGTCAGATCGATGGCCGCGGACATGATGAGTTCCTTTTGCAGTAAAGATGTTGGTGGGATCGGTGTCGTATCGTCCACCGCTTGCAAAGCGGAGCCGCCCGTGTGTCGGGGAGGGTGGATTCTCAGGCAGGCTGTCTCGGGTAGTTACCAGCAGAAGGAGCGTGCTTCAAGCCTTAATGGCTTGAGGAGGGCGGGCCGGGGTTTCTCTGCATTATTGAATGCGAGACGGACATCTGTTGAGAAATTCAAGCAGGGCGGGGAGGAGTCTCAAGCATGGACGGCACGGTAGCTGTCGCTATTTCAGCCAGCAACCGGGCATTGGGGTGATTCGCATTGGTTCCAGCCTGCTTCCATCTCCCCAAATCCCGGCATGAGTCAGCGGAGCCGGCTATTTCAAACAGTCAGGAAGGCAACATGAAATACCAGCCGCCCTTCACCATCACCCCGGAAATCCTGAACCGGGTCGCCGCAATCAGCGAGGCCGTCGGGCGGCTGACCGTGCTCAGGGACCAGGCCCGTGCGCTCCGTTTGAGGCGCATCAATCGCGTCCGCACCATTCATGGTTCGCTGGTCATCGAGGGCAACACCCTGAGTGAGGCGTAGATCAGCGCCATCTTGGAGGGCAAACGGGTCATCGCTCCGCCACGTGAGGTGCAAGAGGTGAAGAACGCGTTGGCCGCCTATGAACGTTTTGATACCTGGAAGCCCAGGATGGAAAAGGATCTGCTGGAGGCGCATCGAATTTTGATGTCCGGCCTTATCGACGAAGCGGGAAGGTACCGGCGCGGTGGCGTGGGAGTGATGGCGGGCCAAGAGGTGATCCACATGGCGCCACCCGCCGGCCGGGCGCCACGGCTGATGGCCGACCTGTTCGCCTGGTTGAGCGCCACCGAAGCCCATCCGCTCATTTCCAGCTCAGTCTTTCACTCCGAATTCGAATTCATTCATCCCTTCGCCGACGGCAACGGCCGGATGGGGCGGCTGTGGCAGAGCCTGATTCTCGCCAGCTGGAATCCCCTGTTCGCCGATATCCCGGTGGAAAGCCTGATCTTTGAGCACCAGGCAGAGTATTACCAGGTCTTGCGGGAGAGCACCAATCAGACCGATTCCGCGCCCTTCATCGCCTTCATGTTGCGGATGATCCTGGAGACCGTGACCACCTTCGCCCCCCAAGTCGCCCCTCAAGTCACCCCCCAAGTTGGTGATTTGCTGGCGGTGATTCAGGGCGAGATGGGCCGAGAAGCGTTACAGATGGCCCTGGGCCTCTCGGACCGGAAATCGTTCCGCGAGCGCTACCTCAAACCGGCCCTGGCCGACGGGCTGATTGAGATGACCATTCCCGACAAGCCCAACAGCCGCCTGCAGAAATATCGCTTGACCGACAAGGGGCGTCAGGCCGTGGTGTACCGGTCATAATGGTCCGTTGGCGCTCACCGCCTGGATTTCAGCGAATAGATTCCAGCATCCGTTTGCGTTCCTGGGTATATTCCCACCAGGAACGGGGCGCTTCGCCGTTTATGAACCTGGTCACGGAAAGAAACACGTCGAGCATGCATGGATCTTGCCGTTTGCCGGTGATGGTCTGGAGGCGTTCATACATTTCCAGCGGGTCCAGGCCTTTGAGTTGTTCGGGCCGGTGAACGCCCAAAAGCCGAAGATCCTCGGCCATGGCCCGCCCGATGTTCGGCAGATCCGTCAGGTTGTGGAGATGGTCGCGGTGGACTTTGGCGGGGTGCAAAGGAGGCTCCTTGGCTGTATGCTGTGCGTGGACTGTTGAGATATTTCAACCAGGAATTAATCTATAGACCTTGAGGAGTCATTGATGACCCCACCTTCCAGTCGTTTGATGCTCCGGTCGGTGGTCAAGATTGCCATTTGTTCGATGGCAATGCGGTTCAGCTTTCGCAGTCGCTCAGGTTGCTTGATTCCTTCCTTGATGAAAAGCGCGTTCAAGTTTTCCAGATTGGCCAAGCAGACCAACTGGGCAGCGTTGGCTTGGTCGCGGATGTTGCCTTTTCCCTTGGGATTCGCATCCCGCCATTGTTTGGCCGTCATGCCGAAAAGCGCCATGTTCAGCACGTCCGCCTCACTGGCATAGACGAAATTGACTTCTTGCCTGGTCAATTCCGGCGGGATGAGGTTCGCCTTGATGGCATCGGTGTGAATGCGGTAATTGATCTTGGTTAGATTGCGTTTAATGTCCCAGCCCAACTGCGCCTGCTCGGTCTCCTTGAGCCGTTGAAATTCCATGATCAGGTAGAGCTTGAACTCCACTGACACCCACGAGGCGAACTCGAAGGCGATGTCACGGTGGGCGAAGGTGCCGCCGTAACGCCCCGCCCTGGAAACAATCCCCCTGGCCTGAGTACGTTGAATCCACTGCTTCGGCGCCAGGGTGAAGCTGTTGAGACCTGCCTGCATTCTAAACCCGTCGAATTCGACGGAATTAAAATCGGGGTTGTGGATCTGCTCCCATATCCCGAGAAATTCCAGGGTGTTCCGATTGCGAATCCAGTTCCGAATCAGATCGTCGGACCGCTCAGTATCTCGGTGGCGGGCGATGTCGGTGAGTGAGATGAAATCTCTTTCGGCCAACCGGAAGATGGTGATTCGCGCATCCATCACCTCAATTTCACGTTTTTTCGTTGTCATGTGCTCACCCCCCACCCGATGTTGGGCAGGTCCGTCAGTTCGTGGAGATGGTCACGATGGACTTTGACGGGGTGCAAGGGTTGTTCTCTGTTTTGTGTGAAGCCTTTCGATGTTAGAGGGTTAGGTTCTTATGGTGGTAGCTTTATTTGGAAATAGTTAAATCCCAGTGCTGAATTTGGCCTGCCCACCGCTCTTGGACGTTATTAACAACCGGCCAGTGTATTGAATGGTGGCTAGGCTGCAATGCCATGAGGAATACCACATGAGGTGTAGAAAAAGCTTCGACGAACGATCCGGGCGTTGCTCTGCGTAGTGCCTCAAGCATGCGCTGAATGAACGTAGTCCGCTTCTCACGGATGAAGTGCTGGTATATCAATAGAGATTTTCCTGATGACCAAAGCGCTTCAACTTCCCGCCAATACAGAAATTTCGATGAGTTCTTCGCACCATAGGGCCTTGATTTCACTTCGAGTCCGTTATCTGGATCTAAGAATACGAAATCATGCACCCTCGCTTCGTCCATTAACGACTTAAACCAACTTAAACGCTCAAGCGCGGCATCAGGTACTTTTGCTGAAAAATAACCAGCGATTCGGATGAGATCCGATGTTTCGATCATGTGCACTTGGCATTGCTGGTTGGAATCCACGAGCTCTTTCAATCTCTGAAAGAGAACAGGATCGTGATGCGCCCATTTTGTCGGGTTATCCAGATAGGAAATGAATTTGCCGTCCGTGCTTCCATCGTCGGGAGTAAGCATCCACGCAACCAGCAGACGAAGCCGACTACATTGAGCAATAGCCCGTAGTAAGCCGTATTTTCGATAGTCGTTGATATCTCCGAAATATTGATTCTTCATTCCTTTCCCATATTCATCGGAACATACTGATTATACAGATGTAAGGATAGCCCTCTCCTTCTTCGCGAGGACGGGTGTTCTTTCGGCTCGATGACAACTCTAGGCAGAGCTACTCCTCCGCAGACAAGGCCGCCAAGACTTGATCCAGACCTTTCCGGCCAACAGGAACCGACATCGGCGTAAGGTTCCTGTCCGAGCAGGCCTGAATGGCCGAGGCGACATCCTTTAGGCCGGAGCCGGTGATCAGCAGGCAGATGGTTTCCTCGGAGGAAAGATTTCCGGCTTGGCCAGCGGTCAGGGCGCCGGCAAGGGCCGCAGCGCCTGCCGGTTCGGCGAAGACGCCGGTGTTTTGAGCCAGGGTGGGGATGGCGTGGAGGATGGTTGGGTCGTCCACTTTGATGAACGCGCCGTGGGTTTCCCGGACCGCGGCCAGGGCTTTGAGGCGGTCGCGGGGCAGGCCGGCGGAGATGGAGTCGGCCACGGTGTGGGCCGGGATGGCGGGTTTGGTCAGCGGGTCTTCGTTGTTGTGCCAGGCTTGGTGGAGGTAGTCGCTGCCCGCGGCCTGAACGCCCATCAGTCGGGGCAGGCGGGTGGTCAGGCCCAGGGCTTTCAGGTCGGCGAAGCCTTTGTGCAGGCCGCCGATGATGCAGCCGTCGCCCACGCCGACGAAGACCCGGTTCGGGACCTCCCAACCGGACTGCTCGGCGATTTCAAAGGCCGCCGTCTTTTTGCCCTCGGTCATGAAGGGGTTGTAGGCGGTGTTGCGGTTGTACCAGGGGCGGACCTGGCAGGCGGCCATGCACAGGTCGAAGGCGTCGTCGTAGCTGCCCTGCACGGTGAAGACCCGGGCACCAAAGGCCAGCAGTTGGGCCACCTTGGCCTGGGGAGCCGAGGCCGGGACGAAGATCATGCATTCCAGGTTCATGGATGCGGCCATGCCGGCCAGGGCCGCGGCGGCGTTGCCCGTGCTGGCGCAGGCCACGGTGGTCAGGCCCATGGACCTGGCCTGGGCAACGGCCAGGGCGCTGGCCCGGTCCTTGAGCGAGGCCGTGGGCTGGTGGGTCTCGTCCTTGATCAGCACCCGGGCCACGCCCAGCAGCTTGGCTAGGCGCGGTGATTCGTACAGGGGCGTCCAGCCGACGGTCAGGTGCGGTGTTTCGGCTTCCAGAGGCAGGGGCAGGAGGGAGCGGTAACGCCACAGGGTTTGGGGCCCCCGGGTCAGGAGTTCCGGAGTGAATGCGGATCGGGCCGCCTGGTAGTCGTAGCGCAGATCCAGGATGCCCTCGTCCTTGAGGTCTCCGGCATGGTCCGGGCAGACGTAGCCCATGTCACTGGGGGCGACGGTTCTGCCACAGATTTGGCAGACGGCGTGGGTGACGAAGGGGCCTTGGGGAAACGGCGGCGTGGCGGCGTGGCCCGTGGTCATGAACGTTTCCTTGGTGAAGAGTTAGCTTCGGAAGGCCCAGCCCGTGGTCCGTTTTTCCAGGGTCGCGAAGATGGCGTACATCCCGATACCCATGGCCGCGATGACGATCAGCCCCGCAAAGACCAGGGGTACGTTGAACCGGGCGCTGGCGGACATCATCAGGTAGCCGATGCCCGCGTTGGAGGCCACGGTTTCGGAGATCACTGATCCGACGAAAGCCAGGGTCACGGCGATCTTCAGCGAGGCGAAGAAATAGGGCAGGGAATTGGGGATGCCCACCTTGAGCAGAATGGTGAGCTTGGACGCGCCCAGAACTCGGAGCACGTCCTCCAGTTCCGGCTCAATGGTCGCCAGGCCGGTGGCCACGTTGACCACCACGGGAAAGAAGGAGATCAAAAACGCGGTGATGATCGCCGGGACCGTACCGATGCCGAACCAGATCACCAGCAGAGGGACAAGGGCCACCTTGGGTACGGAGTTGAAGCCGATCAAGATGGGGTAAAAGGCCCGGTAGAGCAGTTTGGATGACCCGATGATCACGCCCACAAGCAGTCCGAAGACCACGGCCAAGCCGAACCCGGCCAAGGTGGTGTACAAGGTCTGCAGGGCGTGTTTGCTGATGGGTCCGGCAAACTCGTAGCCGGCCATCACGGCCTCGCTGGGCGGCGGCAGGATATAGCTGGGGATTTTGGCCAAACGGGCCACGGCTTCCCAGGCCACGAACATGGCCACGGTGACGATGACCGGGGAAAAGCGTTCCAGGTTTTTACGCAGTGGGGACATCGGCGATTCCTTGAGGGCCGTCGCAGCGCACACGTTCGATGTGGCCGCGCAGCTCGTGGACGATGTCCACGAAGGCCGGTTCGTAGCAGGTTTCCAGGGTGCGCGTTCCGGGCAGATCCACGCGGCGGCTGTGGACGATGCGCCCTGGGCGGCTGCTCATGACGTACACCGTGTCCGCAAGGAATACGGCCTCTCGCAGGTCGTGGGTCACCAGGACCACGGTGAGCTGTTTGGCGCGGCGCAGATCGGCCAGCACGCACCAGAGTTCCTCGCGGGTGAAGGCGTCCAGGGCTCCAAAGGGTTCGTCCAGCATCAGCAGGCGGGGGTCGTGGATCAGGGCACGGCAGAGATTGGCCCGCTGGCGCATGCCGCCGGAGAGTTCCCAGGGATGTTTGGATTCATAGGGTGCCAGGCCCACGGTCCGCAGCAGATTGCGGGCGTGCTCCAGGTACGCGACTTTTTCCCTGCGCAGTCGGCTCCGGTGCGGCTCCACGATTTCCAGGGGGAGCATGATGTTGCGCAGGGTGTTGCGCCACGGCAGGAGGGTGGGGTTCTGGAAGGCCATACCCACGAAGGACAGCGTGCCGTTGACCCGGTTGCCGTCCACGTAGACCGCGCCTTGGGTCGGAGGCATCAGGCCGGTGACCAGTTTGAGCAGGGTGGACTTGCCGCACCCGGAGGGACCGACCACGGCCACGAAGTCCCCTTCGCGGATATCCAGGTTGAGGCCCTGGACGGCCAGGCTTTCGGCATCCTCCCCGTAGGCCAGGTCGACGTCTTTAATCTCGACGAAGAGACCCGCACGGCCGGTTTGGCCGTGCGGGTCAGCGTGGTCTGCTTGTGCTGTCATGGGTTAGAATATCTTTCGGGCTTCCTGGTCAGGCAGGAAGGAGCGGTCGAAAACGGTTTCCGGTGCCGGGCTCACGGGCAGGTTGAAGGCGTTCACGACTTCGGCAATGGCGTTGTTCAGACGTTCGTCGTCCACGTCGCCCATGCCGTTTTCCGCGGCGAATTCCGTGGCAACACTCGTCTCAATGGCCAGTTTTAGCCGCCGGGTTTCCAGGTCCACGTCGATCAAACCGTCGCGCTGCCGGACGTAGGCGATGGCCGCTGCTGGGTCCTCCAGAGTTTCGGCCCAGCCGCGGACCACGGCGCGCAGAAAGCCCTTGACCACCTCGGGCTGGGCGGCAAGCTGTGGGGAAATGATGATGGCGTTGCCGTAAAGATTTACACCGTAGTCCGGATAGAGAAAGATCGTCAGGTCCTCGGCGGGAATGCCCAGGTTGTCCAGGTTGAGCAGACTGGTGAAATAGAAGCCGGAAATGGCATCCACTTGCCCGCGCAGCAGCATGGGCTCGCGCAGGGGCGGATCCATGGAGGTCCAGGTCACGGCGTCGGCATCCAGGCCGGTGGCTGCGGCAAAGGCGGAAAAGGTCTTACGCGGAGAGTCGAAGACGGGCGCCCCCAGGGTTTTGCCCTCAAGGTCGGCCGGGGTCAGGATGCCGCTTTCTTTTTTCGCGAAAATGGCGAAGGGCGGATGGTCGTAAATCATGAGCACGGCCTTGAGGGCCTGCTCAGGGTTGTTCACGTTGAACTCGATCATGGCGTTGATATCCGCGAAGCCGACGTCGTAGGCTCCGGAGGCGACCCGGTTCACGGCGCCGGCCGAGCCGGTCCCGGAATCGATGGTCACGTTCAGGCCTTCCTCGGCGAAGTAGCCCCTGGCATGGGCCAGCAGGTAGGGGGCGATGGGACCCTCGAACTTCCAGTCCAGGGTGAATCGCAGCGGCGTCTGGGCCAGAGCTGGAGCGGCCAGCAGGAGAAGCAGGCAGAGTGCGCAAAGTGGGCGCAGAATTCGGGGCCAGGGCGAGAACGATGTTTTGATCATTGGGGGTCCTCCGAGCAAGAGTTATGGGATATAAACAAAAACCGTGGTAACATGTTGGCGCGAGGTCGCCGAACAGATCATCTAAGCAAGAGAGATGCCGAACATGCAATTTTTGTTGTCACGCCTTGTTGCTGTCTCGGGAAGGCCGCTATGTGCCAGTACGTGCATGTCCGTTTGTGCGGTGAGAATCTTGCAAAAAACGTATTTTTTAGCAAGGTCCGATCACAAAAAATAGAAAAATGCACTTCACGATCTTTGCAGGCATGTCCCATGTGTGGAGCCATTTCAGTAACCTTGATACGTACGGAAAATG
The DNA here is from genome assembly GCA_007693505.1 of Desulfovibrionales bacterium. GTDB lineage: Bacteria > Desulfobacterota > Desulfovibrionia > Desulfovibrionales > Desulfonatronaceae > Desulfonatronum. The sequence continues at coordinate 18,089 of REDL01000124.1, read as the reverse complement.
GGCTTGCCGAAGGAGAAAGAAGGAAATTTTGCTCCCGACCGGCACAGGCGGTTGACTCTGCACTGGCTGTCCGATATTTGCATATGTTTTCGTTTTTGTCTTGCGAAGCAACAACCCTGGATTCTTCATGTTCGACAGTCTCGCGGATCGTCTACAGTCCGTTTTCAAAAAAATCCGCGGTCACGGCCGTTTGGATGAGAAAAGCATCCAGGAGGGTTTGCGCGAAGTGCGCTTGGCTCTGCTGGAGGCAGATGTCAATTTCAAGGTCGTCAAGGACTTTGTGGATCGGGTTCGGGAGCGGGCCATGGGCCAGGATGTACTCTCCAGCCTGACTCCCGGCCAGCAGGTGGTCAAAATCGTCCATGACGAAATGATTGAGCTGCTCGGCGGTGAACACCTGGGGTTGCAACTTCAGGGGAAGCCCCCGGCGGTGATCATGCTGGTGGGGCTGCAGGGATCAGGAAAGACCACCACGGCCTCCAAGTTGGCCCTGCATTTGCGGCGGATGAAACGCACACCGTATCTCGTGCCCGCGGATGTCTATCGCCCTGCGGCCATCGACCAGCTGCACAAGTTGGCCTCCCAGCTGGACGTGCCGGCCTTCCCGTCCACTCCGGAAATGCGCCCCGTGGATATTTGCCTTCAGGCCCGTGACGAGGCTGTGCGTCAAGGGCTGGACGTGGTTCTGGTGGACACCGCTGGCCGATTGCATATCGATGCGCCGTTGATGGATGAACTCGCGGCCATCAAACAGGCTGTCAGCCCTCAGGAAATCCTTTTTGTGGCCGATGCCATGACCGGCCAGGACGCGGTCAATGTGGCGGTCTCGTTTGATGAACGGCTGGATCTGACCGGAGTCGTGCTGACCAAAATGGAGGGCGACGCCCGAGGTGGCGCGGCACTGTCCATCAAGTCCGTGACCGGCAAGCCTATCAAATTTGTGGGCATGGGCGAAAAAGCCAGCGATCTTGAGGTGTTTCATCCTGATCGGGTCGCCTCTCGCATCCTGGGGATGGGAGATATCCTGTCGTTGATCGAGAAAGCCCAGGGCTCCATTGATCAGCAGGAAGCCGAGGCCCTGCAGCAAAAGATGCAGAAGGCCGAATTTAATCTGGAAGATTTTCGAACCCAGATGCGCCGTCTGCGCAAACTCGGTTCCCTGGAAGGCATGCTCAAGCTGATTCCGGGGATGGGGGATTTGCGCAAGCAGATGGGCGAGATGAAGATGCCAGAAAAAGAGATGGGCCGGATGGAGGCGATCATCAACTCCATGACCCCCATGGAACGAAAGAATCCCAAACTGATGAATGCGGGACGCAAACTCCGGGTGGCCAAAGGCAGCGGAGTCAAGGTTCAGGATGTGAACGCGTTGCTGAAGAATTTTGAACAGATGCAGAAAATGATGAAAAAAATGACCGCTGGAGGTGGGCCCGGCGCCATGAAGATGCCGACCGGTGGACTCGGAGGGCTGAAAATGCCGACCGGTCCTGGAACTCCAGGTCTTCCGGCAGGAATGCCTGCCACGGCAACACGTTCCATGACCAAGAAAAAGAAGGAGCGGCGCAAAAAAAAGCGTCGGTGACCACACATGGAGAATTGTCCCGTGATGTGGTGCATGTTTTTCATCTCAACAGGTACGACCAAACAGCAAAGAGGACAGCAACAATGGCAATGCGAATCAGACTGACCCGGATGGGCTCCAAGAAGAAGCCGTTTTACCGCATCGTGGCCCTGGATAGCGAAACCCGCCGTGACGGCCGCGCCTTGGATTTTCTAGGGTACTACAATCCGATGAAAGAGCCCAACGAAATCAAGATCGACACCGACAAGGTCCGGGAGTGGATGGCTAAAGGCGCAAAACCCACGGATACGGTCCGCTCGTTGTTGACCAAGGTGGGTTTTCATCAACCTACTCCATAACGATTGCCCGACGTTGAAGCAGATGATGCCCAGGACTTCCATGGGCAGCCATGGAGTCGCCTCTGGCGCTGGAGAGGCTTTGGGAAGGGAGTGAAGCTGTTATGAAGGAACTCATCGAGTACATTGCCACCTCGCTGGTGGATCATCCCGAAGCCGTTCAGGTTTCCCTGGTTGACGGAGAGCAGTCTTCGGTCCTGGAACTCCGTGTGGCCAAGGAAGACCTCGGTAAAGTCATCGGGAAGCAGGGTCGTACGGCCAAGGCACTGCGTACGATTCTCGCCGCGGCTTCCAACAAAGCCGAAAAGCGGGTGGCCTTGGAAATTGTCGAGTAAACTGATCGGGGCGGATGCGTTGAGGGCCTCCGGGCTTGATCAGGAGTGCGGCGAGGGTGACGAAGAGCTGGTCGGACATCAGCGAGGATTGGCGCACATGCCAGAGCAATCATTGGTCCTGGTCGGCGAGATTATCAAGCCGCACGGCTTGAAGGGGGAGTTCAGCGTCAAGATGCACGTGGACTCCCCTGATTTTTTTAGCCAAGTTTCCCGCCTTTATCTTCGGCGAGCACCCGGAGAACGTGCCCGACGGGTCGGCGTGGTCTCTCAGCGTAGCCATAATGGGCGGATACTCCTGTCCCTGGAACAGATCCAGGGAAGGGACGAGGTGGAGCGGATGCGCGGAGCCGAATTGCTGGTTCGGCCCGAAGACCTGCCGCGAGTCTCCGAGGAAGACGTCTTTTTGCATGACTTGGTCGGCATGCAGGTTGCTTTGCCATCCAAGGAATCCCTGGGGCGAATCACCGCTGTATCGATCAATGCCGGGCAAGAGGTCTGGACAATTCGTACCGCGGCCGAGAAGGAGGTCCTGTTCCCGGCTCATCCGAACTTCATTTTGGCGTTGGATACAGACACCAAGACCGCGTGCATTGATCCACCTCCAGGGCTGCTGGAGCTGTATCTGGGTGAGGACAACGCAACGGAACGCCGAAAGAACGTTCTCGGCGGGTAATCGACAGGCTTGCTCTTTGTCAGGGCCAAATCATGCAATTCAATATTGTCACACTTTTCCCGGAGTTTTTTGCTTCGGTGTTGCATTGCGGCCTCCTGGGCAAGGCACTGGAACAAGGGTTGATCACGATCCGGCTGGTCAATCCCAGGGACTTTTCCCAGGATCGCCACCGCACCGTGGACGACCGTCCCTACGGAGGCGGGCCGGGGATGGTCATGACCTTGCCACCGTTGGCAATGGCCCTGCGCTCGTTGGCAGAGCCGGGCAGGATGGCTCTGCTCTGCCCGAAAGGCCGCCCCCTGAATCATGAACTGGCCTGTTCCCTGGCAGGGGAACAGGCGGTGACCTTGATCTGTGGGCGGTACGAAGGGATTGATCATCGCCTGGAATCCCTTTTTCCCGTGGAGCCAATCAGTGTTGGCGGCGTAGTGCTCAACGGCGGAGAGACGCCGGCACTGCAGGTCATTGAAGCGGTTTCCCGCCTCCTTCCAGGCTTCATGGGACACCAGGAATCGTTTGCCGAGGAAAGTTTCGTCCACGGCGTCTTGGAATATCCGCACTATACGCGGCCCGAGATCTTCGAGGGAGTTCGCGTACCGGAAGTGTTGCTTTCCGGGGATCACGCCCGAATAGCCGCGTGGCGTCGCAAGGAGGCCCTGCGCACCACTTTGGAACTGCGCCCGGATCTGCTCCGTGAAGCGGTACTGAAACCCGAGGACACACGGAATCTTCGGGCATTGTCGCAAATGCGGCCGCGAGTGGCCCGGAACTGCTTTATCGCTCTGGTGCACGCACCGGTCCTGAACAAGTTCGGCCAGAGCGGGGCGGTTTCTTTGACAAATCTGGATATCCACGATATTGCCCGCTGTTCTCGTACCTACGGTATCGGGGGATATTTCGTCTGCACTCCCTTGCAGGACCAGCAACAGCTGGCTATCCGTTTGCTGGATCACTGGTTGCGTGGACCTGGAGCCGTGGCGAATCCGGATCGTGGGGAAGCCCTGCGTTTGGTGCGGATCGTGGACAATTTAGAGCAGGCGTCGGAGGCCATTACTCGGCACTGTGGTCGGCAACCGCTGCTGGTTGCCACATCAGCTCGCGAGGGTGGTAGTATGACGTTCTCGCACGTTCGTGAACTGCTGGAGGACCAGCCGGTGCTTTTGGTTCTGGGTACTGGATACGGCTTGGCTCCGGAAGTGCAGGAACAGTGTGCCGGAGCGTTGCGTCCGGTACGTATGCTCAGCAATTACAACCACCTATCAGTACGCGCAGCTGCGGCGATCATCCTGGATCGGATCCTGGGTGATGATGGGTAATCCTGTCAGGGCAGGTTGCAAGCTGATTCGTTGCAATTGTCGCGCACTACCCCGGCACGGCGCTGAGACTGATTTCAGCGTTCGTGCCCAGGCAGATTTATTATTCGACTTATAAGGAGAGCTGGTCATGGATTTGATGAAAAAAATTGAATATTCCCAGATGCGCATGGATATCCCACCGTTCAAGGCGGGGGATACGGTCAAGGTCCACGTGCGGATTATCGAGGGTGACAAGGAACGGATTCAGATGTTTGAGGGCGTGGTGCTTTGCAGGCATCGCGGCACCACCAACGCCACGTTCACCGTCCGCAAAATGTCCGATGGTGTTGGTGTTGAACGGATTTTTCCTTTGCACTCTCCCTTCATCGAACGTGTTGACGTTCTCAGCGAAGGCCGGGTTCGTCGTAGCCGGATATTCTACCTGCGCAAGTTACGGGGCAAGGCCAGTCGAATCAAGTCCAAGAACGCCTGGGACAATTAACGTTTCTCGTGTCTGGACCAATACGACGGTCCATGTCCGGAGTGCATGCGCCGCTCGGCCACGTTCTGACTGCTGGAGTGGACGAGGCCGGTCGGGGGTGTTTGGCTGGGCCAGTGGTCGCTGCCGCAGTGATTCTTCCTGCTGCGCATGACGTGCCTGGCCTGACGGACTCCAAAAAAATCCGGGCTGAGGCACGAGAGCGGATGGCTTTGGCCATCCGAGAGCAGGCCCTTTGCTGGTCACTGGGGCTGGCGTGGCCGCGGGAAATCGAGCGGGTAAATATCCTGCGCGCCTCCCTGCTGGCCATGGCTCGGGCGGTTCGCACGCTGAAGGTTTCCCCGGAAGCATTGATCATTGATGGACCGCATCGGATCCCGCTCGACCTGCCGCAACAAGCACGCATCAAGGCGGATGCCACGGTTCCGGCTGTTTCCGCGGCCTCAATATTGGCCAAGACGTTTCGCGACAAACTCCTGACCGCCTTGGACCGCCGTCATCCCGGCTATGGCTTTGCGATCCACAAAGGCTATCCCACTGCCCGGCATCTGGAGGCCCTGCGTCGCCACGGTCCGACTCCGGTTCATCGGCGGACCTTCAAGGGGGTTACGCCTGGAAGAGGTGTGGGCCAGGAGGGGCTTCCGAAGCACCGTTCAGGGCAACTTCCGGAACAACTATGGTTGCCGGGCATCTGATCCAAGGCCAAGCCGGAGAGGACGCCGCAGTTCAGCTTTTGGAAACATTGGGCTTCCAGATTCTGGAGCGTAACTGGCGTTGTCGGGCCGGAGAAGTGGATGTGGTCTGCCTGGACCGGGATACCGTTGTCTTTGTGGAAGTTCGAACCAGGGCAGACGTTGCCCGCACATCCCCGACCGAGAGCGTGACCCGTTCCAAGGTCACCAAACTGGCCCGGGCCGCCAGCTTCTACCTTAGTCAGCGTGACTGGTGGAAACGTCCTTGCCGATTCGACGTTGTCGCGGTGGTTCGCACAAAGCAGGGATACCGATTGGAGCACATTCCCGATGCCTTTTCCTTCCCCCAGGCTCTGGGTCGTGGCCGGAACCCTTGGCAACCCTGGTGATTTTTCGCCTCGGGCTCACAAGGTCATCCAGGATGCCGACCTGATTCTGGCCGAAGACACCCGCCGGGCTGGATTGTTTTTTCAACGTCACGGGATCGTTCCGAGCGGAGTGATGCGCAGTTTGTACGAACATAACGAAGAGGACCGCATTCCTTCGGTTCTTGAAGCGTTGAAGCTGGGTAACAGCGTGGCATTGATTTCCGATGCCGGCACCCCCCTGATCGGTGATCCCGGCTATCGATTGGTCCGAGCCTGTCGAACCGCCGGATTCCTCGTTTCCCCAGTTCCGGGGCCATGCGCTCCTGTGGCTGCCCTGTGCGCCTCCGGTCTCCCCCCCTCTCCATTTACCTTTCTCGGTTTTTTGCCTCGCCAGCCTGGAGGCCAACGGCGATTGTTTCATGCCTGGGCCGACATGACGACGACCCTGGTTTTTTTCGAACGGAATTCCCGTTTGCGAGCAACCCTGCGCATCGCCCTGGAGTGTTTTGGACCCCGAGAACTCTGTCTCGCCCGTGAATTGACCAAGGAACATGAGCAGATTATCCAAGGGCGATTGGAGGCCCATGATGACATGCAGTGGGATCATCGCGGTGAGATGACCGTCTTGATTGGTCCTCCCAGCGCTCCACCCAAGACCTTGGACTCGGAAGTGGACCAACTTCTGACCAAGGAAGCGCGATTCGGCCCCCCAAAGGAAGTGGCCGCACGGGTCGCAGGCAAGGTTCACGGGTGGTCTTCCAAGGAAATCTATGCCCGTTTGATGGCCCTCTCCAGGCCAGGATCCGCATCCTTCCCGGAAAAAGCATGAGCACTTCGGAGACGCGACCACCGAATCCCAGCTTTCGGGACATGCTGGCGATTTTTTTGCGTACATATACTGTTGGCGCGAACTACAATACCCGGGGCATGCAAAATGTCGGCTTGGCGTTGACCCTTGATCCAGGGTTGCGCCGCATTCATCGGGATACCCGAGAACTGCAGAAGGCCCGTCGACGCGCACTGCAGCACTACAACACCCATCCCTTCTGGACACCGCTTTTGGCGGGTATTTTTCTCTCTTTGGAGCGGGACATTTCCAGGGGCGTCTTTCCGGCGCCCATGTTGCTGCGGGTCAAAAACACGACCACCTACACACTTTCGGCGTTGGGTGATTCATTTTTCAGCGGGGCACTGCTGGTTTTTTGCGTTCTTGTGTTGACCCTGCTGCTTGTCGCGGGATGGATCGGGGTTGCCTGGCTGTGGCTCATGTTTTGCTTTCTGGGCGTACAACTCTTCAAGTTGATGACGTTTATTTGTGGCTACCGCGAAGGCATCGGGTTTTTAAGCCGCTTGAAACGCTGGAATCTCATCGATTGGAGCCAGCGGATCAAGCTGATCAATGCCGGTCTGCTGTTGATGCTATGGTGGCTGCTCTGGCCGGAGCTGGGTCATGTCGGCGAACCTTGGTGGTCCTGGATCTTTTGGACCACGGCGGTTCTGTTGAGCGTACTCGGTTCATTCTGGTTCCGCATCTCTCGGCTCTGGTTTGTACCGGCCATTCTTGTGCTCTGGATTGGACTCTGGGGTACCTGGAATGGAGGTATGTGAGACTGAAGACATCAGATGAGGAAGCAGAGTGCTGCAGATGCGACAAGGAAGTGTTTCTCTGGTGTAAACCAGATACACCGCCGAATAAACCTCCAAATCAGGTTGACGGAAGTATGGATGCACTTGATGTGGTGAGTCGAAAGGTGTTCGTGGCCAACGAACTGGGGCTGCATGCCCGGCCAGCGGCGCGCCTGGCCCGGGAGGCCCAAAAGTATTCCGCGCGGATTACGTTGCTCTCCCAGGAACAGGAGGTGGATGCCAAAAGTATTCTCGATTTGTTGACTCTGGCTCTGGGACCCGGTTGCGCCGTGGAATTGAAAGCCCAGGGGCAGGATGCCCAGCTCGCCCTGGAACGGCTCGAGCAGCTGTTTCTGAACCGTTTTGAAGAGGAGCGCTAGTGGACAGGCATGTTCTCCAGGGGATTCCCGTCTCCACCGGGGTGGCCCTGGGCCGAGCGTATTTCTTAAATCGCGGCAGGGGGCGCAACATTCCTCGTCAAAATATTCCGGACAACGATGTCCAGAGCGAACTGGTACGGGTGGAGCAGGCTTTTTCCCAGGCTTTGGCGGAGCTCGAAACCATTCAGAGCCGTGTGCCGGCGGAGTTGTTGGAACACGCCCGGATTATCGAATCGCACATCATGATGCTCCAGGACCCAAAGCTGTTGGAGTCCGCCAAGGCGTACATCCGGGACATGCAGTTAAATGCCGAGTGGGCTCTGGAGAAGGCCGTCGCGGACATTGAAGCTGTTTTTCGCAGCATCGAGGATGTCTACATCCGGGAACGCATCCAGGACGTACGCCTTGTGGCCGGTCGGGTCCAACAATATCTCCTTGGGGAGTCCGGAAACAGCCTGCGTTCCATCAACACGCGAATCATCCTCCTGGCCCACGATCTCAGCCCAGCGGATACGATTGAGCTGGAAGTCGGCAAGATCATGGCTTTCGCCACAGTTACCGGGGGCAAGACCTCGCATACCGGCATCCTGGCCAGGGCCATGCAAATACCAGCCATTGTCGGTGTTGCCGACCTTGAGGAAACCATCCAGGACGGGCAATTGATCATCATCGATGGCTTGCAAGGCCGGATAATTATCGAGCCTGACGAAGATGAGCTCGCCAGCTTCACGGACCTGAAATACCAGTTCGAGGAATATCAGGCCGGTATTATTCGCTCCAGCCACTTGCCCGCGGAAACCATAGACGGGTATCGGGTCAAGGTATTCGCAAACATTGAACTACTGGAGGAGGTTTCCTCGGTACTGGGCAATGGGGGAGAGGGGGTCGGCTTATATCGAACCGAATACTCCTACCTGAACCGGGTGAAGTTGCCGGAAGAAGAACAATTGCTGGAAGAATATCAGGACTTGGCGTCGATCATGTATCCCAGCAAGGTCGTGCTGCGGACTCTTGACGTAGGTTCGGACAAGTTCATGAACCATTTCGGTGGACTGGATGAGGCGAACCCGGCTTTGGGCATGCGGGCGGTCCGTTTTTGCCTGCACCATCTGGACCTGTTTCGCATCCAACTGCGGGCCATATTGCGGGCCAGTGTCCATGAAAACATTTCCTTGATGTTTCCCATGGTTTCCGGTCTGGGCGAGCTGCGACAGGTCAAATCCGTACTGCACAGTGTGCAGATGGAACTGAAGCAACAAGGGTTGCCCTATAATCCGGAGATGCCCGTGGGGATCATGATCGAACTGCCCTCGGCCATGATCACGGCGGATATTCTGGCGACCGAGGTGGATTTTTTCAGCATCGGGACCAACGATTTGATCCAGTACAGCCTGGGAATCGACCGAACCAACTCCTTTGTCTCTTACCTCTACCAGCCCTTGCACCCTGCTCTGGTTCGGATGATCAAGTATGTGGTGGATGCCGGCCATCGGGCTGGAATCGAGGTGAGCATCTGCGGGGAAATGGCTGCGGATCCCTACTGCATTCCGGTGTTGATGGGCATGCATGTGGACTGTCTGAGCATGAATCCGCAGGCTGTACCTGTGATCAAGCACATTATCCGCCAGGCAACCATGGAGGAATGCAAATCCCTGCTCAGGGACGTTCTGGCCAGCAAAACCGTGGGTCGCAACAACAAGCTGGTCAAGGACAGTATTTTTCGTCGCCACCCCAAGGAGCTTATGTTTTATTCTTCCATGCTGGACGAGGGGTATTGATGAAGCCAAAATCTGATGGAACGCGCCTGATCGCCCAGAACAAGAAAGCCCGCCACGAATATGAGATTCTGGAAACCCTGGAGGCAGGCTTGGTCTTGATGGGCTCGGAGGTCAAGTCTTTGCGGGATGGCAAGGTCAGCTTCAAGGACGGTTATGTGCGGTTTTCCAATGGGGAAGCTGTGCTTGTGGGCGTGCATATCGCGCCGTACGCCCATGCCGTGCACACCGGGCACGAACCGGAGCGACCACGAAAATTGTTGGTGCACCGCCATCAGATTGCTGCCTGGAGTGCCAAAACCGCACAAAAAGGCCTGACCGTGGTGCCCCTGAAGATGTACTGGAAGGCTGGAATGGCCAAGCTGGAGATCGGTCTGGCTCGAGGCAAGAAGCACCATGACCAGCGTGAGGATCTTAAACGCCGGGCCGTGGAGCGGGACATGGCGAGGGAGAGGTGAGCGTCGATGCCTGGATGGCACCGTGACAGCATCTATCCAGAACCTGACGCTCCGAATTCTGACTCCTGACATCCGAATCTTCACTTCATGTCTTCCCCCAAATTGACTTCCGGCCAACGTGCCGTACTTCGTGGATTGTTCCCTGGTGACGACTACCTGGAGCGACCAGAGGAAGCGTGCGTGTATGGGGCGGATGCCAGCCGTCGTTTTGCCCAACCCTGGGCTGTGGTGCGACCGCGCTCTCTTGATCAGGTCAGGGAGTTGTTGACCTGGGCGCATCGGGAGGCCGTTCCGGTCTTTCCTCGGGCCCGGGGGACCAACGTGGTGGCCGGTTGCGTGCCCCAGGGCGGCGGGGTGGTGGTTTCTTGTTTGGCAATGAACCACTTGGCCATTCAGGAGGAGGACTTCACGGCCGAGGTCGGACCGGGATTGGTTACCGGGGACTTTCAACGCCAGGTTCAGGCCCGGGGGCTCTATTATCCCCCGGATCCGGCCAGCGTGCGGTTTTCAACCCTTGGCGGCAACACGGCCACCTGCGCCGGGGGAATGCGCGCCGTGAAGTATGGCGTGACCCGGGACTATGTTCTGGGCATCGAGGCCGTCCTTCCCGGTGGGGAGATGATCCATACGGGATCCAGGACGCACAAGAATGTGGTCGGACTGGATCTGACCCGCCTGTTGGTGGGTTCTGCCGGGACATTGGCTTTTTTTACCAAACTGACCCTCAAACTGCTGCCCTTGCCGCCGGCCCAGGCCTCCCTGATGGCCGGGTACCCGTCTCTCGAGGCGGCATTGATTGCCTCCCGGTCCGTATTTCGAGCCGGGATTCTTCCCGTGGCCATGGAGTTGATGCCCGAGGAGGTTTTGGGCTGCGTCGCACAGGCGGCCACACCCCCCTGGAACGCGGCTACCAAGGCGGTCTTGTTGCTCAAGTGCGATGGGCGTCCTGATGGGCTCCGGGAGGAGTTGATTCTGGTTCGCCGGGCCCTGGAAGAGGGAAAACCGGTTTTCATGGAGCAAGGGGTGGACACTTTGGGTGAAGATCGACTCTGGGAGTTACGGCGTCTGATCAATCCGGCTTCCTTTCGCCTGGCTCCGGACAAAATCAGTGAAGACGTCTCTTTGCCACGTGGTCGTGTGGCAAAGGCCATTCTCGGTATCCGGGAAATAGCTCAAAAGCATAATTTGCCCATCCTCACCTTTGGACATCTTGGCGACGGCAATATCCACGTGAACATCATGTTCGACGCTGCCCAGGAGCAACAGCAGACTGGTGCTCGTCAAGCCCGAAAAGCCGTGCTGGAACTGGTGCTCCACTTGGGTGGCGTCCTCTCCGGAGAACATGGCCTGGGTCTGACCAAGCGCGAGTGGCTGCATCGTCAGGTGGGCCCGGTGGAACGCGGTCTCTTCTCCCTGATCAAGCGGGCCTTTGACCCAAAGGGCATCATGAACCCGGGCAAGGCATATTGAGTTGAGCGTTGCCCACGCTCTGTTGTCATATTGCGTCAGGGCAGTTTTTTCCGGAGCCGCCGGCACTCTGGCCCCTGATCGATTTCCATCACGACTTCGATTTCAATGAGAGAACAGATGTTTCCTGCCAATTCCGCGGTGCCATGCCCCGCGGACACGGAAGCTTTGACGCGGCCCTGTATCCTGTGCGGCAAGTGTCTGGATACCTGCCCTTTGTTTATTGCTACGGATCGTGAGGAACTGAGCCCGAGGGGCAAGTCCATGGTGATGCGACAAGCGTTGGAGCAGAAAAGTCTTCAGCCGTGTTCGCAAAAGAGTCTGTTGAACGCGTCGGCTTCAAGAAAACTTTTGGGGTTGTGTCTGGGGTGTGAGCGTTGTGCCCAGGTCTGCCCCCAAGGGCGGAACCTGCCGGAAATGTTACGGGAAGTGCGAGCCGACCATCCCGGCTGGCAAAGCTGGCTATGGCGCACCTGGATTTGTCGAGCCAGACAACTCTGGCCTTTTCTGGGACGGTGTGCCGGACTGCTTCCCAAGGACATTGCCCAGGGGCCGACTGAGGCCCTCCGGATGTTGTCCCGGCCACATCAGGTGCCGGGAGTATTCCGTCGGATAGCCCGAACTGTCGAATTTCCTCGAAATGCGGTACTTTTTCCCGGATGCACCGCCCGGTTCGTCCGGCCATGGTGGGTGGATAACGCCCGGAAGATGCTGGGCCTCAAGGGAAACCAGCTGGATCGGTCCCTGGATTGGCATTGTTGCGGTTTTACCATGGCTCAGGCAGGATTGCCACATTTGCTCAGGGAAATGCAGGCCCGTAATGTCGCTTTGTGGCGGGAACAAGGACGTCCGGCGCTGGTTACGCTCTGCGCTACCTGCACCAAAGCCCTGCGTGGCTATGCCGCCTCTTCCAGCCCGTTCCAGGATGAGGAAGAACGGTTGGCCTGGAAGGCTGCCGTCCAGCCCCTGAGTGCCTTGCTGGTTCCTGAAAACTACCAGGCAGTGGGCCAAACGAAAATCGTCTATCACCAGCCGTGTCACACTACTGACCCAGATTCTGATGCGTTGTTTTTGCGCAACTCACTGGGGCCAAGGCTGTTCGCCGAGTCCAAAAACACCTGCTGTGGAATGGGAGGAATGATGCAGCTCAGCGCACCAAAGTTATCCAAACGGGTTGCGGCCCACTACTGGGGCATGGTGGCCGGCCAAGAACCCAGTATTGTCGCTACCGGCTGCAGCGGGTGCATCCTCCAGCTTGCCGCTACCGCTCCCCAGGGCACGGCGGTCGCCCACTGGCTGGAGCTGCTCACGGAGTAATTGAGAGAGCCTATCCGGAATCCGCGGTACCGCCATCCTGCCCAAGCAGGATGGTGTATCCCGTGCTTGTGGTTGGGCTTCATTAGACGGCGTGCATTTGAGCGTGTCGTTTGCATGGTTTTCGAACACCTTTGAACCAAGCCCCCGTCCTCGACTCTTTCAGGGCATTCGCGGAATACTAAGGAGAATTGCATGTTCAACTTTATCGTCAAGAAGGTAATCGGCTCCAAGAATGAGCGGTATTTGAAAAAGCTGAAGCCATTGGTGGAGAGCACCAACAGTCATGAAACAGCGATGCGCGACCTGGATGACGCGGATTTTCCGGTCAAGATCCGGGAATGGAAAGAGCAGGTCCAGAACGGTCGCTCGCTGGATGATTTGCTGCCGGAGACGTTCGCCCTGGTGCGCGAGGCTTCCTGGCGAGCCTTGAAGATGCGGCATTTTGACGCCCAGTTGATCGGCGGTGTGGTGCTGCATCATGGCAAGATCGCTGAAATGAAAACCGGCGAGGGGAAAACCCTGGCCGCGACCTTGCCCGTGGTGCTCAATGCACTGGCCGGCAAGGGGGTGCATGTCGTCACGGTCAACGACTACCTGGCTCGGCGGGACGCGGAATGGATGGGGCAGTTATATCGTTTTTTGGGCATGGATGTCGGGGTGATCCTCCACGGGTTGACTGACCCAGAGCGTCAAGCAGCTTATGGTGCGGATGTTACCTACGGAACGAACAACGAGTTTGGTTTCGACTATTTGCGGGACAACATGAAATTCCGCATCGACCACCTGGTCCAGCGGGATCTGTTTTTTGGGATCGTGGACGAAGTGGACTCCATTTTGATCGATGAGGCGCGCACCCCATTGATCATTTCTGGGCCGGCCGAGGATTCCACCGGACTGTATATGCAGGTCAACGCCCTGATTCCCAAACTGAAAAAAGAAGATCACTTTACGGTGGACGAGAAGTTGCGCGCCATCCTGCTCACGGACGAAGGCGTAGTCCACTGCGAAGAATTACTGGGTCTGGACAATCTCTATGATCCTAAGAATATTCGTTTTCAGCACCATATCCTGCAGGCTCTCAAGGCCCATCATCTGTTCAAACGGGACGTGGACTACATCGTGGGCGAGGGCCAGGTGGTCATTGTGGATGAATTTACCGGACGAACCATGCCCGGTCGCCGGTACAGCGATGGTCTGCACCAGGCTCTGGAGGCCAAGGAGCACGTCAAGATCCAGGCCGAAAATCAGACCCTGGCTTCCATCACGTTTCAGAATTATTTCCGGATGTACGACAAACTGGCCGGAATGACCGGAACCGCGGATACCGAGGCCGTGGAGTTCAAGGAAATCTATAATCTGGATGTATCGGCCATCCCCACGCACCGTCCGATGGTCCGAATCGATCATCCGGACATGATCTACAAGACTCAGGAGGACAAATACAAGGCCATTGCCGAGGAAATCAACGAACTGTACCGCAAGGGGCAACCGGTGCTGGTGGGAACCGTCTCCATTGAAAAATCCGAGATCGTGGCCAAGCTGCTCAAGCGCCATGGTGTTCCCCACAGCGTGCTCAATGCCAAAAATCACGAAAAAGAGGCCGAGATCGTCACCATGGCCGGACATCGTGGGCAGGTGACCATTGCCACGAACATGGCCGGGCGTGGCACGGACATCGTGCTCGGAGAGGGTGTGGTGGATCTTGGCGGCCTGCACATTATCGGCACGGAACGGCATGAGAGCCGACGGATCGACAACCAGTTGCGAGGTCGAAGCGGACGGCAGGGTGATCCTGGCAGTTCCCGATTTTATCTGGCCCTGGATGACGACCTGCTGCGGTTGTTCGGATCAGAAAAAATCTCCGGGCTTATGGGGCGGTTGGGGCTGCAGGAGGGCGAGGCCATCGAGAACCGGATGGTCTCCCGAGCCATCGAGAACGCCCAGCGCAAAGTGGAAGCTCACAACTTTGAAATCCGCAAGCAGTTGCTGGATTTTGACAACGTGATGAACCAGCAGCGGGAAGTGATCTACACCCAGCGTCGGGAAATCATGGCCAGCAAGGACCTGGAGGAAATGGTCGAGTCCTTTGTGCATGATCTGGTTGAGGACATTTATGCGCCGTTGCAGGACAAGGACGCAGTGGACGAGGCTCGTCAGGAAGTCCAGGCTCGGCTTGGTGAAATATTCGGTCTGGGGCGGGTGCATCCCTTGCCCGAGGACAAGCTGCCCAGTCAGGAAGAAACCCTGGATCTTGTCCGGAACGTACTGGACAAGCTGAAGGCGGACGCTGGACAACATTATCAGGAAATTCTCCGTTATTTCCTGCTGGACAGCCTGGATCGGGACTGGAAGGAACACCTGCTGAGCATGGACGGCCTTCGGGACGGGATAGGCCTGCGGGGCTACGGGCAGAAAGATCCCAAGCAGGAATATAAACGCGAGGGATTTGAACTGTTCCAGACAATGCTGCACCTGATCAAGGAACACACCTTGCGTAACCTGTGCCATCTCCGGCTGAACGTGGTCCGCGAGGAACAGTTCCAGCACGAAGAAAAGCCCCAAAAACTGCAATATTCCAGCACGGAACAACGGGCTCCAGCGGCCAAGGAACCTGTTCGGCGGGAACAGCCCAAGGTTGGACGCAACGAACCTTGCCCCTGCGGCAGCGGCAAAAAACACAAAAAATGCTGCGGGGCCGCCGGTTGAGGCGGATGACCGGGTTGTGAAGGGCGCTGGAGGCAGTTCCTTAGGACTGCGGTTCTCCGGAGTGCTTTTTGTTGCGGTACATGTCTGGATTGACGTTTTGAGAGTCCGGGCCGCCGCACTCCGGAGTGTAGCAGGTCACGTCAACGAATCCGCACTTTTGTTGGCAGGCTGGACAGGTTTCCGGAGGGGTTTCGGCTTCGAGGGTGTTCTGACAATTGCTGCATTTGAAGTAGGGCATGGGGGTTCTCCTTGGGAGTGTTTGCTGGGGGGAAGTTAAATGGTTCCGAATTACCATATGGGGAAGGATGTCAGGGGGTTGCAGTTCCGGTGTCATTGGTGCGCTCAACAGGCCATGAAACAGGCCAGGCATCTCACTTCGGAATCCGATCAGACATGCACAGTGAGGGGATAGAGTGGAAGAAAAGCTCTGGTACATCAAAAGCTCGGCCATCTTTAGCGCCCTGAAGCCCGAGGAACAACTGGCCATCGGTGCCGTGGCGAAAATGACCCCGTTTCATCGCGGAGAAATCATCTATCTTCCGGACGATTTGAGCAATTATGTATACTTGATCAAGAAGGGGCGGGTCAAACTGTCGCGGGTCAACGACGACGGACGGGAGGTGACGCTGGATATCCTCGGTCGCAGGGAAATTTTCGGAGAGTTGGCCATGGCCGAGGAGGCAACCCGAAGCCATATGGCTACAGCTCTGGAAGACGGCTTGATGTGCATTTTTACGCGCGTGGATTTTCAAAAAATCATGGCCAGGCATTCCAGCGTCACCCTGAAGGTGGTCAAACTGATTGGCTTGCGGATGCGCAAGCTGGAGTCCCGCCTTGAAGACTTGGCATTTCGATCGGTTTCCGAGCGGGTCAACGGAACACTGTTGCGATTAGCCGAGGAATTCGGGAGCAAGGAATCCAATGGTGCTATTCGCGTGCCCATCACTCAGAGTCAGTTGGCTTACCTTGTCGGCGCTTCCAGGGAAAAAGTGGCTGAGGAGCTGGGCAAATTGCGTCGCGAAGGGCTGTTGAGCACGGCCTATCGCTCCATTGTCCTGCAAAATTTCACAGAAGGGGCTCGCGAAACACGAGTTTGAGCCAAGTAAATATGAGTTCGGTGCAAAAAGTCCCTGGGGGCGAAGCCAACGCCCCAAGACCTTCCGGCAACCTCCTGTTTTACAAACCACAAGCCACACGTCACTGACCACTGCCAAGTGCAAAAAGCACTTTTTGCACTCGGCTCAAATATGGCTGGATTTAGGGTGATGGGCGAAGCGCAGCAAAGACGCTATCACTTCGCAGCAACGGAGAGAACACGGGGGCCGTGAGGCGTCTCCACAACAGCACGCAGGTGTGGAGTGGTTCCGGATGCAGGTGATCTGACTGTGAGCGGCCCGGATATGCTCAGGGATTTCAGCAGCCGGGTGACCCGGGCGGGGTCGGGGTGGATCAATTGCAGCTCGATCAGGGAAAGACCGTGGTCATGAAGTTTCGCGGCGGGATGTACGTCCTGGGGCCACTCTATGATCGCCGGCCCAACTCCGTCGAGGGGGACACGTCCGTTGGGCGCAATGGTGATCAACCACTGCAAAGGTCCGCGATGCATGGTTTCAATGGCGCCAAGCTCCTCTGTACTGGAATCGACTGCCGAATGGATGTCCGCTGTGCGGGCTACCCAGGCTGAGAGTTGCGGTGGGGCATCGGCGCGAAGCTCATCCAGGGCAAACCAACGAGGGCGTTCTGGAAGGGGTGCACGCGGGTTTTGGGCGATGACCTCAAGATAGCACATCGCACCGAGGCGCAGGAGCATGTTATGCGTTCCCATTTGCGGATGTTCGCCGCCTGGTTCTGGCGCAACGCCCAGGGTTTCCTGAATGAACCTGACTCCGTCCTCCAGGCTGAACGCGGTTACCGCAATATGGTCGATGATGCACTCTGCCATGCCATGACCTCCTTTCCGAAAGAAATCCAAGAGTGGCAAGGTAATCGAAAAATTTGGAACTGGCGGGTTCTGGTCGTGTCGAAAATCGTTTCCGCGAAGGCACCAATCCAGGTTGCGCATGCCCGAAGTTGAGTCCTCAACAGGAAGGGCCGCCCTCTGAGACGGCCCTTTTATTTTCTCTTGAGGCGGATTCTGAACGGATGCTACTCCTCGTAACCCAACTCCTTGGCTTCATCTCTGTATCCCAGATCCCAAAGAGCCGTTCGATAGATCTCCAGAAATTCTCTTCCTTCGGCGCTCTTCTGCGCCTCTTCGTACACCAGCTTGTGTCCCACGCTACGGGCCTGAGCCTCCTCTTCAGGAGTCCATCGAACCACGGTGATGTTCGGCAGGTCTTTCCACTTTTCGCGTGCGATGATTTCATGGTTATAGACCATGGCCGAGAGATAGCGGATGCGGTCTCGGGCGGCCAGGACGATTTCCTTGTACTCTGGAGATAGAGCGTTCCAGCTGGCCGGATTCACGACCAAGGGAAAGTACTCGCAGGTTCCGTTCTGGAACGCGGGATCCTTCACGTAGGAGACGACTTCGTGGAATCCCATGCGCATGTTCTCGTCCCAGAAGGTCCATTCCGCGGCT
>REDL01000075.1 GCA_007693505.1 Desulfovibrionales bacterium | reverse complement strand
GGGTTTTTTGGGTTTTTTGGGTTTGTTGGGTTTTTGGGGTTTATTGGGTTTGTTGGGTTTTTGGGGTTGGGAGGAGGCGGCGGAGGCTGAAGGGGAGGGTGGCCGCTCGCTGCCAGGTGTCCGTGGCAGGGGTAGTCTGGGAGAATTCGAGTCGGATTTCGTGTCGACCGAATGCGGTCATGGGCAGTCCCTGGAGTCGAAAGTGGAGGCGGTGCCTGGGGTTGGTGAAGGTCAGGACTCCGGTTTGCAGCAGACCGATCTCCTGGCCAGATGGGACGCTGAGCACCGCCCGGGCAATGCAGGGTTCCGGGCCTTGCGTGTCCATTTCCCAGAGCGTGCCCAGGCTGACCGGGCCAATGCGCGTCGGCAGTTGCGTCGCCGCACCCTCTTCAATGGCATGGATATAGCTCACGGAATTGGTTTCGCGATCCGTAAGGATGTCACGGCACAGCACGGCCCAGACGAGGCGAATCATTGTTTTGGGTTTGTTGGGGTTTTTTGGGTTTTTGGGGTTTATTGGGTTTGTTGGGTTTATTGGGTTTATTGGGTTGGGTGTGTTTTTCTGCTGCGTTTATTGAGCAGGTTGGGATAGTTGAATTAACCCTACAAACCCCACCAACCCCTAACTACTGTAGGGAGATGGTGGCGGCGGATTCGTTGTTCCAGAGGAATGTCGGCTGTTCGTCCTGGGTGAAGGTCAGGCTGTCCACGCGATCCTGGATCAGGCGGACGGACTCCTGGAGATCCTGAAAGCGGTTGGCGGCGTCCGGCTGGAGTTCGGTGCGCGGGGTGTGCCGGGCGGCCAGGAGGTACTGGATGTAACCGTTCAAAGAGAGGCCTTCGTCCTCGGCTTCCCGGGACAACGCGGCGTGCAGGCTCTTGGGCAGGCGGAGCCGAAACTGACCGCTGAACGGGACACAGTGCCGCGGAGCAGGAGGAGGAGCTCCGCGGAACTGCATCTCGTCGAGCCGGGCCTGGATCTGGGCTTCGATCTCGGCTGCGGCGGTTGCAGGGGAGGAGGAAAAGGCGTTCATGTCCGGGAATTCAGGGCAGCACGCGGTATATCCGTTTTGCTGCTCATCCCAGAGCAAGGTAATGGAGTAGGTGGACGGCATTTGGGTTTTTTGGGTTTATTGGGTTTGTTGGGTTTTTAGGGTTTATCGGGTTTTTGGGGTTGTGTTGAGAGTATGAGGTGTCGGTTTTTTTGTGAAATGAAAAGATTGGAATGTGAGTGAGTTGGTTTGGTGTTGTTCCGTGTTGGCGTGAAAGCATGGTACCGTATTTGGAACCGTTGTCAACCCAGCCCCACAAACCCCACAAACCCCACAAACCCCACAAACCCAAAAAACCCAAAAAACCCAAAAACTAAATCTTCGTTTCCAACCACCCCATGGCATAGTAGAGCTGGGCGCGGGCGCGGTTGTATTGGGCGCGGGCCTGATTCGTATTGGTTTCCGAGCGGGCAAGGCGTTCCTGGGCGTCCAGCAACTCGGCCTGGGTGCCGATTTCGGTGCGGTAGCGGACCAGGGCCATATTGTAGGCTTCCTCCGCGGCGGCCCGGACCTTGACCGTGGAATCGATACGGTGTCGGGCTTCGTGCAGGACAAGATAGGCGGACTCCACGTCATAGGCGATCTGCATCTCCTGGTGGAGCATCTCCTCCCGGATGCGGAACAGCTCGTGGCGGGCACGCATGACCATGGCCCGTGACCGACCGCCCTCGAACAGGTTCATGGAAATGTTCAGTCCCAGGGACCAGAACTGACGGTCACTATAGTCGAACCGTTCAGCGATGTCCTGGTCCCGGTATTTGCGATCCTGGACATTGTAGGCAAAATCCATGGATGCCGTGGGTGAGAAGCGGCCCCAGGCCAGGTGCACGTCTTTTTCAGCCACTTCCACGGCCTTGTGGGCGATGAACAGGTCCGGACGGTTGGCGCGGGCCTGCATGAAGCATTCCCGCAGGGATAGACCGAAGTCGGCCTGAAAGGCTTCCAGACGTCCGAGGACCTCCAGCGGGGTGTCCGCGGGCAGGCCCATCAGGGTCAATAGCCGGGCCGTGTGCACACGGCGGGCGTTCTGGACCTGGGTGAATTCCTGGCGGGCCTCGCTGAGGTCCACCTCGGCCTGGAGCACCTCCAGGAAAGGCTTCATGTCCAGGCGGGCAAAGGCCTCGGCCGCGTCCAGTTGGGCTTCCAATCGGGTGATTCTGGCTTTCAGGCTGCGCAGATCCTCCTCGGCCCAGAGCACATTCAGGAAGGCCAGGCGAATGTCGCGGGCGACCTCCAGGCGCATGTATTCCAGCTCCGCTTCCGTGATTTCCCGGGAGAGCCGGGACCGCAGGTAGGTGTTGGTGATGGTGAAGCCGGAGAAGACGGGCTGGCTGATACGCAGGTACCAGAGGGTCTCGTTGAAACTGGTGGAATCCGCATCAATGGGGCGGCGGTCCAAGGCTTCCTGGAGCTCGTCCAGCCGGACGTTGAGATCGTCCAGGTTTTCATCCAGGTTGGCCAGGGATTGATTCTGCTGGTTCAGGCCCTGGTTGATCTGGTTGAGTTGTTGCTGCAATTCATCAAACGGGTTGAAAGGCGGCGGGGTGGGGTCTCCGACATTGTTGTCCCGGGTCAGGCGTGGCCCCGCAGGGCCGGAAGGGTTGCCCCCTGAGGCGGATGCGGAACGTGCGGCGGAATCGGCGGCCCGGGTTTTGGCCAGTGAACGTTCCAGGAGACGAGTTCCTTCGCTGATCGTTGTTTCTTCGTTTCCGGAATGCTCGCCTGACTCCTCGTTGTCGTTGTTCTCCTGGGCTTCCGTCTCTGTTGGAGGCTGGCCGGAGCGAACCTGGCGCAGACGCCGAGCCTGAAATCCGGCATCCACACGGGGCAGGAAGTCGGCAAACGAGGCGTGAACATCCGAGCCGGCGCGGCGGACGGCATGTTCTGCGGCCTTGATCCGAGGGTTGCGGGCAAGCCCTATCTGGACGCACTCTTCCATGTCCAGGGCTCGGACGTTCTGGGAATCAGCACCAGCGGAAGGCTGCTCCCCGGCCGGGAGCTGCAATGGTGCAAGCATGAGGGCAAGAAATAAAATCGGAGCCTGAGTGCGACCAAGACCTTTTCGGAGGCGACTCAACAATTGTTGCATCATGGGATAAACCTCTCAGAAATGAAATCAGATCCGTGCATGGCCGGGTTGCTCTCTGGTTTTCTTGAGAGTGGCCCGGCACAAGTTGGTTCCGTATACGGTACCATATTTGTTCGTGTCAACCGGACCTCTGGCGACCAGGACACCAAGGTGTGCCTGAGAGAGATTGGGTAACGTTCGCCGACGATTCAGGAATCGACTTTGGTAGAATGGGTGGTGGTCTGGGCTTCGAGAAGGGCAATGCGCTGGGTCAGGCGGCGCAGGGCGCGCTCCTGGCGGGAACGTTC
Source organism: Desulfovibrionales bacterium (assembly GCA_007693505.1). GTDB lineage: Bacteria > Desulfobacterota > Desulfovibrionia > Desulfovibrionales > Desulfonatronaceae > Desulfonatronum. The sequence continues at coordinate 70,465 of REDL01000075.1, read as the reverse complement.
GATATCCATGGTCAGGATCTTGATCAGGACCATGCCCAAGGCCATGGTCAGAAAAAGTACCGGGGGATAATGCACTCCAAGCAGGACTCCCAGACGGTCCATGAGGCCTGGGAAAAAGCCGAGCAGCATCGAACCGGCGGCGACAACCAGCCACCAAACAGCGTGCCGGACATGGAGGCTGTCCCTGCGGATCAGGAGCAGTATGGCGCTGGCGATGCCCAGGCCGAGCAGGGCCGTGGTCCATTGCAAGGGGATGGCGTTCGCGGTCACTTGACTTCCTGGAGTTTGGCCAGTGGGCGGAAGAGACAGTGTGAGAGGCAGAGAAGCAGTGTGAGCAGCATGTACTCTCCGACTTTCAGCCAGGAACTGAAGACCTTGGACGATCCGTGGCGGCGAGGACACATGGCGACCTGCACCTCCCGGATGCGCAGACCGGCTTGGCGGAGCAGGAGCAGGACGCCGACGTCCTGATAGTCCAGCAAGGTGGCCCTGCTGGAGGCCAGCAGGAGAACCGCCGGACTGGAATAGGCGCGCAAACCGGAGGTCAGATCCTGGATGTCCAGGCCGGAGAGCCAGCGAAACATGGTCCAGGCGGTTTTGCGGGCCCGGCTACCCCGAGGGGTGCAAGAGCCGATGACCACGTCTGCGGCAAATGTGTGGAGGGGGGTTATGAGTGACGGCAGGGTTTCGGCCAGATGCTGGCCGTCGGCATCCATGGTGATTACTGTCTGATAGCCGTGCTGCCGGGCATAGCGCATCCCGGTTTGCATGGCCCCCCAGGCCCCCAGATTCACGCAGAGCCGGATCACTTCTGCTCCGGCTTTGGCGGCCAATATGGCAGTGTTGTCGGTGCTCGCGTCATCCACCACAAGGACATGGAATCCGTCAAGGGCGCGGACATGCCCGATGACATCGGCGATGCTGGCCTGCTCGTTCCACGCGGGGATGATTACCAGGGTTGGTTGCGTCGCGGTGGCTACGTGTCGGATTGGGGTGGAGGAAGCAAGGTGGTGGGAACATAAGGGCATGATTTGGGCGTAGTTATCTAAAAAAGTGCAGATGGGCAAGCACCGCGACTGGTGCTGCCATCAGTCCTCCACCTGGATGCGGATGCGGTGCAGGAGCACGCCGAGGTCCGGGGCAAAGCCGCGGATGCCGTAGTGTTGGGGATCGTACGGGGCGCTGGCGGTCAGGGTGTATTGGCCAGTAGGCGTACGGGGTGTGGCGGTGAGTCCTGGACGTCGCAGGGTGGCCGAGATGACCTCGGGGGCGGTCCCCACGCGCAGTTCCAGGGGCGGGCCGTCCCAGGGCGGGGTGATGCGCAGGATCTGGTGGTCCTGCTCGCGTCCGCCCGGGGCAATGGCCGTGATCTCGATGCGAACCACTCCGCCCGGTGTTGGAATGGGCCCGATGACCGCGGAGCCTTCCTTGGTCCAGCGGGCTGGCAGTCGCCGGTCATCCGGCGTGGTCAGCGCGATGTCCCCCCGGCCCCAGGGGCCGCGCAGGGCCAGGGGGCCGCGGTCCAGGGTCTTGTCCAACTGCGGTGGGCGCTCATCCTCGGAGATGGGGCGGGCGTTCAGGACGCGCATGTGCAAGGGCTGCTGGACAACCTGGGCGGGAAAGGCCCTGCGGGCCTGCAGGCGAGGCAGATTTTTTTCGATGGCCAAAATCTCCTCAAGCACCACGCCTTGTTCCATGCCAGGGTTGGCAAAGGCCGAAACCCAGCGGACCGGCGTGTCCTGGGCCGTTGTCGCGGCCCACTGCAAAACCTCCTGGCGGGTCGCATCGGTGATGCGGTTGGACAGGGGCAAGGCCCCGGGGTGCCCCAGAGCGGCCAGGGGGGAGCCGTACTGGTGGTAGTCGTAGAAGGTCAGGCTGCCTTGGGTGGCCGTTGCAAGGTCGCGCAAGGTGGCGTCTGCTCCGGATTCCGCGCGCAGCAGGTAGAAGGGGGCGTGCTGCGTGGCCATGGCTGCGGCGATCACGGCCATGGATCCGGGAATGAGAATGGCGGACCGCCATGTGTGCCCGTAGCCCAGCAGCACGTCGCGCCAGATGGCCAGGGCGGCAACGACAAAGGGCAGCAGGATCGGCAGGAGGCGGCGCTGGCTCCAGAGACCAAAGGGCTCGATGCCCTTGAGGTAGAGGTAGACTCCGGCCAGGGCCACGGTGAGTACCAACAGCACCCGTGCCCGGGGCCGCACGGCGGGCAGGAACGAGGCCAGGATGGTCGCGGCAACAATGATCCCGTAGGGCGTGGCCAGCACGGACCAGAGGTCGGCCAGCCCCTCAAGGGTCGCGGCTTTGGTACGTTCCGCAAGCAGCAGCAGACCCGTGGGCAGCAGGGCCGCGCCGAGGCGCAACCCATGGGTTGTCCCACCGGCGAGAAGCAGCAGGCCGTGCAGTCGCACGCGGCCCCACGAGGTAAGCAGCAGGCTCGCGGCGGCCAGACCCGCCACGGCAACCAGCAGCAGCAGAAGAAAGAGCGTGCTGCCCTGGGCCGCGCTGAGCATCCAGCGCGGATTGAAGATGTCGCCGTAGGGCCGGGTCATCCACTGCGTGACGATGACAAGTGGTGTCAGGCCCAGGATGAAACACCCCGTCGTTGCCAGGACCCGGAAATTTTGGGTCATGGGCGAACCCGTGATCAGCAGCAGGAAGACGGCCCCGGACCAGGGCAGGATCACGGGGTGAACACAGCCGGCCAGACCAAGAGCCAGGGCGCTGAGACAGAGTGCCGGCATCGACGGCGGGGAAATCCTGCCAGGTGGGGCTCGACCCGGATCGCGCGACCAGTTCAGGGTGACCAGGGCCACCAGGATGAGGGCCGCCCACTCCGGATAATATCCCCGGGCGAACCAGGGGATCAGGGGCAGGCCCACGATCAGGGCCAGGGCGACGGCCAGACCCGGCAGACCGGTGGCCCTGGCCATGAACAGGCCGGCCAGGATGAAAAAAAGCAGCGTGAACGCGGGCAGAAAATAATCCACGGCTTGGACTGGAATGATCCGGTCAAAACCCACGGCCGCGTAGCTGAGAAAGGGATAGAACCAGGGGCGGTAGGTGCCGGTTTGCAGATTGTCCAGCTGAAAGGACCGGTCCCGGGTCATGCGCTGGCTGGGGTCGGGAATGTACAGGAAAGCAGGGCGCAGTTCCGACGGGACCCTGGCCAGGGTGTGGTCCGTTCCGGTCAGATCCCGGCCATGAACCGGGGCGTGGGTCATCATCCGGATGGCCGAGCTGTCCAGGCCGATAAAGGTTTCCTGATGCGGCCGGAGGAAAAGCAGGGCGCCCAGGACGGTGTAGGCGAGGAGGCCGAGGACGGTAAGACGTCTGGCGTTCATGGATGTGAGGTGGTGAGGCGGCCGCTATAAATGAGGCTTATTGGAAGTGAGCTCTGGATTTAGATAGTGGTGTGCCGATCAGCCGGAAATGGCTCAAGGTTTCTCGGGCTGTACGCTCCCAGGTGAAGGTTCGGGCGTGTTTCCTTGCATATTGGATACGGTTTTGACGAGCCTCCTTGGGCAGGCAGAGTGTTTTTAAAATTTGCCGCTCCATATCTCCTTTTATACCTGGAGTAAAATATTCAGCGGCGTCTCCGCCCACTTCCGGCACCGAGCCCTTTCGTGCCGCGACAACCAATGTTTCCGCCATCATGGCTTCGAGAACGGGCAGACCAAAGCCTTCGTAGAGCGAGGGAAAAACAAAAAGGTCCGAGCATTGATAAAGGGCAATCAGATCCGATAGGGGGATGTTTTGCAGACGATGCACCCGTTTTGGGTTTATTAGACGATCCAGGACTTTGCTCACTTCCGGTTCTCCACGGCGTGGTTTGCCGACGAGCACTAAGTGATGCGGAATGAGGTGCTGCATGTTGCCGAAGGCTTGGACAAGCGAAGCTACGTTTTTATGGGGGTAGGTGTTGGCAACACAGAGCAGGTACGGTTCGTCAAAGGGAAGAAGGCGAGCAATGGCAGGACGAGTAACACTTGCCGGCTGGGCAGGGATGAATTTTGGCTCAGCGGCCAAAAGCGTCACATGGGTCTGCTCAGGGAGTGCGGACGTGTGCCGAAGAATTTCACGCTTTGAAAATTCGGAAAGTGTCAGAATGCGGTGACACTTCTTGGCAGCCAGACGAACCAAAATGTCGGTGATTACCCTTGCGGAGAATGTCATATCCTCAGGGTGGCTTTTGTATTGCATGTCCAAAATAGAGACGACCTGAGGAACCGGACAGAATAATGGTGCAGTGTACCCTGGAGACCAAAGTAATGTCGCCCTGGAGCGATAAACAGCAACAGGAAGATGCGATTGCTCTTGAAAAATACGGTGCGGGCGGTTTTGGGCTCGGAAGAAAAGTGGGTGGAACGAGACGTGGGGAACGTGTTGAAAAATTTGACGAAAAAACTGGTCGTTTTCCAGATTGGTGAAGAGCACTATTTCCGGTGAATTTCGGGAATTGACCAACGCCAGAAGAGTGTGAATCAGATAGATCTCCGATCCCCCAACCTCGCCGGGAATAAGAAACAGGGTGTTTATCCCAATGCGCATTCCAGGCTCATCTTTGCTTTCGTCTGAGAGCCATGAGTGCATAGATGGTGACAATACCCCATCTGGCCACGTGGTGGATCAGGGTCTGGGGAGCCAGAGGTCCGGCGTCCCGAACCGCGGCCTGAAGTTCTTCCCGGAATTGGGTTTGGAAGTGAGACCCGCTGATGGAGCTTTGATGCCAGCGAAAGTCGGCCAGAGGAGCACCCGGCACCCGGACCGCACCGCCGTGCTGCCAGAGTCGCAGGGTCAGGTCGTAGTCAAAGGCGGCAGTGAGCTTCTCATTCAGGGGGCCGGCTTTTTCCAGGGCCTGGCGGCGAAAGAACATGGCCGGCTGGGAGACGTAGTTGATGCTTTGGATCGTGAACCGGCTGGACAGCGGGAAGAAGAGTTCCTTGAAGCGGGTGATGGGCCGGCGGATTTCCCGGTCCTGCTCATCGATGATCCGGCAGGAGCCGAAGCACAGGGCCGCTGTGGGGCTTGCGTCCATGACCCGCAGGACACGGGCGAGCGCGTTGGAGTGGTAGACGTCGTCGGCGTTGAGCCACGCGATGATTTCACCCCTGGCCATGCGCAGTCCCTTGTTGATGGCCGCTGCCGGCCCCTGGTCCGGCTCGGAAATCACCACGTCGATCAGATCACGGTAGCGGTTGATGATCTCCAGGGAGCCATCCGTGCTGGCTCCATCCAGGACGATGTATTCCATGTCCGGGATTTCAGTACGCTGGGCCAGGACGCTTTGGATCGTCCGATCCAGGAACTGTTCCCCATTCTTGTTCGGGGTGATGATGGTGATGGGGGGCATGGGCTAGGGGCGATGGGTTAGGGGGTTGAGGTGGCGTTGGGGATGGTGATGAGGAAGTCGATGAGGCCTTGGTGGTTTTGTTTCATGCTTGTGATGAAGTTTGGGTCCGGGACGGACAGCAAGTCCAGCAGGTCCAGTCCGTTCCTCCTACTTCCCAACTACCATAGGTTGTCCCCATAGCCATTCGAACAGACATCGAGCACCCGGTCTTACAGGCTGTAGAACTCGGGATAATTTACCGATTCCATTGCAGTTCCGGAACGAGGTCATAATTGCCGGTAAGATTCGCGGCAACGAGTCGAACCCGCGGCTTGTCTCCGGACTGGGTCAGGTGGCGTTGCAGCAGTTCGCTTATGGCCCGAGGAGCAAACAGGGTGCGCAAATGGCGGGAGGGATGATGGCTGTTCTCGATGATCTTGGAGAAAAGAAAGCGTTCAAACCCAGGATCGCCAGCGTCCAGGCGTTGCAGCAGGTCCTGGGCTGAAAGATTGTCGTCGCCCCAGAAACATTCCCGGAGAACGGTTTCGGCGCTCGCGAGGCGCTGATCGGACATATTTTTCAATGTGCTCTTCAAGGATTTGGAGACCGGCTCACTTCCGGTTTGAGAACGAGTTGTTGGACGTGGCCTGTTTCACCCATCAGCTCGTGCCGCTTGAAGGATGGTGCGGAGCCGGTGACGGCAGGGCTACTTCAAGACGGTGATGATCAGGGCCGTGGACGAGGCAACCAGGCCCAGGGTCCAGATCATGAAGCGATCCAGGCGGCGGGTCAGGGCTTCGAAGCGACTGTCTACTTGTTCGAAGCGTTTGTCGACCTGCTCAAATCTTTTCTCAATCTGCTCAAATCGTTTGTCGACCTGCTCAAATCTTTTCTCGATCTGCTCGAATCGTTTGTCGACCTGCTCAAATCTTTTCTCAATCTGCTCGAATCGTTTGTCAATTTGTTCAAAACGTTTTTCCACCTGCTCGAAGCGGCTGTCCATGTACTTCTGCATTTCCTCGAAACGCAGGTTGATCTGCTCCAGGAGCACCCGGGTCAGGGCTTCGTGGGAGCGCTGGGCTTCCTCGACGCGCACGATGCGTTCGATGAGCGAGGCCTGGCCGGCGCGTTTTTCCTGATGTTCCACGAAGGCGGCCAGGCTGTCCGCGACATGCTTGTCCAGCAGGTCTCGAAAGGCCTGGCTTTCGAGGATTTCCCTGGTGATCTGTTCCGTCTGCATGGTTGTCGTCCTTCGTGGGGCATGTTCGGTTGGCCCCTTATGTCGGCTCCCTTGGGGCCGTTACGGAACCAATAATCCTGGATTGCGTTCCCCGGTGGCGGCGAAGAGGCGGGCCAGGGTCAGCTGATAGTCGGCCATGGCGTCGGTGAGGTCGGCCTCGCTGCGGGTCAGGCGGGCCTGGGCGTCCAGGACGTCCGTATTGGTGCCCACCTGGGCCTGGAACCGGGCCTGGGCGATGCGGAAGCCTTCCCGGGCTTCTTCCACGGCCTTCTGGGCCACGGCGATGCGCGCAGCGGCCTCCTCCAGCTTGAGGTGCAGGGATTTGACGTCAAAGGAGACTTCCAGGTGCAGGTTGGCTGTCTCTTCGCGCAGCCGGAGCACGTTCTGGCGGGCCTGTTCCGTGGCGTAGCGGGTTCGGCCCCAGTCAAAGGCCTGCCAGCGCAGGTTGACTCCGGCGGTCCACCAGGGGTCGGGCCGGGAGCGGGAACCGGACGTTCCGGGGTCATCCCCGCGGCGGAAGTAATCCAGGTTCGCGCTGACCTGGGGATACCGGTCACTGGCGGTGATCGTCACGTCCTTGTCCGCGATTTCCTCGGCCTTGCGAGCCAGGGCGATGTCCGGCCGTTGCCGGAAGGCCCGGTCCAGGGAATCGTCCAGGTCAGGCTGGTACGGCAGGTAGAGCAGTTCCCCGGCATACTCCACCGGGGAGGTGAGATCCAGGTTGAGCAGGGTGTTCAGCCGGGCATTCTGGGTGGCCACGGCGTTTCGGGCAATGAGCAGGACCTGTTCGGCCTGGGCCAAATCCACCTCGGCCTGAAGCACGTCCAGCTTGGGCCGCAGGCCCACGTCGAAAAAGGCCTGGGCGTTTTGCAGCTGGGACTGCAGCCGGATGACGGAATCCTCGGCGCTGCGCACGTTTTCCCGGGCCTTGAGCAGTTCCAGGAACTGTTCCTGGATGATCAGGATCAGGTTCAGCTCGATGTTGGCCACTTCGGCCTGCACCTGTTCGATGAACAGTTGGGCCCGCTGCTGGGTACTCAGGAGCCGCCAGCCGGTGAACAGGGGCTGGTTGAGGTTGACGTTCAGGGTCCAGGCCTCCCGGTCTCCGCCGGCCACGGGCTTGTCGTCGTAGGCAAAGCCGTAGTTGGCGGAGAGAGCCGGCAAGCGGGCGGCCCCGGCCGATTTCTCGCCGAACTCCGAGCCCCGCAAGGCCGCGCGGACCGCGGTCATCCGCGGATTGGCCCGCAGGCCCTGCTGGACGGCCTGTTCCAGGGTGAAGGTCAGGGATTCGGCAGCAGGTTGGGCCGGAGTTTCCGAGGCCGAGACCGAGGACGGAGGCATGGCCGGGACTCTTGCGGGCGAGGCGATCAGGCCCGCGGCACAGAGCAGAAATGCCAGCAACACGGGACAGAAATTTTTGGAGAACATGCTCTTTTGATTTTTTACCGGCTTGGGGTTACACATTCGCGTCTTTTGCGTCTTTTGCGCCCTTTGCGCCGTGGCATTGATTAGCCTAGTCGCAAGGCGTCGGTCAATGCGGATTCAACCTTCAACCACAATAGGCTGACGTGGATCATGTATCGAGCCTGGATTCGATCCAAACGCGCGGAATTTGTTCGGGACACCTTGCGGGACTTTTGCCTGAGCCAGCAGGTTCTGGAAAATCAATTCCGGCTTTTTGACGCTGAGGAGCGTCTGGATTTTGAAGTCCTCCGGGAGGTGCTCGGCGTGGAGATGAACAAGGGGCTGCTCTGGCGGCTGAAGGATACCGCGCATCATCTTTTCCGCACGGAGCAGGCCCCGGTGGTCCACGGCCAGTTGCTGGGCTGGTGTCTCGGATATATTTTTCACGAAACCATGAAGCTGAAAGAAGACGCCTACCAACGGGAAATCTATGGAGGGCGGTTTCTGGAGTTTCGGGAAATCGGCCTGTTGCCGGAAGAGCGGGGGATTATCGGGGAGCTTTCCAAGGTGGTGGACCAGACCCGGGAAAGCATGCGCCGGGAAGTGGCCCGGATCCGGTTCATCATTGCCACCTCCCGCGGGCTGTTTCTCCGCTATCTGCCCGACCACCGGGACAACGCCCTGCTGGCCCGCCTGCTCTACGACCAGAACAATCTGGTCCGTACGGCATTTGCCCAGGATTATCCGGCATTGATCGCCGTGCTGTATGGAGACCGTCCAGAACGGATGTACGAACTCGCCGCGCACAGTCTGCTGCTGGGCGGCTGGGAGCGCGAAGCGGCCCAGGCCGAGAAAGAAGGGGAGATGGTGAAGCGTGAAAGCGGCAGGGCGATGGGGATGACAGCGCAGGGATGAGCGCAAGGGGAGAAAAGCATGGGTGTAGAGAGTCCGGTTGTCGGGCATGGTACTTGTTCGCAGCGGGTCACGTCGTGCCTGGAGGAGTACGTTGCCCAGGGCAGTGCGTTGCGGGAGGCGTTTTTTTCCGTGCAGGGCCAGGAGGTGGCCCGCCTGGCCCAGGTGCTGGCCGACGCCCTGGGCCAGGGACGAAAGATCCTGTTGTGCGGCAACGGCGGCAGTGCCGCGGATGCCCAGCATTTGGCCGCGGAATTCGTGAACCGGTTCCTGATCGACCGCCGACCGCTTCCGGCCCTGGCCCTGACCACGGACACATCCATTCTGACGGCGGTGGGCAATGATTTCGGCTTTGCCCAGGTGTTTGCCAAACAGGTTCAGGCCCTGGGCCGGGAAGGCGACGTGCTTCTGGGATTTTCCACTTCCGGCAACAGCCCGAATGTGCTTGCGGCCCTGGAGGTCGGCCGGGCCCTGGGAATGGTCACCATGGGGTTGACCGGCGAAGGTGGCGGCGCCATGCGGGACCTCTGCGACCATCTGCTGGCCGTGCCGTCACGGCAAACGCCATTGATCCAGGAAATACATATCACGGTGGGGCATTTGCTGTGCTTGTTGACGGATGCAATACTGTTTGGAGAAGAGTAGGCCGAACACGGCGAGGATGCCGGGTGAAAGCTCGTCGTCCCTATAAGGAGAAGATATGCCACTTTATGAGTATATGTGTGAAGATTGCGACAAGGAGTTCGAGGAACTGGTTTTCGGTGACCCGGCGGTGCTTTGCCCGCATTGCGGGTCTGCCCGGACCGACAAACTGATGTCCCGGTGCCGACATAAGCGGGGAGGTGCGAGCGAGCCGGTGGGGACCGCCGCTGCCGCAGGTTCGGGCGCCGGGTCTTCCTGCTCCGGTTGCGCGGCATCCAGCTGCGCCGGGTGTCGGTAGCCATCATGACCATTCCCAAACGGTTGACCATTGCCACCCGCGGCAGCAAGTTGGCCCTCTGGCAGGCAGAGCACATCAGGTCCTGCCTGCGAGACCGCTATCCCGGCATCGAGGTCGAGCTGTTGCTGGTGAAGACCATGGGGGACAAGATCCTGGACGTGCCCCTGGCCAAGGTCGGCGGCAAGGGGCTGTTCGTAAAGGAAATCGAGGAAGCCATTTTAGACGGTCGGGCCGATCTGGCCGTGCACAGCATGAAGGACGTGCCGGCTGAATTGCCGCAGGGATTGGTCCTCGGTGTTATCCCGCAGCGGGAAAGCATGGCCGACGCCCTGTTGTCCGTGCAGTACGAGGGCCTGGACAGCCTGCCCCAGGGCGCCCGGGTGGGCACCAGCAGTTTGCGGCGTCGCTGCCAGCTTTTGGCCTTGCGTCCGGATCTGGAAATTCTGAACCTGCGCGGCAATCTGGATACCCGGGTGGGCAAGCTGCTCGCCGGAGACTATGATGCGATCATCGTGGCCCAGGCTGGAATGAACCGGCTCGGGATCAGCGTTCCCCAGTCCACACCCCTGGGGCCGCCGCTGTTTTTGCCCGCGGTGGGTCAGGGAGCGTTGGGGTTGGAATATGCCCAGGATCGCGCGGATCTGGTGGAACTGTTGGGCTTTTTGAACCATCCGGAAACGCATTGCTGTGTCCGGGCGGAGCGGGCTTTTTTGCACACCCTGGAAGGGGGATGCCAGGTGCCCATTGCCGGATTTGCGCAGCTCAGCGCCCCGAACCGGATGACCCTGCGCGGCCTGGTGGCTGACGTGGATGGGAAAGAATTGATCATCGAGGAGGACACGGCCAAGCCCCGGGATGCCGAAGAGCTGGGCCGTCGGGTGGCCCAGGCGATTCTGGATCGCGGCGGGCGGGAGATTTTGGCCGAGGTGTATGGGGCTGCGTGAGGGGGCAGAGGGCAGGAGTCAGAACTCAGGAGCCAGAATTCAGGAGGCGGATGACCCCACCGTTTCCAAAATCATTGCCTGGACTACAGCCACACGGGGATCAGGGGGAAAGAAAAGCTGGTGTTGCGGAATGCTCCCCGTGTCCCCGGTGCTCCCCGTGGTTCCATCTTCTGCGCTGCCGGCTGTTTTCCCAAAATGTCGCTGTTGTTCTTCCTTGTATTGCTGAGCGGGCTCATGGTCTGGTTTGTTCACCCCAGCGGATGCAGGTGGTTGACCGGTCCGATGCCGTGGCCCAGGGGGAACGCCGTACGGATGGCCTCGTGAAGGTAGTCCACGGCCTGGCCCACCGCGGTTTCCAGGTCCAGGCCGCGGCCCAGGCCCGCGGCAATGGCCGCCGACAGGGTGCAGCCCGTGCCGTGGGTGTTTGGGTTGGGCAGGCGGGGATGCTGATAGGCGCGTGGCTTTTGGCCGGGCACGGCCAGCCAGTCCGTGAGCACTTCGCCGGAAAAATGGCCGCCTTTGAGCAGCACGGCCTTGGGGCCCAGGGCCAGCAGGCGATCCAGGGCCTTGGGAACGTCCGCTTCCGCGGCAATGGCCACCCCGGCCAGGAGTTCGGCTTCCGGCCGATTGGGGGTGATCAGGTCGGCCAGAGGCAGGAAGACCGCCTTCAGGGTTTCCACGGCCTCGGGCAGGAGCAGGCTGTGACCGCTCTTGCTGACGCAGACCGGATCCACCACCAGGGGAAAGGACTTTCCTTCCAGGTCTCGGGCCAGGGTGCGGATGAGCGGTACGGAGAAGAGCATGCCGGTTTTGGCCGCGCGGATGGGCAGGTCGTCCAGGACCGAGCGCAGCTGGCGGGCCACGAAGGTCTCCGGCACGGGAAAGATATCCTGGACCCCCTGGGTGTTTTGGGCCGTGAGCGCGGTGACAACCGAAGCGCCATAGCCACCCAGCATGGTGAAGGTCTTCAGGTCAGCCTGGATGCCGGCGCCTCCGCTGGAATCGGAGCCGGCAATGGTCAGCAGGCAGGGCGGAGTGGGCATGACGGGTTTCTCCTTGACTACGGGTTGAGTTGATGGACATGGTCGCATTGGAGGACTGCGTCGGCTATCTTGCACCCCAGGGCTTTTTGCCTGAACTGTTGCATGAGTTGGGACCGGTTGCAACCAATCTGGGGCGATTGGCACTGCGCACCGGGTCGATGGTCCAGCCGGCCTGGGTCCGGAATATCTGGTGCAATCCGCGGGTGATCCCGTTTACCTCCATAAACCAGGCCGCCTCCGCGCTCAAGATGCTGGGGCCGCGTTGGGCTCTCTACGATGAACATCTGCCGCGCCGGGGTCGGGCCCGCCTGATCCAGCAGCGGCTGCGCGGTCCCTCGTCCCGCCCTCTGGGCTTTGGCGATTCCTTGCCGACAATGCCCCTTGGTTCCTGGACCTTGCTGGACGACACCACCCTGCTGGCCTCACCCCAATGCACCAGCCCCTTTGCCCATGGCGAAGCACTGTTCGCGGAGGACAGATCCGGCCCGCCCAGTCGGGCCTATCTGAAATTGTGGGAAGCCTTTACCCTGCTGAACCGCCGCCCGGAGCCAGGCCAACTCTGCCTGGACCTGGGCTCCAGCCCCGGTGGATGGACCTGGGTGCTGCACAAACTCGGCGCACGGGTGATCAGCGTGGACAAGGCCCCGCTGGATACCCGGCTGGAAGGACTGCCGGGGATCACCTTTCGGGCTGAAAGCGCCTTTGCCCAGGACCCACACGCCTTTGGCCTGGTGGACTGGCTGTTCTCGGACGTGGTCTGCTATCCCGAGCGGTTGCTGGCCCTGGCCCGCCGCTGGCTGGAGGCCGGGACGGTCCGGAATATGGTCTGCACCATCAAGTTCCAAGGGGAGACGGACTTCCAGGTTCTTGACCGGTTTCGGTCCATTCCCAACTCCCGTCTCCTGCATCTCGCCCACAACAAGCACGAACTGACCTGGATTTGGGGAAAGAATTCAGGAGACAGAATTCAGAATCTGTTCTCCTGACTTCTGAATCCTGACGTCTGGATACGATCATTCCCTGCTCATTACCTCCATGATCCGGTGCGCCAGGTTGGTGTAGCGGGTCCGGGCCGTGGCGTTTTTCAGGCCGATGGCCAGGGCCTTCTTCTCCCCCAGGATCACGGCCAAGCGACGGGCCCGGGTCAGGCCGGTGTAGATCAGGTTGCGTTGCAGGAGCATGAAGTGCTGGGTGAGCAGGGGCATGACCACGGCCGGGTATTCGCTGCCTTGGGATTTGTGCACGCTCACGGCATAGGCCAGGCTGAGTTCGTCCAGTTCGGTCAGTTCGTAGGTCACGCCCCGGCCGTCAAACTCCACCACGGCCTGGGCTTCTTCCAGGTCCACCGAAGCGATCCAGCCCAGGTCGCCGTTGAACACGTCCTTGTCGTAGTTGTTGCGCGTCTGGAGCACCCGGTCCCCCACGCGCAGCTTGCGAAAGCCCACGGCGAACTCCCGGCCTTTGGGGTTGAGGCGTTGCTGGAGCAGGGCGTTCAGCTGCTGGGTGCCCACCTCGCCCTTGTGCATGGGCGTGAGCACCTGGACGTCCTGGCGCGGGTCCAGGCCGAAGCCCGCCGGGATGCGCTCGCAGACCATGCGCAGGATCATTTCCTGGACCCGGGTCGAGTCGTCCTGTTCGATCCAGAAAAAATCGGCCTCGGGCGCGGCCTGGGGAGAATGCAGGGGAAACTGCCCCTGGTTGATGCGGTGGGCGTTGACCACGATCATGCTTTCCTGGGCCTGGCGGTAGATGTGGGTCAGCTCGGTGCTGGGCAGGGCGCCGCTGTGGAGCAGGTCGCCCAGGACGTTGCCCGGTCCCACCGAGGGGAGCTGGTTTACGTCCCCCACCAGAACCAGGCGCGCGGTCAGGGGCAGGGCCCGGAGCACAGCCAGGAAAAGGTGGCAGTCCAGCATGGAGGCCTCGTCCACCACGAGCATGCCGGTCTTGAGCATTTTGGTGTCGTTGATGGCGAACCCGCCGTCCGGCGCGTACTGGAGGAGGCGGTGCAGGGTGGAGGCCGGAGCGCGGGTGGCCTCGGAGAGACGCTTGGCGGCCCGGCCCGTGGGGGCGGCCAGCTTGACCGTGATGCCCAGTTCGGCAATGGCCTCGACCACGAACCGGGTGATGGTGGTCTTGCCCGTGCCGGGGCCGCCGGTGAGGATGAAGACCTTGTTCAGACAGGCGTCCTCCACGGCCTGGCGTTGCTGGGGCGAAAGGGAGATCCGATGCCGGGCCTCCAATTGCTTGAGTACGACGCGCAGTTTCTTGGCATCCAGGGCCGTAGGGTGCTCGATGAGTCCCTGCAGACGCTGGACGATTTCTCTTTCCCAGCGATGAAAGTGGCCCAGGTAGACGACCAGGCCCAGTCCCTGGGCCGGGAGCTCCTCCAGAATCACCCGCTTGCGCTCCCTGAGAACCTCCAGGGCTCCTTGCAGAGACTCCGCCGATGCGTTGCCGAGCAGGGTAGAGGTTTTTTCCAGCAGATCGTCCAGGGGCGCGAAAAGATGCCCTGATTCGCTGAACTGGAACAGCACGAAGACCAGGGCCGCTTCCAGTCGTTCCCGGCAGTCCGGGGCGAACCCCAGCTTCAGGGCGATGACGTCCGCGGTCTTGAAGCCGATACCGTGGACCTCGTAGGCTAGGTCATAGGGATTTTCGCGGACCTTGTGCAAGGCCTGGGGGCCATAGTGGCGGTGGATGCGCGCGGCCATGGCCGGAGAGACGTCGTGCTCCTGGAGGAAGAGGATCAGGGCCCGGACATGATGCTGTTCTTCCCAGGACTGGACAATCTTTTTCAGCTTGGACGGACCAATGCCCTCCACGCGCAGGAGTTGATCCGGATCCGTGTCGATGATGTCCAGGGTCTTTTCCTTGAACTCCTTGATCAGTCGCTCGGCCAGGGTCGGGCCCACGCCCTTGAGCTGCCCGGAGGCCAGGTAGCGCCGGATGGCGTTGACCCCGGCCGGCAACAGCGGTTCAAGGGTCGCGATCTGGAACTGCCGTCCATACTTGGGATGCTCCTTCCACTGTCCGGTCAGATTGAGCATCTCCCCGGGCTTGACCTGGACCACGTTGCCCACCGCTGTCACGATTCCCGGCTCGTCCCGGACCTTGATCCGCAACACGGCGTAGCCGTTCTCCGGGTTGAAGAAGGTCACTCCGGTAACTTCGGCGTGCAGGGTGACGGGGAGAGGCTGGCCACGTGTTGGTTGATCGAGTGTCTTTGGGTGAGAGGAGGTAAGGTCAGGCATGACGGGCTGCTCAGGTGGCTGTTCAGTTGACAATTTTTGGAGCTTATTTGGGGGCTGGGTTGGCTTCAGATCGGTTCCCCATACACTCGGAGAAAAGGGGGAATGTATGTTGGAAGTTCATGTTGATGATCATGATACACAGATTTTTCAATTGATGCAGGCGGCGTTGGCTGGAGAACACGTCCTGCTTTTCAGCTCCGGTAGGCCCCTGGTCAGGCTGACCCCGCTGGAGGAAGCCGCCCATCGTACCACGGGGTATCGCTCCTTGGACATTGCTGTCGATGAACTTGACGCGGCGTTCTCTCCAGAGGTGGATGCAGAGGTCGCGGACCTGTTCAATCTACATGCTCAAGGCGCTTCATGACTGCACGGCTTTTGCTGGATGCGCACGTCATTCTCTGGTGGCTTGCCGGGCATCCGCGCTTGAGCCCGTCCACTTGCAAAAGAATCACCGAGGCGACGTGCCTTGTCAGCGTCGTCTCCATTTGGGAGGTTGCGATCAAATTCAGGCTGGGCAAGCTCCACATTCCGCCTCATCAGCTTTTGGCATCCATTCAAAAAACCCGGATGATTCTGTTGCCCATCTCCGCCAATCACGCAGCTTCAATCGGCGATTTACCGCTTCTGCATCATGACCCGTTTGATCGTCTTTTGATCGCCCAAGCCCGTAGTGAGGAGGTCGGTTTCTTGACGGCGGACGAACGTGTCGCTGCGTATGGCGATCCCGTCCTTCTGCTTGATTGATCACCGCGTTTTTGGTTTCGACTAGTTTCCCGTCAACTTGTACTTTTTCAGCTTGTACTGCAGCAAGCTCTTGGAAATGCCGAGCATGTCCGCGGTTTTGACCTGGACGAAGTTGGTGCGGACCAGGGCGCGGCGGATCAGGGCGGCTTCGATCTTCTCCAGGGTGTCGGCCAGATCCAGACGGGCCGGGAGCAGGTCCACGGCGCTTTTGAACTGGGCCTCTTCGTCCCTGATCTCCGGGGGCAGGTCGTCCACCCGGATCATGTCGTCCCCGGCCATGACCACGCAACGCTCCACCACGTTCTCCAGTTGCCGGACATTGCCCGGCCACTCGTAGGCGGTGAGGAAGTCGATGGCGTCCGCGGTGAAGCCCTTCACCCTGCAGGCCTCATCTTCGGTGAATTTTTTCAGAAAGTGGGCGGCCAACAACGGAATGTCTTCCCGGCGTTCCCGCAGGGAGGGCAGATGGATCTGGACCACGTTCAGGCGGTAAAAGAGGTCCTCCCGGAAGTTCCCGCCCTGGACCGCCGCCTGGAGGTCCTTGTTGGTGGCCGTGACGATCCGGATGTCCACGCTGATGGACTCGGTGCCGCCGACCCGCTCGAAGCTGCGTTCCTGGAGCACGCGCAGCAGTTTGACCTGCAATTCCTGGGACAGTTCGCCCACCTCGTCCAGAAACAGCGTGCCGCCGTGGGCCAGCTCGAAGCGTCCCCGCTTGCGGGCCACGGCTCCGGTGAAGGAGCCCTTTTCATGGCCGAACAGTTCACTTTCCAGAACACCGGGGTTCAGGGCCATGCAGTTCACGGAGATGAACGGTCCTTTCTTGCGGGGAGAGGCAAAATGGATGGCCTTGGCT
This sequence comes from Desulfovibrionales bacterium, assembly GCA_007693505.1. GTDB lineage: Bacteria > Desulfobacterota > Desulfovibrionia > Desulfovibrionales > Desulfonatronaceae > Desulfonatronum. Next base: position 53,802 of record REDL01000075.1, on the reverse strand, counting down.
ATCAGCTCCTTGCCGGTTCCGGACTCGCCGGAGATCAGCACCGTGCTTTTGCTGGGCGCGGCCCGGTCCACCAATTCCAGGACCCGGAGCATGGGCTTGCTGCGCCCGATGATCTGGTGCACGCCGTAGCGCTGTTCCAGATTTTCCGAAAGCAGGCTGTAGCGACGTTGGACCTGGGCCAGCTGCACGGCCTTGCGTACGGAGAGGACCAGTTCATCATTGGCAAACGGCTTGGTGATGTAGTCGAAGGCCCCGTGGCGCATGGCCACCACCGCGGCGTCGATGGACCCGTAGGCGGTCATGATCAGTACCGGGATGTGCGGGTAATTCTTCTGGACGTGCTCCAAAACCTCCTGGCCGGACATTTTGGGCATTTTCATGTCCGTGATGACCACGTCCACCTCGGATTCTTCCAGGAACGCCAGGGCCAATTCCGGATCCTGGAGCGCCGTGACGGTGTGGCCTTCGTCGCCCAACAAGGTTTCCAGCAGGAGCAGGTAGTTCTGCTCGTCGTCAAGAACGAGTATGTGAGTGGACATGTTCAATCCTCGTTGGCCGGAAAAATCATCCGGACTTCCACGCCGCCTTGGGGGTGATTGGTCATTTCGAGGCGGGCGTTGTGGCTGCGTAAAATGCTGCTGACAATGGACAGGCCAAGACCAGTGCCCTTTTCTTTGGTGGTGAAAAAGGGATCCTGGATTTTGTCCGCAAGCTGAGGCGGGATGCCCGGGCCGGAGTCGTGGATGGACAACGTCACATGGGCGGCATCTTCTTGCGTGCTGATGCGGATCGTTCCCGGGCCGTTCATGGCTTGCAGGGCGTTGGCGAGAACGTTGTAGACCGCCCGGTAGAGCAGGTCCTTGTCGCCCATGACCGACAGCCCCTCGATTTCCTCGCGAAGCACCACCACCTGATTGCGCCCCATTTCGTGTTCCCAGAACGCCAGGACCTGATCCAGAATCTGGGAGAGGACGACACGGCTTTTATTCGGAGACCTGGGCCGGGCGTAATCCAGAAAATCGTTCACGGTTTGCGAGAGCCGGATGGACTCGTCGTAGATGGCCTTAAGCAGGCGGGTCTGCTGCGGGTCCGCCTCCTCGTTCCGGGATTGGGACCGCTTCATCAACAGCTCGGCCGTGCTCCGGATGATGCCCAGGGGATTGCGGATTTCATGGGCAATGCTGGCCACGGTGCGGCCCATGCTGGCCAGTTTCTCGTTTTGGTGCAGTTCCCGCTCCAGGCGTTCCTTTTCATCGGCCCGCTTGGCGATGGTTCCCGCTGCCCGGCGGATGATCAGGTAGAGTACCGAAAAAAGCAGCAGGGAGGAGGCAAAGGAGGCGGCCAGAATCAAAATCTGGAAGAGCAGGACCGCTTCATAGTCGTCGGTGATGTCCTGGGTGAACTCCAGGGCGCCCATGATCGGCCCCGGGCCGGCGACCGGGTCGAAACCACGTTCGGCCCGCAGGGGATACGTTGTTCGCAGGACAAAGCTTTCCGGGGCAAGCTCCAGGGTGAACATGGCCCACCAGGAGGAAACCCGGCTGATCAGCTCGAAACTGGAGATGCCCGGGTCCAGGGCCTGGCGCACGGCCTTGCCCGCGGCCTCGCGTTTGCCCACCAGCTCATGGTTGGTGGAATAGGCGATTTCGTGGTCAAAGTCGTAGATGCGCACTTCCCGAACGTGAAAGCTGTGAATCGTGGAAAGGACGATCTGGTCCAGCCGCTCGAACTGGGCTGGCTGGCGCAGCTCAATCCGGCCGAAGCCGATGACCGTGGGCAGGGTGAAGCGTTGAAATATCTGATGATTGAGATTCTCCGCCAAAAGGATGGCAAACTCCTGATTTTTTTCCAGCATGGTCTGGCGGGCGGAGTTGGCGATGAACACCGAAAGCATCAGGTTCACCGCCAGGATCAGGACCAGGGAACTCCATGACAGGAATTTGACGGGCTGAAACGGCCTGGGGCCGAAAGGAATCTTGGTTCCCAAGACGGTTCTTCTACGTGCCGTTCATCATGATGCGCAGTGCCGGGGCCTGGTCGGGATCATGTTGAAAACTGTTTGGAGGTCAAAGGAGGATTTCATGGAATTTGTCGATTCCGATTTGATTTGGGAACAGGGCGGAATCAGCCGCTCAGCAGGGCGTCCTGGACCAAATCCAGAGCCGTGAGCAGGGTCTGGTCATCCAGGGCGTAGGAGAAGCGGACGCAGCGGTCGTCGCCAAAGGCCGCGCCGGGGACCAGGGCCACTCCGGCCTGCTCCAGGACATGGGTGCACAAGGCCTCGGACGTATTTCGCTGCGGCGTGTACAGGGCGTCCAGCCGCGGGAACAGGTAGAATGCGCCGTCCGGACGCGGGCAGACCACGCCGGGCCAGGAGGTGATCCGATCCAGGGCCAGATCCCGGCGGCGCTGAAACGCGGTACGCATCTCCCGCACACTGTCCATGGGGCCGGTCAGGGCAGCCAGCGCTGCTTTCTGGGTGATGGAGCAGACGTTGGAGGTGCTTTGGCCTTGGATGCGAACCATGGCCTTGATCAGGTCCGGATGGGCCAGGACGTAGCCGATCCGCCATCCGGTCATGGCCATGGATTTGGACAGACCGTTGACCACCGCGACCTTGTCCGGGAACCGAGCCCACCAGGAAACAGCGCTGCTGGGCCGAGCCGGCGCATAGACCAGTTGATCATAGATTTCATCGGAGATCACGAAGATATCCCGCTCCATGGCCCAACCGATCAGGGCATCCAACTCGTCCTGGGTGTAATGGCAGCCGGTGGGGTTGGAGGGGGAGTTGAGCACCAGGATGCGGGATGTGGGCGGGGCATGACCTTCCAGGTCGTCCACGGTGACCAGGAAGCGTTTTTCCGGGGTGGACGGAATGATCACCGGTTTGCCTTCGGCCAGCAAAACCATGGGCGGATAACTGACCCAGTACGGGGCCGGGATGAGCACCGTCTCGCCGGGATTCAGCAGCGCCTGGAACAGGTTGTACAGGGCATGTTTCCCTCCGTTGCAGATCATGATCGCCTCGGCGGGCAGTTCGTCCTGACCGCTGATCCCGGCGAAATAAGCGGCCACGGTCTTGCGCAGAGCCGGTATGCCGGGAACCGGTGTATACCGGGTGAATCCTTCATCCAGCGCGTCCTTGGCCGCCTGACGAACATGTTCCGGGGTAGGGAAATCCGGCTCGCCGACGGCCAGGCTGATGATCTTCCTCCCTTGAGCCGCCAGTTCCTGGGCCTTGGCATTCACCGCCAGGGTGGCCGAAGGGGGGATGGAAAGGATTTTTTGAGCAATGCGCATGGGAACTCCTGAAAAAGACGAGGTTTGGACATTAATGGCCGCAAGCGAGAGGGCAGCCCCTGACTCCGGATTTTGTAACTCCAAAGGTCGGCTGAGCACAAGCATCGACGCGACCCTTTTCAGGCGCAAGTATTGACCAGAAGGGATGAACACTTCAAGGTGTGCCGGGGGAGTGGGGGTTCAAAGTTGCAAGTTGAATGTCAGGAGTCAGGTGGAGGGAGTATTCGGGGTTTGAAAACAGGTCCAGTTGGGAGTCGGTTGTGGTTGTGCACATGAAAACAGGAGTAATCGCCCATGGATGACGTGGGTGAACGGTATGCTCGAACCCGGCAGTATGTGGATGAACTTGCGTTGCGACATGGCCGCAGGCCAAACGAGGTCCGGATCATCGCGGTTTCCAAGTACCAGCCGGCAGCGGCGGTAGCGACGGTGGCCGAAAAGGGCCAGCGCGACTTTGGAGAGAATTACGTTCAGGAAGCGCTACGCAAGCAACACGAGGTTGGCCGATCTGACCTGCGCTGGCACTTTCTGGGCAGGTTGCAACGCAACAAGGTCAAGTACCTACCAGGCCATTTCAGCATGTTTCACGCCTTGGACAGTGCGAAGTTGGCGCTTGATTTGCATAGAAAATTCCACGCAGTCAATCAAGCCCTGGAAGTACTTATCCAGGTGAATGTTGGGGATGAGCACCAAAAAGGCGGGGTTTTGCCGGAGGACGTGCCGAACCTGGTCGACCAGCTTGAGGCGATGCCTGCTCTGATGCTGCGAGGACTGATGGCCTTGCCGCCCTTTGACGTGGATCTGGCGGACAAGCAACGTTTTTTTTCCGCACTGCGCAATTTGCGGGATGTTGAGCAGGCCCGAACCGGATGGTCCTTGCCAGAGCTTTCCATGGGCACAACGGACGATTTTCCCCAGGCCATTGCCGAGGGGGCGACCATGGTGCGCATCGGGACCCGGATATTCGGGGATCGCCCGGTGCACGGTTCATGAGCCGCAGGGCGATCGTGGCGCCAAGCGGCCATTATTGGAGAAATGAATTGTTTGGAATGGTTTTGCTTTTCTGTTTTGTCTTTGGGGTTCCGAGGACACGGACCGGAAATCTCCATCAGGTGGAATGCGTCAATGCGTGGGGACGCAAGAGGCCTTCACGCGGCAAGAGGAGTTGAGGGAACCTCATGGATCTGGCGACGATCATCGGGGTAGTGCTTTCCTTCGGGCTGGTCATTTCCGCGATCATGATGGGCAGCAGCCTGTTCGTGTTCGTATCCATCCCTTCCGCATTGATCGTTCTTGGCGGCACCCTGGGGGCAACGCTGGTCCACTACCCTTTGGGGCACATTCTCGGCGTGGCCGGTGTGGTCAAGAATTGTTTTTTTGCCCAGCTGCCCAAGCCGTCAGAGACCATTGGCCAGTTTTTGGAATACGCCAACCGGGCCCGCAAGGAAGGCATTCTCTCCCTGGAGCCCCTGCTCAAGGAAATCGACGACCCCTATCTGCGCAAAGCCATGCAGCTGACGGTGGACGGGGTGGAACCGCAGATGATCCAGGACATCATGGAAACGGAGATTGCCTATCTCCAGGAACGCCATGAGACCGGGGCGGATATTTTCGCGGCCATGGGCATGTACGCTCCGGCCCTGGGCATGATCGGCACGGTTATCGGCCTGGTGCAGATGCTGCAAAGCATGGACGACCCGGCAGCCATTGGACCGGCCATGGCCGTGGCCTTGATCACCACGTTCTACGGCGCTGTCCTGGCCAACCTGGTTTTCAATCCGCTTTCCGGGAAGTTGCGTACCCGGAGCAAGGAGGAAGTGCTGCTCCGGGAGTTGGCTCTGGAGGGGATCTTGTCCATCTCCCGTGGTGAAAATCCAAGGATCATTGAGGAAAAACTCAACGGATACCTGCCTCCGAAAATGCGGACGCAGTCGGACTGATCCAGTTGAATTGACCCTGTCGGATTGACCCTGTCGCGTTGATTTGGCGGGCAATATGCCGGGAGAGCCCCCATGGCCAGGAAGCGGGAAAAAAAAAAGGCGCCGCCGCAAACTCCGGGATGGCTGTTGACCTTCACGGGGTTGATGATTCTGATCATGGCGTTTTTTGTCTACCTGGTGACCAATGCATCGTTGATGGATGAGCGACGAATCCGTTTGGCCATTGGTTCGCTACTCGGCACTTTTGGCATGGCCCCGGCCAAGCCGGATGTTTTGGGGGTTCGGGAAATGGTGGATACCGTTCATCCCGGGCCGATCCCGCCGGATCACGACTTGGCCGCGCTCAAGGACCTGCTCTGGGACGATATCGAGGAGGACCTGCAGTTCGTCAGCAACCGGTTCGTTCAGATTTTTAGCGTCAACACGGCTGTTTTGTTCGAACCGGGTCAGACCGAGCTCTCCTCCGAGGGCCGGGTGTTTCTGGAGCAGGTGGTCCCGGTGTTGCAGACCGTGGCTTCGCCGGTGCAGATTGCCGGGCATACCTCGATTTTGCGCGACGAGTTTGTAGCGGACTATCTGGTCGTGATGCAGGACGAGATTCCGGACCCGTCCTGGGCACTGTCCCTGTTCCGGACAATGAGCGTTTATCAATTTTTGCTGGAGCAGGGCGTTCCGGTGGGCAATCTCCGGATGGAAGGGCTGGGGCGCTTTCAGCCACGCGGGAATCCCCAAACGCCCGAGGGACGCCGAGCCAACAGGCGGGTGGAGTTCATCCTGGACCGGCGGGCCGAGTCCTGGGCGCCGCGATTGGCCCGCCCAGAGGTCATGGTCACGCCGGAGCAGTTCATCTACCGGGACTTCATCTTCAGGTTTCCGGATGATCCGGCCCCGGATCCGGTCCGCCCGTAACTGAATGACTTTGCCGCAGGGCCAGAGCGGATGGGCTGAGCACTGGGCCTGAACGGAGCGAGAGTGGCCAAGCGAAAGAAAAAGGGCGGAGGGAGCAAGGTTGATCCCATGGGGTGGTTGACCACGTTCTCCGATTTGATCACCCTGCTCTTGACCTTTTTTGTCTTGCTGTTGAGCATGTCGTCCATGGATCGCCAGGTGATCACCGAGGCCATGACGCTTTTTGGAGCCAACCTGGGGGTTGTTTCCAGACAGACCGCCGGTCGTATTCCCACCAAGGTGGAAATGGTCGTGGAACTGCTGGAACGTCCCTGGGAATTCCGGGACAATGAACAGCGCATCCGGGATTTATTGTTCCCGGACGACGTGTTGCCGCGGGAGATTCCCCGTTCCACACTGGACGAGAACCTTCGGCTCCTGGAACGTCCGGAAGGGGTGGCCATCCTGCTCACCGAGGATCTGCTTTTTCCCTTGGGAGGCTACACGTTGGACGATCCCGCCAAGCGGCTTTTGGAAATATTGGCGCCCCTGGTTCTCTTCGTTCCCAACGTGGTGAACGTCTCCGGGCACACGGACAGCCTGGTGGGCCGAACCATGGACAACGACACCCTGTCCGCATTGCGGGCTTTATCCGTGCTGGAGGTCCTCCTGGCCGCCGGGCTTCCGGATGCCCAGCTGACCGTCTCGGCGTACGCGGAGCGCATGCCGGTGGGTGACAATCGAACAGCTGAAGGACGGGCCCTGAATCGACGGGTGGAAATTCTCTTTAAAACCGCATTGTAGCGCGGCTCTTGCCGAGGCGAGGACAACTGACCGGTCCGGGAAGCACTCCCACTGACTTGGCGACGAGGTGAAGCATGGCAAAAAAGAACGCAGCTCCTGTGGAGGAAGAACCGAAAAAGGGCGGCAAGGCGAAATGGATCGTCCTGCTGCTGGTGTTGTTGCTGTTGGGCGGCGGCGGGGCTGCTGCCTACTGGTTTTTGATGGGGCCGGGGGCCGAATCCGGGGAGCAGGCCGGGGAGCAGGCTGTTCCCGGGGCGGAAGCGACAGGAACCAGAGCGGATTTTACACCGGAAATCGTGAGGCTGGACCCCTTTATTGTCAATCTGGCCGACCCTCTGGGCAGGCGGTTTCTGCGCATGACCCTGGACGTGGAGGTGCGGGATCGGGCCGCGGTGGGCGAGGTGCAGCGATCCACATCACGCATCCGGGACGCCGTGATCCTGCTTTTGGCCGGGAAATCGTTTGCCGATCTGGCCAGCATGGAGGGCAAGATCACCCTGAAAAACGAGATTGTGGAGCGGTTGAACCAGATCGTTGGGGGCGGCAGGGTAACCAACGTGTACTTCACGGAATTCGTGGTCCAGTGATTCCCGTGAATAGGCTGGAGGTTGGAATCATGGGTGCATCACGAGCGGGAGCTGTATGACCAAAATACTGTCCCAGGATGAAGTCGATTCGCTGCTGCGGGGGTTGACCGGTGGCGAGATTGAAACCGAGGCCGCGGTGGCCGGAGACGACAGCGGGATCATCTCCTTTGATTTGGCCAACCAGGACCGGATCATTCGTGGCCGGATGCCGGTCCTGGAGATTGTCAATGACCGGTTTGCCCGGCTGGCCTCCAGTGCCCTGGCCAATTCCATGCGCAAAAAGGTCGATGTCAACCCGGTGTCCATCGACATGTCCAAGTTCGGGGACTTCATGCGCTCCCTGCCCGTGCCGACCAGTATCAATATTTTCAAGATCGACCCCTTGCGCGGCAATGCCATTCTGGTGGTGGACACCAGACTGGTATTCGCCCTGGTGGAAAATTTTTTCGGTGGCCAGGGCAGTCAGCCCAAGGTCGAGGGACGCGATTTCACGCCCATTGAACAGTCCGTGATCGAACGGGTGGTGAAGATTTTTTTGGCCTCCATGGAACAGGCCTGGACCCCGGTGCATGATGTCCATGTCGAACTCATGCGCACGGAGATCAACCCCCAGTTTGCCAGTATTGTTCCCCCCAGCGATGTGGTCATTGTGGTTTCCATGGAAGTGGAACTGGAAAATGCCATCGGCTCCCTGGTTTTCTGCCTGCCATACTCCACCATTGAACCGATTCGCTCCAAACTGTACGCCTCGTTTCAATCCGAACGGCTGGAAGTGGACCATGCCTGGCTTTCCCGGTTCAAGGAACGGTTGCTGGAAATTCCCGTGGAACTGGTAGTGCCCCTGGGGCGGACCGCCATCACCGGTCGCCAGCTCTTGAATCTGGAGATTGGGGATATTCTCCTGCTGGACACGGACACGGACCAGTCGCTGGAGGTGAAGATCCAGGGGGTGGAAAAGTTCTTCTGCCTCCCCGGCTTCGTCAAGGCCAACAGGGCCTTTCAGGTGGTCAAGGAAGCGGATGTGCGCTACTGACCAGACATGACTGACAGACATGACTGACAGACATGACTAGCAGGCACGACTGACAGACAGGATTGGCAGACACGACTGGCAGACACGGAACAGTCCGCAATCAACCAACAGCCCGCCGAGCCGGGCGGCAGAGACAGCATCGAGGTTCCGCATGAGCGACGAGGGGATGGACCAGGACAAATTGGCTGAAGAGTGGGCCAAGGCCCTGGAGGAGATGGATCAAGGGGGCGAGCCGGAAGACCCTTTCGAGGCGGCGACCAAGGCCGCGAGCCAGGCCGGCGCGGCAAGCGACAGCCAGGAGGACATGGCAGACGAATGGGCCAAGGCCCTGGCCATGGAAGAGGAAAACCAGCTGAAGAAAGAGCGGCAGCAGAAGTCCTTTGCCGCCAAGACCGAGGACCCCAAGTTCAAAGATTTGACGTCCGATGCCAAAACTCCCAAGGAGAAGACCAAGCGGGATCTGGACTTCATTCTGGACATCCCTTTGGACGTTTCCGCGGAGCTGGGGCGGACGAAACTCTTGATCAACGAATTGTTGCAGCTGGGCCAGGGGTCCGTGGTGGAGCTGAACAAGCTGGCGGGTGAGCCCCTGGAGATCTACGTCAACGGCAAGCTGGTGGCCCGGGGTGAGGCCGTGGTGATCAACGAAAAGTTCGGGGTGCGCCTGACGGATATCATCAGCCCCATCGAGAGGGTGAAGCAACTTGCCTGATCCCGTTGATCCGAATGCCGCCGCACCGGCCTGGGATTTCGGGCTTGCGGCGTTGAAAATGGTTGGCGGCCTGTTCCTGGTTCTGGGGCTGCTGTTCCTGCTTTTGTATTTGCTCAAGCGGTATGGGCACAAGGCCGGACTGACCCGGCAGTTGTCCTCGGACCTCAAGCTTGTGGCCCAGATGGCCCTTGGTCCACGCAAAAGTGTGGTTGTGGTCCGGTATTTGAATAAAGACATGGTGCTGGGAGTGACGGATTCCTCCATCACGCTGCTCACGGAGACGCACCATGACCAAAACAACACGGATTTTTCGACGCATTTGGAGCATTCGCGGACCAAAGCCGGCTAAAGTCGGTTTCGCGGTCCTGGTTCTTTTTTTTCTTCCCTTCCTGGCCACGCTGGCCGGTGCCCAGGCCGGAGCGCCGAGCCTGAACCTGACCTTAAGCGGCGGAGCCAGCGAGCCGGACAACATTTCCATTGCCCTGGAAATTCTTTTTCTCCTCACAATCCTTTCAGTGGCTCCAGCGATCTTGCTGACCGCCACCTGCTTCACCCGCATCGTCATCGTCTTTTCGTTCATCCGCCAGGCCATGGGCACCCAGCAGATGCCGCCCAACCAGGTGTTGGCCAGTTTGGCCATTTTTTTGACGTTCGTGATCATGATGCCCGTAGGCAAGGAAATCAACGACACCGCCCTGCAACCCTATCTGGCCGAGGATATCGGTTTTCAGGAGGCCCTGAACAGGGCCGAGCAGCCGATGCGGGCCTTTTTGTTCAAGCATACCCGGGAGAAGGATCTTTCCCTTTTCTACTCCATTACCAACATGGATCGCCCGGCCAACCGGGACGAAGTGCCGACCCTCATTCTGGTGCCGGCATTCGTGATCAGTGAACTGAAAACCGCCTTTCAGATGGGATTCTTGATTTATATTCCATTTCTGATCCTGGACATGGTGGTGGCCAGTATTCTGCTCTCCATGGGCATGATGATGCTGCCGCCGGTGATGATCTCCCTGCCGTTCAAGCTGTTGTTGTTCGTCATGGTGGATGGCTGGAATTTGCTGATTTTCTCCCTGGTAAACGGATTTGCCTGACGTGGCGCGGCGTCGGAATGTGGAAGTTGCCGTCCGTGGCCTGTCTGACGTTTTTTTACCGGTTCGAGCAACGCCTCGATGCCCTAGTGCTTTCTGAATCCTCTTCCCGCCTTGCCTGGAGGTTTGCATGACCCCTGAATTCGTGATCGGTTTTGCCCGGCAGTCCATTGAGTTGACCTTGATGATCGCGCTGCCCATGCTGGGAATTGGCCTGATAGTGGGTGTTTTGGTCAGCATCATTCAGGCCGCCACCCAAATCCAGGAAATGACCCTGACTTTTGTGCCGAAAATCATTTCCATCTTTTTGGCATTGCTCATCTCCTTTCCATGGATCATGGACAAGCTGGTTACTTTTACCCGTGAGGTGTTCCTGAATCTGCCCAACTACGTCGGGTAGATCGGAAAAATGCCAGAAATCGATTGCAATCACGATTTTGATTTCGATGCCGACCCAGGGCATCCGTGGCTGGCAAACTTATCCGCCTTGATCCTCGGGGCGGACCTTCTTGCCCGGAACAGATGAATGGTTTAGTTTTCATTCCTGTGCCTTCCATTCTCACCTTCCTTTACACTTCGTGAACTCTCCGTGGACATACCCCTTACGGGCGCTGCGGGTGCTCCTGCCCCTGGCATTCGGCCTGGCAGTCGCGTTCGTGCTTACGGGAGCGTGGCAGCGATACTCCCTCACCGTGCCCATGTTTTCCAGCCCCAGTCCAATCACCGTAGATGCCGCCAGTGTCGAGTCCTGGACCGCGGTCATTCTGGACGCCAATATTCTGGGCTTGGACATTCCGGAACTGGAGCCGACTGCGCCAGAGCCGACCGGGGAAGCACCGGGCTTTGATTGGCGACTTCTGGGAACGGTCACCGGGCAAGCACCCCGGGCCATCGTTCGGCGCGAGGAGGACTTCAGCATCGTCAGACCAGGGGATGTACTTGACGGATGGACACTGGAGGAGGTGCGTGCCCGGTCAGCCGTGTTTGTTCTCAGAGGTTGGCGGGAGGAAGTTCGGCTTTGGGCCGGCCCTCCGGAGACGATGAGCCTGGACACGTCCGGGGTGGCGCAAGAAGTCCGGTCCTGGTCCGCCCCCGATGGCGGCACCCGGGTCAGCCTGTCCAGGCAGGAAGCCCAGCCCCTGTTGTCCGATCCGAATGCACTGCTGCAGATGGCCAGTTTCAAGCCGTTCACCATTGATGGCCGGGTCAGTGGATTTCAGGTGCTGAGTATCCGTCCCGACTCGGTTTTATACCAGGTCGGGCTGCGTAATGGTGATGTTCTGGCCCGTATCAACGGCCAGACATTGACCGGCCCCACGCAGTTGCTGCAGGCCTATGCCGGCATGGACCGGTCTTCCGTAATCAGCCTGGATGTGCAACGCGCCTCCCAGATGCAGAGATTTATCGTGGAATTGCGAGAGTAACGGCAAGGTTGGATAGATGCCCTCGATCCCGCGGGCATGACAGGAATGGAGTCCATGAAGAAAGTTACGGCAGGCTTTGGCGCCTTGTGTCTGTTGGCCATGGTGACCCTTTTCCCGTCTGGGGCGGTTTTGGCCCTGGAGGCGGAAGGAGTCGCGGAGCAGCGGATGACCGCGAACCTGGAAGGCATCACGCTCCGGGAGTTCATTTTGTTCGTCGGCCAGTTCACCGGGCGGAACATGGTGTTTCGTGAAGACCAGGTCCCGCCTGTACAGGTTTCCCTGCATTCGCACACCCCCATGACCGAACCGGAGCTTTTGGCCGTTCTGGAACGGGTGCTGGCCAGCAACAACCTGGATCTGGTGGCGCAAGGCGACCTGTTCTACATCCTGTCGTCCCCCCAGGCAGCGGATATGCTCGATGCGCTGCGACCGGGGCTCGAGCCGGGGGAGGACGCGGAGTTGATGACCACGGTTATCCGCCTGCACCAGCGGCTGCCCCGGGAGCAGGTGGGCGAACTGCTGCAGCCCTTTGCCTCCCGGTTCGGAACCATAAGGGAAATACCTCAGGCTCGCGCGCTGCTGCTCCGCGACACCCGGGCCAGAGTGCGCAAGATGAAGGAGGTCCTGGAAGCAGTGCTGGCTCTGGAAACCCGATGGGACGTGGAACTGCTGCCATTGCACCAAGCCCAGGCCGGGGTCGCGGCAGGGAAAGTTATCGAGCTTTATGATGCATTGGCATCCCGGGGCCATCTGGCCGAAATTCCGGTCGTCCTGCCCGTGGAGTGGTCCAATTCCTTGTTGGTGGCCGGTTCCGAGGAACAGCGCCATGCCGTGCGCGGCGTGCTGGACAATTTGGATCGGATCACCGACTCCGATACGGACATGAGCATGTACGCTCTGCGCAACGCCAAGGCCGCCTCCGCCGCCGAAGTCCTGCGCACCCTGCTCCAGGGCGATCGTGGCGGCGCACAGGAGAATGGTGGCGCGCGCACCGCCCTGGTGGCCGCGGACTCGGAGACCAATTCCATCCTGGTGCTGGCCGATCCCAGAGTCCAGCGACAGGTGGAGTCCATCATCACCCACCTTGACCGCCCTCTGGACCAGGTTTTCGTGGAGGCGTTGATTGTCGAGACCAGCCTGCGCAACAGCCAGGACTTTGGTGTGGAGTGGGTGGTTGGCGGCGGCGGGGCGGACGGGGTGGCTACGGGCGGCTTTCTGGCATCGCCCTCCGCCCTTGGCCCGTTGCTCACGGCGCCGGCGCCACCCATTGCGCCGGGAGGCTTTACCGTGGGGGCGCTGGGCAATGCCATCACCTATGCCGGCCAAACCTTTTCCACCCTGGGAGCCCTGGTCAGTTTTTTGAAGACCGCTCAGGATTTCAATATTTTATCCACGCCGCAGATCATGACCCTGGACAATGCCGAGGCGGAAATCTTCGTGGGCGAGAACCGGCCCTTTGCGGTCAGTGAAAAATTTGATGCCCAGAACAATCCCGTGCGAACGTTCGAGTACCGGGATGTGGGCATTCGGCTGAAGGTCACCCCGCATATCAATGTCGAGACCGGCGTCATCCGTATGCAGGTGGAGCAGGAGGTGCGCAACGTAATTGATCCAGGGCGGGAGACCGACCAGCCCACCACCAGGAGCCGGAATACCCGGACCAATGTCCAGATCCCGGACGGATTTACCATGGTGATCAGCGGGTTGATGCAGAACGAGTTCGGACAGTCCAGGCGGGCCGTGCCGGGCTTGTCCAAAGTGCCCGGCCTGGGATGGCTGTTCCGCCGTGAGGGGATTTCGGCGGAGAAACAGACCCTGATGGTTTTTCTCTCGGCCAGGATCATCAATACCGTCGAGCAGGCCGAGGCATTGACCAGGCAGCGCATGGACGATCTGCGCGAAGGGCAGCGAACCAGCCGGGAACTGCTCCAGCGTGAGTTCTGGCAAGGTGGGGAGCAGCGAGGCATTGATCTTGATCAGGAACTGGGCTTTGGTTCGGATGTGCCAATGGAGCCGCGATGAGCAGTGCCCTGAGATCCGCTTCCCCGGATTTGGCCCGCCTGCCCCAGGATCTCGTAGGGCGCTACCTGGCGTTTCCCCGGCGCAACGAATTTTTGCCCGTGGAACTCCAGGACGGACGACTTCAGGTCTGGCTGCTGACCCCCAGAGCCAGGCCCTTGGCAGATTTTTTGGCCTGGGAACTGGGCTTGACCGTACAAACCGAACTGGTGCGCAACGAGCTGTTTTTCCCAGCCCTGGAACAGGCCCTGACGCTGTGGGAACCGGATGCCGCGGCGGACGAAGCCGGCGAGGACGCGGCGGAGCCTGGCGGAGAAGACTTCGGTCGGGAGCTCTTGGGCTGGTCCCATGAAGACGCACCCATTGTCCGGTTGGTGAATCGGGTTCTGCATCAGGCGGTCAGTCAGGGGGCCAGCGACATCCATTTCGAGGGCCGGGAAAGCGGCTTTCAGGTCCGCTTCCGGGTGGACGGGGAACTGCGCACCGAGCGGCGCCTGGATTTGGCGGTGCAGCCGACGGTTCTGGCGCGCATCAAGGTCATGGGGCAGATGGACGTGGCCGAGAGCCGCGCTCCCCAGGACGGGCGATTCCAGGTGCGGGTGGGCCGCAAGGACGTGGACGTCCGGGTTTCCACCATGCCCACGCTCAACGGCGAAAAGGCCGTGTTGCGTATCCTGGATCGCTCCAAGAACATCCTGCCCCTCTCCGATCTGGGTCTGGAGCCGGAAGCCGTGGCCGTGATCACCCGGATGATCGCCGCGCCCCATGGGATCATTCTGGTCACCGGGCCCACGGGCAGCGGCAAGACCACCACGCTGTACGCGGCCCTGCGCGAACTGATCCGCGAATCCCGGAACATCATGACCGTGGAAGACCCGGTGGAATATCATCTGCCCGGGGTGAATCAGGTTCAGGTAAACCGGGCCGCGGGGGTGACATTCGCCACGGCCATCCGCGGGTTTTTGCGTCAGGATCCGGACATTATCCTGGTGGGGGAAATCCGGGACCAGGAAACCGCCAGTACCGCTGTCCAGGCTTCACTGACCGGCCACCTGGTCCTGGCCACGCTGCACACCAATGACGCACCGACCGCGGTCACCCGATTGCTGGAGATGGGCGTGGAGCCATTTCTTCTGGCCTCCTCCCTGCACCTGGTTATTGGTCAGCGCCTGGTGCGCTTGACCTGTTCATCCTGCTCTCCTCCTTCATCTCCCCAGTCTCAATCCGCCGATCTTGGCTGCGAGGTCTGCCGAAACAGCGGCTATCGGGGCCGCCAGGGAATCTTCGAACTGATGCCCGTGGGCGAAGCCTTGCGCAGCCTGGTTGTGCAAAAAGCCTCGGTGGAGCAACTGCGAGCCCATCTCGCGGAAACGGGCTTTCAGACCATGCACGACCATGGCCTGCGCCTTGTCGCCCAAGGCAAAACCACCATGGAAGAGTTGTTGCGCGTAACCAGTCTGTAACCGTCCGTTGAAAAACTCCCAAGTTTTTTCAGTCTATCTGCCCCAGAGACTCCCCAGCCGTCCCGAGGCCGAAAAGGGTAAATTGCCCAGTCCGGTCAGGGTGCCGGAAATGGAATAGGTGGTGTTTTCCAGGCGATTCCAATCCAGGAACCCTTCTGCATCGGCTGTAACGCCCACCGGCCCGTCGGCCTGCAGCGGCGTCAGTCGCAAATGATTGCCGTCCAGGGTGGCTTGAGCACGGAGGTTGATGGTCATGATTCCCGGAGCCAACACAAGCAGGCCCGGAGCCTGGATGTCCAGTTCTCCGCGATGCGGCGGCTGATCCCAGGTTTGCCAGCGGACGAATCCGTCAAGCTCCAGTGTTCCCTGGACCCGTTGTTCCGGCATCAGTCGTCGCAGGTCGATCCCACCGGCAAGATACAGATCCCTGTTCCAGCTCACGTCGGCGACCAGGGTCGGTCCGGTGACCGCGGTCATGGTCACTGGGCGGGTTGTGCCGAGCTGGATGGTCAGTTCCGGAACAAAGAACCGGGTTTGGTCCACATGCAATTCAAAGTGTTGGAAGGTGATGTGGGTCAAACCCCTGTCCCCGACGGTTTGCCAGCTCCAGGAAGCGTTGGGCAGGTGGCCGAGGGTCTGGCGCAGAATCTGGCTCCAAAGCAGTTCCCTGGACAGAAAGAAGAGCAGGCCGATCAACAGACCGACGAGGAAAATCGTGCCGGCTGGGCCGAAACGACGGAGCAGGCCCGGGTTGGCAGGAGGATGGTCGTTGTCGCTGAAGCGAGGATTGTGAAGCCGGTCGGGAGGGGTCATCGATGGAGCACCACTTGGATATCGGCCAGGGACGGATTGTCCAAACGCCGGTTGAATGTCAGGGTGGAGGTATGCAAACCGCCGTCCCGTTGCAGGGCTTCCAGCAGGGAGAGCAGGTCCGGCAAGGTCAGGCGTTCAAAGTAGAGTTGGACCCCGTCCCGGCCGGCGGCCTGCAAGGCCGGCCTGACGGAGATCAGTTTTTCTTCCAGACCGATGTCCCTGCTGATCTGCCGGGTTGCCAGCAGGATCGGCAGGTTGGTCTGTTCCGGAACAGCCGCTCGCTCCAGTCCGCGAATTTCAGTTGCCAATTCGGATACCTGATGGTGTCGTTCCATGGCCGCCGCCTCGCGCTCAGCCGCGCGCAGTGTCGCGGTGAGCAGCCAGAGCCAGATCGTCACGACGCCCAATGCGGTCAGGGCCAGGAGCAGACAGAGCGCAGCACGTTGACGGCCCGGCGGCCAGTCGTGCCAGAAGGTCACGGCCTGGAGCCTGAACCGGACGGAGAGCGGGGAGGCTTGGTTCATGAGGTATGCACGAAGGGGTTGACGGAACGTTAGTAACTGACCCGCAGGGTCGCCAGTATGGCATCATCGGTGCTGGTGGCCTGGTCCAGGTCGAAGCGGAGCCGGTCATGACCTTCCAAGGCGTTGAGCAGGCTCTCCAGTTGTTCATAGCTGGCCAATCTGGCCCGGATGATGCCGGAATTCGGACCCAAAGAAAAGTTCTCCACATGGAATTCCGGAGGCGCCGAGGTGCTGAGCAGCCCCAGAATGGCCAGGGCGTCCGGCCCGGATTGGATTGGGCGCTGGAGTTGGCTGTGGCGAAACAGCAGGCGGCCAAAGGGATCTGCCCCCAGGGGCGGGGTAAGCACTTCGGCGTAGTGCCGGCTGGTGGCTCGTTCCCAGTGCTCAGCCTGGGCCTGGTGGGTGCTCAGGCGGAAGAACTGGCCACTGCAGATCAGTGCGCCCAGGAGCACCATGGCAGCCCACCAGCGAACCAGGCGGCGCGTGGTGGATGCACCAGTGGTCGCGGCGGGCAGGGGCAGGCGCAGCTGGGACCAGCCGATCTCCGGCGCGGCCTGGAGGAGTTCGGGCAAGCGCCATTCCCTGACAGCATCGGTGGGTTTTTCCCTTGCGTCGACTCCGCTATCTGCGGAGGATCGTCTTGCTGACAGCTCCGTTGCCTTGCCGGGGAAATAGGTCATCCGGCCGTCGAACATCGCTGCCGTGATCCCGTCTTCGGGATTGCTCCAGAGCCAGTTGGAGTGGTGCCGCTGATGGCTCGCGCTCCAGGCCAGAAAAGACGCTGTGGTCACGGCGTTGGCCTGAGCCAGAACAGCCTGGTGACGTTGGAAGAACTCGGTCAGCTCCGGGTGGGAAAAGCAACCCAGCATGTGGGTGCCTGCGGTGTTGTGCACGATGCTGGGGGCGTATTCCGGCTTTCTGCCGGGGAAGATCTGCTCGAGTTCCAGGCGGGCCGCGGCGGAGCGTTGCCGGAAACTGCCAAAGTGGTGGTCGCTTTCCGGCTGGTAGAAAAAGAACAGCCGGTCCGGCACCAGCGCCAGTATCGGCAGGGATCGCGATGACCCCGGGGGCTCGGCCGGGTGGAGGGCATGACCGTCAAAATGTTCCCAGGTGGGGACATCCTTGACGAATCGGATCAGGAAAAACTGGTTGCGGGCAGCGGTGCGGAACAACGGGCAACTCGATAACGATCTGGTTTAGTTTGTGATCAATGTGTCCTGGCAAATCGAGGCATACCGGGAGCGGCGGTTGCAGGGCATTTTTGTTCTCACCAATTGTTCTTGCAAAGACGGCTGGTTTGCCCTGCCTGGGACGGTTCGAAACTGCTTCACCGGTCGCGGAACATCACGCCGTCGCCCCATAAAAACAGGAAGTTGTGCCTTTGGCGCCCGGCAACGGCTTGATGACCGATTCCGGGTTCAGTCAAACAGTCGATCCGTCCCAAGCAGGGCAAATAATCTTCAAAAAATTCAAATATTTACGTGAGAGCAAGATTGCCCTGGCGGCGGTCGGGATGGTCATGGTTTCGTGCGGTCATCAATGGTATCATTTTTTGCCTTCGGCATGTCCTCTTGTTGATGTTTGCCAATGCCGCCCCGATTCCAAACTCAGCACCACGGCATGTGGCCCCGGAAAGGATGTCCTGCTGAGCACGAGATGGATAGAGGTTGGCATTTGTTTCCGGGAAAAGAGTTACCGGAATGGGAGCGGAGCTCTATCCCGGATTGGTCTGGACACAATAATATCCCTGGCCAGAATTCTTGGTGGGATGTTGGTGAGGATGGAGGGCCGTTCCACAATGAGCCGATGCTGTTCATACCATGCTGGCTGGCGGACCTCAATCAAGACCTCCAGGATGTCGACACTGATGGTCAGATGGGGCAGGACACGCTGATAGAGGTCCATGGGCAGCCCCACGCGGGTGATCAGCTCGTCCAGGCGCTGGAAGCCATTTTCCGTGCGGTGTCGCAAAATTGCCGGCCAGTAGCTTGTCAGTTCCGGAGCCAGGGCCAGGATCAACGCTTCCTCGGCCAGATTCAGATTGATCCGGCCGTCCGTCCCCCAAACCGTGAAGGATTGACGGACCCATTCCGGGTCAAGTCCGGAGAAGCCGGCGACCAGAAGCAATTCCTCCGGGCGCTGCATGGGGCCTTTTCTGGGACGATAGGAGGGTTGGAAGCCGGAGTAGGGGGCGTCGGCCATGTGGGCGGAATCAGGCTGTCCCGGATCATACCCCTCACCCAGCCAGAGCAGAATATTGCGTATTTCACCGCCGAATTCCTGGCGATGATTTTCCGGGAAGCGGCCGTGGAGCTCTGCTGTCCTGAAGAAACGTTCCAGACCTTCCTGCATCCTGGCCATGGCCTGCGGCGGCAAGAAGGGCGGATGCAAGGCGTTGAGGTTCAACCTGGTGTTGATGGGCGCGATGGTGATGCGGATGCCGTCCTCTTGCCATTGGGGCCGGCTTAGGGGGGTATCTGGAGCACCGATGTGATCGGAGAAGCTGGTGATGATTTCCAGGGCTTTGTGCACCGCGGCTTCGGCCTGAAAAGCGGCGTTGGCCGACTGCAGAAGCAGAACGTGCTCTTCTTCAGCCAGAGCGGCGAGGTGGACGACCCGCAGGGCCACGGTGCTGAACAGGAGCAGGGTGACAAGCACCAGGACCAGCACGGAACCAGCGCAGCGGGGTGAGCGGTCAATGCGGTGCATCGTGTTCCAAAGGCAAGCGGTGGATGATCTCCCAGGCGGTTCGCGCACCGGTGGGGAGCAGCTCAAGGCGCAGGCCGGCCGGAGCCGGACGCTGTGATTCCAGCAGCCACGACCTTGCAGGCACCCAGCGGTCCTCGCTCAGGTCGTGGAAGGCCAGCGTCGCACCTTGCAGGTCCGCGATCACCAGCAGCTCCAGGGCATAGTCCAGTTCCGGCTGTTCCTCGATACGGCGGACCTGGCGACGTGAAAAGTCCCAGGTGACGGTCACGGGCAAAGGGCCGGGAACCAGATGATTGGCCACGGTTTCGAGTGTAAACCCGTGCTCCGTGATGGTCAGTTCCGTTTCCGGGATTTTTCCACGGAGATCCAGGCTCAATAATCGGTGCAGAACAATCCGGGAGCGCTGGCGTTCCACGGTGTCCTCCAAGGCCGAAGAGGCCACAAGCCCACGTCCAAGGACCGTCGCAAGCAGGGCGGTAAGCAGTCCGGCCACCACCAGCGCCACCAGGATTTCCACCAGGGTAAAGCCTGGGTGGAGGTGCCTGGCGCGGAGGCCCAGGTCCAATCTTGCGGCGGTTTGTCGCGAAATGGTTTTGAAGGTCCTGGTCATCGGTCCTGGTCAATTTTCCCGGTCACAGCTCCGGTAACAGCCTTATGGCGAAGTCACCGGCCAGGACCATTGTGTTTCCTGTCCCTGCACACGGGTGGTCAGTGTCAGCCATGGAGATGGCCACTTCGGGGTTGGCGGGCTGGTGGTGATCCAGACGGAGGAAGGGGCCATGCCACCGGGTGGTGTCGCACCGGAGGCAAGCCCATTGGATGAGACCAGGCTGGAAGTTTCGAGGCCGATATTTCGGCCCATGAGCGCCTCCTGGGCCGTGTTCAGGTGCAGCCAGAGGACATCGGCCCGGCTGGCCTGGTTCAGACCGTGCTGTTGCATGGCGAGCAAGCCGGAGGCCAGGATGGCGGCAATGACCAGGGCAACCAGGACCTCCACCAGGGTGAATCCCCTTGCGGCGTCCGGGGCAGGATTGGGGTGGATGGTGCAGGACGCGCGTCTCCTGGCTAGGGCCCTGGTCATGGGCGATGCTCCGGGCTCAACCGGGTGGCCAGGTCCATGGTGGTCCAGCGCTCGCCACCCGGAAAGTGCAGCTCAAGCCGGTCCATATGCCCTTGGGGATAGATGCGGAATTCGCTCAAAGGGTGGGGACACGGCGCCCCGTTCACGAGACAGCGGCTCGGAGGATGCGGCATGCGCTGTACTGTCTCATTCCAGGACAGGGCGCCGGAAACCGGGTCCAGGCGAATAGTCTGAAATACTCCGGTTTGCAGGGCCGCGTCGTGTGCCTGGGCCAGCAGCGTGTTTACCTGATGCAACGGCGTTTCCCTGGCTGAGGGGCGGGTGGGGTCAAGCCTGGGCAGCAAGGTGAACCAGCCTAAACTGACGATGAAGAGCACGATGAGCAATTCCACCATGGTCAGGCCTTCAGAAGCACGGCGGTGCACAATAACACGGCTCAATTGTCCAGTTCCCAGCTGTTGATGTCTTGAGCGAAACCGGTTCCCCCCTCCTTGCCGTCCGCACCCAGGCTAGTGATTTCATAGCCACGACCCTGCTGACCTGGAGAGCGATAGCGGTATTCGTTCCCCCAGGGGTCTCTGGGCACGGTGGATGATTCCAGGTAGCCGCCGTCACGGAAGTTTCGAGGCAGTGGGGCAATCTCCGGTTTGCGAATCAAGGCGGCGAGACCCTGCTCGGTGGTGGGATAGGCGCCGTTGTCCAGGCGGTACAGGCGCAGGGCGGATTCAAGAGTGCGGATGTCCATTTTGGCCTTGGCCACTCGGGCCTCGTCCGGGCGATCCATGACCCGGGGAACGAGGAGCGTGGCCATCAGCCCGAGAATGACCACGACGATCATCAATTCGATCAGGCTGAAGCCGGATTGCTGTCTCATTTTGTATCTCCAAGATATTCAGGTTGATCGGAAATGGATATCCAGGTGGGCGGCGTTTCCTGGGACAGGCTGTTGCGCAGGGGCAGGCGGTCGGTTGCACCGGCTTCTTCCAGCGAGATAACGTCGTGCAAATCCCGTGAAACCTCGCGGGAGGGCGCCCACCAGAGGAAAAAACGATATTCCGGAACATGGCGGGCCAGGAGCACGAAACCATCTCTGTGGAAGAGCGGATCAGCCAGAACGAAGGTCCGCTCACCCCAGTCCACCATGCCGTCCTGGGTGACGGCAAGAGGTGTCAGGCGCGTTGGTTCCGGACAAGGTGTCTTGGCGGGCATGCCGGTTGTCGCATGGTACCATCGCTGGGTCTGGTCCGGTTCGGTGACCCGCAGCATGCCGATGTCTTCGGCGGCATGCACGCTGAGCCGGGGTGCACCGAAATGCAGTTTGCGCAACCAGTGCTCCTGGCCCGTGCGAAAGGTCAGTAACCCGGCATCCAGACTGAACTGGGCGAAGAACTGCAGCAGATTCCAAGGAGAGGCATGGTCTGGTGACGATGCGTTCTGGAGCGGCCAAAGTTCCTTGGCGTCAACAATCCGGGAATTGGGGATATCCCAGACCACAACCCCATTGAGGGATGCTCGGTCCGCAGGGTGCTGGGTTTCGGAGGTTTCATCGGCGGAGCGCAGGAGCAGGTGTTCGCCATGGAACAGCCCGTCGACAAAAGGGCCGCCTGGAACCAGGACCTGCTCCAAAAGGTTCATGTCCGGCAAGGTCCAGATCAGCAGCCACCCGGCCTGGTCCACGCTCTGGAGCAGGCCCTCCCGGGGGCTGAAAGCCAGGGCCAGGGGCGGAAAGCGCAGGGTGCCGACGTGCCGCATGGAGCTGTTTTCCGGAATTGGGGAGGTGAGCGCTGGGTCGGACAACGGGTCACTGATCGGCCCGACGAACAGTCGTTGCCCGGTATCCGTCACAGCGGCCCAGGTCAGCGCGGAGGACAGGGCCGCCTGGCGCAGCGGTCGCTCTTTGGGTACCGTGGCCACCCGGGCGCAGTGGCGCAGATCAAAAACATGGAGTTCACCGCTTTGGGCATTGCCGGCACCGAGTAGCGGCCCAGTGCCGTCCCATGTCAGCAGGGTGACCGGTGTCTGCGTCGGCAGGGTCAAGGAGGTGCACGGCCATTCACTCCAGATCCGGATGTCGCCATTGGCCTGGCCCACGGCGAGTCCGGCTTCGGGTATGCCGGCCATTCTGTCCATGCCCTGGGCATGCCGGCTGGAACGGGCTGCCGGCCCAAGGACAAAAGCGGTGGCATCGGAAACCAGGCTCACTGTGACCGGTTCCCGGCTTATTTCCATGAAGTAGCCCCATGGATGTTTGGTGGGCGGATCGCCGGACGATGCATCGATCTTGGTGTTGGAGGATGGCGAGGCATTCCGCAGTTGTTCCGGCACGGGAAAAACGATTCTTGGGGGCGGATACTGGGCACGCAGTGTCTGTTCGAGCATCTCGGACAGCGTCAGGCCCGGCCCGAAGGGGGTCTGTTCCGTGAGCAGGGGAGTTGCCCTGGGGGGATGCGTCACGCGCGGGGTGCAGGAAGAGAGCAACAAGAGCATGCTCAGGCCCACTATCATGCCCCAGAGACCGTGATGAAATTGTTGGCCTTTGCTGAAAAAACTTGTACTGCGGGGTCCGGTCTTGCTCCTGGAAGTTTTGAAGGCTCTGGCGGGCGGCCTGACAAGCGTTCTCCAATCTCTGACATCGCCACAATGCATCACGTTGATTCTGACACTGTTTTGGCCCCGCCGCAACGGGAAGGCCCTTTCCCCCTGCGCCTGCCGGTGCTGGATCTGTTTCGAGGAGGGGCCGTTCTGCTGATGCTCGTCTATCATTTCTTTTTCGATCTCAACTATTTCGGGGTCGTTTCCATCCGGTTCCAGACCGACCCGTTCTGGTTGAGCCTGCGGGCGGTGATCGTGGGTGGCTTCGTGTTGGCGGTGGGCGTAAGCCTAGCCCTGTCCACCCGGAATGGATTGAACCTTTGGCGGTTTGTTCGACGTCAAGCCGTCTTGGGCATGGCGGCAGGTCTGGTATCGCTGGGTACCTACCTGATTTTTCCCCTGACCTGGGTGGTCTTCGGTGTTTTGCACTTCATTTTCGTGGCTCGGATACTGGCCCTGCCTTTTCTTCGTCTGTATGTCCTCAATATGGTCTTGGGCGTGGCGTTCATCCTTGTCGGGCTGTCCGTTCAGCATCCGGTCTTCAATCATCCCTGGCTGCACTGGCTGGGCATGATGACCCACAAGCCGTTTACGGAGGACTACGTCCCGGTTCTGCCCTGGCTCGGGGTTCTGCTTCTGGGGGTGTACATCGGCCAGTCCATGCTTCGACGAGGCCAGCCCTTTCTCTCGACGGCCCTGTCGCTACCCGGTTTCAGGATGCTGTCCTGGATGGGACGCAACAGCCTGTTGATTTATCTGCTCCACCAACCATTGTTCATGGGCGTGCTGTATCTGATTCTGCGTTAAGATGCGCGGATGTTCATCCGACCTGGGAGGTCAGGTCAAAGATCGGTCCCATCACGGCCAGAACCAAAAAGCCCACCAGAAGACCCAGTGCCAGGATCAAGGCCGGTTCGATCAGGGCCGCGAAGCGTTTCAGGGCAGCGTCGGTTTCGCGTTCCAGGAGCTTGCCCAGACGCTCCAGGAATGGGCCGAGCTTCCCGGCTGTCCGGCCGGCACTGATGGCGGTCAGAAAAACGTCCGGATATACGCCTTGCTTCCAGAGCACGCCGTCCAAAGGCTGACCCGTGGAGACGTCTCTGGCGGCCTGAAGCATTTTTTCCCGAAAAAAAAGCGACCCTACGCCCTGGGCTGAGCTTTGCAAGGCCTGGACCAGCGGGATCCCGGCCTGGATTTGAAAGGAAACCAGTCCACAGAAGCGGGCCAGGACGCCTTTTTGGACCACCGGCAATCGCCAGAGCAGGCGATCCAGGCGCAAGCGCAATTTCGGCCGGTGTTTGCAGGCTGTAACACCGAAAAAAACCGTTCCGGCCAAACCCAGCAACATCAGGACGCCCCATGTCTCCATCCATGTTCCGATATGCAGCAGCAGTCTGGTGTCCCAGGCCAGTTCTCCGGCCGAGGTGGTGACTATGTCCGCAATGCGCGGCAGAACCCGGGAGAGCAGGAAAAAAACCGCTCCCAGGCCGATGATCAGGATGGTCAGGGGATAGCCCAGGGAGGTCAGCAGCTTTTCCCGGAAGTCTCGGCGGCCCTCTTCGTACCGGGCGATGCGTTCCAGCACTTCGCCCAGCCGACCCACCTGCTCCGCGACCTGGATCATGGCCGCGTACACCGGAGAGACGATGCCGGGGTGGGCCCGCAAGGCCGTGGAAAACGCTTCCCCGCTTTCCACGGCGTCCCGGATGCGCAGCCAGAATGCGGCTGCACCACCGGAGGACATCCGGGCCAACAGGTCCAGGCTCTGAGCCAGGGACCCACCGCCCTGAAGCATCATGCCCAGGGAGTAGAAGGATTCGTCCAGACGAATACGCCGCGACCAGGAGCTGTATGCTGAGAGCTTGGGCAGGAATCGGCCCTGCGTTTGACCGGCGTTGCCGAGCCGGATCGGCAACAGCCCCTGCTCTTGAAGCTTTGCATAGGCTGTCGCCTGGCTCTCGGCCTCGCACAACCCCTTGCGCTGTTCGCCCCGGTGATCCAGGGCCAGGTAGTGAAATGTCGGCACGGAGTTCCTTTTCCAAAAGAAAACGTCCTCGTAATTTTGCCCGCTTGGGCCGCGGATGTCCAACAAGAAAATGGCAAAAGAAAATGACGGATACCCCCGTCTTCGCCAAGGCAGCGCATTTACAATCGCCGCCAAGTCCGTCATGATAATAAAAAGGGCAGTTCTGTTCTTGCCAGGGCGGAATGATTGCCGTCACGAAAATCACGACAACGGGCCAAACGGCAATCGTGGGACCATGCACATCAACCCTTCAACCACATCACACATGACACAACATACGACCAATTCAGCCATCAGGAACATCGCAATCATCGCCCACGTAGACCACGGCAAGACGACCCTTGTCGATGCCTTGTTCCGGCAAAGCGGGCTGTTTCGAGACAATCAGGAAGTGGCCGAACGGATCATGGACTCCATGGACCTGGAGCGGGAACGCGGGATCACCATTGCGGCCAAGAACTGCGCCGTGTTCTGGGAGGGGGTAAAAATCAATATTATCGATACTCCGGGTCACGCGGACTTTGGCGGGGAGGTGGAGCGCTCCCTGTCCATGGCTGATGGCGCGGTGCTCCTGGTGGACGCCTCCGAAGGCCCACTGCCCCAGACCCGCTTCGTGTTGAAGAAGACTCTGGAGGCCAAGTTGAAGGTCATCGTGGTCATCAACAAGATTGATCGTCAGGATGCCCGGGTGGAGGAAGTGCTCAATGAGGTCTACGATCTGTTCATTGATCTGGACGCCTCTGAGGACCAGCTTGATTTTCCTGTTCTGTACGCCATTGCCCGGGACGGAGTGGCCAAGACGTCTCTGGTAGGTCCGGGAGAAAATCTGCACCCGCTGTTTGAAGCAATTTTACAGACCATCCCCGGACCGGCCTATGAGGCCGGCAAACCGTTTCAGATGCTGGTGGCGGACCTGGGGTATTCAGACTACCTCGGGCGACTGGCCATTGGCCGGGTGGTCAACGGATCCGCGCGACAGAACGAGCAGTTGGTCTGCATCGATGCGGCCTCGGAGCATCTTCCGTTGCGGGTCACGAAACTGCAGACCTACGCCGGGCTGAGCCTGCAGGAGGTGGCCGAGGTTGAGCCTGGGGATATCGCGGTGTTGGCCGGGATTGAAAACGTGCATATCGGTGATACCATTTGCACCAAGGCCGAGCCTTCGGCTTTGCGGCGGATCGCCGTGGACGAACCCACCGTGGCCATGAAGTTCACGATAAATACCTCGCCATTGGCCGGACGGGAGGGCAAGTTCGTCCAGTCCCGGAAAATCTGGGACCGCCTGGTCAAGGAGACCCTGCGCAACGTGGCCATTCGGGTGGAGGAGACCGAAGACCGGGACAGTTTTCTGGTCAAGGGTCGCGGTGAGTTTCAGATGGCCATCCTGATCGAAACCATGCGTCGCGAAGGATATGAACTCAGCGTGGGCCGGCCCGAGGTGATCTACAGGGAGGTCGGGGGCCAGCGCCAGGAGCCCATGGAACATCTCTTCGTGGACTGCGAGGAGATTTTTCTGGGCGTGGTTACGGAAAAGCTGTCCATCCGCAAGGGGCGGATGTCCAACCTGGTGAACAAGGGGACCGGTCGGGTTCGAGTGGAATTCTCCATCCCATCTCGGGGGCTGATCGGCTACCGGGACGAATTCCTGACGGACACCAAAGGCACTGGGGTGATGAATTCCTACTTTTCAGGCTACGAGGACTACCGCGGTGACTTTCCCACCCGTTTCCTGGGCTCCATCGTGGCCGATCGGTCCGGGACCGCGGTGCCGTATGCCCTGTTCAACCTGGAGCCCCGTGGCCGGCTCTTCATCTCTCCGGGCGAGCCGGTTTACGAAGGGATGATCGTGGGCGAGCACAACCGGGAGAGCGACCTGAACGTTAATCCTTGCAAGGAAAAGAAACTGACCAACATGCGCGCATCCGGCAAAGACGAGTCGATCATTTTGACGCCCGTCCTGCCGCTCACCCTGGAATGGGCCCTGCATTTTATTCGGGAGGACGAATTGGTGGAGGTCACGCCGCACTCCATCCGACTGCGCAAAACGACTCTCTCCGCGTCCAGGCGGCATGTTTTGGGTGGGAAATAGGTACAACAGGGTGTTGTTCCGCCGTGCGTTGCCATTGGGTAACCTCAACACAAGGCCTGGTGACGGACTAAGTCGGTGTTGAGATCGAAATCAAAGGAAGGTTGCAGGTGCCCCTCAAGGCTTTGACAATTTCGATCTCTCCCTCGACTCCGCGCGGACCCAAGCTGTTCGTCCGCAATGGGGCGCAAGGCGCCCCGGGATCCTGGCCGGCGGCAAAAGGGTGCCAGGACGCACCGCTTCTTCGCAACCCCCGGGCAGGCAACGCGTCAGGGAGGAAAGGTCGCTGGAGGTGAGCCGGGACAAGAGCTTTGGGTAGCCGACCCTTTGCCGGACGGTGTCATCCCCAAGCCCACAGAGATCTCAGGAGACTATTTTTCGCGAAAGACGATGCGCCCCTTGGTCAGATCGTAGGGTGACAACTGAACGCGGACTTTGTCTCCGGGCAGGATACGGATGCGAAACTTGCGCATTTTTCCACAGAGATGTCCTAAAATGGTATGCCCTGTCTCCAGTTCGATGGAAAAAAGGGTGCTCGGCAAAGCTTCCTGGACAATGCCGCTCATTTCGATACATTCTTCCTTGGCCATTGAACCTCCTCAGGTTGTGCTGGTATTGCGCATCGCTCCAAAGTGTTTCACAATAATTTTGGAGCGAGGTTTTACTCTTTTGGATACCGGATCCATCATGGAACCATATTATATTGGGTTGCAAAACGCATGTGGATGCAAAAAAGCCCCGCCCTCACGAAGAAAGAGGACGGGGCTTCGCAAGGGCCTTATTGAATCAATGCAGTTGGGGAGCCACTACCAACGCTTGGACTGACGGTTCCTGTCCCCGTAGCCGCCGCCACTGGGGCGGGGGGAGCGTTCCTGAGCCTCGTTGATGCGCAGGCTGCGGCCCTGGAAATCTTTTCCGTCCAACGCCTCCTGGGCGGAACGGGCACCGGCTTCATTCATTTCGACAAAGCCGAAGCCGCGGGGACGTCCTGTTTCACGATCACTGATCAAAGCCACGGAAAGAACTTCGCCGTAGGTGGCGAACAGATCGCGAACATCGTCTTCCTGGGCGGTAAAAGGCAGATTCCCAACATACAACTTACTTGACATGCGAATAACTCCAAAAAAAGGTTGAGATGGATATTCTTTCATCCTGAAGCCGGGCACACCCCGGTGTCCAGTGCTGAACAGAATTCCATCGTTGCAAATCGAATCATCACTATCTAGACGGACCTGAAAAAAAAGTCAATGTACAAATCACGAATTCATGTTGTCTTGACCAAGGATTCGATGCACTCTTCGATCCAATGAGCCGTTTGTTTTCTGTGCTTGGCACGAGCAGAGCGAGACGGTCCGGAACGACGCGATTGGAAAATAGAGAGTGCTCATGGCACGGAATGGATTGCGAGGAGGTCAGGTCATGACCATTCGGCAAGGTATCCTTCTCCTTGGTGCAATAGCCACCATTTGCTTGGCCTATTTGCTGGGTGGCACCGGACTGAGAAAAATGTCCGTTTATCGAATGCAGCAAGCCATGGCAGCGGAGATGCACCTGAAGACCTCGCTGTCGGCCATAGTTCACGAATTGCAGCAAGAACGAGACATGTCTTCCGGCTATCCGGGAGTTGACTCCCCGGAACATGCCGTGTTGATGCGCGATCAGAGATTGCGGACCGATGAAACCCTGGAAAGGCATCCGCTATCAGGCAAAGGAATTGAACAACTGCAAATCGATCTGTTGACAATCCGTTCGCAGGTTGATGCGGACTGGTTGTCCTGGGATATATCCCATACGCTCTACTCCAGCCTGATTGCGGGGATCTTGCGGGGTTTGACGGAAATAGACAAGAATTGCGCTGTGTTTGCCGAGGACTTGCAGGCGTTTGCTCATTTGATCATGGCTAAAGAGTATTTAGGTCAGATTCGTTCCGCTGTGAACCGTTCCCTACAGGAACTGGGCGGCCTGGATCTTGAAACCAGCTATGCGGTGGCC
Organism: Desulfovibrionales bacterium; assembly: GCA_007693505.1. Taxonomy (GTDB): domain Bacteria; phylum Desulfobacterota; class Desulfovibrionia; order Desulfovibrionales; family Desulfonatronaceae; genus Desulfonatronum. The sequence goes on along the minus strand of REDL01000075.1, from coordinate 24,715 downwards.
AATTTCGAAACCAGCAGACGTGTGCGTCTGGAGATGTTCAGCCTTCTGGCTTCCAACAAGTTTCTCAGTGAGCTTGACCAGGCCATGTCTCCGGCACGTGTGCGGGATAGCATGGACCTGATCGTCCTGGTTGGATCTTTCTTGTACAAGGACGCCATGGTTGACTTGAAAACCTGGTACCATGACGCTGGCTTGCCCATTGACGGACTTCGACAGGTAGAGCAGGCCATGTTGTCGTTTTTTACGACGGAGATGGAAGGCAGGGTGAATACCGTCCGCACTGAACTTATCCGCAATGCCCTGGGAATCTTCGGAATTGGCGGACTTGTGCTGATCCTTGTGGTTTACAGCATGCGAAATGTGTTGCGAACTCTGGACATGCTGACAGGGCATATCAACAGCATAATAGCGAGCAGAGACTTTTCCAGACGTATTCCAAGTCAACCCCGTGGAGAGATTCGGGTCATTGTGAACGGCTTCAACGGCCTTTTGAATGCCGCTGAACGGTTGTTGAAGGAAAAGGAGCGCCTCGCCTATACGGACGGACTGACGGGTCTGCACAATCGGATGTATTTCAATGAGGTTGCTCACAGCAGCCTGGATCGGAAAAAGCGTCATCCGGGGAGCTTGGCGCTGATCATGCTGGATATTGACCACTTCAAGCAGATCAATGACACTTTTGGCCATGATGTGGGTGATCTGGTTTTGCGCGAACTGGGGCGGCGTCTTCAGGGAGCGATTCGGTCCACCGACGTTTTTGCCCGATGGGGAGGAGAAGAGTTCGTGGTTCTCCTGCCTGATGATGGTCTTGAGTCAGCACATGTTTTGGCTGAAAAGCTTCGCCGGCTCGTGGAGGCGCAACCCTTTTCCGTTGCCGGGCACCTCACCGTCAGCGTCGGGGTAGCCGGGCTGATGCCCGGCGAAGGGTTTGACAGCTTATGCAAACGGGTCGATCAGGCCTTGTATGAGAGCAAGTGCCAAGGCCGCAATAAAGTTACCGCGGCGTCGTGACACCGAAGCCATTTTTCTGGTTGTATACATTTTGCTCCCCATCAATGCATCAATGTCCCTTGCTAAAGGATGGCGTGTCAATGCACATGCATTCCCATGGTGGTCGTTGTTTTCAGGTTTATGGTGGGCGAATGGAAACGGGACCCGGCAACTTTTGCTGGGATTCCGCCTTGGAGCGTGCCGCAGTATGAGTATTCCGAGGGAGCCGTTGCCGGCGTTGGTTGTGCTGTCGCTGTTCAGCGCCAAATGGGATGATTTTTGGCCGGCTTTGCAGTGCAGGCTGGAGGCATATCTTGGCCCGCTGGATATGGTAGGCAAGCCGATACCGTTCGATGTAACGACATATTATCAGGAGGAGTTTGGAGCGGCTTTGGAGCGCAGGCTCCTCGGTTTCGCCCAGGTCGTGTCCCAGGATCGGCTCCGGGAAATCAAGCTGTGGGCCCATGACCTTGAGCAGGAGCATGTCCACTGTGGGAGGCGTTTGTTCAACCTCGATCCGGGCCTGCTCACTCAAGAGCGATTCGTGCTGGCTACCGGCAAAAATTTTACCCACCGCATCTATCTCGGCCATGGCGTTTTTGCCGACCTGACCCTGATCTATCAGGCCGGTCGATGGCAATGTCTCCCCTGGACGTTTCGCGATTACGCAGATCCCGCTTTGCAGGAGCAATTGACCATCTTGCGTCATGGATACCGGGTGAAAATGGGTATTTGCTGCGAATGACCCGGTTTTGGTGACGGACAGGGCGTCAACAGCTATCGGAATGGCTCGCACTTGTGCGGATTGACAGCAAGAGGCTTCCGGGACAAAACGTCCTTTTCACCCAGCAACAAGGCGGAATGCAGCACATGCCTGAAATTCGAAAGGTCGTTGCCGAAAGAACAACTCGGGAAACGTCTATCGCCCTGGAACTCGTCCTGGACGGTTCCGGGGCAACCAATATTCAGACCGGTGTGGGATTTGCCGACCACATGCTCAATCTGCTCAGCTTCTGGGCGGATTTTGACCTCACACTGCAATGCTCCGGAGATCTGCACATCGACACACATCACAGCCTGGAGGATGTCGGGCTTATCCTGGGAAAGGCCTTGCTGGACGCCCTGGGCGACAAGGCAGGAATCGTTCGGCTTGGATCAGCGTTGGTTCCCATGGATGAGGCCCTGGTGGAGGTGGTTGTGGATCTTTCCGGTCGACCATACCTTGTCTATGCCGACGACCCGTTACCGGCCATGATCGCGGGCGAGGAAAAGGATATCTGGAGGGAATTTTTCAAGTCCTTGGCCCAGGAAGCCCGCATGAACCTGCATGTTCATTATCGTTATGGCCGCAACGGCCATCACCTCGTTGAAGGGGCGTTCAAGGCCCTTGGCATGGCATTGCGCCAGGCTGTATCCAGGACCCGTACCGGTGTGCCGAGCACCAAAGGAAGTTGTTGAAATGCTCATCCGTTTTTCAGCGGCCATTGTCTTGTTGTTTGGACTGCTCACCCTGGGCGCGTGTGCTCCCAGGCCAGCAGGAACACCGGTGCCGCCGCAGGCGACCTTGGCCGTTGCCGAATTCCATCAACCCCTGCATGGTTGGCAGATGATGACCAGGACCCGTGCGGACCAATCCGCCCTTCTCACACCGGAACAGTTGGCAGAGTTGGACGACATGTTTGCTGAACTGCTCCGGGGGGAAGAGGATCGACCGTTTCTCGGAATTGAAGCCACAAGGCAGTGCCAGGAGTTGGTTTTGGCCAGGGCTGGCTGGGAGCGTGCCGGTGTCTCTGGTCTGCGGTACTGGATGGATGTCGGCCAGTGTGTCCAGACGGACTATCTCTTGATCCCGCAAGTTCTGGATTGGAGGGAGCGCGAGGGCGGGGAGTGGGGAGTGACCGAACCGGGACGGGTTGTCCTGGAGTTGACCTTGCTGGACATCGAAAACCAGTTTGTTGCCAGGCGGTTTCAGTATGACGAGCAGCAGCGCTCCTTGAGTGAAGACCTGTTGCAGGCCGGGCGCTTCTTCCGCCGGGGAGGAAGGTGGCTGCCCGCCAAGGAGCTTGCTCGCGACGGCCTGGAAATCGGGTTGCGGGAGATGGGTTTATGATCCTTTTCCCTGCGGTGGATATCAAGAATGGCCAATGCGTGAGGTTGCGCCAAGGCCGGGCCGAGGACGTCACGGTATTTTCTCCAGATCCGGTGGCCATGGCCCGACACTGGGCCGATCTGGGCGCAGCCTGGCTGCACCTGGTGGACCTGGATGGCGCATTTGACGGTTTGCCGGTGAATTTTGAGCTGATCAAGCGAATTTGCGCCGAGGTGGCCTTGCCGGTGCAGCTTGGTGGCGGCATCCGGGACCTGGAGACCGCGAGGCGGTATCTGGAAGCGGGAGTGCGTCGGCTGATCATTGGGACCATGGCCCTGGAGCAGCCGGATGCCTTCGGGACATTGTGCGCCGCCTTCTCCGGGCGGATCGGTGTTTCTTTGGATGCCGTGGATGGTGTGTTGAAAACCAAGGGTTGGGTGGCGGATAGCGGCCTGACCGTGGATCAGGTTCTGCCCCGTCTGAAAGAACAGGGAGCTGCGTTTTTGATCTACACGGACATCAGCCGTGACGGCATGCACAGCGGAGTGAATCTGCCGGCCATGGAGTTTCTGGTGCAACACACCGACATCCCCGTTATCGCCGCGGGTGGGGTGACCCGTTTGGAAGATGTCCAGACACTTTTTCCGCTCTCGGCGCATGGCTTGGAGGGCATCATCACTGGTCGGGCCATTTATGAAGGGACCCTGGATTTTCAGGAAGCCTTGGCCTGGATAGCAGCCCAGGGGCCGCCCCCGGAAGCTTGGTCGTGCCCAGCCTGAAGCAATTTGTCGAAACCAGAATCCACCATTTGGTGACCATTCCGATTTTCCGATGTTCCCCCTCGCACCGGTTTGTCCTTTCATTTCTGACGATAATTTCCGTGTTGACCTCTGGGCCTGCATGGCATCATTTTCACCGATCAGACTGCAATCATCGTCTTCGGCATACGGCGTTTTTCGTTCACGCATGAAAGCGGATGCGCCGCTGCAAATATAGGCTGGCACGGAGAGTTGCCCATAGGTTGGCATGATTGAGAGGGTTCTCGGTGTGAAGGTCCATTCACCAGGAAATGGCCGGAGTCTGCGGCCCTTTTTATCTGTTCTGCTTACAATGGATTTGGGCAAGAGCAACGAGGGGATGCTTTGCCGCTCGATTTTTGAAGAGCATGATCGTCCTTGAGGGAGCATTACGCGTTTATGACATAATTCGGCGTTCGTCGAGAGAGGTCGCCCTTAAAGGGCTCTTCCTGCCTTCCCATCCTTATCCCAGTGCAACGCCCTGGGATATCAATGAGTTATTTTATCCAGCCCTGAATGGGCGGCCGGCAAGGGTGGGGTGCATCAAAAAATGCATAATGTGTCCATCCAGTCCCTGATGCATCTGGAAGGTGAGGAAGACAAGAAGGGTAAAGGTGGTAGATGGTGAACAGGTCAACATTGTCAAACTAAAGGAGATCCACAATGACGACGATCAAAGTAGCAGGCATGTCTTGCCAGCATTGCGTGAACGCGGTGACCAAAGCACTCAGCGGTATCGATGGAATCCAGGACGTTGAGGTGTCTTTGGAAAAGGGAGAAGCACGGTTCACAGAAGCCAAGCCGGTCTCCCAGGATGCGTTGCGTGAGGCTCTTAAAAAAGCAGGGCATGACCTGGGCTAGGTCGTGGGCGGAAGTAACCGACCTGGATGGCTTCTGTCCCGGGGCCATTGATTCCCGAACCGAAGGGTTCAGGAAAACATGGCTGCAAGGGCTTTTTGGCGATGGTTGAAGATCGTGTTCAGCCTCTGCCGGGCCCAGAGGGTGTGGACCATGTCGCCAAGTGGTCCCAGGGGCAAAGCATAGTGGACGATATCGGTCATTTTCAGGCCGCGAGAGCTTTTCTGGAACAGGTGCTGATGGTGCCAAAACCGGTAAGGACCGAGGCGTTGTTCATCCACAAAATAATCCGGTTCCCGGACATGCGTTATTTCCGTGACCCAGCGCAGTCGCAAGCCGGGCAAGGGGCGAATCGTATATGTCAGGATCTGTCCGGCATACATGGCCACTGGTGGCGGACAGGTCATGCGGAAGTCCAGCCATGATGGTGTTATCCGGCAGAGATTGGCCGGGTCGGAGAAAAAGGACCACGCCTGTTCAGGGGACAGTGACAGATGGTGGCTTCGGGTCAGGTTATGCAGCATGATAATCCAGGGAAAAACGTTGAGAAAGGTTGTCTTGTGCAGTAATTCCAAAGCCTAAAAATAATGGCCAATTTGATCCGTAACAGGTCGTCGGCAATTCGAAAGCAAGGAGGACAACGTGCGGGAGGGACTGGAAGAGAGAGCGGCATCGGACACAGGGCATACATTAACCCTAAGCGCCCCCTGGAAAAATGAATCCGTCGAATTCATCAAGATTTTTTTCACGGATCTGAATGGACGTCTCCGGGCCTTGACGGTCAATCCGGAGTTCATGGACCAGATTGCGGAAAAAGGTATTGGATTTGATGGCAGTTCCATAGCTGGAATCACAACGGTGGATGACAGTGACCGGCTGTTGCTTCCGGTTCCGGAGAGCTATCGTGTACTGGAGTTCAACAGTGATCGTATAGGTTTTTGTATTGCCCGCATCCTCAACCTTATGGGCGGAAGATCCCTGTCTGACCCGCGGGCCGTTCTGGAGCGGACTCTGGAGCGGGCGATGGACGAATTCGGTGTTCGCTTCCAGGTAGCGCCTGAACATGAGTTTTTTTTGCTCAAAAGTGACGACTTCACCAAAAATATCCACTCGGACAAGGCCGGATATTTTCATTCCGATCCGCATGACAAGGGCGGTTTTGTGCGCAATCAGATCATCCGCACCCTCAAGGGCTGTGGTATCCGCCATGAAAAGACCCACCATGAAGTGACGGCTTCCCAGCACGAGATCAACCTGGAGCATACCGACGCCCTTTCCGCCGCGGACAGGACGCTGCTGTTTAACTATGTGGCCGAACGGGTGGCTGCTGAAGAAGGCATGCACATGACCCTGATGCCCAAGCCTTTTGACGGCCAAAATCGCAATGCCTTTCACCTGCATATATCCATGTGGGATCAGAACGGGGTGAATCTCTTTCATGATGCCCAGGATGAACATCGCTTGAGCGGACGGGCCCGTCAATTTATCGCCGGCATTCTGAAGTACGCCCGCCAGACTTCCATTATCATGGCCTCCACGTACAATTCCTACAAGGCCTATGTGGCGGAACGTGAAGCGCCCATGGTCGTGGGCTGGGGAATCAAGAATCGTAGCTCCATGGTTCGTCTGCCCCATTGCACGAGTCCGGAAAGCACCCGCCTGGAACTGCGCAGCCCGGACCCTTCGGGGAATGTGTATCTCCAGATGGCGGCCTTGATTGAAATGGGGCTGCAGGGGCTTCGGGAGGGGACTGCATGTGGTCCTCCGGATATGGGCAGTGTCTATCGCAGCCTCCATGAGTGCCGGGTCTGGGATGAACGGTTTCTTCCCCGGAGCATGTACGAGGCACTGGTGGAGGCGGAGCGCAGCGATTTTTTACGCAACCTCCTGGGCGAGAGCATCTACAACCACTATCTTTGCCTGAAAATCGCCAGCTGGGAAGAACATCGCACCCACGTTACCCCGCGGGAGCTGGGGAATTATTTGAGCTGCTGATCGAGGCTATCCGGCTCCAGGGGCGAACTTCAGCCCCTGGACCAGGACCGATGATCATCGCGGATTGACGTCATAGTACGCATGGTCTTGCGCAGATAAGCGCCGCAAAAATACGCAGATCAGGTCTCACCGCTTCGTGCAAAAAGCGGATCTGTTGCACTCTCAACGCCAATACTACTCCGGTATATTGGGCCACTGGGTGGTTTTTCCCTGGTAGTTGCGCAGGGTGTATGCCGTCTCGTCCTTGTCCTGGATCGAGTAGTCCGGCATCAGAGGAATTTTTCCAATGTTCGTGGCAATGACGTACATGGGTTGGGCTAGGCCGGTGGTGTGGCCGCGAATGGCGTCCCGGATCAATTCCGCCCCCTTTTCCACCGGAGTTCGGAAGTGGTCTATGCCTGGGGCAGGCTCGCAATAGAAGACATAGTAGGGCCGGATGCGCACGGTTAGCAACTTCTGGTGCAGTTCACGGAACGTTGCCGGGTCGTCGTTGATGCCCTTGAGCAGCACCGCCTGGTTGCCGACGTTGACCCCACAGGTCAGCAAATCGTAGACCGCCTGGGCGGTTTTTTCGGTGAGTTCCGTGGGATGGTTGCACTGGGTATTGATCCAGATGGGCACGCGATGGTGGCCGGCCAGAACCTTTTTCAGCCCCTCGGTAATGCGGTGCGGCAGGACGATCGGCGTGCGGGTTCCGAAGCGGATCATCTGGACATGCGGCATTTCTCGTAACTTGCGGATGAGGTAGTCCAGCTTTTCGTCGGAAAACAAAAAAGGATCCCCACCGGTAATCAGCACATCCCGGATTTCCGGGTGTTCACCGATCCACTGCAGCCCTTCTTCGACGTCGAAACGCAGTTGCAAGTCCTGGTTCACGACCAGTTCCTTGCGGAAACAGTGCCGGCAATAGATGGAGCAAACGTCGGAAACCGTAAAGGCTACACGGTCGACGTACTGCCTGGCGATGGAGTCCGGCCGGACCTCCGAAGTGTCCCTGTTTTCCTTCCAAATCAGATAATTGGGAACACCGTAGGTGTTTTGTTGTTCCATCAGGCTGGGTACGACCTGGCGGCGGATCGGACAGTTGGGGTCGTCCCGGTCCATCAGCGCGGCAAAGTAGGGGGTGGTCCCCCATCGGGTCGGCATTTGCGTGATGGCCCGCTCTTCCTGCTCCGTGACATTGATGTAGTTCTTCAAACTGGCCAATGTATTGACCTGATTCCGCATTTGCTCTTGCCACATTTCCACGATGAACCTCCGTTGCGTACTCGGTCTTCAGCGATTACGGGGTCCGCACATTCCCGAATCGGTGGGCACCGCTCCAGTTGTGCCCAAAAAAGGATGCCGTATCAAGTATTCTGCATTTGCTGGTCAAAGTCCTTCCGGAGCCGTTCTATCCGATTGCGATTCACTCCCAGGTCCCAGTGACCGGTGCGCGACGCGGAACGGAGGTGGATGAGCGGTACCTTGGGATCAAAGTGAAACTCCAGGTCATCCTTGAAGCGGAACAGGGCACTGCTGACCACGGCCTGGATGATGGTTGTCTCTTCGTGGACAATCTCGGTTCTGGGCAGGTTCCGGAGCAGGTTGAGCAGAGTGTGCATGGCCAGTTCCCGCTGGTTTTCGGAATAGCGCAGGGGCTCGACACGCCGGGCCGGATCCGAGGCCAGGCTGGAGACACAGTTGGGGCTGGAGGGGCAGTCCAGAGTGCCCATGCTCAAGGCGAGGGTGGCAAGGAGAGGAATGTACATGGCGGCCTTTTATGTTGATGCTCTGGGCATTAGAGGTATTTTGGCCGATCCAGAACGATCTGCAGGTCCCGGATGTGACGTTGGGCAAAAGCAGCTTCGCATACGGCGAAGTAGTATTCCCAGGTGCGGCGAAAAGACTGATCAAAACCCAGGGCCGCAATACGTTCCCAGTTGGCTGTGAATCGTTCACGCCAGGCTTTCAGGGTCAGTGCGTAGTGTGGGCCGATGTCCCGGACATCTGACACCACCAGAGATGTATTCCGGGCGAGAACCTGGGTGATCCTGTTCAGGGACGGCAACAGTCCGCCGGGAAAAATATGGGTGCTGATCCAGTCCTGGGTCTGGCGGTAGATATCATAGCGTTGATCCAGAATGGTGATGGTCTGGATGCAGGCCTTGCCCCCGGGTTTGAGCAGGCTGTCCACGGCCTCGAAAAAACGAGGATGATAGGCGTGACCAACGGCCTCCAGCATCTCGATGGAGATCAGGGCGTCGTACTGTCCCTGGAGGTTGCGATAGTCCTCCAGCAGAACATGGATCCGGTTCTGCAAGCCGCGCTTGTGGACCAGTTCACGGACATGGTCGTATTGTTGTTGGGAAATGGTTACAGCCTGGACCTTGCAGGAGGAATTTGCAGCCAAATAACAGGCAAGACCGCCCCAGCCGCAACCGATTTCCAGGATTTCCCCACCCAGGGGGATATCCAGGGATTCGGCGATCATTTGGAATTTTCGCTCCTGGGCCTGGTGCAACTCCTGATCGGAAATGGGCGCGGGGCAACAGAGACGTCTTGGCAGGTCATCAAAGACCGCGCAGGAGTACGTTACCGTCGGATCAAGAAACAACCGGAAAAAATCGTTGGACAGGTCGTAATGGGCCTTGATGTTGGCCCGGCTGCCGGTTCGAGTATTGGCTGGGATCACTTTTTTGGCCAGGACGAGGCTTCGGTGCAGGATGCGACCTAAGCGTCCCAGGTTTTCCAGATAGGCCATCCGGTCCATATTCATAATCAGCAATTCCATCAACCGGGGTAAATCGTCCGTGGACCAGAGTCCTGCAGTATAGGCCTCTCCCAGGGCTACGTCTTCGCCTTTCAGCAGATCCCAAAAAAAACGCGGGTTTGAGATGCGCATGGTGCATGATGGTCCGTGTGCTTCGCCGCCGAAAATGCGTCGGCTGCCGTCGGGAAGGTCCATCCGGAGCGTCCCATTGCGTATTTTGCTGAAGTTCCAGAGGACCAGTCGCTGGGCAATTCGGTTTCGCCATGGTGCAGGTGTCGGCATGGTTCGGATGGTCATGGGGTTGGTTGGTTCGGGGCGGGAAAAGACGGCCAGCCCCTTGTGCAGATACAGGGCAATGGCCTGACGCAGAATGCGCGGATAGGTCAGATTCGGGGCCAAGGGATGTCTGACCCAGGCAGCCAGCAGGGCCGCATCCGTCAGTTCCCGGGCTGGAGCATGTTGGCGCAGACTGGCTTCCAGTACGGGGCGGTCCTGCTGGAACAACGTCACGGATATGTTCAGTTCTTCGCGAATGTCCCCGAAACGAAAGACATACTCGCCGTCCATGTTGAAAAACGGAGAGACATGAAAGGCCTTGGGGGAACGGTAGGTAGCCGGAAATTCACCAGTTTCGTTAGATCGGGAAAGCAGGTAGACATGCTTGTCCCCGAACGTGTTGTTCACCTCGACGATGCAGAGTTCAAGATCATCGTCTGGATTGAAGCAGAAGTAGAAACTGACCGGATTGAAAACATGGCCGAAGATGCGTGCCGCTGTGAGCAGCAGGATACGGTACCGTGGGAAGGGAACCTCAAGATGGTTCGCGGCGAGCAAGTTCGACAGCTTGGACCGTATGGATTCCGGCCCGGTGGTGAGATAGTCGGCATTGTGAACGGCTACGGCCCGGGACCTGTTCAGGCCGAAGAGACGGCTGGAACGGTCCAGTTCTTCCAACTCATCCAGATCCAGCAGCACACAAAGGTAGGTGTATTCGAAGGCATGGTTTTTGGGGGCAAGGCGTTTGTGGGCCACGGTGGCGGGGATGATGCGGGAGTTCATGCCTTGATTCCCAGAGCCTGGGCCACGCGGACCCCGGATGCGGCAGCATCTTCGTGAAACCCGTTGCCGTGATAGCTGCCGCAGAAATAGGTCTCCCGCCGACCCTGCAGTTCCGGGAAGCGGGACTGCGCGCGCAGTGCCTGCAGTGAAAACTGGGGGTGGTGCAGTTCCATGCGGCGGTTTTCATGGGGCTGGTGGATAGGTCGCCGGGGATTCAAGGTGACCACATGGGTGTTTCGCGCGGCAAGGTTCTGCAGGCGGTTCATCCAATAGTGGACATGGACCCGATCGTCTGCGGACATATGGTTTGCAACTTTGGTCGTCGTGTCCGCGATCACGTTCCAGCAGGCCCAGGCTCTGCGATTGGCCGGAAGAAAGGTTGTATCGGTGTGCAAGACGACGTCATTGGCCACATAACGCCAGGGGCTGAGGCACTCCCGTTCCAGCTCATCGGCATCCGTAAGCAGATTCAGGGTGGTATCCGCATGGCAGGCCAGGACCACGGCATCCACGATGCATTCTGAACCGTTGACGTGCAGGGTCGCCCCATGCCCGGCTCGCGTTACAGCCTGGACCGGACTGTTCCGGTGGACGGTTCCGGAGAATACGCGGGCAAAGGCCTGGACGTAGGTGTGGCTGCCTCCGGGCAGATACAGCCATTGCGGACCGCCGCGAATGCTCAGCAGGCCGTGGTTGGCAAAGAAACGGGCGAAACGCCGGATGGGAAAGGTTCGAGCATCGCGGCTTTCAGCAGACCAGATGGCCCGGACCATGGGCTCGAGATAGCGGCGAAAGAGGATGTCCGGGTAGGCGCCGGCCAGGAGGTAGGCACCCAGGGTTTCCTCGCCCAGTCGGTTCTGTTCCAGATCCTGGGTGATGGAGCGGCAAAAACGGCGCAGGGCCAGGAGCATTCGCCAGAATGCCGGGTCGATCAGGTTGGCGCGGCGGGCAAAGAGTCCGGAGAGACTGGTTCCGGCATAGGCAAAACCGGTTGAGGGCTCACTGTAGGAAAAGGACATTTCCGTAGCCGCGGCCTGTACGCCCAGTTCCCCGATGAAACGGCGAAAATTCGGGTAGGTGCGGTCGTTGAACACGATAAAACCCATGTCCACGGGCAGGGTGCTGCTCGTGCCGTTGCCTGTTGTATCAGGTCCCGTATCTGGAACCATGACGGTCTGGACATGCCCACCGAGTTGGGGAGCCGCTTCAAAAAGCAGAACTTCATGTACGCGGCTGAGGTAGTGGGCCGCAACGATGCCCGCTGCTCCAGCACCGACAACGGCGATTTTGCGTCGGGTCATTGGGCGGCAGGACTCGGTGTAAGCAAATAATGGGATACAAACCAGGAATTGCCCCGGTTCCAGGCGAACAGTTCGGCGCAGGCCATCAGAAAGATCCGCCAGCGCTGCAAGGCGACTTCTGCCGAATCTTCGCTGGCGGCCGGCAGGGCACCATGCAGAACATGCAGGGCCGCATCACGCCGGGTGTCCAGCTGCTCCAGCCAGGCTTCCAGTGTGCGGGCATAATGGCGGCCATTGACCCGCCAATGGTCCTGGACGAACAAATGTTCCTGAAAATAGAGCAGCAGGTCGTCCGAGGGCATCATTCCTCCGGAGAAGAAATGGCGGCCCATCCAGTCATCCGATCCCTGGTCAAAGAGATATGCGTATTGCTCGTGACTGAAAATGTGCAGAAAAAAGGCCCCATCCGGACGAAGCCAGCCAGCGATCCGATGCAAGAGCAGGCGCCAGTTGCGCATGTGCTCGAACATCTCCACGCTGACAATCCGGTTGTACCGTCCATCCGGTTGAAAATGATTCATGTCCGCGCGCAGGGCCCGCAGGTTGGTCAAGCCGAAGTCACGGGCCGTAGTGTTGATGAAGTCGATCTGGTTCTGGGCGTTGGAGACCGCTGTAATTCGGGAGTTGGGATGCTGGCGGGCCAGCCAGAGTGAGAAGGATCCCCATCCGCAGCCCAGCTCCAGTACATCCATGCCGTCCACCAGGCCTGCCCGGCCAGCCATCAGTTCCAGCATGGCCTTTTCAGCTCCGGCCATATCAGCCATCGTGGCATCCTGATCCGGGAAGAGGCAGCAACTGTATTTCATGGCCGGTCCAAGCATCAGCCGGAAGAAATCCGGAGGGACTTCGTAATGCTGATCATTGGCCGCTTCCGGAACCAGGGCGACAGGCGCGGCATTCATGGCCTTGATAAAGGCCCGTTTGCGCTCCAGCTCCGCAACGGCATCAGGCCCACGTTGTCCGCGCAGCACCTCGGCATGGCGCTGACGAATGCCCAGGCGAATCAACGCATCGGGTAATCGGCCGTGTTCGGCCAGGGAGATCAGGTTCTGCATGGAGAATTGTGCAGCAATCAGCTTCACCCTCGGCAACACAGCGAGGCCGAGTTGTGGCCTGGTATGGCTAAAGGTTCTCGGAAGACTGCATGAGGATTTTGGGTCAAATAACGCTTTGATCGTCACCATTTCGAGGGAAATCCAGGAATAAAAGCGTTGACCTTGCGTTTATAGACCGCGTAGCCGGGGCGCCGGTCGGCAATATCTTTTTCCAGCATGGCCACGCCGGAAACCTTGAGCAGCAGCAAGGTGATCAGCACCGGGCTGATCCAGGCCGCCCACCAGTAAGGCGTGGCCAGGGCGATGCAGAAGATGCCCCACCAGACCAGACTTTCTCCGAAGTAATTGGGGTGTCGGGTATAGGCCCAGAGTCCCTGGTCCATGACCTTGCCGACGTTGCCCGGATCTTGCTTGAACCGCTCCATCTGCCAGTCGCCGACCGCCTCAAAGGTGAGGCCAACGACAAAAATGAGGATACCCAGGCCATCCAGCCAGGTCAGGTGCTCCGGCCGGGGGGCGAGCTGGGCCAGTTGCGGCCCCAGGGACACAACCCAGAGGATGGCGGCCTGAAGGAGAAAGACGGTAAACAGGCTGACCAACCAGAACCGGGGACCGTGATGGTCGCGCATGGCCTGGTAGCGACGATCTTCGGGCTTGCCCCAGTTGCGGTGGGTGACGTGGGCTATCAATCGGAGAGCCCAGATGGTGACAAGGAGGGCGACCAGCAGACCGCGCGAGGTGCCTGGACCATGGATATAGGCGGTCCAGGCGGCAATAATAAAGCCCAGTCCCCAAAAGGAGTCGACAACGCAGGCCTTGCCGCGAACCAAGGAAACGATCCAGGCCACGATCATCAGCAGGAGAATATACTGAAAACTGGTGCAGAGAACGGTGGAAAGAGGCATGACAATTCCTTTTGATTTAGAGATTATGCAATCTCTATCACCAAGCCATGGCGGACATCAAGCCGGCCTGGGGCTGGGGTCCCCAGCCCCTTGGGCACCGGATTCGGCCAGGATTGCACGGATACGGGCGTGTTCATCCGCGTCTAACGGGTATCTGGCAATGATCAGCAACGCAAGCAAGGTACAGATGCAGGGCAGTCCGGCATAGAGGAACCGGAGCAGCACGACCACGGATTCAGATTGCTCCGTACCGGGCTGGTATCCGGCAAGGGCAAGCAGGGGCAAGGCAATGCCCAGGCCGAGAGCCGAGGACGTTTTCTTGATGATTGACCACAGCCCGATGAACGCTCCCTCGCGACGTCGACCGGAGAGCACTTGATCATAGTCAATGACGTCTGCCTGCATGGAGGACGGCAAGGCCATTCCAGCCCCGAAGCCAATGCCGGAAATGGCAGCCAACAGGGCAAAGGCCGTGCCTTGGCCAGGACCAAGGAAAAAGACACCGAAAAACGCTCCGGCATTCACGGCCATGGCTGCCATCCATGTTGGTTTCTTGCCCCAATGTGCCGCGATTCTGACCCAGAGGGGGAGAAAGGCGATTCCGGTCAGAAAGTAGAGCAGGAGATAGCCTTCAGCCCGGGTGTCGAGAAGCACATGTTCGACGTAATAAAGGATTAATGTGGCTGGGAGGTTGGCACCAATGGCTGCGACGGCAAATGCAGCCGTCAGGATTCGAAATGGTTTGTTGCGCCATAGCAGCGCAAGCCCCTGTCGCAATTCAGCGTGCCTGGGGGATTCACTGGTAGCTTGTCCCAGGGACGAAATCGATGTCGAATGTCGTTCGCGGATCAGTGCGGCACAAAGCCAGCAAAGTATCACCGTTGCTGGGGCAACGACCAGGGCATAATGCAGAAATTTTTGGCGTTCGCCGGAAGGCGTATCAGGAAGTCCGAGAAGCCAGGACAACGCCAATGGCAGGGTAACGGCTCCGAAAATCCCCGTGATCCAAAATCCATCTCGCCAGGCAAACAGTGTGTTCCGTTGGTGGTAATCACCGCTCAATTCCGGACCCAGGGCTTCCCAGGGAACGTTGACCAGGGTCCAGGTTACGGAGAGCACCAAGAGCAGCAGCCCGAACCAGATTCCTGCCTGGTTCGGGCTGAGTTCCGGCGGTGCATAGAGGGCCAGAAGGCAAAGGCCCAGAAACGGCGAGGCGAAAATGAGGTAAGGTCGACGACGTCCCCAGCGGGTAAGGGTGCCGTCGGACAAACGACCGATGAAGGGATCGGCCAGACCATCCAGGATCCGGGCCGCGAAGATGAACAGCCCGACAATGCCGGCGCCCGCGCCGAGGGTGTCCGTGTAGAATTTCGGGAGATACACGAACAGAGGAACCCCGGCCATGGAGAGCATCACCCCAGGTAGGGCATAGGCCAGGATTGTGCCGCGCGACAATCGTTGGGCCGGACTGGACATGGTGGTTTGCGTTAATGCCGTTTGGTTCACCTTGCGGCGCTATCAAGAAGCAGGGGTGGGTTCAGGACGGTCCAGGGCATGGCTGAGCAGGTCTTCGAGTGACACGTAGCGCAGGACGGCTTCGTGGGTCGCGGCAAGAAATACCGGTGGGGCAACGCCGGCAAGCAGTGCCTCCTTCCAGCGCAGGGCACAGAGGCACCAATGATCGCCAGGCTGCAAGCCTTGAAAGCCGAACTCCAGAGCCGGAGTGGTCAGATCATTGCCCTGGGATTTAGTGAATGCGAGGAATTTTGCTGTAACCTGCGCGCAAACCACATGGCTGCCGGTGTCGGATGGTCCGGTGTGGCAATATCCGTCGCGGAAAAATCCGGTCTGTGGCGATGCGCCGCAGACCTGCAAAGCTTGGCCGAGGACATTCATGGCTGGAGGCATGGTCAGGATCCTTCATGAAGTTACAAGGTGGTGGGTGAGAGGCGGCGGTCTCGGCGGGGTGGATGGTTCGAGCCGATATATTCCGGGGGCATTCGGCGCACCCAAACAATGAATTTACGGATATCCGGGTGGTTGCGGAGGGTATCGGGTGACGAGTAGACCAATGCAAGTTCCCGCTCGGAGAACAGGGTATGCAGTTTGTTGTGGCAGATGCGGTGCAAGGACTGGGCGAATGTTCCGCCATGGGACTTTGGAATCCAGTGGTGTCGGTCCACGCTGGCCCCGTCCAGCATTGGCCGACCACAGATCGGGCATGGGCCGAGCTCTTTCATGCGAGCTCCTCTCTTGCTTCTGTCTGTGTCCCAATGTGTTTTTGGGAGGAGAGGTTACTCCCTGGAGGTGTTCGTGATGGACCGAATTGCAAGGAACGGTCACCAGCAACCATCTGACGGGTATAGCGTAAGGCCGTGGGGCGTGGTGCGCGGCGAATCCGCTCGTAGAGCACGCGGCACTGATCATAATCCAGGCGATGTACAAGGTTGTTCACGGTCGCGTCGTCCTCGGACTGCGGATAGCGATTCGGGGCTGGGATCAGTTCCTCCTTGGTGACCAGTTGAATGGCGATTAGGCTACGGGCTGCCAGCAAATCCGTACGGTCATGGTCCATATCCGGGTGAAAGACGAAGTGCAGGGTGAGCAGGTCCCCTGGCCCCATGTTTCTCTGCCTGACATGCAACCGACGTGTAATCGGTTGGAGAATGAACTTTGGTTGCACCTTGAATGTCGGCAAGGAGTCTGGTTCGCGCTTTCGAGCTGAGGCGTAACGGTCCGTGCTCCGTGGCGAGGTCCGGCATTGCAACATTCCCAGGATGCCGAAATGCATGTAGCCGGCTTCAACATAGACTTTTTGCCCAGGGACAACCAGGGAAAGGATTGCCTCGGCCCGGAGCTCATCCCGAAGACGAATACGGGCGGCATCCAGCTTGGCGAATTGTTTCACGCAATCCACAATAGACCGAAAATCCTGGCCGCTACTCAGCTCGTAAAAGCGAAGCAGCGCTCCGGTGGCCTGCTTTTCCGCAAGGTAGATATCCCGTAATTCGGGGCGGGAGAGGACCTCTTCCGGTGTCAGGTTGTCCGCGAAACACTCATGGATGGTCACCAGGCGATCCAGGAAAGGGTCTACTTGGAGGACATGCTTTCCCTGGGCATGAAGGATTTGCAATCCTTCGCAGAGAGCAGCCGCGAATCGGGGAAAGTCCGTATCCATTTGCAACAGATATTCGGAGATGGAGAAATCCCCAAGCAACATTTCCGAGAATCCTGGTGTCCTGGGTTCCTCCAGCGCAATGGTGTCGGCTTTCTCCATGGCGGAGAGTATGCTGGGAACGGCCTCAAGATAATGGGGGCTGAAGCCAAGCACGACTTCAGCCCCGTTGGTGCGCATATGGTATTATTTCCTGGAGAACGACTGAGCTGCGTGGTGAAGAAGTCCTAATCCACAGTCCGTGCAAAAAATCCAAGTGCTAGGAGCAAAAAAAGTGCAGGGTCGAAGCGTCGTTATTCATACGTGAGCGTTTGAACTTTTTGCAGCGACGCAGCAATTGGGAGTTTTTTAACGGACTGTTATGCGTGGATTCGTGTGTCATCGGTCAGACAGCCCAAAAAACGGTGCGGCGGATCAAGCAATCCGTCGATCCACCGTTCCGGCCAAGCTCGTTCCCCGTGCATTGCCCCCAACAGAGCCCCGAGCAACGCACCTCGGTGACAATTGTCACCTCCGAGAGCGGTGTTCACGATGAGCGCCTGTTCCGGGTCATCCTGGTACTTCCAGGCCAGATAAAAGGTCAGTGGGAGGGATTTCTGAACATAGCAGGCCGTACTGAAGACATTGAGCGCCACGTCCTTGTCGTCGCGTTGGGTCAGGTCCTCAAAGGCATGGTTGGTGAAGCAGTGCGGCTGTTCCGGGAAATCCTGTTCCAGGGCCTGGCGGATGTCCATACCGTCCAGAACCTGCTGCAGAACCAGTGCAAAGGCGGTGAAGGCATCACGCATCAGCGGCCCTGGATGCGTCATTTCCAGGTGATGCAGTCCGAACTGAAAGCCGTTGTCCGGCTGATTATGGAAAAACAGCAGGATTGGGATTGGTAGGCAGAGTCCGCCAATATGTTTTTCCTCCGGAACGACCGCAGGGTCTCCTCTCTTGCCTAGGACCCAGGCTTTGAAGAATTCCCTGTGGCACTCTTCGATGTATGTGTCGTTGTGGGAGCCTGGGGTGGTCATAAAGGAGATATATTGCTCCTGATAGCGGTTTGGCTCATACGTGTCCGACTCCAGGAGGTGCTCCATGAGCAGTCGTGTAAGTTTCAAATTCAAGGTATTTTCTCCAGCCCGGAGAAACTGATGGTAATGGACTCCGCGCTCCCCCCAGAACATGGCCTGGTTGTGCAAGATGTCCGCTTCCGGGCTTGGCGGACGATAGCGGGAACGCCACAAAATGCTGTCCGGGTGCGGGTTATGGGGTTGTTTGTAGTCTCGGACCAGGCCGTAGTCCACATGCAGGGAAAGTTGATCATAGTACCAGTGTGTGGGCATGGCCAAGGCATCCGCTATCAATGAGCCGTAAAGAGCGCCGGAGAGGCGTGAACGGATTTCCGGTGTGTGCTTGAGCATGATGTTGTCCTTCGTTGAAAGGTGTCAGAAACCCTCTTTGCAGGCAGAAGGTAAGACCTGATAAGCAATGGTCAATTGTGATGACAACATTTGCTGGAAATGGCCATTGAAGGCATCTTTGATACACAATCATGCAGTCGTATAGATCTGGTCTTTCAAGGGGAGCTTAAAACCGATTTTTTCCGTCCGTCCGTCGACACGGTTTTGGGTGATTGAAAAAAACAGAACGGCCCGGCGGAAATATCCGCCGGGCCGTTTTGAAAGAATGCAGCACGAAGTGCGTCAATCGCGTTGTTGAAACTCAGGAAGCGGTTCACCCGCCTTGATGTGATGCGCCCCGGGTGTCTCCCGGATCAGCACATAGATGTATTCCAAAGGCGCATCAATGGTTTCGTGAACCACACGGGTGATTTCCCGAGCCAGTGCATCTTTCTGCTCCGGTGTGCGACCGGCTCGGATGTCACATTGAATGATGGGCATTGGCTCGTGTCCAGTTGGGCAAGGGGCAATTTCCTGTCTGGAATCATACGGTTGCAGGTTCCGAGTCACGGTTGGCGTCAGCTTCAAGATCCACGTCGGCAATCTTGGAAAGTCCCAGAAGAATCGGGCTGGCGATGAAAATGGAGGAAAAGGTGCCTACGGCAATACCGATAAGCAGGGCCAGCGCAAAGTCGTGAATGACTCCACCGCCTAAAAGAACCAGGCAAAGCACGACAAGGAGGGTCGTTCCTGAGGTAATGATGGTCCGGCTCAGGGTTTGATTGATGCTGAGATTGATGACCTTGGGCAGCGTCATGTCGACATTGCTCCGGATATTCTCCCGAATGCGATCGTAGACAATAATGGTGTCATTGAGAGAGTAGCCGATAATGGTCAGAAAGGCAGCGATAATGGCCAAGTCCAAGTCTTTGTTCAGCACGGAAAAAAGGCCGAAGGTGATGAAGACATCATGAACCAGGGCAACCACGGCTCCCAGGGCATAGGAAAGCTTGAGCTTCCAGCATAAGCCGATGGTGATGAGCAAGGCAGCGACGACCAAGAGTTCCAGAGGCAGGCCCAGCCAGCGCAATATTGCGATACCTCCGGCAAGTCCAGCGGCCATGACTACAGCCGGGAACCACCGCTGCTCGAATCTGCCGGAAATGTAGATCGCAATGAGCAAGATGGCGTAGAACAGTGCTTCCATTGCCTGGGCGCGCAGGTCTGCGCCAACCCGTGGGCCAACCATTTCCAGGCGTTGGATTTCAAATCCGACATTGACCAAATGCTGTTCAAGATTGCCCTGAACATTACGGCGCACCACATCCGATGCCAGGTCCGTAGCTGAGGTGCGCACAAGAATCTCGTTATCCTGGGCGCCACCGAATTGCTGGACACCCAGACCGGGGAGGTCTGTTCCCTGAAGAGCTTCCTGGACTCGGGGGAGTTCAATCTGCTGGTCGAACTTGATCTGAATGATCATCCCGCCGGAAAAGTCGATGCCCAACTGGGGTCCGCCCTTGATCACCAGGGAGGTCAAGCCGGCCAGGATCAACAGGGCGGATATGAGAAACGCCCCGTAGCGCAATTTCAAAAAATTGATCCGGGTATCCGGACGTATAATTTGCAGTCCCATGCTCTTCCCTGCTCCTTATATGCTCAACGGCGTGCCGGGCTTGCGCCATTTCAGCCAGAAATCGAAAAATATTCGTGAAACGAAAACCGCGGTAAACATGGACGCCAAGATGCCCAAAGACAGGGTTACGGCAAATCCGCGGATCGGACCGGTACCGAACTGGTAAAGGACAATGGCTGCGATAATGGTCGTGATGTTGGCGTCCAGAATGGCTTTCAGCGCCCGCCTGTAGCCTTCGTCAATGGCGATGGCCGGGGTTAGTCCGCGGCGTATTTCTTCCCGTATCCGTTCGAAAATAAGCACGTTGGCGTCCACGGCGATACCAATTGTCAGAATGATGCCCGCAATGCCAGGCAGGGTCAGTGTTGCGCCGAAGCCGGCCAATCCGGCCATGACCAGTAGAATGTTCAAGCACAGGACCGTGTTGGCTACCATCCCGGACATGCTGTAATAGACAAGCATGAAGAGAAGGATCAGTGCTCCGCCGATCAGGGCCGCACGAAGACCGCGTTCGATGGACTCCTGGCCCAGAGATGGGCCGACCGTTCGTTCTTCCATGATGTGCACCGGCGCGGGCAGGGCCCCGGCTCTGAGCACCAGCGCCAAGTCAGTGGCTTCTTCGGTCGTGAATCGGCCGGTAATGCTGGCGCGCCCACCGGCGATGCGTTCCTGGATGACCGGAGCTGAATGAACATTGCCGTCCAGGACAATGGCCAATCGTCGGCCGGTGTTTTCCGCAGTGATCCGCTCGAAGATTCTGGCTCCCCGGGCATTGAAATTCATACCCACATAGGCCTGGTTGAATTGATCGAAGCTGACCCGGGCATCAGTGATAAACTCGCCGGTCATCAGGGTATCCCGCTTGAGGACAATGGGCGACTGGGAGAGTGAGCCATCGGGATTACGCGTCTGCAGGGTGCTCAGTTCCGCGTCAGTGGGGAGAATTCCGCGCAGGGCCCGCTCGATGTCCGCTTCATCATCCACCAGCTTGAATTCCAGGTGAGCGGTGCGACCAATGATGGCCACGGCCCGTTCGGGATCCTGCAGCCCAGGTAGTTGAACCTGAATCCGACCGTCGGCTTGGCGACGGATGTCCGGTTCAGCCACGCCGAACTGGTCAATTCTGTTACGGATGGTCTTGATAGCCTGCTCGACAAGCAGATCCTCGATATGGGCCCGGTATTGCTGCGTCATGCCCACGGTGTAGCGGATCTGCCCCGCATCCTGTGTTTCCTTGGCGAGAATCTGCAGATTTACAAAGCGGTTGCCAAGCATCCGTTCCAATTGGTCCTGTTGAGCGCCACGAGCCAGGGTAAAGGCTAATTCCGTGTCGTTCACGACCTGTGGTCTGAGAATGAACAGTCCTTCCTCCTGGGCTTCAGAACGGATTTCCTGTCCAAACTGGGCCATGGTGTTGGCAATTCCCCGGGGGATATCAACGCCCAGTGTCAGATGCATCCCTCCCCGCAGGTCCAAGCCAAGGCGAATTTCGCTTTCCGGCAGGATTTTTTCCAGAAACGTGCCCTGAAGGTTGGTCAGAGCAGGCAAGGCATACAAACCGCCCAAGAACAGGCCGATCAAGGCCAGGACGATCCGGATGCGCAACGTGATCTTCATGGTCATTCCTCTGTATGATTCCAATAAGGCGGGATTGCTGTCCGGGAAGTACAATGAGCGGTGCAGGGAACTCCGGAAGGCCGCAATACGGCTTCGAGAAAACCACTTCCCGCAAGTTTCGGAAGCGGTCTAGTCCCCGTTTCTCGGTGAATTCGTGGACAGCAGACGCGATGCGAAAGGAGGTGAAGAATGGGCTATTTCGGTTCCCTGCTCACTGGCTTGACATCCGATTCGGCCAAACCGGCAATGTAGTTGCGGTTGGCCTGGATTTTCAGATTGTCGGCAACCTCCAGGGTCAGGACATCGTCGTTCAATGAATGGATGCGGCCGTAAACTCCACCGGCAGTCAGGACCCGGTCGCCTTTTTTCAGGTTGGCGAGCACTTCGCGATGCTGCTTGGCCTTTTTCTGCTGAGGACGGATGAGCAGAAAATAAAAAATCGCGAACATGACGATC
The DNA here is from genome assembly GCA_007693505.1 of Desulfovibrionales bacterium. Classification (GTDB taxonomy): domain Bacteria; phylum Desulfobacterota; class Desulfovibrionia; order Desulfovibrionales; family Desulfonatronaceae; genus Desulfonatronum. Next base: position 2,645 of record REDL01000075.1, on the reverse strand, counting down.
AGCGGGACAAAGGCAGTGATCGGATTGCCCTGGGCCTCGGCTCCGGAAGTTCCCATGGCATAGGCCAAGCTTGGATCAAAGATCATTGTGCACTCCTTGATGTGGTGATTGATACGTTTGGAATACGCCGCCGCGCCGCAAAAAAACGTTTGGAGAAACCATTAATGTATTCATTTGGGAGAATCCGGCGGCAAACCCTCGCCTGAAGGGGTCATTACCTACATGACATCTTCGCGGATGTACAGGGTGGCAATGCCTGAAGCGACCCGCGATGCTCTGGTAGATCATCCGCAAAACATGCTGGTATTATTGAAAAATCCAAGTTCGAAGACAGGGAGAATTTGTAAACGTTTCCAGGTGTGCCCGCAGCGGCGGATGGTCAGGGATTTGGCTGGAACAACGTGAATCATGCACACAGGATTCATTGCATCGCTGTCGGTGGCGCTGGCGCTACAGGCAAGCAAGTGCACGAGTTTGTCAGTGATAAACAAAAATGTAATATCATGTTTAAAACATCAAAGAAAAGCGTTCTTGATTTACAAAAATGTTGTACTTTGAAAAGAAGGAACAAGAGCGGGAATTGGTTAAGCCATAATTTATGAAGTGTTACGTTGTTTGGTCCAGCCTTTGCTTTGTCGTGTTCAAGTCAAACAGGACAGTGTTTTTTGTGGAATGGCACGAATTGAGCTCTGTGTTCTTTGTTAAACTTTACTCATGGAAAGGGAGGCACACGATTATGAAATGGATCACTGCTGTAATTAAGCCGTTCAAGCTGGACGACGTGCGTACCGCACTCATGGAAATCGGTGTTCAAGGGCTGACGGTGACCGAGGTGAAAGGATTCGGGAGACAGAAAGGGCATACCGAAGTGTATCGGGGCGCGGAATATGTCGTTGACTTTCGCCCAAAGCTCAAGCTGGAAGCAGCAATTGCCGATGACCAGGAGGACAAGGTGATCCAGACCATTCAGAAGGCGGCTCATACGGGAAAGATCGGAGACGGCAAGGTTTTTGTTTTTGATTTGGAAAAATGCCTGCGGATCCGGACCGGGGAAACCGGCCAGGAAGCGCTCTAGCTACTATTTGGTTGAAGATACTTCACTGTGGAAATCTGGTACAATTTGATAATGGAGGGAAGTTGCCGTGGAAATGTTGCTTGAAGTCAGCTATGCTCTCGATACATTTTATTTTCTGATGTCTGGGTTGCTGGTCATGTGGATGGCTGCCGGGTTCACCATGTTGGAGTCCGGCTTGGTCCGATCGAAAAATACCGTTGAAATTCTTACCAAGAATATCGGCTTGTATTCCATCGCGTGCATCATGTACATGCTTGTGGGATACAATATTATGTATGGCGATTCCTCCAGTTCGATCATTCCTGGATTGAGTTTTCTGGTCGGTGGCGACAATTCTGTCGCTGATGTTGTTGCCGGAGGCGAAGACGCACCCTATTACTCAAATATTTCCGACTTTTTCTTCCAGGTTGTTTTTGTCGCCACGGCCATGTCCATCATTTCCGGTGCCGTTGCCGAGCGGATGAAATTGTGGACATTCTTTATTTTTGCCGTGGCCATGACCGGGTTTATCTATCCCATTCAGGGGTACTGGAGCTGGGGTGAAGGCTTTCTCGACGAGTTGGGGTACATGGATTACGCTGGATCCGGCATCGTACATATGGCTGGCGCCACGGCGGCCTTGGCGGCGGTCTTGTTGCTTGGACCACGCAAGGGCAAGTACGGCCCCGATGGCCAAATCAATCCAATTCCCGGCGCAAATATGCCGTTGGCCACACTGGGAACGTTTATCCTGTGGATGGGCTGGTTCGGTTTCAATGGTGGATCAGAGCTGAAAGTGTCTGATGTGGAGTCTGCCAATGCTGTGGCAATGGTCTTTGCCAACACCAATCTGGCTGCTGCCGGGGGCGTGGTCGCCGGCCTGATTACGGCTCGGTTGCTGTTTGGCAAGGCGGATTTGACCATGGGCCTCAATGGCGCTCTGGCCGGATTGGTGGCCATCACTGCCGGACCGGACACACCGTCCATGCTTTTGGCGACCATCATTGGGGCTGTCGGCGGAACCATTGTCGTCTTTTCCATCGTTACCTTGGACAAGCTGCGTATTGACGACCCTGTTGGTGCCATTTCCGTGCACGGTGTCGTCGGCATCTGGGGACTGCTTGCCGTGCTGCTCTCCAATGGCGATGCGACCTTGACGGGTCAGTTGGTGGGTATTGCGTGCATTTTCGGTTTCGTCTTTGTCGCCAGCTTGATAGTCTGGTTGATCCTGAAAGTGACCATGGGGATTCGCGTGGACGAGGAGATGGAATACCAGGGTATGGACCTTGCCGAATGCGGCCTGGAGGCGTACCCGGAATTCTCTGGATCCGCTGTTACCCGAAAATAACAATCAGGTCCTTGATTCCCCTTGAAGAAAACGGGCGGGCGGCACATGTGCCGCCCGCCCGTTTTCTTGTCTGCATGTCAGTGATGTTCGCATCAACTTGCATATGACATGGTGCAAAGAGCCTGAGTGCAATCGCATACAAGATCGTAACCGCATTCATCCATGAGGACACCTGTTATTCCGATTTGATTCTCGACTGCGGTCCTGGCTACGCAATTGATTCTGTCTGAAGAGTATCATTAG
>REDL01000072.1 GCA_007693505.1 Desulfovibrionales bacterium | reverse complement strand
GGAACCAAGGCCGAACGGATCGAAAATCTTCAGTCCGCCCTGGAGAACTTGGACGCGGCCATGGAACAGGTGAAGCGGTTTATTTGAGGAATTCAACCCGCCTTGGAGGCGGTGCGCAAAAAGCTCAAGAGCTTTTTATCAAAACTCAAAACACTCCAGCCTTCCACACTGTGATACGCTGCAAGCAAGGCGTCGACGAAATCCAATTTCGTCGCGGCGAAAAAGGAGAGCGTTTTCAGGAAGACGGCGGGCCGTTCAAGATGCACGAGGTTTTCAGCAACAATGTCGCTCAAACAGTCAGCTATCTCCATTCTGTCGACGGAGTAGACTTTTTGAAGCACGTAAACAATTTCGCAAGCGGCTTCCATCGGCAGATAAACTTCCTGCTCTTCAAGAATGGATGCCGACAGTCGGGAGAGTTCGTGATGGTCATCCAAAAGTTAGCGCAAGACGATATTTGCATCAATTATTGTCATCGACATCCCGTACCGCGTCCATCCATGCGCTTTCCTCCCGGTTCATCAAACCTGGGTCGGCATATTTCCTCAACCTTCCGCGAAGCTGCTTTTTGGGTTTGACTCCATTTTCAGGCGATGGGCTTGGAAAGATGTAAAAATCGACGCTCTTCCCCCAGTACCTCTGAGGAAGTTGCAGGAAAACACGGCCACTTTCACCGACTTGAACCGTATGGACCTGCATCATGGCACACCTCGCAACACCAACAATCTTAAAAATACGAATGAATGGACGCATCCGTCTGCATGGCTGTTCCCACTCGGGGAAGGGCGGCGGTTGCCTGCCGACAATCCGGGCTTGATCTAGCGGGTACGCCGTACAGCATACCCGATGCGCTGAGATCCTCGTCAATGTCAGGCCAATGCACGCCTTGTCCATTGCCGATGATCTCCCAGTTGGCCCGTTGTTCCGTGGTCGCTTCCGAAAGTCTCCATGACCACGATAAGGGAACGCTGATGGTCCGACCATCCGCGAATTTGGCGAAAATAACCTCATCCGTAACCTTGACGTCAGTGATACGGGGCGCATTAGCAACCACAGTGCTCATACCATGCCTCTTGAATTTTTGTCTTGTGATCTTTGATCAAGCCGCGAATACGGTTCAACTCCACGGAGGAAAAACCTTCATTTCCGGCCAAAACAAGCGGTTCCAGCCAGAACTTGCACACGGAATCGTCTCGACGGACATGAACATGTTCCGGTTCATTACAATCGAAACTGTAAAAGAAAAATCGATACGGTCCATTGGGAAAGGTGCGAATCGAAGGCATTGAGCCACCCTTGGAAATACTTTTCCACTACCCCACCCAATCCTCCACCGTCAAACCCCGGACTCCGAACCATGCAACGAGCCTATGTCCTTGAACCCGGCGCGTATCTGCGCAAGACCGGGGAGACCCTGACCCTGTTCCGGGAGGGGCGGCCCAGCGGGGAAATCCCCCTGCACGGTCTGCACCACCTGACCCTGATCGGCTATGCCAGCCTGAGCGGGGCCGTGCTGGACGCCCTGATCCGGGGCCGGGTGGAAACCGTGCTGCTCAGCCCGACGGGTCGTTTCCGGGCCAGATTGATGGTGGACGAGCACAAGCACGTGGAACGCAGAAGGGCCCAGTACCTGCGCCTGAGCGATCCAGGGCGGATCCTGGCCGCGGCCAAGGCCCTGGTCCGGGGCAAGCTGCTCAACGCGGCCCGGTTTCTGGCCCTGCGCGGCATGCAGCACGACAACCGTGATCTGATCCAGGCCGCGGCCCGGATCCGCGGTCTGGCCGGGAGTCTGGACGCCTTGACCAGCCTGGAACTCGTCCGGGGCGCCGAGGGCCATGCGGCCAATCTCTATTTCCAGGCGTTCCCCCTCCTGCTGCGCAACCCGCGATTCACGTTCAACGGCCGGACCCGCCGCCCGCCACTGGATCCGGTCAATGCCCTGTTGTCCTTTGTCTACACCCTGCTGACCCAGGAAGTGCTCACCCAGATCAAGGTGGTCGGCCTGGATCCGTACCTGGGCGCCCTGCATGCCGTGGACTACGGCCGGCCCTCCCTGGCCTGCGATCTGGTGGAGGAATGGCGCTCCTTTCTGGGCGACCGTCTGGTGCTGACCCTGATCAATCGCCAGGCCCTGACCCCGGACGACTTCATTCTGCGGCAGCGAACCGTGACGGAGGCCGTGGACGAGGCCGACCTCAAGGCCAAGCGTCCGGTGGAAATGAAACCCCAGACCTGCCGGGCCCTGCTTCAGTCCTATGAAAAATGGATGACCACACCCATAAAATGGCCGGAAACCAGCGAAAACACCGACCATCGCGGCCTGATCCGCCGCCAGGTCAAGAAGTTCGACGCCTACCTTTCCAGCAAAACCGAAGAATACGACCCGTTCCTGTGGTCCAGAGTTTTTTGAACATCCTGAAGATGCGTTCCGGCCTTTTTATGAGCTTTGTGCAAAAAGTCATTTTGCACAAAGCAGTGGTCAGTAAAATCAAGATATTGTCGGAATCTCGCAAGGTTGTGGGGGCAGCCCACGGACTTTTTGCAGTGGCATCTTTTATCTCTCCCGGAAACCCAAACGGAATGCACCACCATGAGGTGGTCCAGACCCCAACCAAAGTCGGTTGACACTTTGCAACTACTCAACTGAGTTGAGGACTGTAATTTTTTTCAAGAATCCCAAAGGGATTCAGTTGCTGCAACGCAGCTACCCTGGGTGTAGGTCCATATGCCTTTTCAACCCCAAAGGGGTTGCGCCCGCTGCCAGTAACAGATGCACAAGCAGACGACGCAACACCTTTGGGGTTGGAAACTACTCAGCACATCCTGTGAACCCATTTCCGACGCTGGATTCCCGCCTTCGCGGGAATGACGTGTCTTTCCATGCCGCCTCCCAATCACTCATACCCGCGAAGGCGGGTATCCAGTCCGCTTTCGCACGGATGAGCTGAGTAGTTACCCCGAAACTTTTGAAAAAAAGTCTGCGCTGTCCGTACCCTTTTGCAACCCCAGTCACTGACAACCAAGGAGAAACGTCATGAACACCGGTTTGGTATTTCGCGTCCTGATTGTACTCATTCTGCTGTCCGGCCCCGCGCTCGCGGACGGCCCCTTCGGCCTGCGCATGGGCATGTCCCTGGACGAGGTGGGCGCAAGCCCCGAAGAAGTCCGTCACGGTCTTTACAAATTCACCTCCGTGCCCCGGCCCCACTCCGGGTTCGAGGCCTACATCCTGAAATTCGCCCCATCCACCGGCCTGTGCTGGATCAAGGCCGTCGGGGTAAACATCCAGGACAACGCCTACGGGACCGCCCTGCGGTCAGGATTTTCCACGCTCAAGGAACAGCTTTCCACGGTCTACGGTCAGCCCCGGGACATGGATTTTCTGATGCCCGGCAGCATCTGGGATGAACCCCGGGAGTACATGATGGCCCTGCTCAGAAAGGAACGCGTGCTGGGCGCCATCTGGGATCTGGACGGAGAACGGAACCTGCGGCAGGTGGGATTGATCGCCAGCGCCCTGCGCCGGGACGTGGGCTACCTGAGCCTGGAGTACTCATTCACCAACAAGGATGCCTGCGACGAAGAACTGCAATCCATGGAAAGCCAGGTCTTTTAACTCCGTCCAAGGCTGTACCGATCAAAGGTTCACAATTTCTCGCTCCCGTGCCTGGCCTTGCCGCGCCGGGCACGGGAGCGGGCAAAGACAAAGACACGGGCACGGCAGAAGTGCAATACCGGATTTTTGTCACGCATCGTACCACGAGCCAAACAGATTTTCCGCATCCTAAATCACCCCGGAGACACCATGTTCTTTGTCGAAGTGCTCGCTCTGGCGATCGTCATGTACTGCATCTACATCCTGTTCTTCGAAAAATAATCGTTATGAATCTGGACAAGTTGTCCCCGCTTTTCCTTCGCCATTCGGTGCCGGAGACAGCATCGCGGTCAATATCCAAAATGGTAGAGGAATGGCGGGTCTTCAGCGTATTACCCTGATCTCGATCCCGATTGGGACAAGGCAAGGAGGATCTTATGAACGTCTCACGTACACGGAAATGCGGCCAACGCCCCGCACGCAGGCGGATCATCGTCACCCAGGATGGCACGACAACGCTCTGGAGCCAATACAAGGACCGGCACACGGCCCGGGAAAAGCTGGTCATCGCGGCTATGAAGCTGGCCAAAAGCAAACGCAGCGCCCTGGACAAGATGAAAGACTCCGTTGCCCAGTTGGAGCGCCCGGATTTTCTCTGGCACTACCTGCTCCAGAGCTTTGCCACCATGGGACGGGCCGCCGGGTGGCACGGGCTGATCGGAAACAGGACCAACTACACTGCCCTGCGCTACAACGTCCTGGACAACCTTTCCGGCATCGCTCGCCGGCAACAGGTGGAAACAGTCTGCCGGGCCGCGGGCATTCGAATGCCGGACCTCAAGGCGAAGTACATTATAGGCTGTTTCGACGCGGTGCGGACCATGGGTGGTCCGGAGGCCGCCAAGACGCAACTTCTGGCCCGCAAGGGCCGTGATGCCAAAATCCGTTTTCTCAAGTCCCTGCCCGGCATTGGCGACAAGTACGCCCGGAACATCATGATGGACGTGTATCACGAGGACTTCCGCGACTGCATTGCCGTGGACGCCAGAATCAAGTCCATCTCCAGAATGCTTGGCCTGGCCTTCGTCGGCTACGAGGACCAGGAGGCCTACTATCTGGACGTGGCGCGTGCCGCCGGCCTGAACGGCTGGGAATTGGACCGCCTGATCTTCAACTACCTGGATGCGTTCAAACAGGCACTTCGCTCGCTGTGAAACCAGAAAGCCTCCTGGGATGAAATCAATGCCCTTCCGCCCAAGCGGCTCATTGCCTCAACCGTGCGTCTGATCACGTCCACGATAGCATGTTTTATCTGGTTTGCTTCGACATTTCCGACGACCCGACACGAGCCCGGGTGGTCAAGGTGCTCAAGGGCCATGGCTACCGGGTCCAAAAATCGGTTTTCGAATGCCCGGACCTGACGGAAAAACGGTTCCTCAAGCTCAAGGACCGCCTGGAAGGATTGGTCGACATGACCACGGACAGCATCCGGTTCTATCGACAATGCCGTGGATGCCTGAAGGATTTTGAATTTACCGGCATTGGTACGCCGCCGGAACTGGATCGCTACGCGATTTTTTGAACATGGAAACAACGGAGAATGCCCATATGCTCGCCCAATCAGAAATTCTGGCCATGTACGCGGTCTTCTATGCCTCAATCGACAATCATCAGCAGACGCATCGATTCCGCCATTTCGTGATCACAGACCTGGGAAGCGATCATCTGCCCTGGACGTACATCGTGGACAACGGGCTGTTCATGGAAAAAGTCGCCAGCGGTTCACTCTTTCACCACGACTTCATTGCCCAGGAAACACTCCCGATCTACCTCACGCCGAACCTGTGGACCTGCCAATGCACGGACGGTCGATTTATTCATGACCTGGAGGTCGTAAGTTGCATTCGGTGCATGACCTACCACCGTGACATCGGCCAGCCCAACACCCTCCCCAGACATCGAGGAACATGGCGGCCACACCTTGATCGATATCCATACTGGAACGCAATCATCACCGAGTCATGCCCAGACAAAGCTTTCAACCAGCCCACAGTGCCCCCCCCCGATCGCTTCAACCCGCTTCGACAATAGCCGCATACAATCCAACACCGTCTGACCTTCGATGCGGCCAGCGCACAAACAGTGGTCAGTGATCAGTGGCTAGTGGTCCGTAAAATCAACATGTTGGCGGAATCTCACAAGGTTGGGGGCAGTCCACGGACTTTTTGCAGTGTCATCAGAGACAACATCTTTTGCATTGCATTCTTCTTGCAACAAAAGCGTTTCTTCAAGGGCAATCGTTTTCTCGTCGAGACAACACCTTTTGCATTGCATTCTTCTTGCAACACCGCTTTTTTACTGATAAATTGTCATCCGTCCCTGATCTCAGTTTGGAGCAAAAAGTTTTTTTGCTCCAGGCTCATTCTTGGCAAACCGGAGATCTCCATGACTTTTTTATGAATTTCCTCAACACACCGTAATTCAACAACATCATAAAAACAGGTCTCCGGTTTATGCTTTTACTCAATATATCAAAACACTATGCTACTTTCATACCCCCCCAATACACCATCTTTTTTTCCCAACCCCGGATAACTGGACACATCCCCGGTCTGGCATTTACAAACCTAATGTCTGTCTGTATTCAAACCACCTACCCCCAGAAGAAGTGCCCCGATTTGAGGGGTTTGAGACAATGTACTTGCCGCAAGGTTTTGGCTCGGAGCATGTCACCCAGAAGAAGTGCCCCGATTTGAGGGGTTTGAGACACGGCACTCCGCAAC
>REDL01000049.1 GCA_007693505.1 Desulfovibrionales bacterium | reverse complement strand
CTTTGATATCATTCTAAAAAATTCGGCTTCGCCTTCGTTCAATTCATCCAAAGCTGACCTCTTATCCATTAACAACTGAACCATCGCCGAAGTAATTCCAATTTGTCTAGAAAAATTAAGAATATGTCCTATATCGCCGAATGTTGAAAATATCAAAATAGCAACACCTTTTGAGGATTGTATATCTTTTATTTGGGCATACCGCTTTACATCATACTTGTTAATTTCCTCAAATTTCTTGCCTATAGATTTCAAAAAATTTTGAAGAGCAGCTTCTTCTTTGTCAGCATCCTTTTTTCCAAGATATACCACTTCTTCATCGTCTTGCTTTTGCTTAGTTTTATTGAAGACTGCATAAAGAATTTCAAAAATTTCGTTGCCCTTCAAGTCATCTTTCAAATCGCCCAACTTCTGGTCAAGTTCTTTGAGCAGTTTAAATTTTTTCTTCCCAAAAATATCAATCAAATCTTCAATCTGTTGATCAAGGATTGCTTCCACGGCACTGACGTCCATGGATATTTTTTCAAAGGGCACGATTGCCAGCTTCAGATTCTTTTCCCGGTCACCTGTTGGTCCGCTTTCCTGATTCTGTGCATCCGCCTGCTGCTTCTTTCGGGCCATCACGTGATCCTCCATAAAAAAGCTGGATACCCTATCCCCAGCTTGTTGCCATGCTCGGATCTGCGATGATCCGTTGCATGGAATCCTTTTCTTCCAAGCCTCACCCAGATATCATGACCCCCGAGGAGGTCGCCCAATACCTGCGCAAAAGCTGTAGTTGGGTCTACAAGCACTGGCAAGAGTTGGGCGGAGCAAAGCTCGGGGGTTCTCTATTTTTTCCTAGCAAGGAGGACCTTTATGAGCGTTTATTTCAAGAAGGGCAAAGGATGGCGGTACGACTTCATCCTGGAGGGGAAGCGACACAGCAAGGCTTGGTTCGAGACAAAGCGCGACGCAAAACAAGCCGAGGCAAAACGAAAGGAGGAGATTCAAAATCCAGTGGCGGAGGAGCTGACCGAGGAAGTCTCAACAGGCATGACCTTCTTGGATCTGGCGAACCTGAAGCTTGATCATGTGAAGGCTTATAACTCGGAAAGCCATTATAATTCTTATAAATATCTCGCAAGGCGCTGGGTTTCCATCTGGGGAAAAACACCCTGTGAGGAAATTAGTGTGGCCATGGTGCAAAAGCACCTATTGAACAGAAGGAAGATTTCCGCCCATACGGCGAACAAGGATTTGCGATATCTCCGTTCCATATTTCGCCATGGGATACGCAAAAAGTTCATTGACAATGATCCGACGAGCGAGCTCGATTTTTTTCCGATCGAGAAGAAGATCAAATATGTTCCCCCATTGGCAGACCTGGAAGAGGTCATTGACAAGGCGGACCCCACCGAGCGGGACTATTTGATCATCATCCGGGAAACCATGGCCAGAGTAAGCGAGATAAACCGTTTGGAGTGGAAGGATGTGAATCTGGATGGTCGGTACATCATTCTCTACACCAGAAAAAAGGCGGGGGGGCACCTGACACCGAGGAAGATCCCCATGACGGAACTTCTCCATCAAACTCTAAGCCGCCGCCATGCGCAAAGAGACCCTTCGAAACCATGGGTTTTCTGGCACCGCTATTGGAGCGCAAAGAACCAGGCTTTCATGGAAGGGCCGTACGGGGATCGAAAGAAACTCATGAAAAGGCTGTGCGAAAAGGCGGGAGTGGAGTATTTTCGATTTCACCCCATCAGGCACCTTGGCGCGTCAGTGCTGGACAGCAACAATGTACCGATTGGGGCGATCCAGAGAATCCTGGGACACGAGAATCGAAAAACCACGGAAATTTATCTGCACAGCATCGGCGATATGGAGCGGTCGGCCATGCAGATTTTTGAGCAGGCGCGGGAAAGTCACACACGGAGTCACACACAGCCGGTGACGTAATAAAAAAGGGCTGCCCCGTGATCGAAGCAACCCTTTCTTATAATTGATTTTTCTGGTGCCGAGGGACAGAATTGAACTGCCGACACGGGGATTTTCAGTCCCCTGCTCTACCGACTGAGCTACCTCGGCGCGAACGAAAGATTGGACTTGTATCGAAATCATCTGGGATTGGCAAGTGTTTTTTTGCACGCTACGTTTGCCGTACGCACCACCGGATCAGCCGCGACAGGGCATCTCACGTGTTGTGAGAGTCAGGTCGATCAGTTTGCGGTGGCCGGCGGGGAAGGCGAATTGGTCCAGGGTCTCGGGCCTGACCCAGCGGTATTCCTGGGCCGCGGTAAGGATTGGCGGTGGTTGCGGACGGTCGTCGGTCAGGCGGCAGCAATAGCAGTGCAATGCGACCCGGTACTTGGTATAGCCGTGGCGAACCACCATAAGCTTGCGCAGGTTATTGATCACAAAGCCGGTTTCTTCCAAGTATTCCCGGACAAGAGTCTGTTCAGGCGTTTCCGTGCCTTCGATGGTCCCACCGGGAAACTCCCATAATCCAGCCCAGACTCCTGTCGCTGGACGCTTCTGGATGTAGATCAATCCCCGGGCCATCAGCACACCGGTGGCCACGTCGATGGGGATGAAGGTCACGGCTTTGGCCGGGACCGGACGTTCCAGGACAATGTCCAGGCGGCGGGCCTCGCAGACATCGTGCAGGGGGCAGGAGGAGCAGCGCGGTCTGCGCGGCAGGCAGACCAGGGCACCGAGTTCCATCAGGGCCTGGCTGAAATTCCGGGCTTGTCCAGGCGGGGTCAGGGTCAGGGCCTGTTTGGCGATGAACGAGGCCGCGGCGCGCTCCTTGACCGGGGTGTCCAGGTCGAGCACCCGGGCCAAAACCCGGCTCACGTTGGCATCCACCACGGCATGGGGTTGATTGTAGGCTATGGCGCAGACCGCGGCCGCGGTGTACGGCCCCACGCCGGGCAGCGACAGCCATGTGGCATGATCACGGGGCAGAATTCCGGAGAGGTTGTCCACCACAAACCGGGCGGCCCGGAGCAGGTTGCGGGCGCGGGTGTAGTAGCCGAGCCCCTCCCAGGCTGCGAGCACCGTGTCTTCCGAAGCCGCTGCCAGGGCGTGGACATCCGGAAATTTCGACGTCCAGCGCTGAAAATACCCCACCGCCCGGTCCATCTGGGTCTGCTGGAGCATGACCTCGGAAATCCAGACCTGGTAGGGATCATATGTTCTTCTCCAGGGCAGGTCCCGGGCATGATCCGCGAACCAGTCCAACAAGGGCCGGGAAAACGATTGCTGGTCAACCACGGCTGGATAAAGCTGTTTCACGTCCAACCTTGCGTCTGGAACGTTTCGCAGACCGCTTGGAGCCGGGGTCCTCCGGAGTCAAGGTCAGATTGATTTCCAGTCGGGAAAGACTGACGTCCTCCAGAATCACGGAAACCCGTTGCCCCATCCGGAAAGTCCGTCCGGTGCGTCGACCCACCAGTTCATGACGCTCCGGAAAAAGGGCGTAGTAGTCGTCGGTCAGCGAAGACAGGCGGACCATGCCGTCGGCCAGCAGGTCGGACAGTTCCACGAAAAAGCCGAAGTCGGTCAGGGAAGAGATCACCCCGGAAAATTCCTCGCCCACCCGGTCCAGCAGGAACATCACCGTGACCCGTTTCAGGATCTCCCGCTCTGCTCCCATGGCCCGGCGTTCCCGGATGCTCAGGTGGTCGCCCAGAGACTTGAGCTGTTTGCGGGCGATTTTTGGTCCAAGGCCGGTGAGGACGGCCTTCAGGGCCCGGTGCAGTTCCAGATCGGCATAGCGCCGGATGGGCGAGGTGAAATGGGCGTAGCAGGTGGAGGCCAGGCCGAAGTGGCCGATGTTGTCCGGGCTGTACTTGGCCTGCATCTGGCTGCGCAGGAGCAGCCGGTTGACCAGGAATTCCATGTCCGTGTCATGGGCCGCGGCCAGAATGGCCTGCAGGGTTTTGGGGTCAGCGGGCTCGCCTTTCTTGGGCAGGCTTACGCCCAACTCGGTCTGCTGCAAGACCTTGAACAGGGCGCGCAGCTTGTCCGCATCCGGCTGATCGTGAACCCGATAGAGCACAGGCCGCTCGCGCCTGGTCAGGAATTCAGCCACGGCCTCGTTGGCCGCAATCATGAATTCCTCGATGATCTGGTGGGAAAAATGTCTGGGCCGGGACCGGATGTCCGCGGCTTCGCCCTGGATGTCCAGAAGCACCTGCGGATCCGGCAGATCAAAATCCAGGCTGCCTCGACCATGGCGGCGCTGCTTCAAGGCCCGGGCCAGGGTCGCGGCCTGCTCCAGCATGGGCAGCAATGGACCCAGCCCCTGGCGCACGGAGTGATCATCCCCCTCCAGGGCCTGGTGCACCTGCTCGTAGGTCAGACGCGCGTGACTCTGGATCACTGCGGCGTAAAAGTCCGAGCGCAGAATCTTGCCCTCAGGCGAAAAGTCCATTTCCGCGACCATGGCCAGCCTTGGCTCGTCAGGATTCAGGCTGCACAGACCGTTGGACAACCGTTCCGGAAACATGGGCTCGACGGATTTGGGGAAGTAGTAGGAATTCCCCCGCTCACGGGCCTCCTCGTCCATGGCCGTGAAGGGCGTGACATAATGGGCCACGTCCGCGATGGCCACCCAAAGGGTGAAGCCCTGGGTTATCTTCCGGACACAGACCGCGTCGTCAAAGTCCTTGGCCGTCTCGCCGTCAATGGTCACCAGAGGCAGCTCGCGCAGATCCTTGCGGTTCTTGAAGTCCTCCTGGTCCGGCCTTTCAGGCAGGATCTCGGCCTGCTCCAGGACGGTCCGCGGAAACTCGGTGGGCACATGGTGGTTGAATTTGACCAGTTGCTCCTGGACATCCAGATTGATTTCCGAACCCAATACGGACTTGATGGAGCCGGACCAGAGATGCTCCTCCAGACGTTCGCCGATCCGGGCCAGGACAATGTCGTTCTTGCGCGGCTGCAGGTCCGGTTCGGAGGAGGTCAGGAGCAGGTGAAAGCCCAGCTTGGGATCCGTGGCCTGGGCCAGCCACTGACCCCGGCTCCTGGCATCCAGGATGCGCACGGCGTAGGTCTCGGTCTTGCGTTCCAGCACCCGGACCACCCGGCCCTCGGGATTGCGGCCGCGCCGTTTGGGCAGCAAAGCCACGGCAACCTTGTCGCCGTGGCGGGCGTCTCCCAGATCCCGGCTGCCCACGAAGACATCCTTGCGACGGTTGTCATCCGGAAGCACGAACCCCACTCCGGAGCGCTGGATTTCCAGCTCTCCGGTGATGATTTGCATGTTCTCGGCCATGCCGTAGGCATCGCGCATCCGAATGAGCCGGCCTTCGCGAACCAGCTGGCGCAGCGTCTCGTCCAGTTCGTCCCCCTGTCGTTTGCCCACGCCCATAAGCCGGGACAATTCAGCGTAAGCCAGGGGGGTGCGGGCCTTGCGAAACGCCCGCAACACGCTTTCCGCGGTCACGTCCTCGGATCGTTTTTTTCGAGCCATACGGTCACGTCCTTTGGCAGTTTTGATGAACTCTCCTCATGGGATGGCCTCCTTCAAGGGTTTTGCTGTCCTTGAGTTACGCCCCTTTGAGAAGGGCGGGCATCCCATCACTGTTCAACGGAGTAGGCCTGCGCCCGCAGCATCTGATCTTTCCCGACCAGGGCCAGAATGTCCAGGAAGGCCGGTTCAAAGCTGCCCGGTCCGGTGGATTTCTGGGCTGCCAGCTCTCCGGCCACGTTGTACAGGGCCATGGCGCCCACGGCTCCGGCCAGATCCTCGCCTCCCGCGCCGACAAAGGCCGCCACCGTGGAACTCAGGGCGCAGCCCATGCCGGTGATCTTGGTCATCAGGGCAGAGCCTCCGGACAGACGAACCGTGCAGCGGCCGTCAGTGACCAGATCCCGCTCACCGGAAACCGCCACCACGCAGCGCAGTTGGACAGCCAAGTTCCGAGCTGTTTCACTGATTTCCTCCACGCCATGCACTGCGTCCACCCCCCTCGCCCCGCCTTGAGCACCGGAAACAGCCAAAATTTCTGATGGGTTGCCGCGGAGGACAGAGATCCGCACAGCATCCAGAATCCGACTCACGGTTTCGGTCCGGTAGCGGGTCGCGCCAGCCCCCACCGGGTCCAGAACCACCGGCCTGTTCAGCGCATTGGCCTTTTTTCCCGCCAGAAGCATGGCCTGCACCCAGTGTTCGCTCAAGGTGCCGATGTTCAGGGTCAAGGCGCTTGCCAGAGAGGTCATCTCCTCCACCTCCTCCGGGGCATGGGCCATTACCGGATAGGCCCCCTGGGCCAGGAGCACGTTGGCCGTCACGCCCATGACCACGAAGTTGGTGATGTTGTGCACAAGGGGGCCCTTCTGACGCATAATCCGTAGTTGTTCAGCGGCGATTTCCGGCCATGTCAAATGATTGGACATACTCTCTTCTCCAAAAAGGTTTTCTGACGGACTTGCCAAGGTGAACTGAAATCCTTACTTGAAGGATCGGAATTGATCGCGAATCAACCTGAGTGCTCACAACGTGGATGTTGCGTGCATGCTGACACGGGAGGCTGCAATGACCCCTGAAAAAGACCAAAATAGTTCCAAGACCACTTCCAACGAAACCTCATCCAATTCCCTGCGTGCCGCCAAAAAGGCCACTGTTTTGGGCGCTCCGACAGGCCAGAGTCCCGTTGCCGGGTCGCGGAAAATCGTTCTGGCGGCTTGCTCCCTGATCCTGATCGCCGTGTTTTCAGTTATTTTGCTTATCACCCATTCTGAAACAAAGGACAAGGCCGTAACGGCGACTCCGGTCACACCGGAGAACGGGGAACTGGTGCACACCGCGGCGATGTTCACGGATGGGCAGGCACGACATTTTGTGTTGCGCACCGAGGACGGCTTGGCAATCAGATATTTTGTCTTGCGCACATCCGAAGGCGTGATCCGTACGGCTTTCGATGCCTGCGATGCCTGCTGGCAGGCGAACCTGGGGTATATCCAGGACGGAGATGTAATGATCTGCCGCAACTGCAACATGCGATTTCCTTCCCGAAACATTGGTGAGCTTCGCGGCGGCTGCAACCCCTCTCCGTTACCCAGCGCGGTTCGTGACGGCAATCTGGTCATCCAGGCAAGCGACGTTCTGGAGGGACGACGGTATTTTGACTTCGGACCAGAAGGAGCACGCGGATGAACCTGAACGCCATTGCCATTGCCAACATCAAGCGCCGGAAAGCCAAAGCCGCTTTCGTGCTCACCGGGCTGCTGCTTGCCGTGGCCACAGTCGTTGCCCTGCTCGGCTTGCGCCAAGCGGTTTCCTTCAACATGATCCATCAATTGGAGCAGTACGGCGCGAACATCGTCATCCTGCCGCAAAGTGACAGTTTGGCCCTGAGTTATGGCGGAATCTCCCTGGGAGGCGTCTCCTTCGACGTTCGCAAGATCCATGAGGAAGAACTCCAGCAGGTCTACACCATCCCCTATCGGCAAAATATCGCGGCTCTCGGGCCGGTGGTTCTCGGCGTGGTGTCGGCCAATGACCACGACGTGCTCCTGACCGGCCTTGATTTCGAGACCACACCTGTTTTGAAGCCCTGGTGGCGTATCCACGGCGCAACTCCAAGCCATGAGGATCAGGTGCTTCTGGGTGCGGAAGCGGCACGACTTTTGGGTCTTGCCAGCGGGGATACCCTGCGGATCGAGAACAGCGACCTGATTGTTTCCGGAGTGCTGGAGCCTTCAGGTTCCCAGGATGACCAACTGATATTCACCCCCTTGCCCGCGGCGCAACGCATCCTGGGCAAGGAGGGGCAGATTTCCATGGCCGAAGTGGCCGCCCTTTGCCATGGGTGCCCCATCGACGAAATGGTGGCGCACATTGCCATGGCCCTGCCCAACACCCAGGTCATGGCCATCCAGCAGGTGGTGGAAAGCCGGATGCAGGCCATGGACCACTTTGAAACGTTTGCTTACGGGGTTTGCGGGGTGGTTATCGTGGTTTCCGGATTGATGGTTCTGGTGTCCATGATGGGCAATGTCCGCGAGCGCGCCGCAGAAATCGGCGTGTTCCGGGCCATCGGCTATCGGCGTCGGCATGTGATGCGAATCATTTTCCTGGAAGCCGGGATTCTTGCGCTGGTCGGCGGGGCACTGGGATATGCACTGGGCCAGGTGGTAATGCGCTTGACGCTGCCGTTGTTCACCATCGGCGATGCGCAGGCCATGCATCACCATGGAGGGCATGGAGACCCGTTGCTGCCCGTCCTGGCGGTCGGACTGTCCGTGGCCGTGGGACTGGTTGCCAGCGTTTACCCGGCGTTGATGGCTTCGCGCATGGACCCCAACGAGGCACTGCGCGCGATATGAGGCCGCGAGGCGAGCCAAGACCGACCTGCAACCGGGAAAATTCCATTTCCGTGAATCATGAGCAAAACCGCTCATAAATATCCCCGCTTTACGTCCACGCTCCCGTTTCACGCCGGCAAAGAGCTGTGTACTGGGGTCGAAGGTTTGCTCTCGTCCTCGAAATACCTGGACGAGAGCAAATCCCTCGCCGAGGAATTGAAAGACGACATGGACAGCGGATAACCCGACACATGCCATGAGCAAAAGGACTTATTCGTGAGCGACATTATTGCCTCTGGACTTACCAAACAATACGGCCAAGGCAGCCTGGCGGTAACCGCGCTGGACAACGTCGAACTGCGCATTTCCTCCGGAGAATTCGTGGCCGTGATGGGCCAGTCCGGGTCGGGGAAATCCACTTTGCTTTCCATTCTTGGCGCGTTGAACACGCCCTCGTCCGGTACGCTGACCGTGGACGAACTGGACATTTACAGCCTGAACCAGGACCAGCGGGCGGACTTTCGCCGCGAATACCTGGGCTTCGTGTTCCAGAGCTTTCATTTGCTCCCCTATCTGAACGTCCTGGAAAACGTGATGATCCCTTTGGCCGTGATTGCCGGTTCACGCAGGAACAAGGAAGAAAAGGCCCTGGCGGCCTTGGCTGAAGTGGGACTGGATCGAAAGGCCAATCGACTGCCCAGCGAAATTTCCGGGGGGGAGCAGGAACGGGTGGCCATAGCCCGGGCCGTGGTCAACGACCCGCCCATCCTCCTGGCCGACGAACCCACGGGCAATTTGGACAGCAGGACCGGAGCCGAAGTCATGGACCTGATCGGTCGACTGAACGACAAGGGCCGGACTATTGTCATGGTCACCCACAGTGAGGAGAACGCCCGGCACGCCGGACGTATTCTGCGCCTTGCTGATGGACGTTTCGTGGACGTGTGAAACCAAAAGGCATCGGAGAGTCTTTCGCAACGGGACCCATCACCTTCGGGCCGCCCGCCAGACCGTGCTCAACGTGCCTTGCGCTCCAGGGCGAATAATGCCAGTGATGCCCGCAAATTCGGCCAAATGGTGATGGGCCGAGCGCGCTCCAAGCGATCCAGGTTGACGAACAATTCGGTATATACATCCCACTGCTTTGTTTCGCAAAGCGCCCGAAAGTCCTTGACCGATGCCGAGCGGATGTTCGGCGTTTCGTACCAGAGATACGGCAGAGTCAGGGTCACCGGCATACGACCCCGAAAGAGGATCTGAGACCGAATTCGCCAGTAAGCGAAATTGGGAAAGCTGACCAGCACGCGCCTCCCGACCCGCAGGGCCTCGGTGAGCAGTTGCAAAGGCCTGGCCGTGGCCAAGAGCACCTGGTTCAGCACCACCACATCGTAACTTTCCTCCCGCAGATCAAGCAAACTCTCCTCAAGATCAGCCTGGATCACCGAAAGACCGCGACTCAAGCACTCGGCCACCGCGCTGGGCTCCAGTTCCACTCCGCGTTCATCCACTCCACGTTCCGCCTTCAGCCGCAACAGCAGATCCCCGTTCCCACATCCCAGGTCCAGAACCTTGGCCCGATGCGGAACCAAATCGACAATGGACGGGTCCAGGGCTCGATCCCGGGGAAGGCTGCGACTCCAGTCCACCTGTTGCGGAGGGACATAATGGGCCTTCATGATGAAGCCATCCTGGTTAAACGATCCAGGAACCCGGCCACCACGTCCCCCATCCGGTGTCCGGGAAGCAGAAAGGCATCATGCCCCTGGTCGCTTTCAATGTTGCAATAGGAGACATCCAAACCGACCCGACGCAGGGCCTGGACCAATTCCCGTGATTGCTCCGAGGGGAAAAGCCAATCCGTGGTAAAGGAGATGACGAGAAATGGGCAGCGGCATCCGGAAAATGCCGTGGACAGACGGCCATAGGCCGCTTCCAGGTCGAAGTAGTCCATGGCCCGGGTGATGTAGAGATAGGTATTGGCGTCAAAACGGCGAACAAAGCTCGACCCCTGGTGGTGCAGATAGCTTTCGACCTGAAAATCCTTGGTGAGACAAAATGAACGCCCTTTCCCATTGATATAGCGCCGGGAAAACTTGCGGAGCATGGACTGCTCGGAAAGATAGGTAATATGCCCGATCATCCGCGCCAGCCGCAGCCCCCGCTCTGGTTGTGCATCCAGGGGATAGTTGCCGTCATTCCAGGCCGGGTCACTCATGATGGCCTGCCGCCCAACCTCATTGAAGGCGATGGCTTGCGGCGACAACCTGGCTGTGGTGGCGATGGGAATCGCTCCACGGACCATTTCCGGGAAACTGATGGCCCATTGTAACGCCTGCATTCCGCCCAGGGAACCACCAATAACGGCCAATAGCCAGGGAATGCCCAGATGCTTGAGTAGCCGGCGCTGGAGCTGGACCATGTCCTTGACCGTGTAAAACGGGAAGTCCAGCCCAAAAGGTTTTCCCGTAGCCGGGTTGATGCTGGAAGGCCCTGTGGTTCCCTTGCAGCCACCCAAAAAATTGCTGCAAATGACGAAATACTTATCTGTATCCAAAGATTTACCGGGACCGATCAGGGTATCCCACCAGCCCGGCTTTTCATCTTTCTCCAGCCCATAATACCCGGCGGCATGGGCATCTCCGGAAAGGGCGTGGCAGACCAGTACGGCGTTGTCCCGCTGTTCATTCAACTGGCCGTATGTTTCGTAGGTTACGGTGACCGGGTGCAGGGTCTGTCCGGACTCTAGGTGCAGGGTTTCCCCCGGACCCTCGAAGGTAACCGTGTGCGCCCGGACCGGCTCCAACCGCCGGACCTCGAGAGGTTGAACCTTTGGCAATGTTTCCGAACGTTTAACTAACTGGCTCATGATGACTCCAAAACAACAAGCTTTCAGGGGGTTCAGGCCCTAACCATGAATGCGAGCCAGCCTTTCGGCCTGCTCATGGTCGGAATATGAGGAGATGCCATATCGGTGCAGGCATTCGGCTGATGAACGTGACCGAGCGAACAAGGGACCAGTCGATCACAACCTTGTCCGGAGAGCTGCTTGATCCGGAAAGGCCGCCGGAAACAGCATCGAAGATGGCAATCGAAAGAGAGGTGAAGGCCACGACCGAAAAAGTGGGCCTGAATGCCGACCAGGCGTTCAGGCCCCGCTCATGCACCATGGCGGTGCATCCATCGGGGCGCGCCCTGGTGGCGGAAGCGTGGAACGTGGAATATGGAGATACTGCATCGATAATGGGTTGCTGGAAAAAATGGGGGATGAGCTGAAATTAGCGCTTTTCATGTGCAAGTCAAGAATCTCGGGAGGAAAGAGATCTGATCAAGGCAAGCAATGTTCAGCTGCTTCCGTCGCCTGAACGGCCAGATTGAACCACTCCCTGGATCGTTGGCGAGATCGGTATCGAAATACTCTTGCCTTGAGTGATCGCGATCTCGATTTTTCTCCCAATCTCGATCTGCTTATCTGCCCCGTGTTCAATGCAACCCGGCATGAGCGGACAAGCAACGTCAACAGGGCTCAGACCCGAAATAAAAAAATATTTTTCTGGGTCAGTCGGCCACTTCCACCACATCCCCTACCTGAACCGGGCCGCCCTCCAGCACGCGGATGAAAATGCCTTCCTTGGGCATCACGCAATCTCCGGCCTGATGAAAAATGGCGCATCGCGTGTGGCATTCCTTGCCGATTTGGGTGACCTCTCCCACAGCCTGGGTGCCGATTCGCAGCCTGGTTCCCAATGGCAAAGTGGGCAGGTCGATCCCCTCGGTAGTCAGATTTTCGGCGAAATCTCCCGGCCCAACCTTCAACCCGGCGGCCTGCATTTTTTGGATGCTTTCCATGGCCAGCAGGCTGACCTGCCGATGCCACGGCCCGGCATGGGCGTCTCCCTGGAGACCATGCTCCGCCACGAGTTCCCCCTGGTCGATGTTCTTCTTCCGCTGCCCTTTTTTGACACTGGTGCAGACCGCGATGATTTTTCCCATGGTTTGATTCCCTTCGTGTAAATGTCCTGTCTCGGTGCTCAAGGAGATGCGGTTACGGACTCCACCCGGTGTCTCTCGTGGCCGCCGAGTTCCGCCACCCTGTGCACCACGCATCCGTCATAGTCCAAAAGAATCAGTTCGATATCCACCGGATATCGCACCCAGAGCCGAGAATGATCAAGGGCCCTGGAGACGACGGCTCGGGTTGCGACGGCAAACCGGTTCGTCTCCCGGAGAATATCCAGAGCCTCTCTCGCTGTATTGGCTCGGGCAACCCGTCCTGCTGCGTCCAGCCCAACACCGCAGTCAAGAACCACGTCCCCCAGAGCGGCCAAGTCCACGGCAAAAAGGCGCGCATGGGTCTGCGGCCGACCTTGAGCCATTTTGACCAGCTTGCCCCAAAATCCGCCCCAGATCACTCGGCGCATTCCGCGACGGGCTGCCTGGCGCATGGCGAATCCGGGATGATCTCCGACCTGGATAAATGCACTCCGGGGCAGCCCGTGCAAGACGTTTTCCAGAAAACGCTGACCCCGTCCCCCAGTGGTCAAGACCGCTGTGTGCACTCCTTCCGCACGGGCCACATCCAGGCACTGGACAATCGTCTCCTTCCAGGCCGCATGGCTGAACGGCTTCACCGTTCCCCGCGTCCCGAGAATGGAAATGCCTCCGATGATGCCCAGCCTGGGGTTCAGCGTATTGGCCGCAAGACGCTCCCCATCCGGAACCTCCACATACACGTCAACCCGTGCCCGCAATCCAAACCACTCCAGGGTTTCCATGAGCGCCCTGCGGATTTGCCGCCTTGGCCCTGGATTGATGGCCGCCTCTCCAACAGGCACCGGCAACCCCTGGCGGGTGACCATCCCCACCCCTCGTTCACCATGTATCAGGACCTCGCTCAAAGGTCTCGGTGCAAGATGCACGCGAGCCATGACAAGAGCTCCATTGGTGACGTCCGGATCATCTCCGGCCTGTTTACGGACAGTGGCCCGTGCCGCGTGTGTTCCCGCACACGATTCGACCGTCTCCAAATGATCAATCGGCAGGACCAGCCGAACATGCCCTTCAGGGCAAGGGATGTCCACTCGCGAGGGCATCCGACCCTGCAACAAAAACAGCAGCCCGGCCTTGGCTGCGGCCGTCGCCGCAGAGCCGGTGGTGAACCCGATCCGCACCTTGCCGTGACGGCTCATGATCCACGGGGAGGGTCGGCCAAGAACACCTGAAGAGTTGTGTGACGCATTTACGCCTTGCCACCAGCCAGGGCAATATCGGCCACGGCAATGCCCGCCAGAGCGTTCAAGGCCGCGGCGGCCAATGCCGAGCCACCTTTGCGGCCACGGATCAGGATAGAGGGAATGCCCACGTGCTCCAGAAGGGCCTGCTTGGATTCGGCCGCCTGGACAAAGCCCACAGGCATGCCCACCACCAGCGCTGGGACGACCTGCCCACCATCCGTCAGCTCCAGAAGCCGCAATAAGGCTGTCGGCGCGTTGCCCACAAGCCAGACGGCCTCGGGGTATTCCCTCGCCGCAATGTCCACAGCCGCGGCGGCTCGCGTACTTCCCGTGGATTGAGCCAGTGCCAGGGTCAGCGGGTCATCGATCAGGCAGTGGAGCGAACAGCCCAAAGGAGCGTACAGCCTGGCGGAAAGGCCTGCCAAAGCCATGCGGGTGTCCGTGATCACCGGACAGCCTCGCCTGAGGACGCTGAGGCCCGCCTCAACAGCCCCTGGATGTACATGGACCAGATCCAGCAGCTCAAAGTCCGCGCTGGCGTGGATCATGCGCCGAACCACCGTCCATTCGGGACCCGCAAACTTGCGAGGCAAGGGGACTTCCGCATCGATAATCCGCATGGATTCGGTTTCGATTGCCAGCCCAGCGGCGTTGAGAGGAATCACGGTAGACTCCGACATGCTCAGATCCTTTGGTTGGTTGTTGCCGCCCAGCGGTGGCAGGCCGTTATGAACGCTTTCGCAGCAGGGGAGTGGGATCCAAAATGCACATGGACATACGATGCCAGGACGCTGCTCCACTGATACCCGGCGCAACTTCGCCTGCCACGGCGATCCTCGACCCAAAAGGCCGGAGTTGGGGCAAATCCAGGGTGCCCATCGATGCGGGAATAGTGAAACTCGTGGCCGCGCAGTTGTGTTCCCGCGGGACCCAGCAGGCAGTTGGTCAACAACTCAATCTTTCGATACCCCAAGGCCTGAAAGCGGTCGCACATCCTCGCCCGACCCGCAAAAAGGCCGACCATGGGGTGCGCCTTGCCCTCACCGTCCTGGAGCTCGGATTGGAGATACATCATCCCTCCGCATTCCGCGTAAATGGGCATTCCGGCGCCAGCTGCCCGGCGGACCGCCCTATGCATGGCCGTATTGGCGGCCAATCCCTGCGCGTACAGTTCCGGATACCCTCCACCCAGGAACAGCCCCTGGACTCCTTCCGGCAGCTCGGCATCAGCGATGGGTGAAAAAAAGACGACTTGCGCTCCGGCCTGCTCCAGCAGTCGCAAGTTTTCCGGATAAAAAAAACAAAAAGCCCGATCCCGGGCAACACCCAGTCGAACCGGCGCCTCCAGTTCCCGTTCGGTGTCCACACTGCCCGGTTTTTCCGAACTCCCGGAGCAACGTGGCTTAAACCGGCTTCCCGGCACCGCGGCCGCGCTTTCCTCCCAGGGGTCCGTCAAGCCCGCCCTTGTTTCGACCTGCCGCGACAGCAAAAGCAAACGCTCCAGATCCATGCTCTGCTCAATCCAGGTGGCCAAGGCGCATCCGAGGGTGCTGCCATGGCTCAACTCCTCGGCCATATGCAGACCCAGATGCCTTGAAGGCAGACAGAGATCCGGCCTGCGAGGCAAAAAGCCCAGACAGGTCACGTGCGGCAAGGAGGTGGCCATGGCTTCCCGCAGCAGCTCAACATGGTTTGCCCCGCCCACCTGGGTAAAGACAACCCCGGCCAAAGACAGATCCGGATCAAACTCCACGAACCCTCGAACCAGGGCCGCGGCCGAACGTCCCTGGGAGCGGGCGTCCACCACCAGAATAACCGGAAGCCCCAGCCATTTGGCCATCTGGGCCGTCGATCCCTCTTCGGTTGTGCCGGAGGCGCCATCGAAGAGCCCCATCACCCCTTCCACCAGGCAAACATCCGCATCAGCGGCGAAGCGGTGAAACAGCTCCAGCACCACCTCTTGCCGCAGAATCCATCCATCCAGATTGTGGACCGGACGTCCACTGACTGCGGCCAAATGGGTCGGATCAATGAAGTCCGGGCCAACCTTGAAACCCTGAACCTCCAGGCCCCGACCCCGCAGAGCCGCGGCCAGTCCCAACGTTGTCAGGGTCTTTCCGCATCCACTTCGCGTTCCGGCAATCACCAGTCCACCGGAGTGGCTTCTGGTGTCTTGACGGGACGTCACGTTCCCGCGCCCTTGCCCAGCAGGTCGAACAAAGCGGAAAAACTCGACTCCAAAGAGGTCTGGTCATCCACTTGTTGGCGAAGAAATGAGAGGATCGGGCCGATACGTTGGAGCGCTACGTCAATTTCCTGACTACTGCCTTTGCTGTAGGCGCCGATATTCACCATGTCCTCCACCTTCTTGAACGTAGCCAGGGAACGGATCACCTCCTGGCCGGCCTGCAGAAACTCCGGGGGGGTGACATCCGCCCGCAGCCGACTGACGCTCTTGAGCACGTCAATGGCCGGGTAATGCCCCTGGTCGGCCAATTCTCGCGTCAGGACGATGTGTCCGTCCAGGATGGAACGAACCGTGTCGGCCACGGGCTCGGAAAAATCGTCCCCCTCCACCAGGACCGTATAGATTCCTGTGATGCTGCCCTGTTCGCTGGTTCCGGCCCGTTCCAGCAGTCTGGGCAGCATGGCGAACACCGTGGGTGTATACCCGCGGGTGGCCGGTGGCTCCCCGGCAGCCAACCCGACTTCCCGGGCGGCCATGGCAAAACGGGTCACGGAATCCATCATCAAGATCACGTCCTTGCCCCTGTCCCGGAAATACTCAGCCACTGCCGTGGCCGCGAAGGCGGCGCGCATCCGAACGAGCGGACCCTGTTCAGAGGTGGCAACGATCAGCACGGAGCGGGCCAACCCCTCGGGCCCAAGATCTTTTTCCATGAAATCAAGAACTTCTCGGCCTCGCTCACCAACCAGGGCGATCACGTTCACGTCGGCCTTGGTATACCGGGCGACCATGCCCATCAAGGTGCTCTTGCCGACCCCGGAGCCGGCCATAATACCTACACGCTGGCCCTTGCCCAGCGTCAGCAGGCCGTTGACGGCCCGGACACCGGTATCCAGGGGTGCATGAATCCGAGGTCGCTTCAGGGGATTGAGCGGGTCGGCATGCAAAGGATAATACCGGGATGGAGCCAGGGGAGGGCCGGAATCCATGGGCCGGCCAAAGGCATCCAGGACCCGGCCCAGCATCCCCCCGCCCACCGGGAACAACGGCGGGGTGTTGGAATTCTGAATCAAGCTGCCAGGGCGGATGCCGCGCATTTCCCCATACGGCATGAAGAGAACCGATCCATTGCGAAAGCCTACGACTTCGGCGGGTATGCCTTCGGGGTCTTCATCCGAAAGCAGACGGCAATAGGAGCCCAGGGAGGACTTCATCCCCCGGCCCTCCACCAGCAGGCCGACCACCTTGGAAACCTTGCCGAACATCCTCGCCGGTTCCGTCTCCTGGAGCACCTTGATGCAGTTTTGTGGGCAAAGCCCCATTACTCCAGTTCCTCCAGGGTCAGCTGGTTAACGATTTCCCGCAAACCAGCTTGGCGGGAAGCGATGGTATTGTCCACCATTCCGTGATCACATTCGAGAATCAATCCACCGGGCTGAATGTGCGGATCCTCCTTGATTTTCCAGCCTTCCTGGCTGGCATCGACTCCCCGGGCCCGCTGCAAAAGATCTTCAAGAAGCTCCCGATCGCGCGGATGCACGGTGACGACCATCCGCCGCTTGGCTTCAATCATGTCCACGGCCTGATCCAGAAGGCCGGCCAGACTTTCCCGGCGATGGGCGTCCAGTTCCACGGCAATGGCCTTCTCCACCAGAATTTGCACAAGAAGAACCAGGTCGGCTCGGTGGGTTTGCCAGACCGATTGCCCTTGTTGCTGGAGGGACTGGATCACCCCGGCGCATTGGTCGGCGGTCCGGCCCAGAAGTTCTTCCAGCCGAGCTTGGGCCTGAGTCTGACCAGCTTGCAACCCCTCCTCGCGGGCCTGGGCCTTGATCCGATCCGCCTCGACCATGGCTTGGGCCAAAATGTCCTTTGCGGCATCCTGGGCCCGGGCCCGAACCCGAGCCAAATACTCTTCTTCGGCTTCTTGGCCCCAGACGGCCTGCCGCCCGTCCCCAAGGGTTAATTCGGAAAGGCCCACGGTACGCGGCCCAATGACGATTTTCCCCTCAGGCCGAGCGTTCTCCAGGCTAGAGAAGGACATCCCCCCCTCCTTTGCCCGTGATGATGATTCGCCCTTCCGCCTCCAGCCGACGGACGATCTTGACCACGTTCATCTGGGCTGTTTCCACCTCGGAAAGTTTTACCGGCCCCATGATCTCTAGGTCTTCCTTGATCATGGTGGCCGCGCGTTCGGACAGGTTGGAAAAGAACTTGGTCCGCAATTCCTCGCTGGCCCCCTTGAGGGCCAGCGTCAGTTCGTCGTTGCTGACCTCCTTGAGCAGTTCTCGAATACTGCGGTCGTCCAACAACTTGATATCCTCGAACACGAACATCAGTTGCCGGATCTCCTCGGCCAACTGGGTGGATTCTTCTTCAATATCCGCCAGCACCTCTTCTTCCGTGGCCCGCTCCACAGCATTGAGTATTTCGGCCACCGACGGAATGCCGCCAACCTTGCGGCCTTCCCGTCCGCCCATGGCGATCAGCTGCCGCTCCAGAATCTTCCCCACATCGTGAAGCATATCCTCGGGTACGGCCTCCAGGCGGGCCAGGCGAATCAGCACTTCAGCCCGAACTCCGGCAGGCATGTTCTGAAGCAGTCCGGCGGCCTGTTCCGAATCCAAATGGCCCAAGATCAATGCCAGTGTCTGGGGGTGCTCATTGCGCAGGATTTGGGCCAGCATTTTCGGGCTGACGTTCTCCAGAGACTTGAAGGGGGCCGGTCCCGAATCCAACTCCAGGGAGTCCAGCACGTACTTGGCCGTGTCGCTGTCCAGCCCCTGAAGCATTTTGCGCACCCTGTCCGGACTGCTGACCAGCATATTCTCGCCCAAGGTCAAAATCTGGTTGAATTCTTTAAGCACCTCTTCAACCATCTCTTTGGGGACGGAGTCCATCTCCACCATGGCCTTGCTCACCCGGGTGATCTCTCGACGATCCAGATGCTTGAACACATCCACGGCGTATTTGTCACCCATGGCCAGCAAAAGAATGGCTGTTTTCTGCGTGCCGGACAGTTTGTCTGCCACTTCAGGCGTTCTCCTCTTTCAGCCAGATTTTCAAGACATGGATGCTTTGCTCCATGTTTTTCTGAAGCAAATCCGCGGTGGTCTGCTTCAACTCTTCCAAACGGCGCTGGGCCAGCATGGCTTCGGACTCTTGATCCTCCGCGCCCTCCAGGGCCATTGTTGTTTCTCCTTCCAGCTCGTCCATGGTCATATCTTCCTGCTCGGCCACTCGTGGTCGGATCATGGCCAGCACCACTGGGCGGACGACCAGAATCAAGAACAGCAAAACCAGCAAGAAGTTGAGAATCGGTTTTCCAAATTGCCGACCAAAGTCCAGAATAAGGTCGGCCAGCCCTGGCGGCGGAATCACTTCCGGTCCGCCAAAGGAGATGCTGGACACCTCCACGCTGTCACCACGTGCCCCGTCAAACCCTATAGCACTTCTGACCAGTTGTTCGATGCGTTGCAACTCCTCGGCGCTCCGAGGCACAAAAAGGTGCCCCTGGCCCTCGGCAGCGGGTTCGTATGTTCCGTCGACGATAACCGCCACACTCAATCGCTGCAACTCGCCCAGCGGCATGACAATCTGCTGCTCCTCCCGGTTAATCTCAAAATTCGTTGTGGAGGAGGAACGGGTGCTCTCCTGAAAAGTGCCTTGTCCGGCAAACCCGTCGCCTTGGAATTGCGGCTCGGGCACCCCGGCTTCCAGGTTCGACTGGCCTACGCTGGTCTCGTCGCTTCTCTGTTCGCTGCGAACCACGGAACTGTCCGGGTCAAAGAGCTCCTTGTGGATGGTTCTTCTGCTGAAATCCAGTTCTGTATTCACTTTGGCGATAACATGGCCATGCCCGAACAGCGGAGCCAGCATTTGGTGAATCCGGCGTTCCAGGCTCTGTTCCAGTTGCAGCTTGTGCTCCAGTTGCGTGCTGGTCATTCCCTCAAAGGTATCCGAAACCTTTGGTTGATACAGAATCCGACCGCTGGTGTCGGACACCGTGATGTGTTCAGGGGTCAATCCCTCCACCGCGGAGGTAACCAGGTTGACAATGCTTTGCACCTGGCGGTTATCCAGCGCCGCGCCTTGTCTCATGGCCAAGATCACGGCCGCCGAGGGCGGACTTTGCTCCTCGATGAACAGGCTGCGATGGGGAATCACCAAATGAATCCGGGCGCTTTCCACCTCTGGAAACTCGGATATCGTCCGGGACAGTTCTCCTTGCAGGGCCCGCTGGTAATTGATGCGCTGGATAAAGTCGGTCTGGCCCAGCTTTACATCGTCGAACAGCTCAAATCCGAGCCCTGGGCCGCGCAGCGCTCCTTCCCCGGCAATGCGCAGCCGCAGTTCATGAACCCGGTCTGCCGGGACCAGGATGGTCTGCCCGTTGTCCGCCAAGCGGTAAGGCTCGTTACTGTTTTGCAGCATGGTGGTTACCCGACTGGCATCTTCCGGAGTCAGCCGGTCATAAAGCACGGCAAAGTCCGGGCGACCGATCCAGTACACCAGCAGAAAAAAAATCAAGACCATGGCCACCGCCAATCCGCCGACCATGATCCGCTGGGGCACGCTGGAATCGCTCCAGATTTGGAGGACCTTGGCTTTCATATTTTCCAGAAAAGGAGGCATGGCAGGCTCCGTTGGTTGAAAAAGGTGACGGATTCAGGAAACGAAAATCACGGTTCTGGCGTCGAGGCCTGGAAAAGCAAAGCCTTGCAACCGCAAAAGACCATTCATTTAGAACGGCATGCGCAAAACTTCCTTATAGGCTTCCATGATCTTGTTGCGTACGGCGGAAGTCATGCTCATGGACAAGCTGGCCTTCTGCATGGATATCATCAGCTCATGCACGTTCTGGTTCTCACCGGAGGCAAAGGATTGAATCATCCCGACGGATTCCTGACGCAGATTGTTCACTTCGGCCAACGACCCTTTCAATGTATCGGTAAACGACCGAACCTCTTCATGTGGCTTGATGGTTTCCGGCCGCGCCGTCTGTGCCGCCTGATTATAGGCTTTCAGGGCAATGGGAGATATCGTCATGGTTTGCTCCAAATTTTCGCGCCTGCGCGAAACGGTCCTTTCAAGGTCGAAGCGTCGCTATTCATACGTGAGTGTTTGAGCTTTTTGCAGCGACGCAGCAATTGGGAGTTTTTCAACGGACTGATGAGGATTTTTTGGTACCGATCAACTAACGACCCAGTTCCAGGGCCTTGTTGAACATGGCTTTGGCCGAGGAGATCGTGGCCGCGTTGGCTTCGTAGGTACGCAGTGCCGTCATCATGTTGGCCATTTCCTCAACAACGTTGATGTCCGGCAGACTGACGTATCCTTGTCCGTCCGCGTCCGGATGACCGGGATCATAGACCCGCCGCAACGGCCGCTGGTCCGTGACCACGCCGGAAACCTTGACGCCCTTGACCTCCCGCTCCAGTTCCGAGCGCATGGCTTTTGTGAACGGGGAATCCAACGGCGTGGCCTGAAAGACGACACTCTTGCGGCGGTATGGTCCGCCTTCCGGAGTCCGGGTGGTGTTCACGTTGGCCAGGTTCATGGAAATGATATTCAGGTGCGTCCGCTCAGCACTCAAGCCGGACGCTCCGATATCCAAGGCGGTCATAAAATCCATCAGCGGCCTCCTTCCGTAATCACGGTTTTCAATCCTTCAAAATTCCTCTGCAATGTTGTTATCAATGTATTATACAGCAGGGTGTTCTTGGCCATGGTGGTCATCTCCTTGTCCAGATCCACCGCGTCCTCACCCTGAACCACCCGGGGCTTCAGGTCTTTGATGAAGTCCGCTGAAAATGTGTTGACGTCGAATTTCGCCGGGAGATGCCCGGAGGCGGTTCTGGTCATCTTGCCCCGGGCGTCCAATCCCAGTGCTCGTTGGAGATCCTCTTCAAACTCCAGACGTCGGGCTTTGTAGCCCGGTGTCTTGATGTTCGCCAGGTTCCCCGCGACGACATTTTGACGTTCCAGACGCATGTCCAGAACCTTGCCTTGGAGGTGAATATGTGCTCCGAACAAACCTTTCATGACTGGGTTCCTCCTGTTATTCCCGCCTTTTCGCAACGACCGCACCAGGGACCGACCTCAAGAGCGGATTCGATGGAAACAGGATGTTTCGACAGGACCAAGCAACTCTTGTTCCAAACCGAGGCAACCAGGACGACACGGCTCGGCAATGATTGCAGGCTGGCATGGCATGAAGGATGCAATGGCCTTGACACAACGCCACGGCACAAGACTAGAAATTTTTCAGAACACGCACTGCGACGGATCATTCAACTCAGAGGAGAAACCATCATGACCAGCCATCTTGATTATGAAATCAACAAGGAACTCGGCGAATGCTATCTGTTTATGGGCGAGCTGGACAAAGCCGAGCAGTATTACGAGAAGGCCGCCAATTCCAACGGAACCCACCCGGACCCTTACCTTGGCCTGGCCACGGTAGCGGTGCAACGCGGCCACCTGGAAAACGCCCTCAGCTTGTACCGTCGAGCCTCCCAAATCGAAGCCAATGATAAATCCTTGGCCGGGATGGCCCTGGTGGAAATGGAAACCGGAGCCGTGGACGCAGCCTTCAACCACTTCTCACAGGCTCTGGACTATAATCCGGAAAACCTTGTGGCCCTCTATGGTCTCGTGCAGGCTGGCCACGCCCTGAACCGTCTTGAAGCCATTCTCGCCCCCCTGGAGGCATTCCTGGAACTGAACCCGGACAAGGCGGAAATCCGCTTCACCATGGCCGGAATTCTGGCCAAACTTGGCCAGGTGAGTAAGGCTCGGGAACAACTGGAACGGTCCCTGGAAATCGACCCCACCTACGACCCAGCCAGGGAACTCCTGATGGAATTGGCCCAGTAACCCGCCAAAACCCGGCAATCTCTCCTCTGTGGCATTCGCAACCGGCTGACCCGGAAATGACCGCGGGTCAGCCGGCCACATCCGGGCAGGCAACCTGAAAAGCCCACAGAATCAGCAGGGCATTTTTGTTCTGAGGTAGCTATATGAAATTTTCGAGGCTGGCTTGCCCTGTTTGGGACGGATCGACTGTTTGACTGAACCAGGATTCGTTCATCAAGGCGTTACCGGGCGCCAAGAGCACAACTTCCTGGTTTATGGCGCCACGGCGTGATGTTACGAGACCGGTGAAGGAGTTTCGAGCCGTTCCAAACTGGCCAAGCCAGCCGTCTTCGCAAGAAAAAATTGGTGAAAACAAAAATGCCCTGACGGAATAAGGCAACCGCCTTGCCAAGATTTCGGGCTTGTGGCATTCCCGAAATCAGGGAGGACGGAATGCAATTATTGCCCATCAGACAGGCCCTGCTCAGCGTTACAGACAAAACCGGCTTGCCGGAGTTCGCCACATTCCTGCACCAGGGAGGGGTTCAACTCATCTCCACGGGAGGAACCCGCAAAGCCCTTCTTGAAGCCGGTCTGCCGGTTCGCGCCGTCAGCGACATCACCG
The DNA here is from genome assembly GCA_007693505.1 of Desulfovibrionales bacterium. Lineage (GTDB taxonomy): Bacteria > Desulfobacterota > Desulfovibrionia > Desulfovibrionales > Desulfonatronaceae > Desulfonatronum. The sequence goes on along the minus strand of REDL01000049.1, from coordinate 3,652 downwards.
GCTTTCCGGAAATCCTCGACGGCCGAGTCAAGACACTGCACCCGCACATCCACGGCCCCTTGCTGGCGGACAAAAGCAAGCCCGAACATCTCCAGACATTGAACCAGCGTAATTTGTTGCCTCTGGACCTGGTCTGCGTCAATTTGTACGACTTTGCCCGAGCCCTGGAGAGCGGCCTGGATCTGAAAGATTGCGTCGAGCAGATCGACATCGGCGGCCCCACCATGCTCCGTGCCGCGGCAAAAAACTTTCACAGTGTCCTGGTGATTCCTACCCCGGAAGACTATCCTCGTGTCATGGCCGAACTGGCTTCACAGCACTATCGCGTTACCTTGACCCTGCGCCGGGAGACAGCGGCCAAAACGTTTCGCCTGACTGCGGCCTACGATGAAATGATCGCAGCCTACCTGTCCAGGCAACATACTGAGGTCCCGACATAGCCGCCCCTGTCCACGGCAACACCGCCGGCCTCAAGCCAAGCCAAGTCAAGGCCCTGACCCGCCTGTACCAGCGACGCTACCCCGCCCTGGGAGGCTATACCCTGGAACAGGCCAGGGAACTCGGGCTGCTCAGCTCCGAATTGGGACGCCAAATCGGCCTGCTCATCGATCGCCAGGGTCGGCCGCGTATCGTCGTGGTTGGTGACGCGCACGGCATTGTCATCCCCGAACTTCCTCCAGGACGCCACGGTTCCGGCCGGTTGCGCGGGCTACGCCTGCTGCACACCCACCTCAATCAGGACCCGCTCAACGAGGAAGACCTGATGGATCTGATCTTCCTCCGGCTGGATTCCATTGCCGCCCTGGGACTGGACGTCTCAGGGCATCCAAACCTGTTGTCCTGGGCCCACCTGCTGCCAATGGAGACGGAACAAGGCCCATACCGCCTCGTCCCGCAAACATCCTGGGATCATGTTCAGGTCAATTTCGTGGCACAGGCCGAAGCCATTGAGGAAGAACTGGGACGAACCATCGCCGCTCAACCCGCAATGCAGGGGCATGCCTCCAGCGGGGATCGAGCCGTGCTGATCAGCGTGGATACGCTCCCGCGGGCCGAACAGGAACGCAGCCTCCTGGAGCTGGCGGAACTGGCCCGAACCGCGGGGATTACCGTGGTGAACACCGTGATCCAACGCGTTCCCCGGTTGAATCCGAAACACATTCTGGGCAAGGGTAAACTGGCGGAATTGGAGGTACAGGCACTGCGGGCCAATGCCGGCCTGCTGCTCTTTGACCAGGATTTGAGCCCCACCCAGATCCGCAACCTGACCCAGTTGAGTGAGCGCAAGGTCCTGGATCGGACCCAGTTGATTCTGGACATTTTTGCCCAGCACGCCAAAACCAGGGCGGGGAAGCTGCAGGTGGAGATGGCCCAACTCCGATATGCCATGCCCCGACTGATCCGCCAGGACAGGGCCATGAGCCGTTTAGCCGGGGGGATTGGGGGACGAGGTCCGGGAGAGACCAAGCTGGAAATGGATCGGCGCAAGATCCGTTTGCGGATCGCCAAGATCAAGCAGGAACTGGATGCCTTGCGCCGTCGCCGGGAAGCCACCCGCACACGGCGGCAAAAAATGGGCCTGCCCATCGTGGCCATGGTCGGCTACACGAATACGGGCAAATCCAGTCTGCTCAACGTGCTGACCTCCAGTGACGTCCTGGCCGAAAACAAATTGTTTGCCACCCTGGACCCCACAAGTCGCAGGGTCCGTTTCCCGGAACACCGGGAGGTGATCCTCACGGACACCGTGGGGTTTATTCGCCGGCTGCCTCCGGAACTCAAGGAAGCCTTTCGCGCAACCCTGGAAGAGTTGGACGAAGCGGATTTGTTCCTGCATGTGGCCGATGCGGCTCATCCGGAACTGGAACAGCAAGTTCAAGATGTCCGAGCCATACTCACTGATATGGAACTGCACGAAATCCCGACCCTGCTCGTGCTGAACAAGCTCGACCTGCTTGGCGCCCGGCAGAGGGAGGAGTTGGGAAGCATGTTTGCGGAAGGTATCGGTATTTCCGTTGTCTCTGGAGAGGGACTTGAGAACCTTGTGACCCGGATCTTGACAACCTTGCCGGCTACGGTCACCTAACCAAGTGGTGAAATAGTCCTTATCCGGCAGTCCGTTCAAAAGCCTCAAGTGCACGGAGCAAAAAAGCTACCCGGACACGTCCTGTGTCCGGCCCCTGCGGGCTGTGGCTTCGCCACATTTTTGATTTGCCGTCCTGGCAACCGAATCAAGATCGAAGCGTCGTTATTCCTACGTGAGAGTTTGAATCTTTTGCAGCGACAAAGCTATTGAGAGTTTTTCAACGGACTGCCAACCGGGTGCATTTCTGCAAAGACCACGTGTCGGGTCGGTTCCGGCAAACGCAACGCACCCGAAAGAAGTGCCGCCTTTTCTAGCTCTCATAAAGCTCGACTCTGTTCCTGCCGCTGTTCTTGGCCCGATACAAGGCCGTATCCGCGGCCTTGACCAAAAGTGTCGCATCTGGTTGCGAACCGCTCCGCCCATGCAACTCAGCAACACCGGCGCTCACGGTGATCTTTATACCGGAGGAGAGGACGCCACCGTCAGAATCCCGAAGCAGAAAGTTATACTTTTCGATTTTCTTCCGAAGCGTCTCGGCCAGTGCCGCAGCCTCCGTGCCCGAAACCCCGGGAAGAATCACCGCGAACTCTTCGCCGCCGAACCGGGCTGAAAAAACCTCCCGGGAACTCTGTCGGGCCAGATATGCCCCAAAGGACTGCAACATTGAACCCACGGCCACCAGGGCCTGGTCGCCCACCAAATGTCCGTGGTCGTCATTGAATTTCTTGAAGTGATCGATATCCAAAAAAATCATGGAGATCGGTTCAGCGCACCCCAGGGCCTCGGAAACCGCTCGATTCAAAAAAGCGTCTAGTGCCCGGCGATTATTCAGCTTGGTTAAACCGTCCGTGAGCCCCATGGTCACGATGGCCTCAAGGTCGTTTTGCAGCAGTCCCTCGATCTTTTTAAAACCGCCTTCGATGTCGGCGATCATTTTGTCCAAGGGAAGATCCGTGCGTATTGTTTCCAAGGTCATCGTCCCGAGATCCTGAACATCCCCTCTTCGACGCTGCAACAACTCCTGGAACTGCCGGATCAATTGCGCGGTATCCTGCAAGGCATCGGTCAAGCGATCTTGCCACTTGTCGTTGATGATCGCCTCGTTGTCCTGCAACAATTGAGAGAATGCCTCATCCGAAAAGTCCCTCCTGCGCAAGACCTCCATAACCAATGCCTGGGTTCGTTCGCGCTGCAGAGGGGTCAGGAACTCGTAGTCCTTGATGCTGCGCATATACAGTATCAACCCCCGCCATCTGGACTCCCGGGGAACTCCCAGTTTATCCATGGTCGAGCAGAGTTCTTCAAAGCATCGTTTCATGCAGTCCCACCGCCATTTCCGCTGCCTGTTCCACGCCTACCATGCGGAATTCCCTTCAACCGTCGCGTTCTTGTCGTCGCAGGGCGTCCGAACATGTCCTTGCCATCCTCAAGCCTACCAACCCCCTGAAAGCGAATGCCCAAAACCTGTCTGCTGGCGCAACAAGGCAGGGTCCTTCCGTGAACGGCCTTGGTCCGACTCGACCATTCAATCGTCATGGCCTGTACTCTCCGTACGACATATGGCTA
>REDL01000088.1 GCA_007693505.1 Desulfovibrionales bacterium | reverse complement strand
CCGATTGCCTTCACGGACTGGCGCGACGACACCATGGGCGGAGACGCCAACGGCGACGGTGATGCAACGGCTCCAGCCCCCGGCTGGTGGGGCGGCATCCTTGTGACCGGGGGCGGATCGGCGGAACTGGAGCACTGCGCCATTGCCTACGCCGGTGCTTCCGCATGGGCCGACAGTGCCTACCGCTACGCCGGGCTCTACATGTCCGGCAGCGGCGACCTTGACCTGAAGCACTCCACTGTTCGCGAGACCAGCGGCAGCGGCCTTTTTTTCAATTCCGCCACCGGCGAGCATTCCATCGAGCGAAACACGTTTTCGGGAAACACCACCGGGGTGCTGGTCCTGAACCAGCCGGACACCTTGCTGCTGAGCGGCAACCTGATCGAGATGAACACGGACTTCGGCCTGCGCAACCAGAATTCCGCGCAGGTGGACGCCCGGAACAACTGGTGGGGGGATGCAACCGGGCCGCGGCATGCCGCGAACCCTGACGGGCAGGGCGACACGGTCAGCGACGGGGTGCTCTTCGAACCCTGGCGGACAACGCCGAGTGCGGGTTTGATCCTCTCCCCGGTCCGATCCGGAACCGTGGCGGCCGGGGATGTGCTGCGGTTCAGCGGGTCGGCTGCGTCGGTGCCGGATGCAGCCTATCGCTGGAATTTCAGCGACCGCCGCGGCTTTTCCGAGCGGTCACCGGGCCTGGTCACCTTTCCGCAGCCAGGCACCGTTACGGTGACGTATTCGGCCATGCCGGAAGGCAGTGCTGATCCGTATCCGGACAGCCGCGACGTTGTCGTGGTCCCGGATACAGGCAACCTGCCGGACCTGCGGGTCACCCAGGTCAACGTGTCCGGCAGTCTGGCAGTGGGGCAGCCGGCTCGCATCGACTACTCCGTTCGCAATGCGGGCCGGGGACCAGCCGCGGCCGGGTGGGTGGACGGGTTGTATCTCTCCCGGGACGCCTTCCTGGACATCGATGATCTTTTTCTCGGTTCGGTTGCGGTGAACCAGGATTTGCCTGCCGGCCAATCCTATCAGCAGAGCATTGACGTGACCCTGCCGGCCGTGGACGAAGGGGCCTACCACCTGATTCTGGTGGTCAACGAAGATTGGCGGTTGCTGGAAATGCATCGCCTGAACAACGAGCAGGCCGTTCAGGTTACGGCCCAGGTGCCGACCCTGGAAGACGGCGTCAGCCAATCCATCTCCTATCCGACGGGACGCGTGGGACAGTATTTTCGAATGACGGCCGCGTCGGGGCAAAACCTGCTCCTGGATGCGACGGACCTGCCTGCTGGCCTGGAGGCCTTGATCCGGTATGGAGCCCTGCCCACCCTGGGTGCGTACGAGCACCGTCTCCCGGGTGGGGAGCGGTTTGTGATTCCGGCGGCCGCGGCCGGCAACTGGTACATGATGGTCCACGGCAACGTGGACCAGGGAGGCGCGTACACGATCCGCTACGACATGGTGGACGTGGCCCTGACCCGCTGCAGCCCGTCGAGGCACGGGACCCTGACGGACCTGGAACTGACCCTGGCGGGGGCGGGTTTTAAGGCTCCCCTGGACGTGGCCCTGGTCTCCGGGACGGGAGCCGTCCATGATGCGACGGTTGTTGAGGTCGACTCCCATGACCAGGCCGTTGCAATCTTTCCTGCGGGAACGATTCCGGCGGGGATGTACACGGTTCGGGTTGCAAAGGGCGGTTCGACCGCGACACTTCCCAATGCGCTTGACATCGTCGAGGGCGGTTTGCCGAACCTGGAAGTGAACCTGATCCTGCCCGCCCGCTTCGGCTATCATATCCTGGCCACAGTGTATGTCGAGTACGCCAACACCGGCAATGCCCCGATGCCGGCGCCCCTGCTGCTGGTCACGGCAGCCCAGAACGGCCGGCAGGGGGCGATTCTGACCCTGGACGAGACCCGTCTGAGTCGCGGTTTCTGGTCCGCGACCATGCCCGAGGGGTTTGCCCCCTCGGTGCAGTTCATCGCTTCCGGGGCTGTTCCGGGCGTCCTGCAGCCCGGCGAATCCCGGCGGATGCCGGTCTACTACGCCGGCTGGCAGAAACCCTGGGACTTCAGCTACCCGCCCTTCGAGTGGCAGGTCGGCATACTGGACGCGGATGACGCCACGCCGGTGGACTGGCCTGGATTGAAGAGCGTGATGCGGCCGGATTACATCCCGGAAGACGCCTGGGAGGTGGTCTGGAGCAACTTCACGGCCCTGACCGGCGCTACCTGGGGGGATTACGTGGCCATGCTCAGCCGCAACGCCTCCTATCTGCATCGCCACGGGCAGCGCATCGAGGAGATTGAAGCCTTGCAGGCCTTCACGTTCCGTCAGGCCGAGGGCTTCAGCCCGATGGCCCGACTGGCGGGGGGGATGGATGCGTTCGTGCCGGCTCCCGGCATGCCCATGGTCTTCGAGCGGAGCTATCTGCAGCAGATCTCCCGGCGTTTCGTGCTCGGTCCGCTGGGCCGCGGGTGGACCCATAACTGGCAGATGGCCTTGCGCACGGCAGAGGACGGCGCCGTGATCATCACCGATCAGACAGGCACGCCGCGCATCTTCCAGCCGGACAGCCGGTACACCGGGCGTTACCTGGCCCAGCCCGGAGACGAGGGCGACCTGCGCGCGGACGGCGCGGGATTTCGCCTGACTGAACTGGATGGCACGATCCAATCCTTCAGCGCCGCCGGCAAGCTGGTTTTTGTCCAGGACCTCAACGGCAACCGGATCACCTGTGAGTATTCGGGCGATCTCCTGACCGCTTTGCGCCACTCTTCCGGATCGATGTTGACCATCGCCTACGATGGCGCGGGGCGGATCGCCTCGGTCGCTGACCATCACGGCCGGCGCACGAGCTACGCCTACACCGGCGAACACCTGACCTCCGTGGAGGCCCATGATGGGCGGGTCATGACCTACAGCTACGACACGACCTTCGGAGCCTCCCGGCACGCCTTGCTCGAGATCGGTTTGCCCGACGGGACGACCCGGGGGTTCAGTTATGACCAGCAGGGTCGGCTGGGTAGCGTGTATCGCGACGATGCGCAGGAACAGGTCGTCTTTGCCCATACCGGAATCGGGCGGGTGGACGTGACCGACGCCCTGGAGAATACCAGCCGGTTCTTCTTTGACCACTGGGGCAGGATGTTCAAGACCGAAAACGCCTTGGGCGATGCCGTGCAGATGGCTTTCGACGACCTGGGCAACCTGATCGGCGTCACGGGGCCGGACGGGCTGAGCAGCTCTTTTGCCTACGATCGCCGGGGCAACATGGTCGAGGCCAGGGACTCCATGCAGCGCGTCACGCGTTTCAGCTACAGCCGGGCCTTCAACCGCCTGGCTTCGGTCACCGACGCCCTGAACAACCGAACGGAGTTTGCCTACGATGAAAAAGGCAATCTCAGAAACAAAATATACCCCGACGGTCGCCGGGAGAGCTGGACGTTCGACGCCCAGGGCAGTCCCGTGTCCTGGACCAGCCGCCAGGGAACGGTCCTGGACTACGGATACGATGCCGCCGGCCGGATCACGAGCAAGGCTTACGCGGACGGTTCCAGCGCGGTCTACCGCTACGACGACCGGGGCAACCTGCTGGAGGCAGAGAATGAACGGGGCGCAACGAGCTTCACCTACAACGAGGATGACTACCTGATCAAGGTGGCCTATCCAGGTGAGCAGTGGCTGGAATTCACCTACGACGCCGTGGGCCGCCGCACGTCCAGCACGGACCAGCTCGGGCACCGGGTGGAATACCAGTATGACGCTGCCGGCAGGCTCCAAAGACTGTCCGATGCATCAGGCGATATCGTGACCTACGCCTATGACGAACTGGGCCGGATGGCCCGCGCGACCATGGGCAACGGCGTGTATGCGGCCTCTACCTATGATCCTGTCGGCAGACTCCTGTCGCTGACAAACCACACACCGGATGACCAGATCCTGTCGCGCTTCAGCTACAGCTATGACCGCCGCGGCCGACGCACGACCATGCAGACCCACTACGGAATCTGGACCTATGGGTATGACGATGCCGGGCAACTCATCCAGGCCGTCCTGCAGTCCACGGACCCGGAGATCCCGGATCAGGATCTGCGATATGAATACGACGCCCTGGGCAACAGGGTGCAAACCGTAATCAATGGAACAGCGCAGCCTTACGTTGCGAACACCTTGAATCAGTACATTCAGGTCGGCGATCGGACCTTGACCTATGATCTGAACGGCAACCTGATTCGGGAGGAGGGACCGGACGGGAGCACCGAATACGCCTACAACCAGGAAAACCGCTTGACGAGCGTGACTCGCGGCGGGGTCGTCTGGGAATACGCCTACGACGCCCTGGGTCACCGCGTGGCCATGGACGAGAACGGCGTTGTGACCCACTTTGTGCTTGATCCAGTGGGGCTGGGCAATGTGGTGGGCGCATACGACAATACCGGCAACCTGACGGCCCGGTATACCCATGGTTTCGGCCTGATCAGCCGGACCGCGGCCGGATCTTCCGATTACTATACCTACGACCCCATGGGCAACACCAGCGAGCTGACCGGCCCGGCCGGGATCCTGCGCAACGCCTATGCCTACCGGCCTTTTGGAGAGACCCTCCTGGCTCGCCAGGCCGTGGACAACCCGTTCCATTTCATGGGCGAGTTCGGGGTCATGGTCGACCCCGCCGGACTGCACTATGTCCGGGCCCGCCACCTGGATGCGCAGCTCGGCAGATTCACCGCCATGGATCCCATCGGCTTCCTTGGGGGCGATGTCAACTTGTACAGGTATGCATTGAGCTCTCCGCTGGATGGATTTGATCCAACTGGGTTAAGCAAACAATGCGCACAATGGCGAGGAACTTGGGATATTGTTGATGGAGCAATCGTAACAATAGGTTCTACTGCAGTACCACTTACAGGTCCAGTACTGCCAGCTATTGGAATAATACAAGCTTTGTATGGTGGATCAACTTATTTGGTCGGTGATGAAAATTGGGTGCGTTTCAAGGAACTTCCGGCTCATGGAATGCGTTCTGGTACATTCAAATTGTTTGAACGTGGAGTAATTTCAAGAAAAACTAGAAATAATAAATTATTTTTTATTTCTGTTGTTGATTCGTCTCTCTCGTTATATAGTATTATTCAATTGTCAACCTATAATGATGTATTATCTTATTTAGGTGATCAGGCAATTGATGAAGTTTCAAGCTATTGTCCTCATAATCAGCAGCCTGTCAGTACACCAGAAACTTGCATCATAGCGTGGGGGAAAGAAGGGCTCAATGAATGGTATGAGTGGCTTAGATCCTTAACTAGATCATCCCAGAGCAGGAATTTTAATCAAGAGTCACTGGCCTGCATGCCGTTAAGACCAGGAGTATTCGGCGACACGGGTCTGGCGGCCTCCCATGATCCGAACCAGAAGATCAGCGTGGCCGGATTCGGTGACCGAAACTTCCTGCGCTCCGGAAGCCAGCTGAATTACCGCATCGATTTCGAGAACCTGGAGTCCGCCACGGCTCCGGCCCAGATCGTGACCATTCGCGATCCGCTCTCCCCGCATCTGGACCTGACCACCTTCGAGTTGGGCGCCCTGGGCTTTGGCGACATGCTTGTCGCGATGCCTCCGGGACTGCGGCATTATCAGACCGTTGTTGACTACGCCTTCACGGACGACGAGTATGATTTTGAAATCGAGGTCCATATCGAGGTCTGGCTGGAAAACGGAATGGTCCATGCCAACTTCTTTTCCTGCGACCCCGAAGCGTCGACGCCGGACTTCTGCATCCCCCCCCAGGATGTGGGCATCGGCTTTTTGCCACCGGATCTGAAAGACCCGGAAACCGAGGAATCGTTGACAGGGCGCGGTCAGGGGTATGTGACCTACCTGGTCCGGCCCAAACCCGACCTGGCAAGCGGCACGGAAATCCGGAACATCGCCACGATCCAGTTCGACTTCGGCTTAAGCATCGACACCAACCAGATCGATCCTGAAGACCCGTCCAAGGGCACCAGCCCGGACCTGGAGGCCCTGGTCACCTTTGACGCCATCGCGCCTTCAAGCAGGGTCAGCGCCCTGCCCGCGGTGACCGCGACGGAGACGTTCACGGTTTCCTGGAGCGGGGAGGATGACGAGCACGGTTCAGGTGTGGGAGCCTATGACATCTATAGCCGGGAAAATAGCGGACCCTGGGCGGTCTGGCTGGAGAATACCCCTGCGTCCTCTGCCGCCTTCACCGGCGAAAACGGCAAGAACTACGCCTTTTACTCCGTAGCCACGGACAACGTGGGCAACCGGGAGATCAAGACAGCCCAGGCCGAGGCCGCGACCCGTGTGGACGTGCCGCCCGCATCGCACACCGTGACCTTCAGGGACCACGACGGCACCCTGCTCAAGACCATGCAGGTCGATCACGGCGGGCGGGCCGTCCCGCCGGCGGACCCGGTGCGGGAGGGGCATGTCTTCATC
>REDL01000130.1 GCA_007693505.1 Desulfovibrionales bacterium | reverse complement strand
CCAAAACGGACTGCACCTTGGATAGCACTTTAAATATAAGAGATAGCAAATGGATAACTTGAGCAAAGCTCTTCTTGCAATTATTGCCATAGCATTGTGTTCTATCGCTTACAAGCTATACTTCCCTGGTAAATCTATTCTGAATGCAACAACATGGGGGGAATTCATGTCTCTGCAAGATATTCAAGATCAAAAATTACGCAGTGAAATGCAACTAGAAATGATGAAAAGGGTGCCAATTGTTCGCATCCAGGGTGGAAATGTGAGCTGCAATTAATCAATTATGACGATGAACTGTAAAACATCTAATCGCGCAGAGGGTTAAAGATGACAGGTCCAATTCCAAACAATAATGAATTTGAAGTTGCTGAAATAGAGCTAAGAAATATTGGATCTAATTTATGGTTTGGTGGTCTTTCTGAGGAATGGCAATATTTCTTGGTGTCAAATACAGTTGATTTTTTTGATACTTATGAAGTATCAATGCGGCAGGCTGCAAATGCTGTACTCATTGCTTATAGGAAAATTGCTAACCACGACCCAAGCATTTTGCAGTCAAATCCTTTTGAAAAAGAGATTAAATTTATATAGTTGCATAAATAATTACGCATATGGCAAGATAGATTTATGTTAATGCTTGCTTACACAGGTCAGTTTTTGACAAATTTATCTTGCTCAATACTAAAATTACATATAACCGTTATCATTCTCGTTTTTCTCCTGCTTCCATCCCTCATTTGTGGCCGATTACCAGCTCAGTCGTCCAAACCAATCCCTTGACACCACCACAGATCAATTCGGATACTGAAACCTTTGTTTCACCACAACAGGAGCAAAGTGATGACGCAGGAACAGGAGTACCAGGTGAGCGCGGGGAGCCCGTACGCGGAGCTTCTGAAGGAGTCGATACGGCAGGGCATGCCGGATCTGCTGGAGGAACTGGAGCAGGAGAATTACCTGGAGGGGTATTGCCAGTGGAAGGGTCGGGAGGCGCACGACCTGGAGGACAAGCTGCTCGAACAGGGGATGGACCCGCTGATGGCACGAGAATTGGCGATGCGCACGCTCAACGAACATTATCTGATTTCGTCTTAACCCCGGAAGCGGGGATCGGCTAGGGCGGGCCGAAGCAGAAGTTTCGGGACAATATCGCGGCCATCAAGCTGGCCAACCATCCAGGGCGCTGACACGATCACGGGGCTTGCTGACAACAAGCAGCAGGCGCGAATGGAAGTCGCCTTATCCAAATGCCAATCACGTCGGGACCATGGCCGTCAAGGATCACGGCGAACTCAAGATCACTGCACCGGTACTGATACGCGGGTTGGATGCAGTCATACCGTACTGATTTCTTTTGCTGAAAAGGAGACGCGGTGCCAGGAAAGGAAGCAACGGCCAGGATCAAGATCAACAAGCTGTTGGAAGCTGCCGGGTGGCGGTTTTTTGATGAGCGGGGCAAGCCCGCGAATATCGTCCTGGAGCCGTCCACGAAGATCAGGGCCGCTGACCTGGACGCCTTGGGGGAGAACTTTGAGAAAACCCTCAAGGGGTTCATTGATTTCCTGCTGCTGGATGACAGGGGCTTTCCGCTGATCGTCCTGGAGGCCAAGGCCGAGGACAAAGACCCGCTGGTGGGCAAGGAGCAGGCCCGCAAATACGCCCGGTCCCAGAACTGCCGCTTCGTGATCCTGTCCAATGGGAATCTGCACTACTTCTGGGATTTGGAGCGCGGCAACCCCTACATCATTACGACATTGCCCACGCCGGACTCGGTTCACGCGTTCAAGCAGGTCACGCCCAACCCCCAGCGGTTGATCAGTGAACTGGTGGCCGAGGACTATGTCGTTCTCACCCAGCATCCCCACTACGCCTCCAATGTTTCCTGGATTAACGAGGCGGAGCGGCCCGAGTACATCCGGGCCAACAAGCTGCGCTTCTTCCGCAAGTACCAGCTTCGCGCCATCCACGCCCTGCAACGGGCCGTCAAAAAAGGACTGGACCGGTTCCTGTTTGAAATGGCCACGGGGACCGGGAAGACCCTGGTCGCTTCCGGGGTGTGCAAGCTGTTTCTGCGCACGGGGAACGCCCGCAGGGTGCTGTTCCTCGTGGACCGTGTCGAGTTGGAGAACCAGGCCTGGAAAGCCCTGACCGATCAGCTTTCCGCTGACTTCAAGACCGTGATCTACAAGGAAAACCGGGATGACTGGCGACATGCCGAGATCGTCGTGACCACGGTCCAATCCCTGCTCTACTACAACAAGTACCAGCGCCTTTTTTCACCCACGGATTTCGATCTGGTCATATCCGACGAGGCCCACCGTTCCATTGGCGGCAATGCCCGGGCCGTCTTTGATTACTTCGTGGGCTACAAGCTGGGCCTGACCGCCACGCCGAAAGATTATTTGAAGAACTTCAAGAAGGATGCTTCAAAATCCCGTGCTCCTCTCGAAGAGGAACGCCGCTTGCTCCTGGACACCTACCGCACGTTTGGCTGCGAGAACAGTCAGCCGTCGTTTCGCTATTCCCTGCTTGATGGTGTCAGGGACGGATATCTGATCAGTCCGACCGTGGTGGACATTCGCAGCGAGGTGACAACGAAACTCCTTTCCGAGAAGGGGTTTCTCGTCGAATTCAAGGATGAACAGGGCGAGAACAAGACAGAAGCCTACAGGCAGCGTGAGTTCGAGAAGCGGTTTTTCTCCGAGGCCACCAACGAGGTGCTCTGCACGGTGTTCATGAAAAACGCCTTGCGTGATCCCGTCAGCGGAGAAATCGGCAAGTCGATCCTCTTCTGCGTCAGCCAGCGCCATGCCGCCAAGATTGCCCAGATTTTGAACCAGATGGCCGACATCATGTTTCCCGGCAAGTACCAGTCGGACTTTGCCGTGCAAGTGACGTCCTCGGTGCCCGGCGCGCAGCAGATGACCATCAATTTTTCTAACAACAACCTGCTCGGCTCGGGAAATTTCCTCCCGGCCTACAAGACCAGCAAGGCCCGGGTCTGCGTCACGGTGGGGATGATGACCACGGGGTACGACTGCCCGGACCTGCTCAATGTGGGCCTGTTCCGGCCCATCTTTTCTCCCACCGACTTCATCCAGATGAAAGGCCGGGGGACCAGGACGCACTTTTTTCTTGAACTCCTGTTTGATGATGCCATCAAGGCCGGAGTCATTCATCCGAAGAAGACCACGTTCAAACTGTTCGATTTTTTCGCCACCTGCGAATTTTTCGAGAAAGAGTTCAAGTACGATGAGGTGATCGAACTGCCGCCTTCTGGCTCAGGCGAAAAAAGAGAAGATGGAGGGGGCGGTGGAGACCCGGCTGAGGGGTATACCTACCTTGGGCCAGATACTCTGGGCTCCCTCAAGGAAGAGGTCATCGGCTTTGACGGGATGAAGATCGACCGCATGTTCTTCGAACAATTCGAGGAAAAGGTCCGTGAGAACGAGTTCATCGCCAAGGCGGTGGAGGCCGGGCAGTGGGATCAGGTGATCGACTATGTGAACCAGGAGGTCTTTGACAAGCCGGACCAGTTCTACAACCTGGACAAGCTGCGCAAGGCAGCTGCGGTGGACCGGAGATTGACCCTGCGGGAGATCCTGGAGAAGATTTTCGGCATGATCCCCCGGTTCAAGTCCAAGGATGAGCTGCTTGAAGAGGAGTTCGCCAAGTTCGTCGCGGACTACAAGCCCGAAGAGGCCGAATCCATCCCGGCCATCAAGAATTTTTTCAAGGCGTACGTCACCAACGACCAGATTCGCGCCATCGTGGAAAGCAGGCAGTTCCAGGATTTCAACACCACGCCGATCTTTTCCACCTGGGATTATCGCTCAGTGCCGGAAAAATACCGCACCCTGGTTCCGGAGTACGTCAAGGACTACGTCCCCCTCAACCAATTTATCGGAGCCGCATAAATGCTGGATACCGCAACCAAGCGCCGGATTGATACGGCGCGGGACATCCTGGTGGGCAAGGTGCCTGATCCCAAAAGCCAGGTGGAACAGATCACCATTGCCCTGATCTACAAGTTCATGGACGACATGGACGCACTGAGCGAGGAATTGGGCGGAGTGCGCAAGTTCTTCGCCGACGGATATTCCCAATACGGCTGGGCCAAGCTGATGCGCTCCGGCCTGGGCGGACATGAGGCCCTGAACCTCTATGCCGAAGCCATTGCCAAGATGCCGGAAAATCCGGGCCTTCCTCTGCTGTTTCGGACTATCTTCAAGAACGCCTACCTGCCCTATCGCGATCCGGAAACCCTGCGGGCATTCCTGAAGATCATCGACGAGTTTGAATACGACCACAGTGAGCGTTTGGGCGACGCCTACGAATATCTCCTTTCCGTCCTCGGCTCCCAGGGCGATGCCGGACAGTTCCGCACCCCGCGTCATATCATCGATTTCCTGGTGGCCGTGGTCGATCCCAAGAAACATGAAGTGATCATCGACCCAGCCGAGGGCACAGCCGGGTTCCTGATCTCATCCTACAAGCACATCCTGCGGGAGAATACGGATTCCAGCGGCACCTGCACCCTGACCCCGGACGAGAAAGCCCGGTTGGCCCAGAACCTCCGGGGCTACGACATCTCGCCGGACATGGTCCGGCTGGCCCTGGTGAACATGTACCTTCACGGGTTCACTGATCCGCACATCTATGAGTACGACACCCTGACCAGCCTGGAGCGCTGGAATGAGCACGCGGACGTGTTCATGGCCAACCCCCCGTTCATGTCGCCCAAAGGCGGCATCCGCCCGCACAACAGGTTCACGGTGCAGTCCAAGCGTAGCGAGGTGCTGTTCGTGAACTACATGGCCGAACACCTCACGCCCAATGGCCGCGCCGGAATAATCGTGCCCGAGGGCATCATTTTCCAGAGCCAGAACACGTACAAACAGTTGCGCAAAATGCTGGTCACGGAGTCCCTGGTCGCCGTGGTCTCCCTGCCCGCCGGATTGTTCCAACCCTATTCCGGCGTAAAAACCTCCATCCTGGTCCTGGACAAGTCCCTGGCCAAACGATCCGCAACCCTCGGGTTCTTCAAGGTGGACAACGACGGCTACGGCCTCGGAGCCCAACGCCGCCCCATCGACAAAAACGACCTGCCCCTGGTCCTGGCCGAGATCACCGAATACCTCCGCCGCCAACGGACCGGAGAAGCCCTGGACGATTACCAACCCACCAAGGGCCTGATCGTCGAGCGGGCCAAGGTCGCGGCGAATGGGGAGTATAATCTGAGTGGGGAGAGGTATCGGGAGGTATTGGCCAGCTCATCAAGTTTCCCCATCGTCACACTCGGAGAGGTGTGCGATCTTTACCAGCCAAAGACCATTACACAGGCGGACCTCGTTGCGGATGGCCAATTTTTAGTTTTCGGTGCCAATGGAGTTATTGGTAGGTATACGCAATACAACCATGAAGATGTGGAGGTAATAGTCACGTGTCGTGGAGCAACTTGCGGTACCGTTAACAAGTCTCAGCCAAAGTCTTGGATCACCGGCAATGCTATGGTTGTTAAACCGAAAAACGACAGGCTTACCAAAGATTTTTTATACTATGCGATCAAGAATACTGATTTGAAATCAACAATTACCGGATCAGCCCAACCACAAATCACAAGACAGAGTCTTGCACCTTTGAAACTCCCTCTCCCCCCTCTGGAAGTCCAAAAAGAGATCGTCGCCGAAATCGAGGGCTACCAGCACGTCATCGACGGCGCTCGTGCCGTGATCGACAACTATCGCCCTCATATTCCGATTGATCCGGAGTGGCCGATGGTGGAATTGGGGGAGGTGGTGGCGATCAATCCGAGAAAGAGCGAAGTAAGCGATCTGCCCGGTGATACCGTTGTTTCATTCGTACCTATGGCGCACTTGGGCGAGCACTCGATTGCCTTTGATCCCAAGGAGTCAAAAACGCTTTCCGAAGTTGGCGCAAGCTACACCTACTTCCGCGACAACGATGTGCTGATTGCGAAGGTGACTCCTTGCTTTGAAAACGGCAAAGCAGGGATTGCTCGTCACCTCTCGAATGGGATCGGCTTTGGTTCAAGCGAATTCTACGTCATTCGATGCTCGGACAAGGTCTTGTCTGAGTGGGCCTATTTATTTGTTGCATGTCCAGCATTTCGCACAACAGCGACGGAGAAGATGACTGGAACAGGAGGGCTCCAGCGTGTTCCGCGAGCGGTGCTGGAAAGGTATCCTGTCCCCCTCCCCCCCCTCTCAACCCAGCAAGCCATTGTCGCCGAGATCGAAGCCGAGCAGAAGCTGGTTGACGCCAACCGGGAACTGATCAGCCGGATGGAGAAGAAGATTCAGGCTGCGTTGGCCAGGGTGTGGGGAGAAGATGGAGGCGTTGCAGAAGGCTCGGCCTGAACTACTCCTGGCTTGCTCCATAAGAAGTTGGCCACCTTCTCCAACGAGTGGTGTCATTTTGCGTCTGACCGCTGGATGTTTTCGTGAAAAATGACCGGAATTTTACACGGCAGGGAGTAATACCGGGCTGGTTCCGCCATTCT
>REDL01000129.1 GCA_007693505.1 Desulfovibrionales bacterium | reverse complement strand
TGGTTCGACCAGGCCATTGACGCGCCATCACTGGACAAGGTCTTCGACAACTAAAGCCTTTTTTTCCAGGCCCTCCTGCCTTTGCTCCGCATCTCAAGCTCGCCCAGTTAAATACGGCTATGCCGTAGACCGAATGGTCTATTTAACCGGGCGAGTCTTCGAGCAGGCGAGAGATAAAATCCCTGCTGCACGCCCGTGTTGGATACAAGGCCTGGACTGGCATCCTGGCTGGTCATTGTCAGCATGTCTGACCCCACTTCACACCCCATTCCCATTGGCCAAGAAAAAGGGAAGCCCATGGCTTCCCCTTGCTGTTAATCTCGAATTTTTGAAGTGTGCGGCCTTCAGCTATCCTTGAACACCTCGTCAACATTCTTGGCGTCCAGAATCCGTTCGGCCCAGAGGTCGAGTTGTTCCAGCGTGGCCTTGCGGAGGCGTTCCTGGAATTGAATGTTGAGGATGTTTTGCCGAAGCGCTTGGTGAGTTGGCGTTGGATAATGGCTTGGCGACCTAGAACTTCGCCTTTCTGCAACCCTCTGACTTCGCCTTCCTGTTTCCACTGTTCAGCTATCGTCACAATCTTACCCTCCATATCCAGGGGAACGTGTTCCTTGACAAGATCAAGCACTACGCCTCGTTCGATGTCCATGCCCTGGGGAAGGTAGCGGAATATCTTTTGAATCCAGTGCATGGAGGTGGCGACGTCGGGGAGTTGCGCCAGGAGAATCAGAATCTGGATCAGGACTTCGCGTGATTTCGGGGTATTTTTGGCTCTAAGGCAGCGCAGCACCAGTTGGACGTAAATGTCGGCCTTGATCTCTTTGTCGGCTACAGGGGAGAAGCAAAATCAACTTGTCCCCTATTTCTTCGCTTTTTACC
The DNA here is from genome assembly GCA_007693505.1 of Desulfovibrionales bacterium. Taxonomy (GTDB): domain Bacteria; phylum Desulfobacterota; class Desulfovibrionia; order Desulfovibrionales; family Desulfonatronaceae; genus Desulfonatronum. Next base: position 5,791 of record REDL01000129.1, on the reverse strand, counting down.
CGGCTTTTACAGAAAAACCCTGTAATCAATGTTCAGGGCTGCCGCGAGCCGCTTCGCGCGTTCTTTCCCAATCTCCATTTTTCCGTTTTCCATCAGGGAGATATGAGCTTGCGGGATGCTGACGATGGCCGCCAATTCAGCTTGCGTAAGGCCTTCCTTGTGCCTAGCCCCGCGGAGAGCGACACTGTAAGGAGGCTGTCCGTCAAATTCCGGGAAGAGCTGACGCCAATGAATGGAATCGCTGGTGTTGACAAAACCGTGCTTCTTGATTTCCGCGATCACCTGTTCCATGTGTGATCGAGGTCCGGAGATGCAGAGATCAATGATGTCAGTATGGTGCTTTTTCGTGCGTACCTGCATAAATCACCTCGACAATGTTGATGCTCCCTTCTTTTTCTTCCCACACAGCCACGTAGGTTGGCCTGCCTTTCTTCAGGTGGCAGTGATGCCGGTTCGGAGCCAGCTTGGAATAGTTTGGCCAATTCCCCCGGACCGGCCCTGCTTCCTGAATTTCCAGCATCAATAGAATAGAGATTCTCTTTGGCTTTCTTCGGCATAGACCGAGCTTGCTTCACGACAGCCTTTTTAACGAAAACCGTCCATTTCATTGCGGCAATATATTCCATTTAATAGAATAATGTCAAGATATCTCTCCGCAACGGCCCCCTTCCGTGGCGGAAACGTCCTTAACGCCGAGTGACCTCGCACTTATCGCTGTTTGATGAGTGCTCGGGACGGTAAAAAATTTCCCAAAATGCGACATACGCGTAATTTCAAATGGGTAAACCCCCGGCTTTGCCGGGGGCCCCTCACAGTTTGACAGTTTCGGGAGTATATCGGAAGCCTTTAATGAACCGCTCAAAGTTCAATAAAAAAGGAGACTTCCGATGGAAGAGGCTAGAAGCCTATGTCACATCGGGTGGGACTGCAAGTATCATGTTGTGTTTATCCCGAAGTGTCGCAGGAAAAAAGCAAAATCAACCTGTCCCATATTTTTATCCAGCTTCAGCTGGAGGGCTGTATCTTGGCCGCAACGGTCCGCGGCCAAAAAGATTTCCCGTCCCTTCTTTTGTCCCACCTGTCGACCCGGCACTCACTTTAACTAGAATGAACTCTCTGCTGTCCACCTCCTGAACAGTGTGAGTGCCGGGGGGCGATTGAAAAAAATCTGGATCCCCCCGATCACTTGGGCGCGGTTTCGAAGCCGCAAACCTCGGCCACCCTGGCCACCACTACCCGCCCCAACCAACCGCTTCATTGAATCCCCCCCTCCACCCCGCCAACTGGCGTTCACCCTGTTAAACCCTGCTGCGCAGGAGCCGAAAGGCTGTTTAACAGGGTAAACCTTCGCACATCCTTTGAATCCAACAGATGCTTCACTCCGTCGAACACCTCGGACACGAATTCCTTTGGCCCGTTGACCCCGGAGTCCGTGAAATACCGGCAGCGGTGGCGAAAAACGTCTCCGCGGGTGAGGCGGTAGTTCTTTTTGCGTTCGCGTTTGACCAGCTCGGGATCGAATTGTTTGCCCGTTCTGGTATCCACAGCGCCGGTTTCGTAAACGTACTGGCGGTATTTTCGAATGATCTCCGCTGGGTTGAACTCGTTCCACTCCTTCAGGCCCAGGTCCAAATCCAGCAAGCTATGCCTGTTGCCGGTCTGTACCAGATTGTCAATTAAGAGACTGTTCCCGTTCGTCCCCTTGTCGAAAAATCTTACACTACTTGTCGAAAAATTTTACATACATCTATTTATGAAAATATACTCCAGCCAAAGCCATGCCACCAAATTCCACTCAATACAATTATCTTGTTTTATAGTGTTTTTCATTTTTGACTTTACCAACTTAAAAGATAGGAATTGCCTGTTATTCGCTATCATGACAGATTAAAGATCCACGAAAAGGCATCACAGCACGTCTGGGACTGTCGAAAACCTTTACACATGCACAACAAAATGCGATATAAAAACTACCAACATATTGTTTTATTTGTTTTTTCCATATTTGCACGCTTTTTGCAGATCCTGTTTAAGATGTAATAGCGTCTATTTACCCTAAAAACCTACTCAAAACAGGAGGTAGTCATGAAGAAGATGGTGCTGGCCGCGGCAATTTCGTTAGCCCTGGTGTTTACTCTTGCGGTCGGAAATGCTTTCGCAACACCCGTTACGTGGAAATTTTCCTTTACAGGCGCGGATTTGCTGAACAATGTCTTTGCAGACGGCATTGATGGCTCGAATGCTGTGGACAACAATCTTTTTGATGGCGCCCGCTTGTTGCGTGTCGGAACAAATGCAAACCACGCCGATGCCGCGCGGACATATGTTGAAAGCCAGCATGATACCTTCAATGAGCGTTGGGATGAATATGCCGACGAGGGGTATGTTTTTGATGCCTTTAATCTCTGGGGGCTTGATGGTCGGGGGCAGTTCTGGGGTGAAGATTACAAGCCTGAATCCTGGGTTTCTCATTCAGGCCCTGCCAACTGGTCGACAGGTTACCATACTTGGCCCTGGGGCAACCCGCCAGCAGGAGCCTTTACTCTCGACTTTCCCTGGTGGTCCGCCGGCCAGAACGGCCTGGGTATGACCGCAACAAACCTAAATGAGTCCGTCTTTTCCTTCCGAGTCAAGTTTGATTATAGCGACATGTTTTGGGGTGGAAACGTCGGTGATGCGCCCAATGCATTGCCAGTACTCACCTTCTGGTTTGGTGGCTTCCTTACGAAGTACGACGAGCAAGGCAATATCTTTAATGACCATATGTATGAAGGCAATATGGTCCTCACCGGCTCTCAGGTCGTTCCCGAGCCCGGGACCATTGCCCTGCTGGGTCTCGGGTTGGCCGGACTGGGTTTCTACGGCTATCGACGGAGAAATAAAGTTTAGCCTTTCCAACACCCGATCTTTTGAACCCGCCCCGGCTTGCCCGAGGCGGGTTTTTTATATGGTCTCACGCCCGCTGCGCTTGAGCCACGGAGGCACAGAGAAGACGGCTTGGCCTTGCGCACCGGTGAAATCTGAGTGCCCGACGGCATTCCGTGTATCCCGCCTGGATGGGGCAAACCTTTTTGAAAGCAGCTTTTTCCCTGCTTTCAAAAAATGTTTTCCTTTGAGGCCTTGGCGTCTTGAGTGAACGCAGTGAACGGGCGGTTAAATCTTCTTCTTTATCAACCGCCCGCTTCGCTCGACAGGTGGGACGAAACAGGGGACGAAAGATGTTCTTGGCCGCGGACCGCTGCGGCCAAGAAACAGCCCACCAGCTGCCGCTGGATAAAATGCCCGCCAGGGCGCGGAGTCTTTCCCCGGCAACCGTCCGCCGGGGAAATGTCCCCTACGTCGCGTGAGCGTAGTGAACGGGCGGTTAAATCTTCTTCTTTTTCAACCGCCCGCTTCGCTCGACAGAGGGGGGACAAAACAGGGGGACTTCTGGGAAATGTTCCTTGCGCCGAACGATCACCGGGTATGGCTCGCGCGTTCCCGGTTCTAGGGCGAGAGGGACTGGTCCACCCAGAATCTGGCCACAACCACACTGGCCGGGTCGTGGGTTACGGTGGCCAGGGCCTGTCGGGCCAAGATGGTGTCGCTGGGTTGCCAGGGGCGCCCCAGGGCTTGGAAGTGTTGCGTGAAGTCTTCGGCCACCTGGATCTTATTCCAGATGGTCAGCCAATCCGTGGAATTCGCCTGAATGGCCGCGTGGATGATGTAGCCGATGACCAGGCCAGGCGGGGTCTGCCCTGATCGCAGCACATCCACCCAGTAGAGCACACCCTCATCGCCCTCGGCTACAGTGCGGTTCAGTAGGTTGGCGTAGACGCCACGGACGAATGCGATCCGGTCGGCATCCGAGGCGGTCCCGGGCGAGTTGAAGTAGGGGTACATTTCCCGGGCCTCGTCCGAGAGTGCGAAATTCTCCGCCACCCCGGGGATGTCCAGCGCCCCGCGGAGCACCAGGTCCAGCCAATAGTCCATCCCTGCCGGGTCAGCCGCTCGCCCCCAGTAGGCGACGTAAAAAGAGGTGATCCAGAGCCTGGCGTCCCTGGCAAGCCTCTCCTCAGGGGAGATCTCGGGGATTGTGACGGCATACGGGAGGGAATGGGAGCTTTCCGAAGCATCTGAGTAAATGGCCGTCAGAGTGAACGAGGTCTTGCCGGTGCGGGTCGTATCGACGGGGCAGTTCATGGTCGGGGTTGCCGGAACCCGGATTTCACAGACAGGCTCATAATCCCTGTACAGGCGGTATCCGGCCACCGGCCTGCCTGGGGGCGGGGCGTACGTCCAGTCCACCTGAATAGTCACAGGTTGGAACCCGCTGGCCACACAGGGGACGATGGCCAGCAGCATAATGCTGAACAGTGCAAAGGAGAGGTTTCGCATGGTAACGGGTAACATATTCAACAGGTTGTCTGCGGCGACCCACATGCAGGGTTTGCCGCACGAAATCTTTGTGCTCATGAACAATGTTCTTTATCTCACAGGATATTACCCCAAGAGTCAACCCAGGCTTTGTCTGCCTGGCGCGGACGCAGGCTCATTTCTCGTTAGGCTGCGCGGCGCTGAGAGCCTGAAACGCAACGATTGAACACCCAAAGTCCGATGCCGGCCCCGAGGGTGTTGAAGATCACGTCCATCAGGGAGGCGAAGCGTCCGGGAATCATGGACTGATACCATTCCTGGAACAGGCCGAAGCCCACGGTCAGGATGAAGGCCAGCCAGACCGCGGCCCTGGCCGCCATGTACCTGTCCAGGCTCCAGCGCCAGAGAAAGGCCAGCAGCCCGTAGGCCGGGATGTGCAGGAGGTTCATCAGGGTCGGGCCGACGAGCAGGAGGAACCAGAGATAATGGCGCTCGCCCAGGGACTCGTCATCAGGGACCGAGGCAGCGATCAGAATCAGGGCCATGTAGGCAACCGGGATGACCAGACTCAACGGCCTGGAAAGGATTCTGTCCGCCACAAGGCCGCGAAAGCCGGGCTGCCTGAAACGCGGGGTTGATGCACGGCGTTTGTCAATAATTTTCATAGCTGCTGCTCACACAGGGCTTGACGTCACATATTGCGTTTGACGCGATATGTGAAGTATGATGCGGAACCTTTGGAGGCAACGGTATGGATATTGTCGCACCCTGCGTGACTGGCAACGTGCAGCGCATCTTTAGAGCCAGGTACAAACTGAACGAACCGGGTTTGATCTCGCACATTACCCAACGTGCAGCCGGCAGGGAACCCTTGTTTCTGGAAGACGGGGATTTTTTGACCATGCTTGGCCTGCTCAAGGAAAGCGCGGAAAAGTTCAGCCTCACATATTATGCCTTGTGCCTGATGCGCAACCATGTTCATCTCCTTGTCATGCCGCGGGAAAGGAACCTGGCCGAGGCCATGCGCTCCATATTCTCCAGGTACGCCGCGAAATTCAACCGCAGGTACGAACGCCGGGGCCACCTCTTCGGCGGGCCCTATCGCCAATCCATCTGCCTGGACACCACCTACCTGCTTGCCGCCTCGGCGTATATACACTTGAATCCCGTCCGCGCGGGGCTGGTCGAGGATGCCAACGCGTACCGATGGTCTTCCAGTTCCCTCTATTGCCGCAAACCTTCCGATGAATCCTTCGTCGACCCGCAACCGGTCTTGCGGCTGGTACACGACGACGAGTCCATCGCCCGAAAAATGTACGGGCAACTCCTGCAAAGGGCCAAGAACGCGGAGCCGGAAAACGCCCTGGAATGCGAGGGAGCCGTTGAAAAATTTTGTGTCCGCCTGGCGGATCATTTCCCAGGACTGTTCAAGAGG
>REDL01000101.1 GCA_007693505.1 Desulfovibrionales bacterium | reverse complement strand
ACCCTGTGGCTCTGTGGTTATTCGACCGATCTCCAAGTAAACCTGTTACATTATTTTCGGGGAAATGCCTTACTGCCTTCTGCCCTCAGCCTGCTCTCATCTCCCAAACTTGTTCTCCAGCCAGCCGCAAAAAGCGGCTGGGGTCATGTACTGCACGGGGGTGGTCCGTGTTTCCCCGTGGGTGTCCTGGCTGGTGTTGACCACGATGAGACGGGTTGGTTTGTAGGCTTCGATAAAACTGATGGCGGAGCGGGACAGACGGGGGGAAGCGGGAAGGGTGTGCTTGGCTTCGATGGCAAACACCTCTGATCCGTGTACGATGACAAAATCCATTTCGGCCTGGGACTTGCTCCGCCAAAAGCGCAGGCTGTCCTGGATGGGCAGGATTTTACGGATTTCAGAGAAGACCCAATTCTCCAGCAGGGCGCCTCTATCCGGCCGCAGCTCCGTCTCGGACTGGAAGTTGAAGAGCAGCTGGTTGCGGATGCCGTTGTCCAGAAAAAAAATCTTCGGAGTTCCGGTAATTTCACGGCGTTTGCCTTCTGCGTAGGGTGTCACTTTGTTCAGGATATGGCTTTCTTCCATGATCTCGACATAGGAGATGATCGTCCCCACGTCCACGGAGCAAAGAGCTGCCAGCTCCGAGTAGTTCACCAGGCTGCCAACCTGGCCGGCCAGCAAAACGAGCAGTCTGCGAAAGGCGTCCACGCGCTGGATGCGGAAAATATCAGAGGCGTCACGCAGGATCAGCGCTTCCACCAGATCACTGAGGATCGTGATTTTCTCCTCGGGCTTCGCCGCCAGGCACACGGCGGGATAACCGCCAAAGGTCAGCTGCCCGGCAAACAATTTCCGACTGGCCAGGGAGCGGGCCAAGGGCGAATCCAGTGATTCCGCGGCAAGCAGCTCGCACATGGACAGGGGGCCGAGAAAGCAGCGCGTGGCCCGGCCAGCCAGGGTTTCTCTGGTTCTGTCGCGCAGGTCGAAAGCCGATGATCCGGTTGCCAGAATGGGAATACCCAGCCTGGCGTCCACCAGGCCCTTGAGGAACAACCCAGCTTCGGGCAGGTGCTGGATCTCGTCGATGAAAATGGCCCGGACAGCAGGCCAGTCGTGACGCAAAAAGTCTACCAGATCCAAGGGCGAGGGAAACCCGTTCCGCAGCAATGAATCTTCCATGTTCAGGAACAGGATGTCCGGAATGACATCAAGCAACAGGCGCCAAGCCAAGGTAGTTTTTCCAGCCTGCCGCGGCCCGGTAATCAGCAAGGCCCGCTCTGGATGCAGAGGGACTGACTGAGCATGGCGAGGAATATACCGCTCCGGCAAGTACCGGCGCACCTGGGACAACGCCTCACCAGGGGCCAAAAGCCATGGATTGAACTGAGCGATGCGATTTTGCAGGGCAAGTGAGGGCATGGCGGGGAAATTGGCTGTTTGCAGTAGGCTGAAGGTTGAAGGCTGACAGGTGAGACTTTCATTATCCCGGCTCATATCGATTGTCAATCGATATTGGCCGGGCTGGCGTTGAAATATCGGAAAGGCAGTAGGCTGTAGGCTGATGAACTGCTTATTGCCCTCTGCCTACTGCCTACTGTCTACTGTCTTCACCCTACTTCTTCCTCCCCCGCTTCTTCCCCTTCCACGGCGCTTCCACCTCGCACAATTCCTCCAGCCCGTGGGCGATGGCGATGGAGCGGTCTGTTTTGCAGACTTCGCGGACCCGATCCGGCCAGATTCTGTAGGCCAGGTGCGCCCAGTCGTTCCAAGCTTTCCACATCAATCCAAAGCAGGTATCACCGGCAACATCAAGCATTGTCGGCGGGGCCATCGGCGCTGGGGCCGGAGCCTTGCCCGGGCTGGTTGTCGGCTTGTGCTTTGGCCGGGCCGGGGTATTCGCGGGCATGGGGGCTGCCGTGGGCGGGACGTCTGGCGGCATGACCGGGGCCGCGGAAGGGGAGCATAGCTAGATGGACATCATCCTGCGGCGCATGGCTAGGAGAGGTGTAAGGCTTTGCGACAAGGGTGAGATATTACTGGAACATTCCAGATAACTAAAGAATTCCATAGCGCGCTATGGTTTGCTTGAACAAATCTGGAGGTGGACCGTACCCGGACAGATCCAGTTCGGGTATCGATCGAAGCTTCTCATCAAACTCCACCTGTTTTGCATACCCCTCCATGTCCGGGTGCATGAACCGGGATTTGAGGTAGACCAGGGAGCGGAACTGCTCTTCAGTGTGCTCAAAGATGTCGATGTCCTGGGAGCGCAGCTTGATCTTGACCCGGCATTTCAGCTCCAAAACCGGATTGCCGAACAAATCGTCGACCATGAGCAAGGTGAACTTGCCGGACTGAATGTGGAACTTGAGCAGGTCGGCGATGGATACGTCGCCGAAGAGCCGGGACGCACAGCCGGCGTATACTCGCAGCACCGCGGGCATCCAGTCCAACAGGGAGGCGTGGATGGTCAGGGAATGCTCGCCGTCCATCCAGTCCAGGCCGTGGGGCATTGTTCTCGTTCCAGGCCTGTGCCAACGGCCCGGCCACGTTTTCCGGTCGCTCGCAGCGGGCCAGGGTCTGGCCAAGATTGGCCTTGCGCTCTTTGTACGATTCCGCGGACAGACGGGCGATGGGAAATTGGGTCTCGATGAATGTATGCATGGTGGGTGTGGGGGTTGGAGTTGGCGTTCTGAGAGGTCTCGTAATTACTTTGATATTATTCTATTTATTGTCTGTTGTTTGTCGTTTGTTTGACTTGAAATCGTGCTGAACGTAGATTGTTGCGCGAGACTGAATATGCGCAGTCAAGGAGTCGAAACATGCAGGCCATCAGAGCAGTCCAGTCCGTTGAAAACGGCAAGTTGAGCGCATCCCTGCCTCCTGATTTCCAGCACACCCGGGTTGAAGTGATCATTTTGCCGTTCCCGCAAGCTGATTTTGTGACCCAGGGCGAATCCTCCCAGGATTGAAAAAAGGTTTTCTTTCCATGATGTTTCTGCAGAAAGCCGCAAACCTTGAAATTCGTCATTCCGGTGAAAGCCGGAATCCAGTGTAACCAGGGAGTTGAGCAAAGTCATATCACGCTTTTTCACGGGAATAGGGACTTTTTGCAAGAACATCTATCAGGAGAGGTTGTATGGATATTTATGACAGGATTGAATGGAATCCATTGGTATGCAATGGAAAGCCTGTGATTAAAGGGACAAGGATTCCTTTAAGTATTCTTTTGGAGCAAATCGCTGAAAATGTATCATGGGACCAGATACTTTATGACTATCCGGAGCTGAAAAAAGAAGATATTCAAGCCTGCTTGCTTTTTGCGAGTTCAAGTATTGATAACTCTGAAATAAAAGAAATATATGCTTGAAGTATTTCGGCTTTACCTTGATCAGATGATACAGAGATTTGTTCGAGATGAACTTGTAAGGATTGGCCATGATGTCCTTCGAGCATCTGATTGTTGACAGTCTCGCTGTGATGATAGATTGATATTGGAAAAGGCAACATCTGAAAAGAGAGTCCTAGTTACCCTTGACGATCATTTTGGCGATTGGGCTGTTCTGCCGCTATATCGTCATTCTGGTGTTTTACGAATCAGGACAAGGCCGACAACTTCAGAGAACATATTGAACATCCTCAATCCATTTTTATCTCGAAACGCTCCGGAAACAGTGGTTGACCACTTGATTATTCTTTCATTTCATAAGGAAAAATGGATATTCACTGGAGGTCAACGCAAACATGAAAAGTAGTCAACATCTTCCAACTCAAGATAATCAACAATTCCAAATCGGGACTCAAGGTAATTCATGAACGACCACATAACCCAGGCTCCGTCCAAACGCATCAACTGACCCCACTTCACCATCGGTGCCGGTGCCGGAGCCCTGCTCGGGCTGGTTGTCGGATCATATTTTGGCCGGGCTGGCGAATTCGCCGGAATGGGGTGCCGTGGGCGGGACGTCTGGCGGCATGACCGGGGCCGCGGAAGGGGAGCATAGCTAGATGGACATCATCCTGCGGCGCATGGCTAGGAGAGGTGTAAGGCTTTGCGACAAGGGTGAGATATTACTGGAACATTCCAGATAACTAAAGAATTCCATAGCGCGCTATGGTTTGCTTGAACAAATCTGGAGGTGGACCGTACCCGGACAGATCCAGTTCGGGTATCGATCGAAGCTTCTCATCAAACTCCACCTGTTTTGCATACCCCTCCATGTCCGGGTGCATGAACCGGGATTTGAGGTAGACCAGGGAGCGGAACTGCTCTTCAGTGTGCTCAAAGATGTCGATGTCCTGGGAGCGCAGCTTGATCTTGACCCGGCATTTCAGCTCCGGAACCGGCTGGCCGAAGAAGTCGTCCAGCAGGAGCAGGGTGAACTTGCCGGACTGGATGTGGAACTTGAGCAGGTCGGCGATGGTCACGTCGCCGAACAGCCGGGACGCGCACCCGGCATAGACCCGAAGCACGGCGGGCAGGCGGTCCAGCAGGGAGGCGTGGATGGTCAGGGAGTGCTCTGCGTCCAGCCAGCCCAGGCCGCCCAATGCCGCCTCGCGGCAGGCGTCCAGGATGGTCTCGGGGCGGCCCGCGCTGTAGAGCAGGGCCAAAGCTGCTTCCTGGGCGGCCTGGATGGTCCGGAAAAAATGCCGGATGTCCCGCCGGGTCTGCTCCGGCATGGTTTTCTGGTCCTGGCGCTTGTTGAAGATGTTCAGGGCCAGATAGACCAGCAGCCCGTCCGTCCGGGACGTGGCGGCCTGTTCCAGCAAACCGGGGTCGAATCGCTCCCAGACCTGGCGCATGGCCCGGCCCAGGGTCTTGGTCTCGCGGACCACGGCCTGAAGCAGTTCTTCCGGCAAATCGTCAGTCCGGGGCTCCCGCCCCAGGCTCAAAGCCCTGGAGCCCAGGGCCTCGATCAGCTCTTCCGGCAGGATGCGCGCCCTGCGGCCCGAGCGCGGCATGATCTCACGGCGACAGGTCAGCAGATGGGCCACGGCGCTGTCCGGCCAGACCCGCTCCTGCCGGCGCAGCAGAAACCGCTGCTCCGCGCCCTTGTCCTTGAACACGAAAAAAACGCCCGGCCCCACGGCAATGGCCTCGGCCTGGAGCACGGACTCGATGTAGTCCTTGAGTTCGGTCTGCGTGTAATACTTCTGGAACGTGTCCCGGCTGGTGAGAATCCCGTCCTCAAAGGACCGCCCGGCGTCGAAGAAGGAATCCTTGCCCAGCATGGCGCTCACGGCCAGCACGGTCCCGGCCAGACCAAAAGCCCTGGTCAGGGCCTCGCCCCGCTCCCGGGGATCCTCCACCACGTTGATCACAAAGCCCAGATTGACCACGTCCGCGGGCGCAAGCGGCTGATCCGGCGCATAGTGCGGGTCCCAGCCCATGGCCTGGATGCCGTTCCCCCGCAACAGCTCCAGATCTCCCCCGCGCCCGCAGCCGTAATCAAAGACGCGGTTTTCGCCATCCAAAAACCCATGCCGGGCCAGATACTGAAAGGGCCGGGACAGGCCGGAGCGGTTGATGGCCGTGCGGTGGCGCTGGACTGGATGCTTCATTGGAAAAAAATCAGAGTATTGCGCGAATAGGCAAGACTATGGCGAAGAATGTCAAATCAGGGAAGAAGCGTTGACAACCGCCTGATCAGGCATGGTTCAATTCAGTGCGGAGAATGGAAAATGATGTCTCCGGGACATCTATCGTTACTTGTACTGACATATGAGTATCCCAATTTTTTTCCAGACTGCGTCAGGTTAACGCCAAATCACGCAGTACGCCCGGATTCTTCGTGGCAAGCTTGATCAGGGTCCGCGCCGCACCGGAGGGAGTTCGCCTGCCCTGCTCCCAATCATGCAAAGTCCGGACGGAAATGCCCAGAAGGTCGGCGAACTGTGTTTGAGAGAGTCCGGTCTTTATACGCGCAGCAAGGACCATGCAGCGCTCAGGTGGGATGGTTTCTTCTCGTTCAACCGTCCCGTCCTTCAAGGTGATCCTGCGCACAAAGGAGCCATCGGCTTGCGGAGTGAACGTGGTTTTTCTCACCCAATCGACCTGGCCACCGTCATTGATCTGGTCCATCATGCGTTGCATGTGGTCACGCGCCCTGCTCATTTTCAAAAGCCTCCTTGATTTTGCGCAGCCATTCCCGTGGGACATCTTCCCGCTCCCCTTTGCCAAAGGCTGTGATCAGTACAATTTGACCCGGCGGGTTGCGGAGGTAGTAGACTATTCTCGCCCCGCCTCGTTTTCCCTTCCCCTTTGCCGTCCAGCGCAGCTTGCGGCAGCCACCGGTTCCGGGAATGACTGACCCAGCTTCGCATTTTTCGCAGAGGAAGAGTTGGAGATCGAGATATTCGTCTTCGGATAAGAGACTCTCACGCTCTGAAGCGAAAGGCGGCAGTTCCACGAATTCGAAATGCATGCGTATATGTACGGCATTGCCGCATAGGGGTCAATAATCCATCTGCCCTGCGCAGAACCCGGCCTGTCAGAAAATCATTTATGGCACGAGGATCTTCACGGGCACATGTCCCGCAATGCTCCATCCTTTCTCCGCCAACAACACCTCCCATTGCCGGCGATAGCCGATACGCTTGGTGTTCTTGAACAGCCCATCCGCCTCCAGAGCCTCCGTCAACCGTGCAAATTCCTCCCGCCGCGGATCGTCCAGGGGCAGGAGGAGTTCCTTGCGGTGCAGGATGGGGGGATTGGGTTGACGGGTGGAGTCGCGGAGGGTGAATG
>REDL01000128.1 GCA_007693505.1 Desulfovibrionales bacterium | reverse complement strand
CAACGCCCCTATGACACACGGGTCATTGAGAACCTGATCCACCTGAATAAAGCCCTTGGGGAAATGTCCGGCCTGAGCGGGCTGGTGGAGACCATGGCCTACGTCAAATCCACCGGCTCGGACAATGGAAGGCTTAAACTCGGTCTGAATTATCTGCAAAAAAACCAGCCTGACAAGGCTGAAAAATATCTGCGCGAGGCGGACGTCGTCCCCAACATGGAACTGCTGTTCACCTATGCGGACGCGCTTGTGGCCAGGGCAGATTTTGACGCGGCCCTGGCTGTCTTCCGGCAAAGCGCCACTCGATACCAAAACGCCAAGGCCGTGGCCGCTCATTTCTGGAGAAAATTTGCCCGTGTTTTTCTGGCAGCCGATGATCCTGGCCAGGCAATGGACTGCCTGCGCAAGTCGTTGGATTTTGCGAACAGTGCTGCTGCCTTGAGCGACCTGGGACAGGCCTGCCACCTGACGGGACAGCGGGTCGATGCCATGGAGGCCTGGCGCGAATCCCTCGTGCAGGATCCCCTGCAGATCCCGTTGTATCTGAAACTCTATGATATTTTTTCGGGCCATGACCAGCTCTTGGAGGTGGATCCGGATCGCTTCAGGACCAATATCCTGATGTATACCTACAACAAGCACGATGCCGTGAAAAAGACCCTGGAGAGCCTGGCCGAGACGGATATCGGCAGTGCCGGGATCATCATTTTGGACAACCATTGCACGGACGGGACCAGGCAACTTTTGGAAAACGCCCAGAACCTATTCCCCCGCAACAAGGTCACGATCATCAATCTGCCGGTGAACATCGGCGCGCCTGCGGCCCGCAACTGGCTCATGGCCCGGCCGGAAAACGATGATATGGACTTTCTGGCCTTTCTTGACGATGACGTTCTTCTGCCCAGGGACTGGCTCAAACAGCTGATCGGCACGCTCAATGAACATCCCAGGGCGGCCATAGCCGGGACCAAGGTCAATGACGAAGGAACCCCCAAAACCATCCAGTACATTTACCGTTTTTTTGACGTGATCCAGGAGAACAAGCTGATCCTGTCGTCCAAGCATCCCGGAGAGATCGATGCCGGGCAGTTCGACTTTATCCGAAGATGCCTGTCCGTGATGGGCTGCTGTCATCTCCTGCGCACCAGCATTGCCAGGGAGGTCGGCGAGTTTGACATCCGGTTCTCGCCCTCGCAGGTGGATGACATTGACCACGATTTCCTGACCTGCCTCAAAGGCCATGAAATTGTCTACAACGGTCATATTTCCGTCGTACACTGCCAGAAAGCCGGCAAGGAGGCATTCTTAAGCCGTCCGGCCCTGGGCAATGTCATGGGCAACGACTACAAGCTGGCCATGAAGCATCCCACCGCGGACATGCGCCGGCTGAAGAAGCAGACCGAGGATATCGATCGATCGGACATCCGTAAAAAAAATCACGAACTGCGCCAGGCCGGCTGCCTGGACCAGGTCCCGGAGGTCCCTTTCAATGTCGTTTAGAAGAAATCCCAACGCACAGCGCACCACGTACAAGCCGGTGGCCAATCCCAGGGTGCACGTGTTCATCTACACCTATAACAAAATGCAGTTCCTGCATGAGACCCTGCAAAGCCTGCAGGCAACGACCTACAAGAACTACAAGGTCTTCATCCTGAACAACGGCAGCACGGACAAGACCGAAGCGCTGTTGTATTCCCTGCCCAGGAACAAGTTCGCGGAGATGAAAATCATCAATCTGCCCGTGAATGTCGGCGCACCAGCGGCCCGCAACTGGCTCATTCATGACCCTGAAAACCGGTACGCTGATTTTGTGGCCTATCTGGACGACGATATTGTCCTGCCTCCGGGCTGGATCAAGGACATGGTCAAGACCTTTGAAGCCTTCCCTGAGGCAGGTGTTGTGGGCGCCAAGATCCTGTTCATGAACACGCCCAAAACCATCCAGCATACCGGGGGCATCATCACTGCCAAGCAGGACTGGGTGCACAGCATCAACGCCCATTCCTTTGAGCCGGATCAGGGCCAGCACGACTATATCGCCCCCCGCCATTACGTCATGGGCTGCGCGCACATGTACCGCAAGGAAGTGTTCGACGTGGCCGGGGATTATGACCTGCGCTTCTCGCCCACGCAGTTCGACGAGGTGGAGCAGCAGATCAGGATGCGCTTGTACGGGTATCAGGCGATCTACAACGGTTTCATTGAAGTGGTGCACAAGCTGCAGACAGGAATGAACCAGACCAAGGCGGCCTTGATCAGCCGAGAGGCCAACAGGTTGAAGATGGAGCCGTTGTTTGCTGAAGAAGAGATATCCGCCTTGGTGGATGAGAATCTTGAGCAGTATGAACGTCCCCAAGCAGTCCGTTGAAAAATCCCCAATTGCTGCGTCGACGCAAAAAGTTCAAACTCTTACGTATCAACATATGCGCTTCGACCTTGACCTTTTTTTGCTCCTTGCACTTGGGGTTTCTGAACGAACTGCCGGAAAATTTTTTCATTGCAGCAAAGTGAAAGAAGGCTGGGCATGGATAAACGGATTCTGATCATTGGCGCGGGGCCGACAGGGCTGGGCGCTGGATATCGACTTCAGGAATTGGGGCACACGAACTGGCGGATTGTGGAGAAGAACGATCATGCCGGGGGCTTGGCCGCAAGTTTCACGGACAACCAGGGGTTTACCTGGGACGTGGGCGGGCATGTCATTTTTTCCCACTACAAGCGCTTCGACCGAATGGTGGATCAGGCCCTGGGAAGCGACTACCTGGAACACCTGCGCGAGAGCTGGATCCGCATTCTTGATACCTGGATCCCGTATCCTTTCCAGAACAATCTGCGCTATTTGCCCAAGGAAGCATTGTATCAGTGTCTCGTCGGCCTGCTTGAGGCCGGAAGAAGCTTTGCAGGCACCCCGGCAAACTTCCGGGAATGGATTCTTTCAATTTTCGGACAGGGCGTGGCGGACTTGTTCATGTTTCCTTACAACCAGAAGGTCTGGACCACGCCGTTGGATCACATGGCCAAGGACTGGATCGCCGAGCGGGTGTCCGTGGTGGATTTTGAACGGGTCCTGCGCAATGTCATCCTGGAACAGGATGATGTCAGCTGGGGCCCGAACAACATGTTCAGGTTCCCGCTGCGCGGGGGCACGGGCGAGATATTCCGGCGTACGGCAGAGCGCTTCAAGGATCATATCGATTACCAGCGCGCGGTCGCATGGATCGACGCAGACAGGAAGCAAATCGGCTTTCAGGGCGGAGGCGTTCTGGATTACGACGCCCTTGTGTCGACCATGCCCCTGGATATCCTGGTTTCGCAAATCGCGAACAAGCCGGAGCAGGTGGCCGAGGCCACGGAAAAGCTTACGGCCAACAAGGGGCTGGTGGTTGGGGTGGGCTTTGCGCGGCCTGATCCGTCAAAAAAGTGCTGGATGTATTTTCCCGAAGACAAGTCTCCCTGCTACCGGGTGACCTATTTCTCCAATTACTCCCATAACAACGTCCCGGACATCACGAGAAATTTTTCCCTGATGGGCGAGATATCCTTTCCTCAGGATCAGGCAGTAGACAGGGACGCGGCAGTGGAGCGGACCGTTCAAGGATATGTGAACACCGGCCTGATCCGGGAGGAAGATCGGGATCGCATTCAAAGCGTGTACACCATTGACATCGAGTACAGCTACCCCGTGCCCACATTGCAGCGGGACGCGGCTCTGAACGTGATTCAGCCCTGGCTGGAGGGCAGGGGGATCTATTCGCGCGGGCGATTCGGGGCCTGGAAGTACGAAGTGGCCAACATGGATCATTCCGTTGTCCAGGGCATGGAGGTGGTGGATCGGATACTGATAGTGAAAGCAGAGTGTATGGTGTGATGGTGGGATGCTGGAATTCTGGGATAAGACATAATGCTGGGATGCTGGGATACTGGGATGCTGGAATTGAAAAGATGGTGGGAAGGTGGGATGCTGGAATGCTGGAATGCTGGATTGTAAAGACAATGATGGGATCCTGGATGATTAATGTTTCCAGACAGACCCGTCAGAAAGTATTGACGATCCCGATTGTCAGGGTTAATGGGTAATGCATGGATAGCGATCTGCTTCAGCGCATACTCTTTCTGAATCCCTGGCTAAAAGGTGAGGTTTCGTCTCGGAATTTTGTTTCATCAAATATTCCGGAAAAATATGTGCAGCGATCCCTTGAGAAGGAAAGGCTTGAAGCACCTCTCGCCGGCAAGCCAAAGGTGCGGATGATCATTGGACCGCGACAGGCTGGGAAGTCAACCCTGGCTTGGAAAATATTTCAAAATTCAGGACAATCTCCGCTTTTTCTGTTTTGCGAGGACATGCTTATCCGTTCCTGGTGCAGGGAGGTCATTCCGTTTTTGCACGACCTCAAGGAACTGCTCCCTGAACCTGTCCCCCTCTTTCTGGAAGAGGCTCAACACCTGACCGAAGCTGGTTTGTTCCTCAAGGGTCTGGTGGACTTAGGATCTGTAAAAGAAATATGGGTGACAGGTTCATCAAGCTTTCATCTCCAGGACAAAACCAGAGAGTCTCTGGCCGGGCGGGCACTCAGACACACTCTTCTCCCTTTTTCCCTGGAAGAGACTGCCGCTTCAGCAACATCCCTGCCGCCGTTGTTGGCCATGGATAAACGCCGAGCACAGCTTTCCCGGCACCTGACGTATGGCGGGTATCCCGAAGTCTGGTTCTCGGCTGCGCCGGAGAAGGTTCTGTGGGATCTGATTCAGGCTTTTATTTTACGCGACGCATCAGACATGTTCCATGTTCAGTATCCAGACGCCTTTCGACGCCTATTGAAACTGCTGGCCTTTGACACCGGCAACCTCCTGAACATGTCCAATCTGGCCCAGGAATGCGGGGTGAACAGAAAAACCGTACAAAACTACCTGGACATCCTTGAAGAAACGCATATCATTCGGCGCATTTTGCCATTCCAGGCTGGGAAGCGTTCAGAAGTGACCCGGACACCCAAATGCTACTTCGTAGACAATGGGCTCCGCAATGTCTTGCTTGGCCTGACTTCTGAAATGGATATCCTGGAGCGACCGGATACAGGGGCTTTAGTGGAAAACTGGGTGCTTTCCGAACTGCTTAAAAACCTGCCCAACAGATGGTCCGTGCACTACTGGCGATCGACGTCCAAAGCTGAAATGGATTTTGTCCTCAGTGATGGTCAACGCATCATAGCCGTGGAAGTCAAAGCGGGCCGCATGGCCCAACCTTCCGTCTCTCGTTCCGCCAGAAGCTTTTTGGAAGCCTATGCACCTCTCATGCTTTTTGTGGTTAACCGAACTTTGGATACGACAACTACCCTTCAGGCTCGACCCGTACGGTTTGTTCCGTTGGAAGCGGCTATCCCGGAAATTATCAAGCATACATCGGATTAGAAGATATAGGAAATGCTGGATGCTGGGATGTTACAAATATCATCATACATCAAATTTGATGTTGCTTGGCCGTGGATTTTTCAGTAGAATTTTTTGAAACGAAATCAGGTGGCTGCCCGGTCAGGGATTTTCTTGACGAGCTGCGGGCAAGCGATCCGAATGACTTTGCGGCGGTGATGGCTGGGTTGGCCAAGTTGCGCAATCGCGAATGCCACCGGGAACCTTTGGCCAAAGCCCTTGGGGACGGGCTTTTTGAGTTGCGGCATGTTGGAAAATTGAACACCAGGGTGTTCTGGTTTTTCTCAAAGGGGCGTCGGATTCTTCTTGTGCATGGGATCCGGAATAAAGCCAAATGCATCCCGACACGAGACGTCCACACTGCTCGTGCCCGGATGCGGGATTGGATAGCGAGGGCTGGATTATGAATCAAACCAACTTTGATCTCTACCTTGAAGAGCAACTCAAGAACGCCGATTTTGCCGTACGCTTTCAAGCGGCTGGAGACGCCTGGGATATTGCCCTCCAAATCGCGGCATTGCGCCGGAGGGCCGGGCTGACCCAGAAGGAATTGGCCAAACTGCTGGGAACGTCACAGCAGCAGATCAGCAGGCTGGAATCACCTGGATATGAAGGACACTCTTTGAGCATGTTGCGCCGCGTGGCCGGAGCCCTCCATGCCCAACTCAAAGTGGTATTCGAACCCATTGGGTCGGACAATACATGTCTCGCGAAGGACTCTTTGGCCCGGTATGGAGGGATGAAAACATAATGCTGGGATAAGACATAATGCTGGAATGCTGGGATGCTGGGATGCTGGGATAAGACATAAGAAATGCTGGAATGCTGGGATAAATAAAAGATGGTACTGGGGAGTATGGGTGAAGAAGGGGAGTGAGGGAATGTGTTCCCTGTGTGCCCGGTGTTCCCGAGAAAGCGGAGCGACTGGTGGTTAAATCCTTTTGCACCACAGGGGAAAATTTCTCTGTGGCTGTTTCGTTACCATAGACGGTGTAGCCCGTACGCATCAAAGATGGAATCGCTGCTCACGATGGGGATTTGTTCCTCCAGGGACTGGGCTATGAGCAAGCGGTCAAATGGATCTTTGTGATGAAATGGCAGGTTGGTGATTCGCGCCGTGTGGTTCAGGGTAATGGGCAACAGGGTAAAAGCGTTTTCTTGCATCTGCCTGTTCCAGAAGAGGAGAAACGGCTCGGGCAGGGCGTATTTTCCCAGACTCATCTTGATGGCAATTTCCCAGAAACTGGCGGGACTGACAAAAATTGCGCCTTGGGCATGAATGATGTTACTGCAGAAAGTCGCAAAACCTTGAAATTCGTCATTCCGGCGAAAG
>REDL01000030.1 GCA_007693505.1 Desulfovibrionales bacterium | reverse complement strand
CCCGGCCAAGGAATCCTGGATCCCGCCGCCAATGCCCGGAGCACTCACGGCTCCGGGCATTGCCGGCCCCCAAGATGATCCCGATCTGGATCCCGGTCATGATGTCCGCCAGGGGCTGCCACATCACGGCGTAACTGTCCGTTAAGACGAAAGCCACATCTGTGACTGCAGGTGACTCCTTTCGCCACGGACAATGTTCACTCCTCGATGGTCACGCACCCGGCTTTCAACCGCGACCAGGCAGACGGCAAGCTGAAGACCGGGGTCACGGCGTCAGGCTGCCTTTCTCCCGAGCAAATCGGCCGTAGGCTTCAGGAAACAAGGTCACGTCGTCGATGCGCATGTCCACGTATGTCTCACCATTGCCCGGACCGATCAACACCGTGGCCATGCCGAATTCCTTGGCGGTCTTCAGGTTCAAAGCCATGTCCTCCACCATGACGCATCGTGATCCCGGGACGCCGAGCCGGCGGAGCATTTCCCGGTACGGTTCCGGGTAGGGTTTGGGCCGGTAGGCCGCTAGGCGGACATCAAAAATCTCCGTAAAGACCTCTTGCAGCCCCAACACCTCGAGCACCCTGCGGGCATGCCCCATTGAGCCGTTGGTCAGAATAACCTTGGCTCCGGGCAGGTTCGCGAGTGCCTCGGCAAGTTCCGGGCAGGGGCGCAGGATCGCCGCCACGTCCACATCATGCACGTATTCCAGGTAGTCCTCCGGGTCGACGCCGTGATGCCTGGCCAGGCCGACCATGGTCAGTCCGTATTCCTGCCAATACTGGCGGCGCAAATGGTCCACGCGTTCCTTGGGGATGCCTGCCCGCTGGTGCATGTACGTGTTGATCCGGGCGTCAATCAATGGGAACAGCGGTGTTGAGGCCGGATAGAGGGTGTTGTCCAGATCAAAGATGAATGCATCCATAGGTATCGCCTGCATGACGGTGTTTAGTGTTTAGTGTCAAGGCGGAAATGATAAAAAAACCTCCGCCTTGGCTTGATTTCCAACAGAAGCCGGAACTTGGCGGAGACCGGGTTTTTCGCTGAGGATATCCGGATTTCGGTTGATAAGGTCGCCAGGGTCTTGTCAGATCTTCGCGGAATTGACACTATGCATAGCCATTGATCCGAAGAATCTCAACCCGCTCAGGAGACCCCTATGCACCTGCTGCGCCTGACGATGTGCATCCTGGCTTTTACGGCAGCCTTTTTTTCCTGGACCGATTCGGTTGAGGCTGCCACCCAGGTTGAGCAACGCGCTTTGTTTCTCCAAGCCGAGGAGGCCTTGCTGAGAGATCAGCGCCAGATTTACCTCCAGCTTCTGCCCCGTCTTGCGGGGTACCCGTTGAAGCCGTATTTGGTGGCCAAGGATCTTGAGCTGAATTGCGATATACGGACAACGGCCAATGTCCGGGACTTTCTCCGGAGTTACGGAGATTCTCCCGTGACGGATTCCCTGCGCCGGGAATGGCTGCGCGAGCTGGCCAGACAGAATCGGTGGTCCGATTTTCTCCAGGATTACATTCCGCAAACCAACGAAAATTTGCAGTGCCTTTATGGCCAGGCTTTGCTTGGTGCTGGAAAAACCGAGGCGGCCATGGAGCATGCCGTGCAGATGTGGCTTTCGGGGACATCCAGGCCCAGAAGCTGCGATCCATTATTCGCGGTTTGGAAGGAGCAGGGGCAGCTGACACGAGAGTTGGTGGTGGAGCGCGTCCAGTTGGCCATGAATGCCGGGCAGAAAGGATTGGTCCAGTATCTGCTGCGCTTCCTGCCCCAAGAGGACCGGTCTTGGGTGGAGTACTGGCTGTTGGTGGATGAGCGGCCTGGACTGGTTCTTCAGCGAGACTGGAACGGGCAGCAAAGTGACTTTGTCCTCCCGGTGCTGGCCCACGGCATGCGCAAGTTGACCAGGGTGAATGCCTCCCGTACTGCCGGAGACTGGGACCGGATTCGTGTGCTCAACGGCCTGGATCGGGAGCGTTTTTCCCGCATTGAGGAAGATATCAGTCTGTTCATGAGCCTTCGATTCGAAGAAGGAGCCGTGGAGCGCATTACCGCCTTGCCCTTGAACCTGCGCAGTGACAGGCTCCGGGAGTGGGGCGTACGTGCGGCCTTACGTCAGCAGGACTGGTCGGCTGTTTTGTCCATGATTGATGGCCTGACTGAACATCAGCGACAGGATCCGCGATGGCGTTACTGGCGGGCAAGGGCCTATGAACAGACCGGATGGTCCCAGCAGGCCGCGGCCCTCTACCGGGATTTGGCCGGTGAGGCGCACTATTTTGGGATGCTGGCCGCGGACCGAATGGGCCTGGCCTACGAACTGACGCATCAGCCTGTGGTGGTATCCGCCGCAAAGCTGGAGATGGCCAAGCAGGAGCCGGGGCTACAGCGGGCCGCGGAGTTGTTCGCCCTGAAGCGCCATGGTCCGGGACGCAGTGAATGGCAGCGCACCCTGCCCCGACTGGACACAGACATCCAACTGGCCGCGGCTCGTTGGGCGCAAGAGCTGGGATGGCATGACCGGGCCATCACGGCCACGGTGGCAGCGCGGCACGGCACGGATCTGGAAATTCGCTTTCCATTGCCCCACGCGTCCCACATTATGGCCCAGAGTCGCTCCAAGAATTTGAATCCGGCATGGGTCTACGGGGTAATGCGCCAGGAAAGCCTGTTCATGGAGGACGTAGGATCTTCCGCAGGTGCGCTGGGCCTGATGCAGATCATGCCCCAGACCGGTCAACGCATTGCCGGCTGGCACGGAGAACGCCTGTCCAACTCCATGCTGTTGCTCCAACCCGAGCGCAATATCCGCTATGGTACAACATACCTGCGTCGACAACTGGACGATCTCCAAGGGCATTATGCCCTGGCTACCGCTGCTTACAATGCAGGGCAGCACCGGGTAAAAGGCTGGCTGCCCAAAAGTGGGGAACTTCCGGCGGACATTTGGGTGGAAACCATTCCGTTCAACGAGACGCGCAATTACGTGGAGCGGGTTTTGGCCTATACCGCCATCTACGAGAATCGCCTTGGCCAGTCGACGATTCGTCTCAGCCAGCGCCTTGTTCCGGTTCAGTCACCGGGAGCGGCGGCCCAAATGGCTGAGCGGCTTGGTTACCCGACGGAGGTGGCCAACTGAAAAATCGGCTCTGGCTGTCACCCCAGAGGGGGGCGAACGAGTTGGCCGGGGCGGGAAGGTCGGCAAGGCATCCAACTTACCAGTCTCGTTTCCAACCAGCTACTCGGATGCAGTCCTTGGGGCAGAAGGCCGCAACCTGCAGAACCTCGTCCCGAGGGCCGGTGGGCTCCAAGAGGATGGGCAAATCCATGGTCTCGTCCCAGCCGAATACCTCGGGGCACATCTCCACGCACCCTTGACACCGGGAACAGTGTTCCAGGTCCAGGTCAACCTCAACTTGGTCTTCGTTGTGCTTTGGTGCAGTCATTTTGGTCCTGGGCCTTTGTTGTTTCCAGGTGCCGCTTTTTTGAAGCAGACTGAAGGCCGCCCCGTGTGGAGCGGAAAAGAAGGTGGTGCGGGTGGCCGCAACGGCCATGCGCGTCGGCTTCGGGGGACGTGAAACTGGGTGGCCATGGAGGGAGGCGCAGGTAACCATGCTGACGGCCTCGGACAGCTGGCTCTGCGCTACCGGGTCTTATGTTGATGAGGGCTGGGCCGGCATGACTGCCTCGAAATGGCTGTTTCTCTCCACCGGTTGGAACCCGGCCTGGGAAATCACCTGAACGATTTCCTCTCGGGTCATGCCCTTGGGAGTGTTGGCTCCGGCAGCGTGTCCGATGCGCTCCTCCACGATGGTGCCGTCGAGGTCGTCCGCCCCGTACCACAGCCCCATCTGGGCTGCCTTGATCCCGGTCATGATCCAATAGGCTTTCAGGTGCCGCACATTGTCCAGGAAGATTCGAGAGATGGCCAGCAATCGTAATGTGTCCAGGCCGTCCGGTCCTTTGGCGCCCAGATCGTTATGATCGGGTTGGTAGGGCAGGGGAATGAAGCACAAAAATCCCCCAGAACGGTCCTGGAGGTCGCGCAGTGCCTGGAGATGCTCCAGGCGGTCGGTCCATGTTTCAATGTGTCCGAAGAGCATGGTGGCGTTTGATGGAATGCCGAGCTCATGGGCCAAGGCATGGATGTCCAGCCATTGTTGACCGGAGACTTTTTCAGGACAGAGACGGGCGCGCAATGACGGCGCAAAGACTTCCGCTCCTCCCCCGGGCAGGGCGCCCAGACCGGCTTCTCGCAGATCGGTTAAAACCCGCCGCGGGGAGATACCCCCGCGTTCGGCCAGAAAGACCACCTCCACCGCGGTGAAAGCCTTGACCGAGGCAAGTGGCCGAGCCTGTTTTACGGCACTGACCAGGTCCAGGTAGTATTGATAGGGTAATTCCGGGTTCAGTCCGCCAACGATGTGAATCTCCTTGATGGGCTCGTCTTCCCGGGAGCGAACATGTTGTACGGCCTCGTCTACGCTCATTGTATAGCCGTCCTTGTCTCCGAGGCGACGGCTAAAGGCGCAGAACCGGCAGGCATTCTGACAGATGTTCGTATAATTGAGGTGCTGGTTGTAGACAAAATAGGCTTTTCGGCCATGGAGTGCCGTGCGTCTGTGGAAAGCCAGCCGCCCCAGGACGTGTATGTCAGCTTCCAGGGCCAACATCAGGGCCTCATCCGTGGTGAGTCGTTCGCTACTGGCCGCTTTCTCGACGATGTCCGCCATTGCCCCGGGACCATGCGTCCTGGGCTGCGCAGGGCAGGCCCTGCTCACTGCACTATCCACATCGGCCCCCACGGCGAGCCCAGCAATGCTCCCCATCGAGAACGTTGCAAGCTCAGCTCTTCCTCCACTGACCCAAGAACCCGCCGCCAGAGGGATCGATCCCGCCTCGGGTCCTCGATCAACTCAACCCGGTCGTCGATTCCAGCGATGGTGCGCAAGAGATCCAGGGCCTCCTCCTGGCCGCCCAAGGCATCCACAAGGCCGAGCTCAAGGGCTTGCCGGCCGGTCATGATCCGTCCGTCGGCAATCGCCTCCACGGCGTCAAGGGGCATGTCCCGTCCTTGGGCTATGTCCCGCACGAATTGGCCGTGCATATCCATGACCACGGACTGCAGGTAGTCCCGTTCTTCGGGAGTGAGCTCCTCAAAGGGCGATCCCGTGGTCTTGAGCGCTCCACTGGTCAAGGAGTCCCTGCGAATGCCAAGTTTTTCCATCAATCCCTGGAGGTTGGTCAATTCCATCCTTACCCCGATACTCCCGGTGAGCGTCCCGGGGTTGGCCACGATCTGGTGTCCGCCAACAGCCACATAATACCCGCCGGAAGCGGCCACGGCGCCCATGGAGACGACGACCGGCTTGCGTTCGGCCAAGCGTTGCAAGCCGAGGAGCAGTTCCTGGGATGGTCCGACAACCCCTCCGGGAGAGTTGATCCGCACCAGGACAGCCGGTACCGTGGGATCCTCCCGCAGACGGCGAATCCAGTTCAAGGTGTCCGTAGGGTCCAGGATCATCCCCTCCACATGGACGACGCCGATCTTGGGACTGGAAAAAGCCAGCATCGAGCCGGGATGCTTTTCGGCGTAGGAACGCCAAACGGCCATGGCCCCGGAAAGCAGGGCCACGGCCGTGAACATCAGCAACAATCCAAACAGGAACGGATGACGCTGACTGAATTTGGGTTTAGTCTTCGGGTGTTCCATCCTCAATATTTTGCCGGATCAAATCGCCCAAGTTGGTGCTCGCGGCCTGGGTGGAGGCCCCGATGTTGCCGTGAAACTCTCGGCCTTTCTTCAATTCGTCTTCCTCCAGAGCCTTGATGGAAAGCCCCAGGCGGCGTTCGTCCGCACTGACGTGAATGACCCTGGCCTGGATGACCTGCCCTTCCTGGAACAATTCGCTGGGCTTTTTGATCTTCTTGCGGCTGACTTCAGAGACGTGCACCAGCCCCTCGATGCCTTCCTCAACTTCAATGAACAGGCCAAAATCCGTGATGTTCGTCACCGTCCCGGAAACAGTGGAGCCCACGGGGTATCGCTGGGGGACCAGGGACCACGGATCTTCAGTAAGCTGCTTGATGCCCAAGGTGAATTTTTCGCTGTCCTTGTCCACGGTGAGCACCTTGGCCTGGACCACGTCGCCGACCTTGAATATTTCACTGGGATGCCGGACTTTTTTGGTCCAGGAAATGTCCGAGACGTGAATCAACCCGTCAATGCCATCCTCAATGCCCACGAACATGCCGAATTCCGTGATGTTCTTGATGGTGCCTTCGAGTACCGTGCCATCAGGATACTTTTCGCCAACCACATCCCATGGGTTGGGAGCAACCTGCTTCATGCCCAGGGAGATGCGTTTCTTTTCCTGGTCTACTCCCAGGACAATCACATCTACCGGGTCTCCGACCCGGACCATCTGGGAGGGGTGCCGCAGTTTTCGGGTCCAGGACATTTCCGAAATATGCACCAGACCTTCCACGCCGGGCTCCAGTTCCACGAACGCCCCGTAGTCGACGAGGTTGGTGACCTTGCCGGTCAGCCGGGTGCCTTCGGGGAACTTGGCGGCAATATTGGTCCAGGGGTCCGGAACCAGCTGTTTCAACCCCAGGGAAACTTTCTGGTTCTCCTTATCGAAATTGAGAACCATCAACTCCAGGTCGTCGCCGATCTGGACCATTTCCTTTGGGTGACGGATGCGCTTCCATGCCATGTCCGTGATGTGCAAGAGACCGTCGAGGCCGCCGAGATCAACAAACACGCCGTAATCAGTGATGTTTTTGACCTTGCCTTGGATCTTTTGGCCTTCCTCGATGTTTTGAAGCAGGGACTGCCGCATGCTGTCGCGCTCTTCCTCAAGAAGAACACGCCGGGACACGATAACGTTGCTACGACGGCGATTGACCTTCAGAACCCGGAATTCAAAATCCTGTCCGACAAGGGCGTCCATGTCTGGTACCGGTCGCAAATCCACATGGGACCCGGGCAAAAATGCTTCAACGCCGTCAACATCCACATGGTAGCCGCCCTTGATGCGCTTGGTAATCGTTCCGGTGATGACTTCGTTGGACTCCAGGATGCCTTCCAGCTTGTCGAACAACTGCATCCGCTTGGCTTTTTCCCTGGACAGGAGGATTGACCCCTCTCCCTCATTTTTCTTGATCACGTAGACGTCGATCTTGTCGCCCATCTTGATCGAGAGACAGCCGTCCTGGTCTTTGAATTCCGAGGCCGGAATCTGTCCTTCGGACTTAAAGTTCACATCCACGAGGATGTGATCTCCGCCGATTTTAACGACCTCTCCCTGTACGATGCAACCTTCTTCGACATCGCCGAAATCGTCATTTAAATACTGTTCCAGCTCAGCCTCGAAGTTGAGTTCCATCTCCTGGTCGAACTGATCTTGCGTCTCGTCTGTTGTGTTGGTCATTGTGTTCCCCCTGAACCTTGTCCTAACGACAAAAATTTTTTGCTACGCCCTAGCAGAACAATTCAGCGTTGACAACTGCGAGGTCAGTGATGAGATTCCTGGAGGACTGCACCGACCACCTTGGGAACGGCATGGACAAGAACAGGACAGCAATCTCTAAAGGCTTGGGTATATGGTTTTTTATGCATCCGCCAGTGCCACCAGGTCATAGGTCGTGGTTTCGGTTATTTCGGCCAGGACCCGATCACCGGGACGAATGGTCGTTCCACTGATGTACGTGACCCCGTCAACCTCCGGGGCCTGGAACCAAACCCGGCCTTCGAAAAGCCCGGGCCACTCGTGACTGGCGCGTTCCACGAAAATTTCCATTTCCTGATCCTGGTATCGTGCAAGAATGTCGGCGCTGATGCCGGCCTGCAATTCCATCAGCCTGTCCCGCCGCCTGGACTTGGTTTTCGCCCCAACCTGGCCGGGCAGCGCCGCAGACCTGGTTCCCGGCTCCGGGCAGTAGGTGAACACCCCCAGGTTATGAAAGCGGGTCTCGACGACGAATTGGTATAATGTCTTGAAGTGGTGGGGGCGTTCTCCGGGATATCCGACGATCAGACTGGAACGCAGGGCCGCATCTGGAAAATGTTTACGAAGACGATCCACAACCAGGCGAGGATCCCTGGTAAAGGGCCGTCCCATGGCCCGGAGCATGTCCGGATGAGCGTGCTGCAGGGGAATGTCGAAATAGGGCAAAAGCGGTGGGCCAAGATCCGCCAGAAAGCGCAGCAGTCTGGGCGTCAAGCCGGCCGGGTAGAGGTACATCAGCCGCAACCAATGCAAACCGGACAATTTGCTCAGACCGTTGAGCAGGGTTTCCAGACCGTGGCGCAGGTTCAGATCGCGTCCGTAAGAGGTCAGATCTTGAGCCACCAGAACCAGTTCGTGGATATTTTGATCCAACAGGAGGCGGGCTTCTTCGATAATCTGTTCCGGAGGCAGGCTGCGCAAAGGTCCACGGATGGAAGGGATGGTACAGAAATGGCATCGGTGGTTGCAGCCTTCGCCGATTTTCAGGTAGGCGTAGACCGGCTTGGTGCTGAGCACCCGGGCCATGGCTGTTGCGCAAGGGTCGACAAGGCCTAATTCAACCAGTCGGGGACCCAGCTGATCCTCCTGGGAAATGTCCAGCCAAAGATCCACCTCGGGGACAGCCTGCCGCAAATCTGATCCGAATCGGGAAACGAGACAACCTGCAACCACCAGCAGGGGCTTGGGCTGGAGGTCGGCGACGGCATCGGCGGTTTCCAGAATGACCTGCGTGGACTCCTGAACAGCTGGAGCGATGAATCCACATGTATTGATCAGGATGATCCGGGCTTTGCGGATATCTTCCGCAGGATACATGGGCCCAAGGGCACCAAGCATGCGCTCCGTATCCACACGATTTTTCGGGCATCCGAGACTGACGCACCAGACGCCCAGGCCCGCGGAGTCGCTTGAAGTCGAAACAGGATTAAGGGTATGGCTGGACATGTGGCTCCGGCGCTGTTCGCGCGATTTGTTTTCCTGAAATAATGCGTCCAAACACTTGTCGGCGCTTGGCATGGATCATCCAAGCCCGTCAACCCCACGAGGTAACCATGCAGCAGCGCCGGAGGTACAGCGACGCTGTCCACGCTTTGAAAGCGATTGAAGGCGACTTCAAGGTTGGACTGGCTTGTCCCACGGATGAATCGCAGCCGGTGAACGATGAGGGGTTTGCCTCTATCTTTGCCGTGATCGTGGAGCTGACCAATCGTTCCGCAATGGAAGGCTGCCTGCCCCGAATCCGTCTGACGGCCTGCTCCGGAACCATTCCGGCAGCGCATGTTCCGGATCTGACGGAGCGAGGCCTGTCCCGTTTTTCCGATGTCTCGACCATGTTGATGGCCCATCCGGAAATCAATTTGGTCATTGCATTGACGGACAGTCCGGAGTTCTTGGCAGAGATCAGACGTTCCATACCCGTTTCCGTCGCGCTGTTGGATCGGCCCGCTATGGCCTTTTTGTGTTGCCTTTCGGAGCTGGCAAAGGCTTATCGCAGGTGCGAAATCGATTTGCGAGGCAGCAGGAATCTGTTGGCCAGGATTATCGACGAGTTGCCGGACGATATTTTTTTTCTGGACACCCAGGGGCGCATACTGGACGTGAACCGGCAAGTTTGCGAACGACACGGCCTGGACAAGCAGACCCTGCTGCATCGCTCCAGCAGTGAAGTACCTGCCGGGCCGGGCCAGATTTCCTGCGGTTCGGAGCCACTGGACTGGCCCGTACTCGCGACGTTGACGCATCGGCGGGAGTCCGAGGCCTTGCAGGCCTGGGTGGATGACCAGGGACGGGTCCATTATTATCAGGTTACCACCTACCCGGTTTTCAACGGCGAGGGCCAGCTGGAGCGGGTTGTCGAGGTTCGTCGGGACGTGACCTTGCGCACGGAAATGGAAAAGCGCCTGCAACAAGCTGAAAAACTGGCTGCCATTGGTGAACTCTCCACATACATCGCCCATGAAATTCGCAATCCGCTGTTCGCCATCGGTGGGTTTGCCAATTCGTTGCTGCGGTCCAGGGAGTTGAGCGAGAACAGTCGCGACAAGGTTCGGATCATTCTGGAGGAGTCCAAGCGGTTGGACCGCATTCTGAAGAGCATTATCAATTTCGCCCGGCCAACAGCCTCGGAAGTGGCTGAAGTTGATGTCAACCTGGTCGTCTCCGAAACCACCAGGGTACTTGGAATCGGTAGCGAGGAACGCGGTGTGATCGTGGATATACGCCTGGAAAAAGAGTTGCCCAAGGCCCAGGCAAACGTCGAGTTGCTCAAGCAGTGTTTGATCAATCTTGTGAAGAATGCCCTGGAAGCCATGCCCGATGGAGGGCGGTTGGTGGTGACCACGGCCATGGAACGGCAGCAAGTGCGGATTTCCATTGAAGACACGGGGTGCGGCATTCCTCTGGATTTGCAGGACAAGATCTTCAGCCCTTTTTTCACCACCAAGCAGACCGGTTCCGGGGCCGGCCTGGGGTTGGCCATGACCAAGAAAATCATTCGCGACTTGGGGGGGGATCTCGTTTTGGTCAGCCGACCTGGTGAGGGCACTCGAGTTGATGTCTACCTGCAACCCGCGGTGGCCATGGAAGATGCTGCTCAAAACCGCCTGGAGCAATAACGAAGATCGGCGCGTCCGGCTCACGAAACACAAACGGTTCAGGGCAGTGCCGATAAAGTGTGGAGGGGGCGGGGGTTGGTGGTGCTTGCTTCTCGAATATCAGCAGGAGCATGCCCTTTGGAGTGCCGGGAAGACAGCCTGGAAATCTACTTTGGAGGGGTTACGGGCAACTCGACAATCACATGGGTGCCCGTTGTCTCGGAGGTGGTGAAACGGATCGTTCCGCCGTGGGTTTTGGCGATAAGCATCGCACTGTAGGTGCCGATACCCATGCCATGTTCCTTTCCGCACGTGACATAGCGCTCGAAAAAGGTTTCGCGGATTTTTTCCGGAACCACCCCGAAATTGTGAATGTCGATTTCATGTGCATCGGTGCGCATGACTTTTGGTGAACGCAGGGCAATGGTGATCTCGGATCGTTCAGGTGCGGCGTCCATGGCGTTCTGAATCAGGTTGGCCAAGAGGGACTCCAGCAGGATGGCCTCTCCGGAGACCATGTACGGTTTGCTCCAATCCAGGGGGTGGTCGTCCACCAGAAGGACGAAGCTCAAGGATTTCGACTTGGCAGTCGGTTGAAATTCCTCATGCAAGCCATGAAGTAGCTGGGACAGATCAAAGACTTCCGGCCGGAGTTCATAGGTCCCTTCCTCCATTTTGAACAGGGCCATGGAGTGGCTGATCATGTGCAAGAGCTTCATGGCGCTCTCGTAGATCGTGGCCGCGATTTCCCGCTGGCGGACGGGGAGATCCGCCTGCAGCAGGACTCTGGCCAGCCCTCCAATGCCGGTCAAGGGTGATTTCAGATCGTGACGGACCATGCGCTCCACATCCGTGCGCAATTGCTCGATTCGTTTGATTTCCGTGATGTCCGTGAGCATGCCGTTCCAAACCACGGCCCCATCCGATTTTTTCGACGCCAGGGCACTGTTCTTGAACCACCGCACAGCGCCTTCTTCCTCCTTGTTGCTCATGGAAAATTCAAATTCCACGACATGTTCAGGAGGGTCGGTACAGGCCAGGGAGGTGGAGAACTGTTTTCGGACTTCCGGGTCAACACGATCAAAAAACAGCTCCGGTTCCCGGATGGTATGTTCCGGGGGCAGCCCAAAGAGGTTCCAGATGCCGGCGCTGATGAAGGTGAACCGGCTCCGCCCCTGCCCTACCGCCTGGTACTGATAGACGACTCCTGGAATATTTGCGGTGATTTCCGTCAGCAGGCGTTTACTTGCCCTGAGATCGGTTTCGGCCTGGGTGCGCTCTGTAATGTCCTGGATGGTTTCGATGGCGCCAATGATTTCGCCGTGTTCGTCCCGACAGCGAGCGGCCAGAAAATAGATCGAGCGGGGAACGTCCTGAATTGTCAGCTGGTCGGAGGCTTCAAAGGCTTCGGGGATGAAGGCACTGGCCGCAAGATTTTTTTGGTTGTAAAGAGACTGGATTTTTTCATGATCCATGGTCAAGACCAGGTCCGCCAGGACCGGTCGGGATTCACCTGCGTAAAATATCCTCGAGTCCACGGGTTTGCCCAGACAGCGGTTTTTCGGAACCCCGGTGAGGAGTTCGCAGGCCTTGTTCCAAAAGATGACCCGGTGGTCCGTGTCGATAACAAAGGTGGCAATCGGCGTGCCGTCCAGAATGACGGCCAAAAGCTTGCGGCGGCGGCGCAGCAGGTTTTTTATCTGGCGGCTCTGGGTAATGTCCTGCAGGGTAATCATCATGGCATCTTGCCGGTCCCAGACGGTTTTCCCCAATATAATCTCCACGGGGAAAAGTTTGCCGTCGTTGGGCCGCCTGGCTACCCATTGAAACGCGATGGTTTCCCCGGTGGACAATCGCGAACAAATTTCCTGGAACTTTCCCAGTGGACTGTTTGGGCGGAGCAGGTCCCTATGCAAATGCATGGTGGCCAGCTCAGCGCGGGAAGCCTTGAAAAGTTCCATGGCCCGATCGTTCATGTTGATGATCCGCTCATCCATCCCGCAGATGAAGACGGCATCCGGAGCATGGTGGAACAGGGCGCGCAGGTTATCCCGCGACCCACGCAACCGTTCAAGTTCGCGCAGGTCATCCTGGCGCAGAGCCCGCAAACGGGCGTTTTCCGCGCGGGCTTTGCTTAGCGCTGCATGAAGGAAAGCGTCGTGATCTTGGTCCATGGCTTGAATGCAAACTGTGCAAAGGTTGGATCAGAACAGACTGGTGCGCAGCAGAAAAAGGCGGACAGTGTCCACCATGGCGCTGAAAAAACCAGCCGGCTCCGCATTGGAGAGGGTGAGCAGTTTTTCTCGGGCCACGGTTTGTCCGTCCAGGCTGATCTCCAGGGTGCCAACCTGTCGGCCACGAAACATCGGGCCCAAAACGGGTTCGGTCAGGGAAAGCATGAGGCGACGATCCAGGTCCTGCAGGCGCCCTCGGGGAATGGTCACGACAATGTCGGTGTCCAGGCCATAGGGCAGTTCGTTTTGACGGGCTTTCCAGACCCTGATTGCGCCCAGTGGCTCACCCCGAACATGCAGTCGGTGGGTTTCGTAATGCTGAAAGCCGTATTCCAGCAGTTCCTGGTTCAGGCGGGTGCGGGCGGCTATGGTGTCGGCACCGAGGACAACCGTCACGAGACGCATCTCGTCGCGGACAGCGGATGTTGTCTGGCAGTAGCCGGCTGCCCTGGTGTACCCGGTCTTGATGCCGTCCACGGCGGGATCGCTGTGCAGCAGACGGTTGCGATTGGTCTGCCTGATGTTGTTGTGCTCGAAGTGGCGAATGGCGTGCAGGCTGTACAGATATGGGTGGTCGCGCATCAGGGCCAGGGACAGTGTGGCCATGTCCCGGGCCGTGGTCTGAACGCCGGAAGCCGGCAGTCCCGTAGCATTGGCAAAGGTGGTGCGGGTCATGCCCAGTTCCAGGGCCGTTTGGTTCATCAACGCGACAAAATCGGCTTCGGTCCCGGCGATATGCTCGGCCAGAGCCACACTCGCGTCATTGCCGGACTGGATGATGATCCCATGCAGTACAGCCGCAACCGATACGGTGGAATGCAGTTCCAGAAACATCCGCGAGCCGGGCATCCGCCAAGCCCGTTCACTTACCTGGACCTGGTCGGTCAGGAACATGGTCCCGGCGTTCAGTTTTTGTCCGGCAACGTAAACCGTCATCATTTTGGTCAGACTGGCTGGTTGGCGGGGAGCATCGATGTTGTGCGCCGCCAGGACACGGCCGCTGGTTGCCTCCAGTAGCAGGTAGGACGCGGCTTTCCCGGTGGCGGATGGAACGAATTCCCTCGGAGGCGCGGCCAGTGCCGCCCATTGGGTGCAGATCAGCAGGAGCATGGCCGCGAGGATGGTGCGTAGCGGCCGGTGAAGGGCAAAAGGCAGTTGGTTACGTTGGAGCATGTTCCAGTTCCTGTTGTTTGGTCTCCAGTTTGTCCAGGCGTTCATAGAGGTCCAAGAGATCGGCTTCGGCGTGTTCCAGGCGAGTGGCCAGTGTCGTCAGGGCCTCGGCGTCGGTGGCATTTTCCGGAGCTTCCAGGGCTTGGCGAAGCTCCTGCTCCACGTTTTCGGCCTCGCGGATTCGATCCGCCAACCCATCCAGCTCGCGCTGCTCTGCGTAGGAGAGTTTGGTCGTGCGCCGGATTTTGGCTTTGGACGACTCAGTCCCTCTGCCGGTCTCTCTGTCAATCCCTCTGGGGATCCGGTGGGCACTTCCTGAAGGGGCATTGGGTGTTGAGCGGGTTGCCAGCCACTGGGCATAGTCCGCAAAGTAGCGCGCCTCGCCCAGGCCGTTTTTCCCGTGCCCCAAGGCGAGCAGTTTGTCGCACAACGTGTCCAAAAGATAGCGGTCGTGGGTGATCAGCACGATGGCCCCGGGAAATTCCCGCAACCCTTCTTCGAGCACTTCCAGGGTGGGGATGTCGATGTCATTGGTGGGCTCATCCAGGAGCAGGACGTCCGCGGGGGTGCGCATCAGCCGGGCGATCAGCACCCTGGCCCGCTCTCCGCCGGAAAGCAGGGAAATGGGCAATCCAAGCTGGTCCGGCCGGAACAAAAAGCGTTTGGCCCAGGTGACCACATGCAGGGCACGGTCCTGGAAGACCACGGTGTCGCCTGTGGGGGCCAGGGCCTGACGCAGGGTGATTTCGGGGTCGAGCTGCTCGCGTTTCTGATCGAAATAAACCATTCGCAGACCGTCAGCTCGGCGCAGGGTGCCTTGATCCGGCTGAACATGCCCGTACAGCAGCTGCATCAGGCTGCTTTTTCCCGTTCCATTGGCCCCCATGATGCCTAGGCGTGTTCCTGGTGAGAGGAGCATGTCCAATTCGGAAAACAGTCTTTTGCCCCCGAGTGTCAACCCCAAACCCTTGGCTTCCAGCAGACGTTTGGTCTTGCGGCCCGTGGTATCGAAGGCAATATCCACAGTCTTTTTCAGCGTATTGCGGTTGCTGACGTCAGCCAGCTCGTCCTGGAGTCGATGGGCTTCGTCAATGCGGGCTTGGGCCTTGGTGGTCCGGGCCTTGGGCCCGCGACGCAGCCATTCGATCTCCCGGCGGACCTTGTTGGCCAAGACCTGTTCGTGGGTTTCCTGTGCCGCGACAATGGCTTGGCGTTTGTCCAGAAACGTGCTGTAATTTCCC
The DNA here is from genome assembly GCA_007693505.1 of Desulfovibrionales bacterium. Classification (GTDB taxonomy): domain Bacteria; phylum Desulfobacterota; class Desulfovibrionia; order Desulfovibrionales; family Desulfonatronaceae; genus Desulfonatronum. The sequence goes on along the minus strand of REDL01000030.1, from coordinate 12,921 downwards.
TCCACCCGCAGATATCCTTCGGGGTAGGCGCGGTTCAGTTCGACGATCCGGTTGGTGACGGTTTCCAGAAAGACCCGGTCGTGACTGACCAAAACAAAAGCAAAGGGAACCTGCAACAGGATTTTTTCCAGCCAAAGGATGCCTTCCAGATCCAGGTGGTTGGTGGGCTCGTCCAGCAGTAGCAGGTCCGGTTCCTGGATCAGGGCCCGGGCCAAGGCCAGGCGTTTGCGCCAACCGCCGGAAAGGCTGTCCACCAGGGTCGAGCCGGCGGGCAGATTCATGCGGCTGGAAATGGTCCAGACGCGTCGGTAGGCATCCTCGGCCGTGTGTCCGGTGGGGTGGGTGCCAGGCCGATCGGCCGGTGTTTCCGCATCAGGTATGCTGGATGGTCCGCCGAAGTTCGCCTGGACGAGGACGCTCAGAAGGGCTTGTTCCACCGTCTCTTCGGGGTGAAAGCGATCCTCCTGGGGCAGATAAACCACGCGCGTGTTTTTGCGTTGGTGAACCTCGCCCTGATCCGGCTCTTCCACGCCGGCGAGGATTTTGAGCAGGGTGGACTTCCCGGAACCATTGGGACCGATCAGCCCGGTCCGCTCGCCTTCGGCCAAACCCATGGAGATGCCCGAAAAGAGCGGATGAGCCGTGAAGGCCTTGCTCAGGCCGCTGACGGAAACGAGAATCGGTGCGGTCATGATTTTTGCGTGTACATCACAATCGCTCAGACTGGAAGTGATGCCGGGTGGAGGGCATTCTTGTTCTCACCAATTGGCCCCTGCATTGAGCGATTTGGCAACCTTCTCCAACAATTCGGGATACAAGGCAATTTTGAGCATCAATCCGGCGACTCCAGAAGCCGGAAAGATTGCCTTTCAAGGCTTCCGGTTTGCCTGTACCCGCGTATGGCTCACGAGCAATTTCCTTGAGCAGAAGATTTATCCGTTTGAGTGTCTTTTTGTCTTGTGATTGCCAATACAGATAATCTCCCCAAGCGGAGTCGTGCCACATGAGCATCTCAATCTTCAATCAAAGCACGTGCTGAACAATTTCTGCCATTGTTCAAATCTTCGACGACCCGGGCAAGATGGGCTTGATTTTGTGCATCATGGAAAGGGCCTCCAACCGGTCGAAACAGCAATCCGTTTTCGCGAACCATTTGTGTCAAAAAGATCCGGACCATCGAAGCCAGGTCCATGCCCATGCTGTTGGTCACAGCTTGAGCCTGTTCCCGCAGGTTGTCATCCACTCAGATCTGTACATTTGCCATACAACCCCCCTGCATGTATTTACTTATCTAAAGACTAATGCTCAACGGATAGTTATTCGCGTAGAAACGTCAAGGCACTGGTTCCGCGCAGTCACGAACACTGGTGGAAACAAGCCGTCCATTATCAGTCCGGTCGCCACGTTGCCTGCCTAATCCACGACCACCCCGGCGTAACCGACCACGTGGGAAAATTCCCCGGTAATGTCGCCCGAAGTGCCGTAAGCAATCAGGCGGGCATGACTCGCGCCAAGCTGGTTGGCTACGGAGAGTCCCAGAACCATGGGCAACATCCCGCACATGGAGATCCGCTCATCCCGGACGGTTGCATAGAGTTTTTCCGGGTCGCGTGCCAAGGCGGCCTGCAGGGCCAGGGTGTCTTTTTCCCTGGCCTGACCAGCGGACACAAAGTGGCTCATGTCCGAGCTGACGAGGATCAACACCGGGTTGGGCCACTTTTTGAGCACTTCGGCCAGTTCTTGAGCGGTGTGTTGCAATACCTCCAGGCGCGGTTCGGCCACGGCCATTGGCACGATCTTGGTTCGAGGCTGGATGGCCCAGAGAAAGGGCAGAATGACCTCCAGGGAGTGTTCCTGAAGATGGGCCTGGTGATTTGCTTGGATCGTCGGGATGGCTTCCAGGATGCATTGAGCCAGCTTCGCGTCCACGTCCAGGTGTGCACCGGGCAGCAACCAGCGTCCCTCGGGCCACAGGGCCAGGGGGCTCCCGAGTCCGGTATGGTTGGGGCCGAGCAGGAGCACGGTTTCCGGAACCAGCACCTCTGCCAGGGTTTTGCCGGCAATGGCTCCGGAATACATGTATCCGGCATGGGGCAGCATGGCCAGGTATGCGCTGCGGGCAGTGTCCGTCGGGAGAAGAATGCCGCGGACTTCGGCCTCCCAAGCATGATGTGTGCCGGGGTAAAATTTGCCGGCAACGACAGGGTTGCGGTCCATAACGGTCCTCCATGGGCGACGACGGTCGGGAAGCGGTTCAGGGAGACCGAAGCGTGCTTTCCGGAGCGGCGTCACCGCGGGAAAGAAGGTGAAAAAACGACTGGACAAACCGACCGGATATCACATCCACCAAGGGAAAGCCCACCCGGGAGCGCTTGAAAAAGTTGCCGGTCAGGGCCAGAAACAACCCTTGGGAGAGCTGTTCCGCCCGGGAGGAGAGGGACTCGGTAAACGTCGAATTGCCGGGATCAGCAGGCAGACCATGCAGACGGCAGGCCAGGGGGCGCGAAGGGTAGACCAGGCAGTGGTCATTGTGCAGCAAAGGGCAGAACAGCCCTGTTTCGTTGTACCGGGCGGCCAAATCACCTTCATTGACTTCCCGGCGCAAGGCGCGAATGGTCCGGGTGGTTTCCACGGAGCGTTCAATGGCCGCCAGACGGTCCTTGCTGGAAAGCTTGCGGTTGAGATGATGGGTCAGGTAGGCGGCCTCAATCAGGCTGACCTCCAGGTACCGGGTGCAGCAGCTGGTATGATCCCGGCCGCATCGTTTCGGGGCTGGATTTTGTGTTTCCACCCGCTGGTCGGCCTCTGCCAGCAAATGTTCGTGGTCGGCGAAGAACGGGCTCAGGTCCACCAGGGATCTCCACTCCAAGGAGGGTTCCCGGATGGTCAGCCGACCTTCTTTTTTGCCGATCTTGCGCACCAGCCACCATTGATCAAAATTTGCCGGCTGGGAACGCAGCTTCTTGATCTTCTGTTTGACCAGCTTGCTGCCCAGGCCCCGCCGCAGAAGGTAGGCGGAAATGACCGTTCCGGTCCGCCCAATGCCATGGCGGCAATGCACGTAGACCTTCTTGCCCAGGTAAATGGCCTCGTCCAACCAGGCCAGAGCCTCTTCCAAGACCTGGAGTTGGGGTGCTTCCTCGTCTTCGATGGGCAGATAGTGGACCTCAAAGCCCTGACTGGATTCGATGTCGTGCAGGTCGCAGTATTCGGCGCAAAGATTGAGGATGGCGTCTACGCCTTCTTCCTGGAGGTATTCCAGGTGATCGTAGGACATGGGCGCCGGACCGGTGGCCAGGTTCGGGGTGACCCAATAGAGAGGGTATGCTCCTGTCTCGCTCATGATCGCTCCTCAGCCTGATTCCACTTGGTTCGCATCTCCTCGGCCAGGCGCACGGCATGGTCGCGACTTTCCAAGGCCATGTCCAGCAGCGGGGTGCGCCCCAGGAGATATCCCAGAACATTCAACCGCAACTCGGTGCGTTGTTGATCCTGGCGCGCGCACTTGGCTTCCAGCAGGTCTTCACGGATTTGGACCTGGAAGTCAAAGGCCTGGAGCACGGCCTGGATCATTTCCAGACGCCAATTCTTTTTCTCGTCGGCCCCGCCACCACCTTTGAAGCGAAACTGGATGTAGTTTTCGTCGGCCCGTTCTCCGGCCATGGTGTCCAGCACGGCGAAATGGTAACCAAAGCGCAGCAGCAGGTGGGCGTAGCGGTGGGCCAGCAGGGCATAGCTGCTGAGTAGGGAGGACTTGAGGCTGAAGATGCCACCGCTGACCTGATCGAAGCGTTCCCAATCCAGGTGCAGCAGCCCCTCGGACCAGGCCACATCTTTATCTGTCAGCCCCGACCACACGGCCAGCATCGGTCCACTTCGCACATGCTCCAGGGTTAGGGCCCGCTCATTCTCGGCACCGGCGTGCAGCCCCTCCCCCAGATCCAGGACGTGCATGACAATGGGTATTTCGCTTTCCAACGGCTTGCCCCGACGCATGCCCCGGGCCTTGGTATCCATCAAGGAGAACATCTCCCGGGTGCCATGTTCATGGACAAATCGGACTACGTCGTGAACACTATGACAATGCTCCGGAGTGAAGGTGTCGGCTTCTGGGTCGGTCAGGCTCAGGGACGCGACACGCTGGAGCAACGGGGCCATTTGTCGCTGGAAGGGGGTTGGTGGCTTGGCTCGCTGTTTTTTTTGCCATTGAAGCAGTTCCTGGACCTCGCCGTCGTAGATCACGCCGCGATGGGCGTCCATGGTCACCAAGCGCTCCTGCTCCAGGGCCGCTGCTCCGCTGCCGAGGCCCACGATCACCGGCAGTCCAAATTCACGGGCCACGGAGGCGAAATGGCTGGCCTTGCCGCCCTGTTCGGCGATCACCCCGGCCGCCTTGTGAATGATTTGGACCAGGGAGGGCGGGATGCCCGGAGCAAGGACCACGGCCCCTTGCGGCACGGCGTCCAGGTCCGATTCCGAAGTGATGCGGTGAACCCGGCCCGAAGCGACGCCGGTGCTGGCCGGAGTGCCCACATCCAGGATCGAGGCCACATGATCCGATGGCTGGGGCGTGGTGCGGTCCGCAGGGTCCGTGGCAGTCGGCAAGTTACTCTCTTCGCTTTCCTCCGAGCCGGATGCGTGGATCGGGCGGGATTGCAGGACCATCAGGCCACCGGAGTGGTCCTGGGTCCACTCGATGTCCTGGGGGCGTCCGAAGACTTCTTCCAGCTCAAGTCCCCAACGGGCCAGGCTTGTCGCGGAGGAGTCGTCCAGGCAGAGCTGTTCGCCCAGAGAGGGCAGAGGCGGATTGTTTTGTTCCGGGGCGGCCTGCTTGGCCAGAAAATGTGCCGGATTCTTGCGGGAGACCAAAAAAGTGTCCGGAACCGCGCTGCCGTCCACCAGCCGACTGCCCGCCCCAGCCACGGCCGAGATCACCAGGCAGGAGCCCTTGCACAGATCCAGGGGGTCGCGGCTGTAGACCACCCCGCTGGTTTTGGCTTGGATCATCGGCAGAACCAACGCGGCCATGGCCGTCTGGACATCACTCAGTCCGTAGTGCAGCCGGTAGGTCAATGTCTTCGTGGAAAATTTTCCAGCCAGGACGTCCTTGTAAGCCGTCCAAAAATCCTGGCGGGAGACATTGAGTCGCGTTGTGTACTGACCGGCAAAGGAGGCGTCGCCGTCTTCGGCCAAGGCACTGCTGCGCACGGCGAACAGCAGTTCCGAGGAGGCTTTGCCGTTGCCTTCGGGGAGCGTTTGGGTCAGTGAGCTGAGCCGATCCAAGGCTGCCTCGACATCCTCGGCCATGTCCTCAGGAACGTCGCCCTGCTGGATGGCCTCCCGGATTTGGGCGGCAATGCGTTCCAGCCGTTCGGGGCGTCGGAGGTCCAGAGTCAGAAGTTTCTTGCGAATCATCTTCCGCAGCCCATTGGCTTCCAGAAAGCGTTGGTAGGCATTGGTGGTGAGAACCATGGCCGGGGGCACGGGGATGTCGGTCCTGGCAATGATTTGGGCCAATCCCTGGGCCTTGCCGCCCATGATTTCGTGGGGGCTTTCCGTGGCTGGGTCTTTTTCAAGGTGTAGCGCATACGGTCTTTCTGGTCGCCAGCGCTCCTGGCCGAGCAGGGCCTCGATTTCTTCGCGAACCTGCCCGCAGGCCGGGGCCAGCCCTGGGTAGTCCTCTGGGGCCATACACTGGAGCCGGTCGGCCAAGCGGTCCATGCGGTCCAGAAGATGACGCGTCAGCAACTCCACCCGGGACCAGTCCACCAGAATCGGCTTCCGACCGATCTCTTCCAGCCGGGTAATGGTTTTCAGGCAAAGCTTGTCTTCATGCAACAGCTCCTGAAACAAAGAGAACTGGCGACGAATCGCCTCGTCCGGAGTGAAGACCCGTTCGGCCCAGCGCTTGATGGATGCAAGTGCCATGGTGGTTCCTTGAGTTTCTGGTGGAGTGCAATACCCGCGAAGGCGGGTACAGATTCGGCTTTCCCACGAATGAGCTGAGTAATTTCGTGCGTGATTGACTCCACATCGTTAATAAATGAAGATATCGAGAAAATTTAGGGGCAACCCTTTATGGAGCAAGGATACCACATGGCAACCACCGTGACGGAGCAAGAACTTCTCCAGATCCGGGACAAACTAAGTTCTCGTTTCCAGTTGTCGAAAATCATTCTGTTCGGATCCCAGGCCGCTGGGGTTGCGGACGAAGGGAGTGATGTCGATTTGTTGGTCATCACGGACTTTCACGGCAAAAGAAGGCAAATGATGGTCGAGATGAACAGAGCGCTTGACGATGTGCGGCATGCCGTGGATGTGATGATCCTCACTCCTGATGAGTATGAAGTTGAAAAACGCATTCCAGGTACCATAGCCAAACATGCCGGGGGCCATGGCAGGGTCATTTATGAGCGAGCCTGAGAGGATATTGGCCGACAAGGCTCGCAAGTGGATGCACTTTGCCGAGGAAGACCTTCGTTTGGCCGAGCACGCCCTGCACCTTGCCAGTGGGTGTCCGTATCGGCTTATAGCCTATCACGCGCAACAGTGCGCCGAAAAGTACATCAAGGCTTTCCTGGTCTATAGCGACATCGACTTCCCATATACCCGCAACATTAGAAAATTGATTCGCCTCTGCGGCGACGATATCTTTCAAGCGCTTCAGGATGCGGACGCCTTGACCCCTTTGCGGTAACGACCCGCTATCCTGGCCTGGACGACGAAGTCAGCAAGCCAGAAGCTCTATCCGCGATTGCCCTCGCAAAAAAGGTCAAACGACACATTTCGCGGATACTGATCGAAAAAGGCTTGTCAATGCGGGAAAGCGATAACGCACCCTAACAGCCCATCGTCCAGCACTCCGCGTCATCCTTTGGCCAGAATCTCGGACGTCTTTTCTTCCAGTTCGTCGATATCAATCGGCTTGACGCAGTATTCGTCGGCTCCCAGCTGCAAGGCCTCCTTGGCCGTTTCCAGGGTAGGGTAGCCAGTGAGCATCATCACCCGGATTTTCGGGTTGATTTTTTTCAGCTCGTCCAGGACCTCCACACCGCTCATCTTCTTCAGCTTGATGTCCAGAATGGCCATGTCCACGGTGTTTTTGCGGGCATGATCGAAAGCTGGTTCCTCGTCGCTGAACACGTGGACCTGGTGGCCTTTGCGGGTCAGGATGCGGCGCAGCATCATGCCCACGTCCAGGACATCGTCCAAAACCAGTATGTTGGCCATCACGTCTCCTTTTTGGGAATTTCAATGCACTCGTCCGGGGGAAGCTCGTTGCCCTCCAACGGCAGCTCCACGAAAAAGACCGTGCCTGGTCCGGGCTCGTCGGAGCAGGTCGGGGAAACGTCCACATACTCGCTGGGCACCGGACTGATGGCGCTGATTCGTCCGCCGTGGTCCTTGATGATTCCGAAGGTCACGGATAGCCCCAGGCCAGTGCCTTTGTCCACGGGCTTGGTGGTGAAAAACGGTTCGAAGATCTTGTCCAGGTCGTCCTCGGCCACCCCTGCGCCGGTGTCGGCAACGGCCACCACCAACCGGCGGCGGTGGGCGCAGAGTTTGGAGGTGACCGAAATGCATCCGTCCATACCGATGGCGTCAGCGGCATTGTTGAACAGATTCATCCAGACCTGCTTCAGTCGCTCCTTGTCACCGGAAATGGGCGGAATCCGGTCGTCCAAGTGCAGGTTGATGACGATCCGGTTCTGCCGGAAGATATGCTCCACCAGGTCGGCCACCTCCCGCAGGGAGGCGTTGATGTCCATGGGCAGGGCGGCCTGCTCCGTGGTTCGGGAGAAGCTGAGCAGGTCGGCCACGATCTTGCGGCAGACCTGGGCCTGTTTTTCAATGATCCCGATGTCCTGGGCCACGGGGTCCTCGGGGGGGAAATCCTTGAGCAGCAGTTGTGAATAGCCGAGGATGATGCTGAGCGGGGTATTGATTTCGTGGGCCACGCCTCCGGCCAGTCGCCCCAGGTCCTCCATCTTCTGGGAATGGATCAGCTTCTCCTGGTACTGTTTGACCACGGTAATATCCCGGGCAGTGGTCAGGAGGCCGATGATCCGGCTGTTCTCCACCACGGGCACCTTGACCACGTGGTGCCACTTTTTGCCCTTGTTGCCCCGGGTCATGATTTCCTTGGACAAGGGCCGGGTGGTCAGCAGGATCTGCATGTCTTCATGGAAATTGCGGTCCGCCTGCTCGTCGTTGAAAATATCAAAGTCCGTAGCGCCGACGATCTCGTTTTCCTTCCGGCCAACATGGCGGCAAAAGGCCTTGTTCACGGCCAAATAAATCAGTTCGTCATCCTGGAGGGTGACCATGTCCGGCGTGACGTCCAAAATGGTGTTCAAGAGTTGCTTCTGGCGGGCCACGTTGCCCTCGGAGCGACGCAGTTCCTCAATGTGGTTCTTCAGGGTCAAAGCCATGAAGTCGAAAGATTCGGCCAAACTTTGGATTTCATCGCCGGAGTTGCGGCAGTAGACCTTGCAGTTTCGACAGTCGTCAAGCTTGTCCGGGAAGCTGCCTGCGGAGCAGTCCGGGCAAAAAGTGCCCGCAACGTACCAGCAGCGACGCAACCTGTCCTCATGGGCCGGGCATCTCTGCTCCGTGCAGTTCATGATCTCCCAGCAGTTCCGGTCCGGTGCAGGGCTGATCTGTACGTCCAGGTTGCCCTTGACCACCTGTTCCGCGGAATGGCGCAGGGCATTGATTCGCCCGGTCACGGTGCGGGCAAAGAGGCTACCGACCAGCAGGGCCAAGAGTGTCGCCCCGATGGTGGCGGCCAGATTGATCCACATCAGGCGATCAATGGCCGCCTTGATGGTAGAGTGGGACAAGGCCAGACGCACCGTGCCCACCCGCGTGGTTCCGATCATCACCGGCGCGGCGAAGTCGTACAGCCGTCCCCGTCCCGTATCCAAAAAACGCATTCCAAAGGGCTGATGGTCCGCAACCGGGTTGGCGAGGAGCAGGGCTGTGGGAAATCCGTCCCGAAAGGTGTGCGCCAGCACCTGCCCGTGGCGATCCAGAATAAAGGCGTAGACCAGATCTCTGCGTTCGTCTTGATCCACGATTTCGGTCACCAGGTTGGTCAGTCGCAGGAAGTTCATGGACAGGATGGATTCCGTGGAGCGAGCCGCGAGGTTCATGGACAACATTTCGCCGCGCATCAAGGCTTCCCGAAGCACGGCCCGGGAGCTGACCGCGTAATTGATGGCTCCCAGCAGCAGGCCGAAGCAGACAATGATCAGTGCCAGACCGAGATTGATCTTGCTCTGGAAGGAAAGACGGTGCAGGTAACGAAAAAAAGTATTCATGGCCGAACCAGCCTGCTTCTACTCCAAACCGGCCCGGCGGACCAAATCGCGTACGGCGTCGAAATCCTCCCGGCCAGCCGGGATGATGCCGCGCATGGCCGCGCTTTCAAGGATCAGGCGATGTTCCGGGTCGTTGATGTCCAAGGCGAACATGGCGTCCTTGATGTCTTGAACCACTTCCTCGGCCAAACCGGCCCGGGCCGCAAAGTTCCAACCCGGGTAGCGGGGTGTGTGGGCCAGGATTTTGATCTGGCTCATGTCGATTTTGTCTTCCAGCAACTGCAGCGCACCTTCGCGCACCGTGCCCACATCATAACGCCCGGCGTAGACACCCAGGATGACACTTTCCTGCTTCCCTCCGGGGCCAGGAGCAAAGACGATTTCCGCGAAGTCTCCGGGGTGGAGGCCATTGTCCATGAACAAGCCCAGGCCGAACAGATAACCTCCGGCGGAAAACTGGTCCACGGCGATCCAGCGCTTGCCGCGAACGTCCTGTAGCGTGTGAATATCCGGATTGTCGGCCCGAATGATGATCAGGCCGCCAAAGGATGCTTCGCCGCTGGGCTCCACGATTTTGGCAAAGACCTTGGCTTCGGAGTGCTCCGCAGTAAGGGCGTAGACAAAAGGGTTGGCGTAGGAAATGTCGATCTTGCCCTGGGCAACCATGAGCATGTGCTCATGGAAGGTTTCCGGGAAGATCTGCTGGATATTCAAGCCCGTGGTTTCGGAGAGATATTGGACCAGCCGATGATGCCGTTCAAAGGAGACGGTATGGGAAAACTGGGGCAGGTACGCATAGGTGATCACCGGCTGACGTTCTCTGGCCGCTGGTTCCTCGCGTTGTGTCATATCCACCTTGACCGGGCTTGGCTGATCGCCGCAACCGGCCAAGACCAGAACCATGACCAGTGCCAGAGTGAGATAAATGACCTGCACGAACGACAGCGTTCGCCTCGACGCCACGTTTCGCCTCAACCCCCAGGCCGGCCCAGGAGGAAAAAAGAGGGGCATATGCAGGAGCGGCAACCAGCGAGCAAGGGGGGAAATGGGGCAAAACAGAAACATATGGCGCGTCCTCCTCAAAAAAAGCGGGCAGTTTGGGGATATTTGGTCATCCAAGCGAGTACACCGACAGTACCTTCTTATGCCAAAAAATCAGTTCTGCCCAGTTATTTTCAGGGTCACATTCTGTTTTTTCGTGGTGAAATAATAATATATCTATTAATTTTTAGAATTTCAATATATTTTTTATTAATTTTAAGCTTGAATAGTTTAAAGGTATAATTTGATCTTAAATTATTATATTTGCCAAAAAACTCAACTTGATTTTCTCCGGTGAGTCGGGAATAAGACGCCCCTGCTAGCACTCACCGCCATTGAGTGCTAGCAAAACAAACCAATCCGGAGGAGAAGAAAATGAAATTGAAGCCATTGAATGATCGTGTTCTGGTGAAGCGGCTCGAGGGTGAGGAAGTGACCAAGGGTGGGATCATCATCCCTGATTCCGCCAAGGAAAAGCCGATGAAGGGCGAAGTGATCGCCGTGGGGCCCGGCAAAGTGAGCGACGACGGCAAGCGCGCCGAGATGGCCGTTGCCGCAGGCAACAAGGTGCTTTTCAACAAGTATGCCGGTACCGAGATGAAGATCGACGGTGAAGAATTCCTGGTGATGCGCGAGGACGATATCCTGGCCATCATCGAAGAATAAGCCGTCTTGCATCGCAAGGCGACCAATCTTTATTTAACGACACCAACGAATTGACGACGCAAGGAGAACAACCATGCCTGCAAAAGAATTATTGTTTGACGCCAAGGCGCGTGAAAAACTGAAGAAAGGTGTAGATACCCTGGCCAATGCCGTGAAGGTGACCCTCGGTCCCAAAGGCCGCAACGTAGTCATTGAAAAGTCCTTCGGTTCCCCGGTGATCACCAAGGACGGTGTGACCGTGGCCAAGGAAATCGAGTTGACCGACAGGTTCGAGAATATGGGCGCCCAGATGGTCAAGGAAGTGGCCAGCAAAACCAGTGACGTGGCTGGCGACGGCACCACGACGGCCACCATCCTGGCGCAGGCCATTTTCACCGACGGCGTGAAGCTGGTGGCCGCCGGCCGCAACCCCATGGCCATCAAGCGAGGCATCGACAAGGCCGTGGAAAGCGTTGCCGCTGACCTGGTCAATCAGACCAAGCCCACTCGGGATCAGAAAGAAATCGCCCAGGTTGGCACGATTTCCGCCAACAACGACCCAACCATCGGCAATATCATCGCCGAGGCCATGAACAAGGTCGGCAAGGAAGGCGTGATCACCGTGGAGGAGGCCAAGGGACTGGAAACCACCCTGGATGTGGTCGAAGGTATGCAGTTCGATCGCGGCTACCTCTCCCCCTACTTCGTGACCGATCCGGAAAAGATGCTTTGCGAGATTGACGAGCCGCTGATTCTCATCTGCGAGAAGAAGATCTCCAGCATGAAGGACATGCTGCCCGTGCTGGAGCAGGTGGCCAAGATGTCCAAGCCGTTGTTGATCATTTCCGAGGACGTGGAAGGCGAAGCCCTGGCTACGCTGGTTGTGAACAAGCTTCGTGGCACCCTGCAGGTATCCGCCGTGAAAGCCCCGGGCTTTGGCGAGCGTCGCAAGGCCATGCTCCAGGATATCGCCATTCTGACCGGTGGCCAGATGGTCTCCGAAGACCTGGGCATCAAGCTGGAGAATATCACCCTGAACGATTTGGGGAAAGCCAAGCGGATCGTGATCAACAAGGAAAACACCACGATCATTGACGGTGCCGGCGATCCTGAGCAGATCAAGGCCCGGGTCCGGCAGATCCGTAGCGAGATCGATGAAACCACTTCCGACTACGACCGGGAAAAGCTGCAGGAACGCTTGGCCAAGATCGTTGGCGGTGTGGCAGTGATCAACGTCGGTGCTGCGACAGAAACCGAGATGAAGGAAAAGAAGGCCCGGGTTGAAGACGCCCTGAACGCAACTCGTGCCGCTGTTGAGGAAGGCATTGTGCCCGGTGGTGGCGTGGCCCTGGTCCGGGCCGTGAAGAGCCTGGATTCCATCAAGACCGTGGACGATGACGAAAGCGCCGGCGTGGCTCTGGTCCGACGGGCCATCGAGGAGCCGCTGCGGATGATTTCGGCCAATGCCGGATTCGAGGGTTCCATCGTTGTGGAGAAGGTCAAGGACGGCAAGGACGGCTTCGGTTTCAACGCCGCCACTGGTGAATACGAAGACCTGATCGCTTCCGGGGTCATTGATCCCAAGAAGGTAACCCGCATCGCGTTGCAGAACGCTGCTTCCGTTGCCGGTTTGTTGCTGACCACCGAATGCGCCGTGGCTGAAAAGCCCGAGCCCAAGAAGGACATGCCCATGCCTGGCGGCGGGATGGGCGGCATGGGCGGTATGGGCGGTATGTACTAGGATAACGCCATCAGCTCAGGGCCGAAAGGCACATGGATACGCAAGGCCGGACTTTTGTCCGGCCTTTTTTTTTAGACTGACCGGATATTGCGTAAGGCAAAGGGTTTAGGGTACCTATAGATATTCGCACATGAATTGATACTTGACAGGCTGAAAAAATTTATGTTTCTT
>REDL01000066.1 GCA_007693505.1 Desulfovibrionales bacterium | reverse complement strand
CGGGTGCCGAAAGCGAAACCGAGGTAGCGCCGAGAGCCCTGTAGTATTGGCCGCCAATACCCGAAGCCCGGATGCGCAGCCCTTGGAGCTTGTCGATGGAGTCGATGGGCACCACGGACATCAGCTGCTCATAGATCGGGCTGACCATGGCGTGTCCGAGATAGGTGATCCGGTGCTTGGCATAGAGCTTTTCAAACCATGGCTCGAGTTTTTCAACCAGGTAGGCCCCCTCGGCATAGGTGCTGAGGGGCGAGCCCGGCTGGGTCGTGAAATTGAAGAGCGGATCCTTGCCGGTCCAGTAGGCGCTGTAAACCATAGCAGCGTTCACGACGCCGTTGGCCAGGTTGTCGAAGGTTTCAAAGACAGGGAACAAAACACCAGCCGGATACGTCTCAATGGTGAATTGTCCACCTGATAGGGTCTTCACCGTCTCGCTGAAGACCTCGGCAATGCGCTGCTGTTCCGTTCCAGGCATGGCATGGGTAACCAGCCTCCATCGCACCTGTTGCGCAAAGGCCGCATGGGACAAGATCGCCAGAAAAACGATTGTCATGAAAATCGTAAAAATTTTTTTCATGGTACTCTCACTTCCTTGTTTCGTGAACTGTTGTTGGGCATCGGCTGGTCAAGCCGGTATGTCGCTCAGCCTCTGGGTCACCAATCGCATACTGTGTTCATCTTAAATTCTTCAGCTCCCTCCTTGTCCGTAATATCTCAAGACCACTCTCGCCAAAAAAACATATCATGGCCGACATGTTAGCCAAATAGGTACCTGGGTAGCCACATGACGATTCCAGGGAAAAGAAAGATCAACGTGATGCATACCGCCTGCAGGAACAGAAAAGGGATGCTCGCTTTGTAGATCTCGACGATGTCGGTGCCGACAGGTGTGCATCCCTTCAGATAAAACAGGCTGAATCCAAAGGGAGGGGAAAGATATGCGCTTTGCAGCAATACGTTGAAGGCAAGACCGATCCAAAGCGGATCAAAGCCCAGATTGGCGAGTATGGGGGCGATGATCGGGACGGCCAGGAAAATTACGGCGCCTGGCTCAAGAAACATGCCCAGGAAGAAAACAAAAACAGCGGCCACAAGGAAGACCATGTTTGCACCGCCGGGCATGTTCATGGCCAGATTGGCGACCAGGGTGTTGCCACCCAAGCCGGCGAAGACCGAGCCGAATGCGCTGGCTCCAATCATCATCCATCCGACCATGGCCGTAACACTCAGGGTTTGCTGGCAGCTGGCGTAGACGATGTTCCAGGTTAGACGCCTGTTGAGCACGCCGATAAGCAGAGCACCGGCAGCCCCGAAAGCGGCGGCTTCCGTGGGACTCGCAACGCCATTCAGAATGGAGCCCAGGACAATGACAATGAGGAGTATCGGAAACAGAACGTTTTTCGTGGAGACAACCTTTTCTTTCCAGGTCGCTCGCTCTTCCGGTGGAAGGGCGGGGGCGAACGACGGGTCCAGGAATCCACGGAGAACGACATAGATGATGTAGAGCGAGGCCAGGAGTATCCCCGCGGAGATACCTCCGGCAAACAGCCCGCCGATGGACACCCCGGTTACAGCACCGTAAAGGACCATGTTCGTGCTGGGCGGTATGAGTTGTCCCAGAGTCCCGCCTCCAAGAACCGAGCCCAAGGCTATGCGGCGGTTATAGCCGTGCTTGAGCATCTGGGGAAGCCCGATCAGTCCCAGGCCGATGACACCTGCTGCCACGACTCCGGAAACCGCGCCAAGCACGGCCCCCACAAGAATCGTGGCAATGGCCAGCCCACCGTGTAGTGCTCCGGACCATTTGTAGAATGTGTCGTAAAGGTCTTCTACGATATTTGTCTTCTGCAGGATGTAGGCCATGAAAATGAATAAGGGGACGGCGATGATGACAAAGTTGTTCATGGCTCCCCAGGTTGCCGAGGCCAGAATGTTCAAGGCGCCGGGTCCCCAGAGGAGGTAGGAGAAGACTATGGCGATAGCCGCCAGGGAGAAGGAGATGGGAACCCCTAAAATCAGCAGAGGGACGAGGGAGACGAACATCAAAAGAGGATAGAGTTCACGGTCCATGGGTGGTTACTTCCTGGTTCTCACTGTGGGCAGCGGGGTTCCGCGGACCGCCTCGGCTTGTTCAGAATGAGGGCGAGCATGTCCCTGAAAGCCTGCCAGGAGATGAACGCGCAGGAGATGGGGATGACCCACCTGAACCACCAGATTTGGGGGTTGAATGGGGTCTGGTGGGTGGAGCGTTCCAGCATCATGGTTGAACGCCAAGCATTTGGAACACTAATGTAAATGAGTACCAGGGCCACGAAAAGAACGACTCCTTCGGAAAAAATACCCTGGATTCGTCGCCACTTCGGAGGAAGGTAATGGCTGATGACGTCCACGGCCACATGCCGTTTGTCCATATGGCAATAGGCTGCCCCGAGCATGAAGAAGGAGCCGAACAGGAAGAGAGACATTTCAAATGTCCAAATAGGCGGGTCTTTGAAAAAATACGACCGAAGCGAACTGTACACGATGATCGCGATGAGTGGCAGCAAAAGCAAGGAAATCAATCCGCCAAGACGTCGCATGTATGCTCCTCCGGAAGGTGTGGTGTTATGTTCCCATGGTTGACGGGAAATGTTAAAAACGTTTTGATTCACTTTGACATGTTCCCAAAGACTGGGTCAAGGATCTGCCTTCCAGCCCTGAGCCGGGCAGGAGGGTAAAGTTTGGGGGCATCTGTGGGCATCATCACGCACGTAATGGATCAAGGAGTTCAGTTTGCCCTTTGATTTCAGTCCGTACCAGTTTACTCTGCTACAGGATGATAAGTTCATCTGGAACATGGATCCGCCACATATCCAGGTGCTCTACGAACTGGCCATGCTTCCCGACCTGGAAACCGTCGTGGAAATCGGCAGCTTCCGCGGAGCCAGCACGTCCGCGTTCATCCAGGCCCAGAAGGACGGGGCCGAATTCCATTTGCACGTCGTGGAGGTCAAGGTTCGCCCCCAACTTCGGCAGGTCCTGGACGCAGTGTCCGACTCGCGGTGGACCGTGTACACCGAGCCGATCCAAAATATCACTATCCCGGCTCCGGACCTGATGCTCATCGACGGGGACCACGGCGCACCGGCCGTAGTGGACACCCTGGCGGCACTCTGCCTGGGCACCCGGATCATCGTCATGCACGACAGCCAGACCCATGTCGCGGTCACGGAAAAAAACCATTGGGGCGCGCACCTGGCCGCGAAACTGCTCAAGCAACACCCGGATCGGGACTGGTGGGAGGACTGCCGACCCCGCCCCGGGATGCTCACCGAACGGGGGCTGCTCGTTTCCTGGCCCCGGTCCATGCAGGGTGTTCAAAAGCGTCTGCTGATGTCCTCAGCCGAAGATTTCTTCTCCTAGAGGTCAGAAGTTATCGCTCTGTGAGCATGCAGGAGGTTACCCGTGCAAAGGAAACATGGGAAAGGAACATGAATGAGGTCAATACAATGGCTGACATTTTTGTAATCGAGGAAGGCCGGATGCAGCGGAAACAGGAACACGAAAAAATCCGGAGTGCCATTCAAGTGAAATATGCGGTCATCTCCCAAGGCGCGGTGGGCAAATTTGCCTATTCCACAGGGGCTGAAGGGGCAAAAGCCTTGGGATATGATGAAGCGGTTTTTGCTGAAATGCCCGATGAGCTGATGCAATCATTTTGCGGAGTTGGCAACCCATTTCAGGCCGGGCCAATAAACGCTGGGGAGTCGCTTTTGGATGTCGGTTGCGGCGCGGGCGTGGATTTGATCGTGGCCAGTCGATACGTCGGCGAGCAAGGCAGGATATGCGGCATCGACATGACGCCGGAAATGTGCGCTGTTGCGAAGCAAAACATTTCAGCCTTGGGGCTTGAGAATGTCGAGATCCGGGAAGGCAATGTGGAGTCCATTCCATATCCGGACAACAGTTTCGACATGGTCATTTCCAATGGCGTGCTCAATCTCTCCCCTCGGAAAGCCCGCGCGTTCTCGGAGATATTTCGGGTGCTTGTGCCCGGAGGCCGCCTGCAGTTCGCGGATATTGTTTTTGAAGGCGAAACGGCCCGAAAGACGCCGTGCACACTTGCGTCCTGGTCCGACTGAATCGGCGGGGCGATCCCCGTGCGGGATCTTCTGGATTTGCTTCGTCAGGCTGGGTTCAAGGACGCTACCTATCTCGGCAGAACCGTTGCGGCCACTTCTTCCAAAACCCACGGTGCGACGTTTCGGGCCAGGAAACCGCACCTGCAGCACTGAAATCTGGAGGAAGACACAGGAGCGGGTAGACGCTCCAACCTGAACCGAAGAAAACGGAGGTGGAGCATGAACGCAATGATCGCCCTGATGCAAACAAGTACTCTGAACAGCTCTTTGCAGAACATCGTGCTGGGCGTGGGAGGCAGTCCCAGAAAGAATGGAAATTCAGATGTTCTCCTGAGCCGGGTGCTTGCCGGCGTGGAGCAGGAGAACATTGAAAGCAGCCTGATTCACTTGCGCGATGTCCAGTTCCAGGGGTGCATCGGCTGCGAGAAATGCCGCAAGGACAAGATCTGCACGGGGCTCTATGACGGCATGTCCCTGATGTATCCGCAAATCATGTCCTCCAGAGGCCTGGTCCTTGTTTCACCGACCCACAACTATAATATCACATCCTGGATGAAGGCGTTTATTGATCGGCTCTACTGTTTTTACGATTTTCAGGATACGATACCCAGGGCCTGGTCAACGCGCTTGGGTAATCAAGCCCGGAAGGCCGTCATCGTCGCGATCTGCGAACAGCAATCCAAAAGAGATATGGGCTTCACCCTGGAGGCCATGCGCATGCCGCTGGAGGCACTTGGGTACCAGGTGGTCGGAGAGCTGGCCGTATTCAGGGTCTTCGCCAGGGGAAGGGTTGCCGAGGACCGGGAAGCTTTGGATAGAGCGTTCATCCTTGGCAGCGATCTGGCAGGAGCCCTGCTGGTCGGCCATTCGGTATCCACATGGACTGCCCCATCAAACCTGTGATCCATCACCCCCCCCTCAAGCCAATCAGAATCAAGATCCCCACACATGCCTGAAATCCGTCTGACCCCCTCCGGGCGGCTACATCTGCATGCTCCGGAATCCGACGCCGCGCCCGCGGCTCTGCCCCCTGCTCTTTCTGAGGCTTTTGCCCGCGACTGGCGCGAGGGGTTGTTTCTGCTCGCGGCACGGGGCGACACCGGCCCATCTCCGACCCTGCGGTTCTGGGCCAGGGTGGCGGCGGACTACCTGACCAGGCTCTGTCATGCGCCGGATGCCAGGGCGCGGTTCGATCCGGATGAACCGCCCAAGGCTTGGCTCCGGCAACAGGCGCAACCACCGCGACTTCAGCCTCCGGCCCCGGCTCAATTCCAGGCCTGGACCGACGCGGCTCCGCCCATGGTCGGCGGGGAGTACCTCTCCCCGGAGCTGCTGGCCCAGGTCTGGGACGATCTGGCGGCCTGGGCCGAGGAGACCATGGCCGGGGACAAGGGGCCGTCGGAATTCCTGCACAAGCGGGCCCCGCGCTGGAACCAGGTCGGCCGGGTCACCTTTCATCTGGCTGAGAACAGGACCGACGAAGAGCGCCCTTTTGCCTTCATGGCCAGCTTCAGCACCGGCATGGACGCCTCGGGCCAGGTTCGCCACCTGCCCATGCGCAAGGCCTTGGAACGCTACGCCGGCGCCGGGAACAACCCGGCCCTGCTCAGACTGTTGACTCCGGTATACGAGGCCGGCAAGCGCCTGGACTGGGTCAGGGAACTGATGGAGAGCGGCGACGTCTACCGGCCCATGGCCTGGAACGTCCCCCGGGCCTACGAGATGCTGCGCTCCGCCCCGGTGCTGGAGGAAAGCGGCCTGACCGTGCGCCTACCCAACTGGTGGCAAAAGCGCCCCAGACCGCAGGTGAGCGTGGTCATCGGCGAGGAGCGCAAGTCCGTCCTGGGCGCGGAGGCCATGCTGGATTTCCGGGTCCGGATGGCCCTGGGCGACACGCTCCTGACCGAGGATGAGCTGCTGCAGCTCCTGGCCGCCACGGACAAGCTGGTTCTGTTCAAGGGCCAGTGGGTCGAAGTGGACCGGGAACGGCTCCAAGAGGCCCTAGAACACTGGAAGCGCCTGGAGCAGGAAGCCCAAAACGGCGAAATTTCCTTCATCGCCGGGATGCGCCTGCTGGCCGGAGCTTCGGCTGATCTGCGCGACGGCGACCAGGAGGAGACGGCCAGGGAATGGGCCCATGTCCAGGCCGGAGCGGCCCTGCGGGAGATCCTGGGCGGGCTGCGCGACCCGGCCCGACTCCGGCTGGACGAGGCGGTCATCGGCCTGCGCGCCGAGCTGCGCCCATACCAGAAGGACGGCGTGGCCTGGCTGCGCTTCCTGACCGGCCTGGGCCTGGGAGCCTGCCTGGCCGACGATATGGGCCTGGGTAAGACCCTCCAGGTGCTCGGCCTGCTCAGCTGGATCAAGGCCGAGGCATCACGGCCCGAAGGACGGGACGGGACGTCCCTGCTGATCATCCCGGCCTCGCTGCTGGGCAACTGGCGGGCCGAGGCCCGGCGCTTCGCCCCCAACCTGCGCCTGCTCTTTCTGCACCCCTCGGAAACCCCGCGCAAGGATCTGGACGCCCTGGCCCGGAATCATCAGCAAATCCTTTCGGGCATTGACCTAGCCGTGACCACCTATTCCATGGTCGGGCGGATGTCCTGGCTGACCGAGCACCCCTGGCGGCTGGTAATCCTGGACGAGGCCCAGGCCGTGAAAAATCCCTCCACCTCCCAGAGCAAGGCGGTCAGAAAACTCCCGGCCCAGGCCCGCGTGGCCCTGACCGGCACGCCCGTGGAAAACCGGCTGGGTGAGCTGTGGAGCCTGTTCGACTTTCTCAATCCCGGCCTGCTGGGCAGCGCCAAACAGTTCAAGGAGTTCGTCAAAACCCTGGAAGCCCGGGAAACCGACCCCTTCGGTCCCCTGCGCCGCCTGGCCGGGCCGTACATCCTGCGGCGGCTGAAAACCGACCGCAAGATCATCGCCGACCTGCCGGACAAGACCGAAACCGTGCGCTACTGCCTGCTGACCAAGTCTCAGGTCAAGCTCTATCAGCAGGTGGTGGAGCACATGGCCAGGGCCTTGAGAGGGGTGGAGGCCATGGCCCGCCGAGGGCTGGTCCTGCAAACCCTGATGCGCCTGAAACAGATCTGCAACCATCCGGCCCAGTTCACCGGAGACGGGGATTTCACCCCCGAAGCCAGTGGCAAGTTCGCCCGGCTGGCGGAAATCTGCGAGGAACTCGGCGAGCGTCAGGAGCGGGTGCTGGTCTTCACCCAGTTCAAGGAGATCATTCCCTCCATGGAGGAGCACCTGGAGCGGGTCTTCGGTCGTCCGGGCCTGGCCCTGCACGGCGGCGTCAACGTCAAGAAGCGCAAAACCCTGGTGGACCAGTTCCAGCAGGAGGACGGCCCGCCGTTTTTCATCCTCTCCCTCAAGGCCGGCGGTACCGGCCTGAACCTGACCGCGGCCTCCCACGTCATCCACTTCGACCGCTGGTGGAACCCGGCGGTGGAGAACCAGGCCACGGACCGGGCCTTCCGCATCGGCCAGAAACGCAACGTCCTGGTCCACAAATTCGTCACCCGGGGAACCATTGAGGAGCGCATCGACGCCATGATCACCGAAAAGCAGCAAATGGTCGAACAACTCCTGTCCGACGACGCCGAAATCCGGCTCACGGAACTGCCGGATGACGAACTGCTCAAGCTGGTCAGCCTGGACGTGAACAGCGCGGCGGGAGGATGATCGGGGCGCGACGGCGGGCTTGTCGGTGGGGGCAAAGTGGGTTTATGCTCGTCCTCTGAAAGAGCGGTATGGAAAGAGCATTCGGCGCTTTCTCGGAGACGGATTCGTGAAATCATCCACCGGTCTGGACATTCAAAAAAGCCAAAGCGCAAAGCGAGGTCCATCCATGGCCACCAGCATCGCCTTGATCCGACAAATCAACGACGTGGAACCCCACCTGCGAGACGTTCTCTACTCCATCCTGGAGGAAATGGAACGACAGCAACGTGAGCGGGTAACCAGGGACGATTTCGCGGAACTCAGGCAAATCGTCGCCAACCTGGCTCTGGCCCAGGAAAAGACCGAAAAAGAGGTCGCCAAGCTTGCCAGGGGGATGCAGGATCTCCAGAAACAGATGGGCGGGCTTTCCCACGCTGTGGGCTATGGCATCGAGGACCGGCTGATGCCCTTCATTCCGGCCTACGCCCGACAAACCTTCGGCCTGGACGTTCAGAGCACGGAACGCGCGTTCATCGAAACCAGTCCGGGCTCCCATGACGAGATCAACATCCTGGCCAAGGGCGTGGACGCGGATGGCCAGGCTTACCTGATCGGGGAATGCAAGGCCCAGCCGGGCAAAAAGGACGCCGACCGCTTCCAGGCCCTGCTCCAGCGCCTGGAAAGGGTGCTCCCGGGCAGGATCTACCCCTTGCTGGTGGGATACAGCATCCATCCCTCGGTCCAGGGCTATATCCACCAGCGTCATCCTGGGATCAAGACCGCCCTGATCTATGAAATCGAGCGGACAAGAGCCGCCGGATAATCGCCCGAAGCACTGGTGGTCCCGTTCAGCTCGTCACTCTCTAAACCAGAAGCGGAGTTTGGAATGTCCAGATGGGGATGGAGTCCGTATGTCCCGGTAGCCAAGCGCAAGGCCAAGGCCAAGAAGGAAGTTGAGAAGCTGCGCAAGAAAGGGACCTGCGTCCAGCCCGTGGTCATGGAGGGCCGGACCATTGCCCGCAGCTTCTGGGGCAAGGGCTGGTGCGACCATCTGGAGTCCTTTTCCGACTACGAAAACCGCCTGCCCCGGGGCCGAACCTATGTCCGCAACGGCTCGGTCTGCCACCTGGATGTCGCTCCAGGTCGGATCGAGGCCATGGTCAGCGGATCGGAGATGTACAAGGTGTCCATCTCTGTCACGGAGCTGGACAAGGACAAGTGGGAACAGATCAAAAAGAAGTGCGCCGGCCAGGTCGGGTCGATCATCGAGCTGCTACAGGGCAAGCTATCGTCCCAGGTCATGGGCGTGGTCACCGAAAAACATCATGGGCTGTTTCCACAGCCCGGAGAAATCAAGCTCAAATGCTCCTGCCCGGACTGGGCGACCATGTGCAAGCACGTCGCTGCGGTTCTCTACGGCGTGGGCAGCCGCCTGGACGACGATCCGAACCTGCTTTTCCTGCTGCGCGGAGTCGATCCGCAAGAGCTGATCGCCCAGGGCGTGGTCCTGCCCGGCGAGGCCGGGGCCAAGGCCGACAGCCTGCGCGAAGACTCCTTGGCGGATATTTTCGGCATTGAGCTGGATGAAGAAGGCGAGCCCGTCCTAGCGGCCGAACCGCCCTCCGGGCCAAGCGTGGCCAAGGGGCAACGAAAAAAACAGGCAGCCGCGACAAGCGCCGCAACAGCCCCGAAAACCGCCGGCCAGACGACCAGGAAACCGCGAAAATCTCCCGCTGCGTCAGGGAAAAACGCCATCCAGCCTGGCGCAAAACCGTCAGCCCCAGCCAAAGCTGCAACCAAGGCCAAGCCCTTCACTCCCACCGGCTCAAGCATCTCCCGGCTGCGGGAAAAAACCGGCCTCCCTGTCCAGGACTTCGCCGCCAGGCTGAACGTGACCCCGGCCAGCATCTACCGCTGGGAAAACAGCCGGGGCCGCCTCAACCTGCAAAACCGTTGCCTGAGGGCCTTGCGGAGCCTGGATGAAGAGACGCCTTCGAAAATCTAAGCAGATGTCGATCTGCCTGAACTTGATGCTGTGCAACAACAGAACCTGCTCCGCTCAGGGAGCCAGTGAAGCCTTGATATCCATCTACACGGATACGATTGCCTCGGGGATGGCGTTGAAACACGCCTTTCCCACTCTCGAAAAGATTTCATCCACCATTCTCTTCCAGTTTTGAACTGTTGGAGAAGGACTTTTTTCAATACTCGGTTATCCCGGGCGGCTCAGGGCCATGAAGGCTTCGTCCGTGTTAAGTGCGTATCTTCATTTCTTCACGTACGGAAGAGAGCAGGGTGACAGGCGCATGACATTTTTGTTTTCACCAATTTTTTCTTGCCAGGGCGGCTGGCTTGCCCTGTTTGGAACGGCTCGAAACTCTTTCATCGGTCTCGTAACATCAAGCCGTTGCTCCATGAAAACAGGAAGTTGTGCTTTGAGCGCCCGGCAACGGCTTGATGAATGCTTCCTGGTTCAGTCAAACAGCCGATCCGTCCCAAACAGGGCAAGCCGGCCTAATAAATTTCAGATGGTTACGTGAGAACATAGTTGCCCTGGAGAGGGGATTCAGGGCGTGGCTGGGTTCCTCGGGTAATCGCGAATCGCAGAAGGATTGCCTGACCGGGATGGGGGGTCAATCAGGCTAAGCGTTGAAGATGACTTTCGAAGATGCGCATGCCCATTGTGTGAGGGGGGAACTGTAGAGCGACCCGCGGTCGCCCTTGCCGGTTGAATGCGTCAAACCATGACGTGCGTGTGGAAATTGGGCGACCGCGGGTCGCCCCTACATTTGATCGTAGCGGCTAGGCCATTAGCGGTCACTATCCCGGTAATCACAATGCCCTCCTAAACCATCCAGAAAATCTTCCTTGTTCTGCTCCTTGCCGCTCTGGTGGGTGCCTTTTTCCTCTTTGACCTGGGCGAGTACCTTTCCCTGGAGTACATCAAGGATTCGCAGCAGCGATTCCAGGCCCTGTATGCGGAAAAGGCCGCCACGGTGATTGCCGTGTACATGCTCGTGTACATTCTGGCCACGTCCCTGTCCCTGCCCGGGGCCGCGGTTTTGACCCTGGCCGGAGGCGCGCTGTTTGGCCTGCTTTTAGGGACGGTGGTGGTTTCCTTTGCCAGCACCATCGGGGCCACGTTGGCTTGCTTTGTGTCCCGTTTCGTGCTGCAGGACTGGGTCCAGCGCCGTTTCGGGCAACGTCTGGCCACGGTCAACCAGGGTGTTGAGCGCGAAGGGTCGTTTTACCTGTTCACGCTGCGTCTGGTGCCCATTTTTCCCTTCTGGATGATCAACCTGGTCATGGGCTTGACCCGGATGAAACTGCGGACCTTCTTCTGGGTCTCCCAGGTGGGCATGCTTCCCGGGACACTGGTCTACGTCAATGCCGGTCGGGAATTGGGGCGGGTCGATTCCCTGGGCGGCATTCTCTCGCCGGGACTGATTGTTTCTTTTGTTCTGCTGGGCATCTTTCCCCTGGCTATGAAAAAAATGATGGCATGGTACCGGAGTCGCAAGGACATTCCCGCAATACCTCAGGAAACTCCAGATGAGAGGTCTGGTGCGAAGGCCAAGAATATGCCCGAGCAGTAAGCTCCATTCATAAATTGTTTTTCATTGAAAAAACTGAATTTTCCAAGGAAGATCTGTTCATTGGATTACAATTATCTTCAAAAGTGAGTAACTACTCAGCATTCTCGACTTTCCTCATCTCGTCCAGGTTGACGAATTCTGGCAGCTTCTTGCCCTGGAAGAGGAGATTCAAGGCTTCGGTAGCGGAAACGCCCTGCTTCCTTGAGGTCGAGAGATCGCTTCGGATTCGACAGAACATTTTTGCCCCGAGCATTGATCGAAAGCACCCGGAGATCTTTTGCTGGACCTTGGTCACTCGGATGTCGTTTTCGGCGAGATTATTCGACAGGAGTTTAGCAGACTGCACCCCGAGTTTCCGGAAATCGGTCGTAACTTCGGCATGTTATCTTGCCAATTCTTGTAAGACCCCTCTGCTCACTTCATAGCCCATGGCTTTCAATATCTGGGCCTGGGCTTCGCTTGGCTCCTCGAGCATCCTGACCGCCTTTCGTGCGCCTGCATGCCAGCAAAGGCAGGAATGCAATGCCTGCATCTCCTGCATGACTGTGGCCGCGGAGAGCTTGAGCCCTGCTTTGCTCAAAGGCACTTCCAGCAAACGCAGATAGGAGAGGGCAACGATGCAGGACAGGACGTGGCAGCGGATCTTGCTGTCCGTCCAATGGTGCATGGGCATCATGTTGACCAGGTCATCATCCTTGGTTTGACGAAAGCTTTGTTCAACCATGTACCTGTCCAGGCTGGCCCGGACGATTTCATCCGTGCTCCAATCCATCCTGTCCGTGATCAGCACATTCTTCCCGAACCTGTCGATGTGTCGCTCGATTCGATACTGGTTCTTGCGGAAACTCATGACCAGGCATCCACTTTCCACGGAAAAGTTCAGGTCGTAAAGGGTGTCTGGAAGATGCATGTCCCGGCAAATGTCCCGGTAGCGCTCCCTGACCGCGTCTTCGCTCCGCCACTGGGCAGCCCTGGAGCGAACCTTCGACCGGATTTCGTACAAGGTCGACTGAAGTTTTCGCAATTTCGCTTCGAACTTGTACCGTTGCTTGGAAGTGGTCAGGGGGTTGTCGGTCACGACCACTGTCCGCGTTTGCCCCCAATGCTCTCCGGTGGTCCGCCAAGCGGTCAATTGATCGTCCTCCCTGTCGAGCTCACGAAGTTGCCGATTTTTTTCGGTATCCACAACAACAAACTTATCTCTGCCGACATGGATCAGCTCCTCGGCAAAGGAGGTTGAGTAGCTGGTCACGAAGTGCACGTTGTCCATGGCGTCAATAACGGCCATGGCGTCTTCGGAGTTTATGCCCTTGTCCACGACCACCGTCACGACGTGCCGGCCATATTTTCGCATGGCATCCAGAACGTCTTTCAGCACGCATTGGAACACCTTGGAGTCATGGCAGTTGCCTTCGTATTCCCGATAGAAAAAGGGCAGGCCGGTGTCCCTGGCCACAAGCAGGGCAAGCCCCACTTGGCGAAGCCAGTAGCGGCCGTCCTTGTTTTTGCCTGTCCGGGCCAGGTCAGACTTCGTATCGCCGGCCATGTACGTGTAGTAATTGGTGGTGTCGAAAAGAAAGCAGTCGGAATGAGAGATCTCAAGCTGCGCCAGCTTTGCGAAGAATTCTCTGGCGATGGACTCAACCTGGCTTTGACTGACACGATCCCATTTCTTCCAGAATTTCTCGGACGACAACGCCTTGAAGTCCACAGGCCTGATCTGTTGTATGGCAGTCTTGCCGTACCAGTCCGCCAAAGCTCTTTTGGATGTGGCATCCACCATCCTGTTGAAGACGGCATACAGGAAGTACTCGCCCACAGAGGGTCCGGTCTCGTTCTTTCCTCTGGGAACCGCCTCGTCCACGATCTGGGTAATCCCGACATCCTGATCGATCAAATCGGCAAGCCACAGCGCGCCAAATTCTTGGACTTGAATTTTCTCTAACGCGGACTGAGTGCCTTTTGCCAAGGCCATGATCCTCTCTGGCGAACCAAGGTAGACTTGGTTGGTTACTTTCGGCTTGCCGTCGATCCGCGCCATCTCCCGGACATAGTAGTAGGGTCTGCCCTTTTTCATCTTCTTGTGTAAGTGAGCCATGCGCGAAGCTTGATCGGCTCTACTGTTTTTACGATTTTCAGGATACGATACCCAGGGCTTGGTCAACGCGCTTGGAAAATCAAGGTCGGAAGGCCGTCATCGTCGCGATCTGCGAGCAGGAATCCAAAAGAGATATGGGCTTCACCCTGGAGGCCATGCGCATGCCGCTGGAGGCACTTGGGTACGAGGTCATCGGAGAACTGGCTCTATTCAGGATTTTTGACAGGGGACGGGTCAAGTAAGACCCGGAAACTCTGGAAAAGGCCTTCGTTTTGGGCCGGGATCTGGCGAACGCTCTTTTATGATTTTAGTTCGAGAAAAATCTCGTTTTTCGATACGCAACCATGATCATGCTGTTTCCGGGTGCTGACTCTTATCACCAAATCGATCAGCAACCTCGTACCGTACTCATCTTTCATTACTGCCCGTTGGGATGCCCAATGAACCTTTAGCCTCCCCTCATTTCATCGTAACGTTCGACTGGTGTCCAATGTTTTTCAGCGTCTCCATGGGCAGATTTTTTTTCGAATAGGGGACCGTGACGTCGATGCATAGTCGTTGTTCAGACGGAATAATAAGGAAGCCTACTCCCCCCGCCCACCTCACGAAAACCCTGCTTTTGGATACGACTGATTTAGTGCTGCATGCAGGCGACTTTTCCCAGCCGTGCATGACATGGATGTCCAGTCGGAAAACCAGAAGGCCATCATGTTCGTTGTCAGTTTGGTGAAAAGGTCTTCCAGGGGGCTGTTCGGGTCATCGCAATCCACTCCATGAGGTGCGACTCCTCCTGGTACGTCCGTGACCAGCCACCAAGCCCCAACCAGGGTCATGATTCTGGCGGTGCTGATCAGGCCAT
This sequence comes from Desulfovibrionales bacterium, assembly GCA_007693505.1. GTDB lineage: Bacteria > Desulfobacterota > Desulfovibrionia > Desulfovibrionales > Desulfonatronaceae > Desulfonatronum. The sequence continues at coordinate 13,846 of REDL01000066.1, read as the reverse complement.
GCAGTGCGGCCTGCGCTGTGCGGCCATGGATTCGACCGGATGCGTGACGGCGCCAGAGCATGAACATGAGAATGGCGGTGAGGCATGCACCTCCAGCGATGATCCAGGTCTGCAGCATAAGGATTTCCGGTCAAGATACGGGTAACAAGATATGTACAAAACGAAAAGAACTGATGAAACGAACGAGAAGACGAATCCTCCGCAGTCGTGTCCGGTAACTGAAACGTCTCATGGGCATCTTGAGGAAAGACTGTAATGAAGAATGTTACCTGGCTGACATTCTTCTATCAAAACTTGGCCGTAGTGTGCGCATCAGCTTGTCCAGCCTGGGAGGACAGGCCGAAGGTGACAAACGCGAAGGTGGCTGCTGAACGTATGCAACGGGAATTTTTTCAAGACAGGGGCCCAGTTTTTTTTACAGGGCTGGCTGTGCTGTGCATCTTGTTTTCCTTGGCTGTCTGCTCATGGTCCGCGGAACTGCTGGTGGACGATTTTGAACAGGGAGTCCGTCCTGAATGGGAGCACCGGACATTTCGAAATCGCTCTGAAACCCGATACGAGGCGGTTTCCGTGGATGGCGTGATGGCGTTGCGGGCTGAAAGTGTGTCCTCAGCATCTGGGTATGTAATGCGCATCCGTATCGATCCAAGGGAGTACCCCGTCCTGGAATGGCGGTGGAAAGTGGAGAATGTCCTGGAAAAGGGCGATGCCGGGACGAAGGCCGGTGATGACTACCCGGCCAGGGTCTATGTGGTGTTCCGGGATCGAGGCCGATTGCGGTCCACGGTGCTCAATTACATCTGGGCCAACAGACTCCCCCAGGCAGAGATGATTCCGAGCAGCTATCATCGGGACGCGATGATGATCGCCGTGCGCAGCGGAACGGACGACGTGGGGCAATGGAAAGCGGAGCGGCGAGATCTGCGCAAGGATTATCGTCGGGCGTTTGGTTCCGAGCCACCAATGATCGCCGCCGTAGCGGTGATGACCGACTCTGATGACACCGGAGAGGCGGCCGTAGCCTATTACGATTTCATCCGCTTCTTGAAGGCCCGGTAGGTCATCATCCCGTCCCGGTGCTGCAATGCGCGAAATCGAGGCAGCGGGCTCGATGATTCCAGCGCCCGCTGTCAGACGAGGTCAAGGGGTGATCGTGGCGAGATATCTGCAAACTGCACTGCAACTGAACAAAGGAGATCGTGATGGCGAAGATTGGTTTTGGACTGGATGCCGGGGACGTCTTTCCCCGTGCAAGGGTTGGGTTGACCAGTGGCGAGTCGGTTGAAATCCCCGGGTGGTTCGCCGGGTCGTATGGGATTTGTCTGCTGTATCGCGGTCACTGGTGAATGTTTTGCCGTCAGCAGTTGGCTGACTTTCAATCGTCCCTGGAATCCATCCAGAACGAAGGAGTCCTTGTCCTGGCCGGGTCCGTGGACCCTCTGGACAAGGCCGAGGAGATGATCGCGGCGACGGGTGTTTCGTTTCCCGTGGCGTATGGACTTGCGGCGGAGGATATTTCTCGCGCTGTCGGCGCCTATTACGATCCCGAACCGCCGTATCTGCACGCCGCCGGCTTCATCCTCACCCCAAACGGCACGGTCGCGGTGGGCTGCTACAGTACCGGCCCCATTGGCAGGCTGTCCGCGCGGGATGCGCTGGCCCTGATCATCCATTTCAAGAACGCCGCTTAAGGCAAAACAGCATAGCGAATTGGTATGCGCAAGGAGGGGGGCGTGCGGCACATTCTCGCGGCGGATATCGGCGGCACCAACAGTCGGTTCGGGCATTTTCAGGACGATGACCAGGATGGGCTCGCCCTTTTGCAGACCTGTTGGCTGGCCACAAATTCGGTACGTTCCTTTGGTGAACTCCTGCGTCAATTGCCGGCGGATGGATTTTCACTCACCGCGGACCAGGCCGATGCAATGGTCATCGCCGTGGCCGGGCCGTTAGAGCACGGCATGTCTGCGGCTCCCCCCTATATCCCCTGGGATATTGACCTGGCAGCCCCGGATCTGCGCAAAATGGCCCCCAATGCCAAACTGATCAACGATTTCGTGGCCCAGGCCTATGCCTGCGTTTCGCCTGTGGGCTGCACCGCTGTGCAGATCCTTTCTGGTGAACCGGAGATCGATGGAGTGATCGGCGTGCTGGGCGGGGGGACGGCTCTGGGCAAGGCCCTGCTTGTTCCAGGGGCGGAAGCGGAGTTTCAGGCTTGGCCCTCAGAGGGCGGGCACGCCTTGTTTCCATTTTGTACAGAACAGGAGATGCGTTTCCACGAATTCTACCGAGAGCGAGGCGGTTTTTCAGAAATAACCGGAAATCTTGTAATTTCTGGACGCGGGATGCGCTTTGTGCACTGGTTTTTGACCGGTGATGATCTCGAACCGCCGGAGGTGGCCGCCCGGTTGACCATGGAGTCGGAAACCCTGGCCTGGCTGGCCCGGTTTCATGGCCGGGCCTGTCGCGGCTTTGCCCTGGAGATCCTGGCCCGGGGCGGGCTGTTCATTGCCGGCGGTGTGGCGGGAAGGAATCCGCAAATCCTTGGGCATGAACAATTTCGTGCCGAATTCCTGCATTCCGCGACCATGGGGCATGTCCTGGAAAACATCCCTGTTCACCTGCTGGACGACCAGGACAGCGGGCTGTGGGGTGCGGCTTTCCACGGATGGCAGATACTTGAAGGGAAAACGTCGCACAACAGAGCTTGAATCGAATCGGAGGAAGCACCATGCAACAGTCATTTCCCCAGCCGACCTTCACATTGGCTGGTCAGACGGCCATCGTCACCGGAGGCAGCTCGGGTATCGGGGCCGGTATCGCCCACGTCCTGGCCGCGGCCGGGGCCAACGTGGTGAGGGAGACCTGCGCTGGCTGCGTCGCGTTTTCCACAAACTGACCCTGAACTATGTCTGGTGGCTGAATCGCAAGGACAACGACGGCCTGAACGTGTTCGAGGGCGGATTCATGGGCCTGGACAACATCTCGGTCTACGACCGGTCCCGCCCTTTGCCTCCCGGCTTCAGACTGAAGCAGGCCGATGCCACGGGCTGGATGGCCATGTTCGCCCTGAACATGACGGCCATGGCCCTGGAACTGGCCCAGGAGCAGTCGGAATACGAAGACATGGCCATCCAGTACTACGAACAGTTCCTGGCCATTGCCAATGCCATTGCCGGCCATGCCGGCAGCGGGGTGTCCCTGTGGGATCCCGAGGACGGGTTTTTCAAGGACCTGCTGACCACCCCGGATGGAACCCGCCACCGGCTGGATGTATATTCCTACGTTGGGCTGATTCCCCTGTTTGCCTGTGAGATCGTGGAGCCGGAGATTCTGGAAAGGACACCACGGTTCAAGCGTCTCCTGGAGGAGCATGCCGGCGGCCTGTTCAACGGCCACGCCATCTGCGCCTGCCCCGTGGCCGTCAATGCGCGCGGCGAGCGGCTGCTGTCCCTGGTGGACCATACCATGCTTCCCCATATCCTGCGTCGGCTGCTCAGTGAGGAAGAATTCCTTGCACCGCACGGTCTGCGCGGGGTGAGCCGGATGCATACTCATAAGGCCGATCTGGGACGACTGCCGGGCATCGGTCAGGCCCTGATCAACTATGAGCCGGGGGAGTCCAGGTCTTCCCTGTTCGGCGGGAATTCCAACTGGCGCGGGCCGGTCTGGATGCCCATCAACTACTCCATTCTCCAGGCCTTGACCAAGTTCCACCGCTACCTGGGTCCGAACTTCACCGTGAGCGCGCCCAGCCTCGGGCAGGGAGAGTTGACCCTGCAAGAGGTCGTCAACCAGCTGGCGGAGCGCCTGGTGGGTCTTTTCCGCAGAGACGGCGAGGGCCGGGTGCCCGGTCTGCCCGGGGACGCTCCGTTCCAGCATGACCCGTACTGGCGGGATTTGCGGCTGTTCCACGAGTATTTTCACGGCGAGAGCGGATTGGGGCTGGGGGCCTCGCACCAGACCGGATGGACCGGCCTGGCCGCGCTCCTGATCAAGCGGCGTTCGGATCTCCAGGGCCGCAAGCCGGAGCAGGCATGAGCGGGGCTGCCTCTCTTGCCCTGGACCAGGAGGTGTTGGGCGACCTGGATCGCTCTTCCCGTCTGGAATGGCTGGAAACCAACGGCCTGGGCGGCTGGGCGGGGTCCACGGTCAGCGGGGCCCATACGCGCCGCTACCATGGTCTGCTGGTGGCCGCGACCCGTCCGCCGGGCGGAAGAATGCTGCTGCTCTCCAGACTGGATGAATCCCTGATCATCGCGGACCAGCGCCATGAGTTGGCGTGCAACTTTTATCCCGGGGCCGTGCACCCCCGCGGATACGCATCCTTGCAAGGCTTTACCAGGGATTTATTCCCGCGCTTCACCTACGCCGCTGGGGGCGTTGAACTGCGCAAGACCGTTGTCGCGGTACATGGCGAGAACTCCACCCTGGTACTCTACGAGGTCCTGGCCGCACCCGCGCCCTTCACCCTCGAACTGCAGCCCTTTATTGCCGGCAGGGACTACCACGCGCTGGTCACGGCCAACGGGGCCATCCGCCAGGCAGGGAATTTCCAGGAGGATGTCTTCCGGGTCCAGCCCTATGCCGGGGTGCCGGAACTCTTTCTTCAAATCCCGGGCGCGACGTTTCATCCCGATCCGCAGTGGTATTTCCGGTTTGAGTATCCTGTGGAAGGCAAGCGCGGTCTGGACCAGCACGAGGACCTGTTCACCCATGGCCTTTTCCGGTTGCGGCTGTGTGCTGGGGAGCGGATCGGGGTGATCGTCTCCACCCAGGACCCCACGGGTCGGGACGCCTTCGGTTTGCTGGAGTTTGAACAGCAGCGCCGGGAGAACCTGCTCCTTGCCCTGCCGCGCAACGCGCCGGTCACGGACATGCTGGCCCTGGCCGCGGACCAGTTTCTGGTGCACCGATCGGACGGGATGCGGACCATTCTTGCCGGTTACCACTGGTTCACGGACTGGGGCCGGGACACGCTGATCTCCCTGCCCGGGATAACGTTGGCCATCGGCCGCCGGGACGCGGCCCGGGAAATCCTGGCGACATCCGCCGCGGCAGTCAGCCGGGGCATGCTGCCCAACCGGTACAGCGAAGGCGATGATCACCCGGAGTACAACACCGTGGACGCGGCCTTGTGGTTTTTCGTGGCCGCGTTCCATTTTCATCGCCATGCCGGAACCGACTCCGCGGAACAGGCATTCATCAGGGATGTCCTGCTGCCGGCCATGGTCGAGATCGTGGACTGGTCGGAAAGGGGAACTCGCTTCGGAATCCGGGTGGATCGGGACGGTTTGCTGCATGCCGGCGAACCTGGCGTACAGCTGACCTGGATGGACGCCAAAGTCGGGGAGTGGGTGGTCACGCCGCGCCAGGGCAAGGCTGTGGAGATCAATGCCCTGTGGTACAATGCCTTGTGCATTCTGGCCCGCTTCCAGGAGTTGTTCGTGTTGCCTGAGGCGGCACTGGAGACCTTGTGCAAGGCCAAACGAGTTCGGCGGGCTTTCAACGAGTTGTTCTGGAGTGCGCGGGAACAGCGCCTGGACGACGTCGTGAACGGTGCCGACCGGGACACGGCATTGCGTCCCAACCAGATTCTCGCCATTGGTCTGCCCTATACCCTGCTGTCCGGTACGCGGGCCGAGGCAGTGCTCAAGGTCGTGGAGCGGGATCTGCTCACTCCGTGCGGACTGCGAACCCTGGATCCTCGCGATGCGGCCTACCGACCGCGTTACGAAGGCGGACCTTTGGAGCGTGACGGAGGGTACCACCAGGGCACGGTCTGGCCCTGGCTGCTGGGGCCTTTTTGTTCGGCCCTGATCCGCTATCGCGGGCATGCCGGCAGACAGCAGGTCGCTCGAATCCGGGAAAATATCCACGGTCATTTCCTGGAAGCCGGAATCGGCACGGTTTCGGAAATCTTCGACGGACAGCCGCCGCACACTCCCCGCGGCTGCATTGCCCAGGCCTGGAGCGTGGCCGAGCTGCTGCGGGTGCTTTTGGATGAGGCCGGTCCGCCCGACTTGGCCGACTTGGCCGACTTGGCCGACTTGGCCGACTTTGCCGACCCGACCGTCCAGGCCGGTCTGACTGGCCCGAACGACCTGGCCGAACAGAATTGAATCCCAACCAGCAAGGAGCAGCCATGGCCTATCAGCCCATCGACAACTACGCCCTGATCGGGAACATGCGCACCGCGGCCCTGGTCGGGGTCACCGGATCCATCGACTGGCTCTGCTTTCCCCATTTCGATTCGCCGAGCATTTTCGCCGCCCTCCTGGACGACGAGCAGGGCGGATTTTTCCGGATCGCCCCCCGGAACGGGGACGAGGTGACCACGAAGCAGTTCTACTGGCCGGAAACCAATGTCCTGGTAACGCGGTTCTTCACCGCAAAGGGTGTTGCGGAATTGATCGACTTCATGCCCGTGGTCCATGGAGAGGACGATGAGCGGCAGCACCGGGTCGTACGCCGCCTGAACGTGGTCCGCGGAAGCATGGAGTTTCGCCTGGAATGCCGCCCGGCCTTTGATTTTGCCCGCTCCGAGGGCGAGGTGGTCGTCACGGGGCGGGGGGTGATCTTCCGAGGGCCGGGGTTGCATCTGGCCCTGAGCGGTCAGCCGGCGTTCACCGCGCTCCAGGCCGGCGACGGCCATGCCGCGCCCGGGGCGGCCAGTGCCTTCCACCTCCAGGAAAACGAGAGCATGACTTTTGTTCTGCACCAGATCCCGGAGGACGCCGGATGCAGCCCGGCGGTTCCGGACCAGGAGTCCGAGGAATTGTTCCGGGCCACGGTCAACTATTGGCGAGGCTGGCTGCGCAGCTGCTCCTACACCGGGCGCTGGCGGGAGATGGTTCAGCGTTCCGCGCTGACCTTGAAGCTGCTGACCTTCGAGCCCACCGGGGCCATCGTGGCCGCGCCCACCACCGGGCTTCCCGAGGGGGTCGGCGGTGAGCGGAACTGGGATTACCGCTACACCTGGATCCGGGACGCGGCCTTCACCCTCTATGCCCTGCAGCGCATCGGCTTCACCGAGGAGGCGGGCTGCTTCATGCGCTGGATCGAGGCCAGGACCCATGAACTCAATCCCGACGGCTCCCTGCAGATCATGTACGGCATCCATGGCGAGCATGACCTGACGGAATACATCCTGGATCATCTCAAGGGCTACCGGGATTCCCGGCCGGTCCGCGTGGGCAACGGCGCCTTTGATCAGCTCCAACTCGACATCTACGGGGAGCTGATGGACTCGGTGTACCTCTACAACAAGCACGGCGCGCAAATTTCCTATGACTTCTGGGTGCAATTGCGCAAGCTGATCAACTGGGTGGTGGACAACTGGCAGCGCGAGGACGAGGGCATCTGGGAGACGCGAGGCGGCCGCCGCCATTTCACCTACTCCAAACTGATGTGCTGGGTGGCCCTGGACCGGGGACTGCGACTGGCGGACAAGCGCTCGTTCCCAGCGGATCGGGAGCGCTGGCTGGCGGCCCGGGACGCCGTCTACGAGGAGATCATGGCCCGGGGCTGGAATGCGGACCGTGGGGCCTTTGTGCAGTCCTACGGCAGTGATGCCCTGGATGCGTCCAACCTGCTCATGCCCTTGACGTTCTTTGTCGCTCCTTCGGATAAGCGGATGCTCGCCACGCTGGATGAAACCCTGAAACCGCCCCAGGAAGGCGGCCTGGTCTCCAACAGCCTGACCTACCGCTACAACGTAAACACGACCGAGGACGGCCTGACCGGCGAGGAGGGAACCTTCAACATCTGCAGCTTCTGGATGGTGGAAGCCCTGACCCGGGCCGGACGCACGGATCCGAAGCGCCTGGAAGAGGCCCGGCTGATGTTCGAGCGGATGCTTGGCTATGCCAACCACGTTGGACTCTATTCCGAGGAGGCCGGGCCGTGCGGCGAGGCCTTGGGCAACTTCCCCCAGGCCTTCACCCACCTGGCCCTGATCAGCGCGGCCGTGAACCTGGACAAGGAACTGGGCTGAAGAGACATGGTCCAGAAGGAATTGTAACCTGGCTGATGTTTTGGATTGGTTTGCAGAAGTAGGTTGACGGCATGGCGAGTTGAGCAAAGGGTTTCCTGGCATGGATACAGGCGGATGATATTGTGTTTTGCTGAAGGATTTCAGGAAACCATTGGGCTGTAATCAACTCCGGCACGACCAACAAGGAGAGTCCGATGAGCGAGATTCGATTGGCGACGATGCATCGTGGTGATTTGGTTTTTAACGGAGATCTGCTTGCTTCCGAGCATGAGCCGGAGCAGGACCTTTCGAGCACGGTTCAAATGCATCTTGAATTGTATCGCAGTGAGTCTGGGGGCTATATCCTCGCGGTGGAATTGTGCGACAGGCACACTTCGCCTGCCTCGTTTTTAAACGGAGCCGTGGTTTTTGATTCCATTGAGTCGATTCAAGACTTCATCACCAGTGACGATGCCCGGGGCATCGCTGATCTTATGGAAAGGCTCCTGCTCCAGGTTGTGGAGCATGCTCCTGATCCATCGAGAAAAACAGTCATGAGCGGACACCCGAAATCGGATGCTTACCATGAATCGTCGCTGCGCACATGAGACAAGCAGCGACCCTCGTGTCCTGGCGGACTGATCGGTTTTTAATCGAGACAGCACAAGGAGTGATCGTGACGCGATATTTATTGATTGTATGGCTGGTTCTGGGAATGCCGTTAGCGGCTTTTGGGAATTGGGATTTTTCCCGGCATAGCATTCCGCCGTCGGAGATCATCTCTGGCGGTCCCCCCAGGGACGGCATTCCGGCCTTGTTCCATCCGGAGTATATTGCTCCGGAAAAGGCTGATTTCCTGGATGAAGCGGACCAGGTGCTGGGCGTCGTGCTCAATGGTGTGGCACGGGCGTATCCGCTGCGCATCCTGTCCTGGCATGAACTGGTCAATGATGATTTCGGTCCGGACCCGGTGCTGGTCAGCTGGTGACCGCTGGCCTTTGCGGGAGTGGTCTACTCCCGCCAGGTTCAGGATCAGGTCTTGACCTTTGGGGTCTCCGGGATGCTCTACAAGAATAATCTGCTGATGTACGACCACCAGACCGAATCCCTGTGGCTCCAGGTTCAGCATGCCGCTGTGACCGGGCCAATGACCGGCGCCAGCCTGGAAGTGCTTCCATCCACGCTGACCACCTGGAATACATGGCGACGGACGCATCCGGAAACTGTCGTGCTTTCCACAAATACCGGATATGACCGGGATTACCACCGTGACCCCTATGCCGAATACTATACCAGTCGACGAACGATTTTCGGGTTTGTCCGGGATATCCTGCAGGGGCATGAGGCCAAGGAACTGGTCGCCGGGGTGCGTTGGTCTGGAGGCGTGAAAGCCTATCCACTGGAGGAACTGCGCCACGTTGGGGAAATTCAGGATACTCTGGGCGGAGAGGAGCTGGTGCTGCGCATCGACCCGGACACGGACACGCTGCGCGTCCGTGATGCCCAGGGAGCGGAAATTCCCGTGATCGTGACCTATTGGTTTGTCTGGAAGGATATTCACCGCGATTCCGAGCGTTATGACGTCGGGCCGTGATTCATCGCGTAAATTGATTGCTTGTAACTGAGTGTTGATAAAGTCCTTATCCACAGTCCGTTCAAAAATCCCAAGTGCAAGGAGCAAAAAGAGTTCAAGGTCGAAGCGTATTTATTCATACGTGAGAGTTTGAACTTTTTGCAGCGACGCAGCAATTGGGAGTTTTTCAACGGACTGTTCATCGCAACGAAAAAAAGGAGCCTGCAATGTACCTGATCAAAAGCGTGGTCGTCATCGGCCTGCTCATGGCGGCCGCAACCGTGTTGGCCGCGCCCAAGTCAGTCCTTTGGCCCCGATGGGAGGCTCATGATCCGGATGCTGCCCTGCAGGTCGACCACAGTGCCTGGGGTGATTTTCTGCAAAAGTACCTGGTCACGGATCATCCATCCGGCGTACATCGTGTCCGGTATGCGGACGTCACCGAGGCGGATCGGTTTTTGTTGCAGGGCTATCTGGAGCTGCTGGAGAACACGCCGGTTTCTGCATTGAACCGGGCGGAGCAGATGGCGTATTGGTTCAATTTTTACAATGCCTTGACCCTCGAAGTCATTCTGGAGCACTATCCTGTTTCGAGCATCAGACAGATCAATATTTCCCCCGGTTTTTTCTCCCGTGGCCCCTGGGACGCACCATTGGTGGAGGTCGAGGGGGAGTCCCTGACCCTGAACGATATCGAACACCGCATCCTGCGTCCGATCTGGAATGATCCGCGCATCCACTACGGCGTGAACTGCGCCAGCATTGGCTGCCCGAATCTGCAACCCCGTCCGTTCACCGCCGGGAATCTCGAACCCATGCTGGAGGCGGCGGCCCGGGAATTCATCAATCATCCCAGAGGAGTCGACCCAGGGGGGCGACGGCTTGGCCTCTCCTCCATTTATGACTGGTTTTCGGAGGATTTCGGGGAAGACGACCAGGAGATCCTGGAGCATATCGCCGGATATGCCGAGCCGCCTCTGGCCGCAACGCTGCGCAATTACAGCGGCCGCATTTCCTACGATTACGATTGGGATCTCAATGAATGAGCCATCTGTGCACACCATCAAACATCAAGGAGAGGGCAATGTCATCCTACTATAATCCGGACGATTTGCCGCGTTTCCCGGAAATCGGCAAGGACGCTCCGGAACTGGCCGGGAAATTCTTCGAGTACTACGGTGCTGTGATGGCTGAGGGGGAACTCTCGGCCCGGGAGAAGAGTTTGATCGCCCTGGCCGTGGCCCACGCCGTGCAATGTCCCTATTGCATTGACGCCTATGCCAAGGAATGTCTGGAGCAAGGCTCGAACACGGCGGAGATGACCGAGGCCGTGCACGTTGCCGCGGCGATCCGCGGGGGCGCGTCGCTGGTGCATGGGGTCCAGATGCGCAACGTTGCGGAGCGGCTCTCTCTTTAACCCTCCAAGCAGGAGGGAATCGACCATGAATGGATACGATTGCGCTGGAGACGAGCTCAACAACGGCGTGAGTCCAAATGTCCGAGCCGGATTCGGCCAATCCCTGGTGCGGCATGGTTTGCGTTTGGAGCGTGACCCAACCCATACGCTGCAGATCAATACCGGGTTGCTTTGCAATCAGGCCTGCAAGCATTGTCACCTGGAGGCAGGACCGGCTCGTACCGAAATCATGGGCCGAGCGACCATGGACCAAGTCGCGGACTATGCGGCCCGTGGCGGATTCCAGACCGCTGACGTGACAGGTGGGGCGCCGGAAATGGTCCCGGGGATTGATCACCTCCTGACCCGTCTCGTCGGCGCAGTGCCCAGAGTGATGTTTCGCTCCAATCTGACCGCCATCCGCGACACGGCCCGGGAACATCTCGGACAGCTGTGCCGCGAGCTGAAGGTGGTCCTGGTGGCTTCCCTTCCGGCGACCCACGCCTCCCAGACCGATGCCCAGCGCGGAGGCGGTGTCATGGACACCAGCGTGGGAACACTGCAGTGGTTGAACTCCCTGGGATACGGACAGGCCGGGACCGGACTGGAGTTGCATCTGGTTTCAAACCCGGCCGGGGCCTTCCTTCCTCCCGGGCAGGACCGGGCCGAGGAGCGCTACCGCAGGGACTTGCAGCGTAAATGGGGCATTGTCTTCAATCAGTTGTACACCTTTGCCAACGTACCCCTGGGCCGATTCAAGACCTGGCTGGATTCCTCCGGGAATTACGACCCGTACATGGATCGCCTGGCCAAAGCCTTTAATCCGGCCGCCGTGGCCGGTGTGATGTGCCGAACCATGGTCTCCGTGGACTGGAACGGGGAGCTGCACGACTGCGACTTCCATCTGGCCAAGGGCATTCCCCTGTCGGGGGTGCGGTGGCATGTCACGGAGTTGCAGGGTCCGCCCGCAACCGGGAAGTCCATTCCCGTGGCCGACCATTGCTATGCCTGCACCGCAGGTGCCGGATTCACCTGAGGGGGGAGTATCGCGTCCTAGTTCAGGGCGTTGGACAGGGGATGGAGAGGTTCGCGATTTTCTGCGAAAAATTTGTTTTCTTTGTAAAAAAAGACGGTGTGACGTGATTCTCGTTGTGCATTCCAGCCCCAAAAAACAAGGCAACCTGGAACGGTTGGTTGCCCTGACAGCCCAGTCCTCAGGGCATGACTACGACATGATTCGCCTGGCTGATTTGACGATCCACCCCTGTACCGGTTGCGTGCAATGCGCTCGCAGCAAACGTTGCGTGCAGGGTGATGATATGCATGCCGTCTACCCGCGACTTGAACAGATTGATGGTCTCATTCTGGGTGGAGTGAATTATAACGGACGGGTCAACTCTTTGGCCCATGTCTTCATGGAGCGCCTGTTTCCGCTGTATCATCAGACACCGACGCTCCGGAATCTTCCTGTGGCGATTGTCGCGGTCGGTGGCGAGGCGCCGGAAAAGGCGGCAGAGGACATGGCCGGGTATTTGAAAAACATTTATTTTTGCAATGTGGTCGGTGCGGCTCTTTTCCTGTCCGATACGCCTCCGTGTTTTTCCTGCGGCCTGGGACCAAAATGTCCGGTTGGCATTCCGGCCTTGACCTGGAAGGATAAGGATTTGCAATCGTTCACGCGGGTTCGCAAGGAGATGTTTTTGCGGTTCGAGGACAATCCGGATGTGGTTCTGGCTGCCCGTCGTCTTGGTGAAACCCTGGCGACATCCATCGCCGGGGAATGGGGAAGGCCACGATCCGGCGGGGGATTCTATCTGCCTTCTTCCGGGTGAATTGACCGTTGCGGACGTGGCGGCTTTGTGACTGCCGTGTCGATGACTGGTATGGTTCAGGATTGGTTGACAAATCGTAACGCCTTCTTTCCGGCACCCGTTCGGTGTAGGGGCGACCGGCCGCCCCTACGGCATGGGCATGAACAACCGTAACCGGAAGTGTCAACCAATTTCCCCGGCAAAATGAACCATCCTCGTTGACTGAACAACAATGCGTCCCGCGGCTTTTCGGGACGCGACAAAGGAAAGAGAATGCACGCGAAAACATTTCAAAAAATCGTCCTGCTCCTGATCTTGTCCGCTTTGGTGGGGGCTTTTTTTCTCTTTGACCTGGGCCAGTATCTTTCCCTGGACTACATCAAGGATTCGCAGCAGCGCTTCCAGGCCCTGTACGCGGAAAAGACCGCCACGGTGATTGCCGTGTACATGTTCGTGTACATTCTGGCCACATCCCTGTCCCTGCCCGGGGCTGCGGTCCTGACCCTGGCCGGCGGCGCGCTGTTCGGCCTGCTGGTGGGCACGGTGGTGGTTTCCTTCGCCAGCACCATCGGGGCCACACTGGCTTGCTTTGTGTCCCGTTTCGTGCTGCAGGACTGGGTCCAGCGTCGTTTCGGACAACGCCTGGCCACGGTCAACCAGGGTGTTGAGCGGGAAGGATCGTTCTATCTGTTTACGCTCCGCCTGGTGCCCATTTTCCCCTTTTGGATGATCAACCTGGTCATGGGCCTGACCCGGATGAAACTGCGGACCTTCTTCTGGGTCTCCCAGGTGGGCATGCTTCCCGGGACGCTGGTCTACGTCAATGCCGGCCGGGAACTGGGCCGGATCGATTCCCTGGGCGGCATTCTCTCGCCAGGACTCATTTTCTCCTTTGTCCTCCTGGGCATCTTCCCACTGGCTACAAAAAAAATTATGGCCTGGTACCGGAGTCGCAAGGACATCCCCAAAATGCCCCATGAAACGCCGGAGAAGGGGGCAGGGACGAAAATTGAGAAGATGCATGGCAAGGAAACTGTTTAATATTTTGGGTCAATATGCGTTTCGGACAGGCGGGCTCCAGGGCTTGGGGT